>NZ_CP040896.1:3815244-4451118 GCF_006337165.1 Hymenobacter jejuensis
GCTTACCTGAACTTTGTCGAAAGCCGGAACGCCGCCATACGGGCCAGCCCACGGGGCCAGTAACGGGTTCAGATCGGCGCGGGTCGAAAAGCCGGCCGCGGGTGTAGTTTGGGCAATGCTTGGCGTAGGGTTCACGTTGGCAGCAAGGCTACAGATGAGCAGGGCCTGCGCCAGCCGCCCACCCGGAAAGGTGATTGATTTAGACATAAAGAAGGAACAGGTCGTTTCAAAAGTGCAGGCCTGAAGGTACTACCTATAAGGCTGGTTTGCGGCGGCGGGTTCCCTGGGTCGTCGGGCAGTCTTTTTGCGCCACTCCCTGCCGAAGGTAGGTTGCATCTGGCCTAGCTGCCGTATACTTGAGCATGAGCCTAGACAGCAGCACCTTTTTTCTTCACACGCCCGACGCGGAAAAGACCACCATCGAGACCCAAACGGCCTCCGGCAGCGTCCAGCAACACGATGCCTTGCTGATTGCCCAAACGCCTCGCCAGAAGCTGTTTGTAACGCTGGATACCAAGCGCCGCTACGTTACCCTCACCTACGTCGACGACAGTTCCGACGACATAGAGCTGGACTTTGTGCAGGACTACGAGGAAGTAGAAGATCTTTTGGAGGATGCCGGCCTCTACGGCCGCCACGACGGCGAGCTCGGCGTTCTGTACCACAACTTGCTGTTCCTGCTTATGAATCCGTAGTTAATATATAAGATATTGATTATCAATAGATTATAAAATATCGTGCTGCGCTTGAAAGACATTCTTTACTTCGCCAAATACAGCAACCCCGAGCCGCCGCGGCGCGTGGAGCAGTCGGAGGAAGCGTGGCAGGCACAGCTGACGCCGGCGCAGTTTCGGGTACTGCGGCAAAAAGCAACCGAATCGCCGTACCGTAACGCGTATTGCCGCTCCTACGAGCCGGGCGTGTACGCGTGCGCCGGCTGCGGGAGTTTGTTGTTCAACTCCACGGAGAAGTACCGCGCCATTTCCGGTTGGCCCAGCTTCACGCAGCCAATCGCCAAAAACGCCATCCGGTACGCGTTCGACGACGGCCACGGCATGCAACGCATCGAAGCGCTCTGCAACGTCTGCGAGGGCCATCTGGGCCACGTGTTTCCGGATGGGCCGGAGCCGAGCGGCCTGCGCTATTGCATCAACTCCGAAAGCCTGCTCCGACTCGCGGAATCGGCCGAACTCCCTGTTACTCAGCCCTTGCCGAACGGCATTTAGCGGCGGGCGCGGTAGTCGGCGATAATTCCTTCGCAGATCCAGTTGGCCATCGCTTGGCGGTTGTCCGGAATCACAAAACGGCGCTGGTCCTTAAGGTTTTGGATGTTGCCAAGCTCCATAAAAACGGCCGGCGGGTGGCTGTTGCGCACCACATACAGCGTGTTGCGGGACGATACTTTTCCGGAATAGGCCCGGTTTGGCTGGGAGCGTTTGTAGCGGGTAGTGAAGGTCTGGTGGATGCGTTCGGCCAACCGCTGCCCGGCCGCGCTGGCCGAGTTGTGGTAGAAAAACACGTCGATGTTCTGGCTTTCGCTGCGGCTGTCGACGTGCAAACCCAGGAAGCGTTGATACGTGTTGCGGTGCTGGCCATGCAGCTTGTTTACGGCATTGATGCGCTGGCGCAGGCGGGCGAGCTGGCTGCGCGGAATCGGTTGCTGCGGATACGTCACTTCGTCGTAGTCGGTTAGGAGCACCGGCTGGTCACGAATGCCGTCGTTGGGGTCCTGAATGATCATGTACACCAACGCGCCGTGCTCCGTCAAGACGCGAGCCAGCCGCAGCGCAACGTCATACGCGTATTCATCTTCGGCCAGCGAATAGCCGCCGTACTTCCCAATCGCGCCCGGATCGGGGCCGCCGTGCCCCGACGACACGTACAGGATTGCGCCCCGCAGCGCTTGATCGCGCACGGCTACTCGCCCGTAGGCACTGCCAAATAACGACGCGAGCGGAACGGGTGCCGTTTTTCTCACCGAAGCTGTTCGGCCGGCAGTGGCGGCGCTGGGTTTCGGCTTGCCGGCAATAGCTCGTGGCGAGGCGTTGGGCAAGCGGTATTTTCGGCCCGCAATAAGGTCTTTCCCTTTACTGAGGTTCGCCCGATTCAGCGCCAGAAATGCCTGCAAATGCGTATTCGGATTCAGGCCATAACGGCGCAGCAGCAGTTGGGTGCCATCGCCGCGGCGGGCCACTACTTGCCGATAAGGGTCCTTGCTAAATGCCAGAACGGAAGCCAGCAGAAATACTAAAAACAGGGAAATCGTACGCAAAAGCAACGAGCTAAAGTGGTAAAATCAGTCGTTTACGATGATGGAGGCGCAAACCGTTGGCCTCGGTATATAAACGCTTGACTGACAAATTGCTGCATACAAAAACAAGCAGTTTAGCTATCAGGCCAATGGCCAAAAGTACAACACAAAGGCCCGGCTGGCAGCAAGGCATATGCGCAGCAGCGTTTTCCGTCAAAACGAAACAAATACCCTAGCAGCTCCTGAAAAACAGGACTTCCCGCTTGCATACCCAAGCCGATGCAGGTCATTTGGTGACTAGCTGAAATCGTAGCAGGCGCTGCATAGCTGCAAACGGAAGAGTTTTTTCAGCTGCGATTCGTATCTGGCGCCGCCAGATACGTAAGCGTGCTCGAAGCTGCATTTGCAAACCTTCTTTGATAGGTTGAATGCACGCTCTGCTCTCACGTCCTTACAACGCTAGCCCATGGCCAATAACTCTGTTTCGCAAAATCAAAATAGCGATAGTCAGCTGCATACGGGTTTTGTGCGCGTGCGCGGAGCACGGGAGCACAATCTAAAAAATGTCGATCTCGACATTCCGCGCGATGCGTTAGTGGTGTTTACGGGCGTATCGGGCTCGGGAAAATCGTCCTTGGCTTTTGGCACCCTCTACGCCGAGGCCCAACGCCGCTACCTCGAATCGGTGTCGCCGTATGCGCGGCGGCTGTTTCACCAGATGGCTGTGCCCGAAGTCGACGCCATCGACGGCTTGCCGCCGGCCGTGGCCCTGCAACAGCAGCGCGGCACGCCCACCACACGCTCGTCGGTGGGCAGCGTCACGACGCTCTCGAACCTGTTGCGCATGCTGTATTCGCGGGCCGGCGATTATCCTGCTAATCAAAGCATTGTATATGCCGAGGGATTTTCGCCCAACACGCCCGAGGGTGCCTGCCCCACGTGCCACGGCTTGGGCCGTATTTATGAAGTAACGGAAGAATCGATGGTGCCCGACCCGTCGCTGACCATTCGGGAGCGGGCAATTGCGGCATGGCCCCAAGCCTGGGGCGGCCAAAACCAGCGCGACATCTTGGTTACGCTGGGCTACGACGTAGATACCCCCTGGCGCGACCTTCCCCAAAAAGACCGCGACTGGATTCTGTTTACCGACGAGCAACCGGTGGTGCCTGTGTACCCCGGCTACTCGCCCGCCGAAACGCAGCGCGCGCTCCGGCGCAAGGAGCCGCCAAACTACATGGGCACGTTTACGGGTGTTAAGCGGCACGTGCTGCACACCTTCGCCAACACCCAAAGCCCGCTGATGAAAAAGCGGGCGTTGCAGTACATGATCAGCACGGCCTGCCCACTTTGCCACGGCAAGCGCCTGCGGCCCGAGTCGCTGTCGGTGACCTTTGCCGGCCTGGACATCGCCGATATGTCGGGGCTGCCTTTGAAGCGTGTGAGCCAGTTGCTGCGCCCTTTTGCCGACGGCACTGCCACCGGCCGCAAAAAGCACGATGCTGCGCACCCTGAGCAAGTAATTGTGAGTCAGCGCATTGCAGCCGACTTGGTAGCACGCCTTGCCGTGCTGCTCGATCTGGGCTTGGGCTACCTGTCGTTGGAGCGCAGCACGCCCACGTTGTCGCCGGGCGAATTGCAGCGCCTGCGTCTGGCTACGCAGCTGTATTCCAACCTGTTCGGGGTGGTGTACGTGCTCGACGAACCCTCGGCGGGCCTGCACCCCTCCGACACCGAAGCCTTGCTGAAAGCCTTGGCCAGTCTGAAGAAAGCTGGCAATTCGCTGTTTGTCGTCGAGCACAACCTCGACGTGATCCGGCAGGCCGATTGGCTGGTAGACGTTGGGCCCGCGGCCGGCGAGCAGGGTGGCGAAATACTCTACAGCGGCCCGCCCGCCGGGCTTGATGAGATAAGCGGTTCACAAACAAGGCGTTACCTTTTTGTATCGGACAACAAAAAAGAGCTTCGCACCTCGCGCCCGCCCGCTGGCTGGTTGCGGCTGGCTGGCGTTACGCGCAACAATTTGCAGCAACTCGAGGTGAAGTTTCCGTTGGGCGTGCTCACCACGGTTACGGGCGTATCGGGCTCGGGCAAATCGAGCTTGGTAAGCCAGGTACTGGTAGAACTGGTAGCCGAGCAGCTAGGGCAGGAGGTGCTGCTCGAAGAAGAGGAAGGCGCCGACCCGCTGGAGCGTGCTGCCCCGATCGAGACCGGCGGGCGCATTGTCGGCGGCATGGAGCACCTCAAACGGCTGGTGCGCGTCGATCAGAAGCCCATTGGTCGCACGCCGCGTTCCAATATGGCCACCTATACAGGGTTGTTTGACCATGTGCGCAAGCTGTTTGCTGCTACCAAAATGGCCAAAGCCCGCCGCTACGACGCGGGCCGGTTTTCCTTCAACGTTGCCAAAGGCCGCTGCGAAAACTGCCAGGGCGAGGGCTTTGTGATGGTCGAATTGCTCTTTTTGCCCAGCGTGTACGCGCCCTGCCCCGTCTGCCACGGCTCGCGCTACAATGCCAAAACCCTGGAAGTCACCTACAAAGACAAAAACATCGCCGAAGTACTAGCCCTGACTGTGGACGCGGCCTGGGAGTTTTTCGCCGACGAGCCGACGGTGCTGCGGGCCCTTACGGTGCTGCGCGAAGTGGGCCTGGGCTACCTGCGCCTCGGCCAGCCGGCCACCGAGCTGTCGGGTGGCGAGGCCCAGCGCATTAAGCTGGCGACGGAGCTGCAACGGGCCCAGCGCGGCAACTCGCTCTATGTGCTCGACGAGCCCACCACCGGCCTGCACCCCTCCGACGTGGAAAAGCTGATGACCCAACTCGAGGGCCTGGTCGAAGCCGGGAACACGGTCATTGTGGTGGAGCACGACATGCGCGTGGTGGCCGGCAGCGACTGGGTAATCGACATGGGCCCCGGCGCGGGCGACGAAGGTGGGCAGGTGGTGGCCGCTGGTCCGCCGGCGGAAGTCGCCAACGTCAGGGAAAGCCGCACCGCGCCGTATTTGGCTAGGTTTCGGTAAGATTTCACTTCCAAGACGCGCTTTGTAGCCCTGCTCTGTGATAGTGTTACATACTATTGTTTTTATCCTGCATAAATATCTGTATATCAGATATTTATGCAGGATAAATTAGCAGGCTGCGGCTACGATGGTGGGCTGGGTTTCCTGCATTCTGTGATAGAATACATGGCAGGAGGCCAGCACGAACCGGAAGATGACCGGCGCCACCCAACCCGAGGCAGGGTCGCTGCTCATGAGGTGGGCGATAAAGGCGAACACAAATGTAACGCCGAAGCCGGCATGGGCCCTGGCCAGGTGACTAATGCCAACTTTCTGTTGGTTAGGTATTTAGCCTGAATACCGAATAGGCGATGGCGCCGCCTGACAGAACGCCGGAAAGCAAGGAAAAGGGCTTGTTTAAATGGACTCGTGGCCTTCGGCGGCCAGCTGTTTCAGCAAGTCGCGCAGGCCGCTGGGCTCGGCTATGGCGTGCCTGATGTGCTGTAAATACTCGGCTTCGGCGCGGAGGTGGCGCTTGAGCTGGCGCAGCTCGGCTTCCTGCTTTTTGCCGGTGCTGCCAAAGAAGCCGTTGGCGCCAAACTTCAGTTCATTCATGCGTTGCTTCAACTCGGTTTGCTGCCGGTGTAAGGCCTGCGTATAGCGCGTCAGCAGGTCGTCGGAAGCGGCGTCGCCGTCGGCGGAGTGCTCCGACAAGAGTTGGAGCAGCGTGTACAGGTCGTTGGCCTCATAAGCCTCCGTAATCTGCTGCATCCGGATGGTTTTGGCCTGCGCGCGTTCGGGGTCGCGTTCGAGGTCGGGGTGGTTGGCGCGGGCCAGTTGGCGATAGACGGCTTTGGTGTTGCCCAGCAGACTTTGCTGCTGGGCCTGGGCTTCGCGCTCGGCCGCTTCTTGGGCGCGCTGGGCTTTGGTTTTGCGGCGTTGGCCTCCGCGTTGGGGCTCCGAAGTATGGTTTACGTCAGCTTGATAACTATATGATTCAGTGATAGTTATATTTTGGGCCTTTTGATGGGTAGCATATCGCTGTAGAATTTCGGTTGCGTCTTCGCCAAAACGGTCGCGCAGGGAGTGGGCATTGGCAACGATCAGAGACGTAATCTGCTGCTCCTCGGCACGGCTGAAAAAATGCAGCAACAGCGCTTCTTCCAACGGAGGAAATAAGGCCTGCCGCGCCGTCACTACGGCCTGTGCCAGCGGCCCCACGTGTTGCCAGTAGCGCCGCCGGGCGTCGGCCTGTTCTTCCTCCAAGTCGCGGAGGCGCTGCCGCAGGTTCTCGACGTCCAACACCGCCTGCCGAAAAGCGCGTTGGGCCGGTGAGCCCACCGCTTCTTCGGCCGGCTCAGGGCGCAGGCTGCTGTGGTGCACTGCTGGGCTGGTGGAGGGATCCGGGTGGTCGGCCGGCGAATTGGAAGAGTGGGGCATAGGGAAAGGGAAAACAGCAATTGCTCGATTTTTACACCCATTGTCCTTTGTAAAGATTAGAATGACAAGGTGTTATGCGTAACGGCTGAATAGGTTGGGTACGCTCGCTAAGCAGTTATCGCTTTTGCAAAACTACACCGCCAGCGGCTGGCACGGGGCGTCACCCCACAATTCGTAGGCTACGCGGAACGTGTTGCAGTGCGCGTCCACGATGTCGGCGATGCGCTCGGAGTAGCCGCCGCCCATACTTACGGCGACGGGCAGGGCGTGCTGGTGGCACAGCCCGAGCACAAACTCGTCGCGCTGCCGACAGCCGCGCAGCGTAAGCGCCAGTTTGCCGAGCTTGTCGGTTTTGAGCACGTCGACGCCCGCCTGGAAAAAGATAAAATCCGGCTGCACCTGCTGGAGCAAGCGCGGCAGCGTAACGCGCAGCAACGCCAAGTACGCCGCATCTTCAATGCCCAGGTGCAGCTCCAAATCCAGGTCCGATTGCTCCTTGCGCAGCGGGTAATTGGCCCCGGCGTGCATGGAAAAGGTAAACACCCGTGGCTCATCGCGGAAGATGCTCGCCGTGCCGTCGCCCTGGTGCACGTCCAGATCAACTACCAGAACCTGCCGGGCCAAGCCGTGGTGCAATAAGTGAGCGGCCGCAATGGCAATGTCGTTGAGCACGCAAAAGCCTTCGCCGTGGTCGGCAAAGGCATGGTGGGTGCCGCCGGCTAAGTTGAGCCCGATACCATCGCGCAGGGCCCGCCGCGCCGACTGCACCGTCCCCGCCGAGCTCGTCAGCGAGCGCCGCACTAGTTGCTCGCTCTGCGGCAGGCCCAGGCGGCGCACTTCGGCCGGCGAGAGGCACTGGTCGCGCACTTTCTCCCAATATTCCCGCGTGTGGACGCGCAGCACGTCATCCAGCGCGCACAGCCCCGGATCATAAAAATCCTCGGGTGGCGCAATGCCTTGCCACAGCAACTGCTCGCGAATCAGCTCGTACTTGGCAATCGGGAACCGATGACCGGGCGGCAAGTCCAGAAGATAACGATCGGAAGTGGCAAGGCAGGGCATGCAAAGGCGTGTGAAGGAGCGGCAGGAGCGTGTATACGCAGGCTACGCATTCTGGCGCTAAAAGCAAAGCCGCCCGAGTCGCCTGCACACACCTGAAAGGGGCCGCCCCGAAAAACCAGAAGAATAGCCACGTATTTTGATAAGCGCTACGGAGGGAATAGGGTAGTGAGTTAGCTGCCACCGCTGACTTTAAAAGCACAAGAATTCTGAGTTTAATAAATGTTAAGAACGGCTATTTATATTCGTTCGAAATAAAGCCTTTGTTTAGTTGATTGTTTTTGAAAAATTATTTTTAAATATTTTTAACTATTACTTGCATGTTAGAAAAAGACCATTCATATTTGTCCTATCAAAATCAATAACGCCATGCAACGCTGCTTTAATACCTCCCACATCCAATACGATCTGAAGCCATGGGCTTCTATCGTGGTTCGGTATAGCTAGGCAGTAGCAGACTCCCTCTGAAACTTCCGCGACCCGAACCTAACCAGTTCGGGTTGTTTGTTTTACAACGCATTCTACCCGTCAGGCCATGCTCCAGCAGCTACCATTTACAACATCAGAATCCAATAAACGGCATACAAGCCGCCATTGGGATTGGTGTGGCCGGGATTTTTCGTCGGATTATTTACGTCGGTAATCATTACGTGACGTATCCGTGAAAAAGGCCCGGCTCTCCCAAGAGTCGGGCCTTTTTCATGTTTATTAATCGAATAAAAATGATTTTATTCGGGGCGGAACAGGTATGTTCTTTTAGTAAAATAATACACAGTTGAATTAATAATTAAGGCAACAAGTCGAGCAAAGTTTATCGCTTTATATAAACTATTGATGCACCATTACACCATTTCCTAGCTCACATTTTTACCCTTATGCGCTTCAACTTTACCCTCCGTAAAACCCAGCCCAACGCCATCAACTACGAAGGCGCTGCAGCTTACCAGCTCACGCCCCAGCTGGAACTGTATGCTGCCGTGGCCACTGCCGCGCTCAGCGACCAGTTCTACGAAAAGGCCGACACGCGGCTGACGCGGATGCGTCAGTTGGTAGCGCAAAACGACCCTTTGTTTGTGGCCCAATTGGCGGTATACGCTCGCGAACGGCTTTATCTGCGCTCAGTGCCCTTGGTGCTGGTTGTGGAGCTGGCCCGTCTGCACCGCGGCGACAATCTCGTGAGCCGCTTGGTGGCCCGCGTGGTGCAGCGCGCCGACGAAATCACGGAGTTGCTTGCTTTCTATGCCCAAGCCAACGACCGCGGCGGCACCAAAACCCTCAACCGCCTCTCCAAGCAATTGCAGAAAGGCTTGGCCCTCAGCTTCAACCGTTTCGACGGCTACCAGTTGGCTAAGTACGACCGTGCCGGCACCATTCGCCTTCGCGATGCGTTATTTCTGGTGCACCCTACGGCCCGCGATAGGGCTCAACAAGCCCTGTTCGACCAGCTTGTAGCGGGCACGCTGCCAACGCCTTACACTTGGGAAACCGAGTTGTCGGCGCTGGGGCAGGGGAGCTTCGCCAACGACGAAGCACGCGCCGCGGCCTTCCGCGCCAAGTGGGAGGAGCTGATCGGGAGCGGCAAGCTGGGTTACATGGCCTTGCTGCGCAACCTGCGCAACATCCTCGAAGCCGACGTGTCGGCCGAGGCAATGGATCGGGTGTGTACCATGCTCGCCGACCGCTTTGCGGTGGCGCGGGCCCGGCAGTTGCCGTTTCGGTTCTTGGCCGCTTACCGCGAGGTGGAGGCCATGAATACGACTACGGGCCCGGTAACTAAGGTGCTGACTGCCTTGGGGTTACGTGGTGGTCACGTAGCGGCCGTATTGGCAGCACTGGAAGCGGCTATCGTGCACTCGGCGGACAACTTGCGCGGCTTCGGTTCCGAAACCCGTGTGGTAGTGGCCTGCGACGTGTCGGGCTCGATGCAGCAGCCGGTGTCGGCGCGCAGCAAAGTGCTGCTCTACGACGTGGGTTTGGTGCTCGGCATGCTCCTACAAAGCCGTTGTAAGCAGGTAGTTACGGGCATGTTCGGCGACCGTTGGAAGCGTGTGGCATTGCCTCAGGGCCAAGTGTTGCGCAACGTGCAGGAGCTGTACCGCCGCGAAGGCGAGGTAGGCTACAGCACCAACGGGCATTTGGTCATCCGCGACCTGCGGGAGCAGCGCGAGCGGGCCGACAAAGTGCTGGTGTTCACCGACTGCCAGCTCTGGGACAGCCGTGGCCACCAAGACACGCTGGCCCACGAGTGGCGCGAATACCGCCGCACGGTGGCCACGCACGCCCGGCTCTACCTGTTCGACTTGGCCGGCCACGGCACCACGCCGGTGCAAGTCCAGGCTGCCGATGGGGTTTTCCTCATCGCGGGCTGGTCGGATAAAGTGTTCGACGTGCTCCACGCGCTGGAAAACGGCGGCACCGCCCTGACCGAAATTGAAAAAATAAAATTGTAAACACGCGGCCATGGGAACGGCAAATAAGAAAGCGGTTGTCGTTCCCACCACGCCTTAATTACTTAGTTAATAAAATGAAAACCAGTCGATTAGCCAATTATCAATTATTGATTTCCGCCAACGCGCAAGGTGCCGTAGATAGGCGTTACTTCGGGATTTTTCTTCGGGCGTGCCAGCTCAATAGCCAGGCCACGTCTGCGGGTTCGAATCCCGGCCTTGCTGCCAAGCAAGCGTAAGATCAACGCCGATCGCCTGTTGCCCTTGTCCGTTGGCAAGAGATGCATAATTAATCCGCCGGGTGTCGTAGAGCAGCGTTACTTCGGGTCGCGGGTTCGAGCCCCGCCTTTCGCACACTGGCTCAGGCTGCGAAAGTAGCTCAGTAGGTAGAGCAGAGCGGCCTTGGCCGTATACTTCCGCTGCTCGCCAGTTGCCCCCGCGGTTTGATCGTCATCAACTACTTCACTGGGTGCCGTAGGGCAGCCATACTTCGCTCCAAAAATAGGTCCTGTCGCGGGTTCGACTCCCGAATTAGTGCTTCGGCACTGCGGCTGGCAAATTGGTAGGGCAGGACCAATGGTTGCGCGCTTGTTGCCCCAGTGAAAAATGCGCCGGTGGGTGCCGTAGCCGAGTCTTACTTCGACTTTTAATCGCCTGGTCGCGGGTTCGAGTCCCGCTCATTGGCTCCTAGGCCGATGGTAGCTCAGTTTGGTAGAGCAGGAAGACTCAGCGCCCGTTGCCCCTTTCCGTAGCCTTCCCAAACACCGGATGTCGTTCAGTGGGTGCTCACCAGTGATTGGGTATCGAGTTGTGTTAATGTAATTTCATAAATAATTGATAATCAAATATATATGAAAAAAGTATTTACCATCAGCAAATTTAGAAAAGCCATCGTGCGGATTTTCCGCAAGCATCTTCACCGCTTTGCGGCCCTGAACTGCTTGGATAGATAACCTGCTCACGCCCGCTGGCTTCGCTTTTTCTCCTTTTAAAATTCCCCTTTTATGGCACAACAATTACGCGGCAATGACCTTCGGCAACTTGGTTTTCCAGAAGGTCGGGCCATTGGCTTGGCGCTGGCCCAATTGCAGCGCAAGCATTTGAAAAAACTCTCACATACCGATCAGCTAACGCTCTTGCAGCGGGTGCTGCAAACGCCCACCGAGTTCTCCACCGACCTCGATTGGAGCCACGTGGCAGCGGCCCTTTTGCCCCCGCCCAGCCGCCACATCGCCTTGACCGAGCGCAAAGAATACGCCCTCTACGGCGCCGAGCACATCGAGCAAGGCGCTATCCATCAGATGGAAACGGCCATGAAGCTGCCCGTGACGGTAGCTGGCGCCCTGATGCCCGACGCCCACCACGGCTACGGCTTGCCCATCGGCGGCGTATTGGCGACGGATAACGCCGTAATTCCGTATGCCGTGGGCGTCGACATTGGCTGTCGGATGGCGTTGTCGGTGTTGCCCTTGCCGCCGCAGTTTCTGGGGCAGCGGGTGCAGGAGCTGCGCAAGCTTTTGCTCGAACACACGCGGTTCGGCAACCGCGACGGTTTCCAGCACGGCCGCAAAATGGACCACGCCGTGCTCGAACGCAATGAATTTCAGGACATTGGCTTTCTGCGCAACAAGCAAGCCACGGCCGCGGCACAAATCGGGACGTCGGGGGGCGGCAACCACTTCGTGGAGTTCGGCATCGTGGAGATCACCGAACCGCAAAACGAGCTGGGGCTGCCGCTGGGGCAGTACGTGGGCTTGCTCTCGCACTCCGGCTCGCGGGGTTTGGGGGCCAGCGTGGCCAACCACTACACGCAGCTCGCGATGGAAAACTGCCAGCTGCCGGCCGAAGCCAAGCACCTCGCCTGGCTGTCGCTCGAAACGGAGTTGGGGCAAGAATACTGGCGGGCGATGAACCTGGCCGGTGATTACGCCTCGGCGTGCCACTTTCAGATTCACCACCGCATTGCCAAAGCCCTGGGCGAGAAGCCTTTGGCTAAGGTCGAAAACCACCACAACTTCGCCTGGAAAGAACGCATGGCCGACGGCCGCGAGGTAATCGTGCACCGCAAGGGCGCCACGCCGGCCGGCAAAGGCGTGCTCGGCATGATTCCGGGTTCGATGACGGCGCCGGGCTTTATTGTGCGGGGCCGGGGAGTGGCCGAGTCGTTGGCCTCGGCGTCGCACGGCGCCGGCCGCCGGATGTCGCGGACGCGGGCCAAGCAGGAGCTGGGCGAAGCCGAAGTGCGGCGCTACCTCGCCCAGCACGGCGTAGAGCTCATCGGCGGCGGCCTCGACGAAGCACCCATGGCTTACAAAGACATCCACGCCGTGATGCAAAGCCAGCAGGAGCTAGTGGACGTGCTCGGCACCTTCACGCCGCGCATTGTGCGGATGGAGGGCGCCAGCACGTAAGTTGCTGATTAAAAATAAGTTAACTGAAAAAGAGCACAACCCTATTGTGCTACTTTTTGCTTTCCCGACTTGCGAAACCGCGTGATGGCTTTCGCTTCTGAGCGACCTCTATATTTGTGCTGGCCGTTAGCAATTTTTCGTAGTGGGGTTCAGGAACGCTTGTGTTCATTTAAATCCATTTCCAACATGTTGATGAACAAGTGCTTACTCGTGTTGGGTTTTGTGATGGCGTTAACTGGCAGCGGCATGCAGGCTGCTTAGGCCCAAACGCCCGCCAACCCGGCCCAGCCCTTGGGCAGCTGGTTTATCGGGACGGTACAGCTGCCGGGCAGCCCGGAAAAGAAGTGGGGCGGTTTTGCGGAAGTGCAGGCCCGTACCAACGCGCTTTTCCGGCAGTATTTCTACAACGAGCTGAAAGGTGGGGTGAGCTACGACCTCGACAAAAACTTCACGGTGATGCTCGCCGGCGGCCGCTACTCCACCTCCGACTACAAAGCGCTCGAAGACGGGCCGCTCAACGTGGAAAAACGCCTCTGGCTGCAACTGGTGCTCAATCAGTACCTCGAGCGCGTAAAGATCGAGCACCGCTACCGCATGGAGCAGCGCTGGTTTGACTACCGAGGCGACAGTTCGGCGACGCGCAACCGCATCCGGTACCGGCTCAACACCTTCATCCCGCTGAATGCCAAAACCATTGCCGCCAAAACTGTCTTCCTGTCAATCTACGACGAGATATTTCTCAACCCGAAAGGGCCTGTGTTTGAGCGCAACCGAGTGTATGCGGGGGCCGGTTATCAATTCAACCAGCACCTGGCCCTGCAAGCCGGTTGGGTAAATCAAGCCAATTACAACCTGCCCGTTGTGAAGCAAGGGCAGTTCGTCCCGCAGAATACCTCGGCCAAAAACAACGTAGTCTTGGCCCTGACTTACCGCCTGTTTCACCGCGACGTCGCGCCAGCCCACGAGCACTTGCCTTCGCAGCAAGATTAAAAAAACTGGTTACATAATTATCTGTATATCAATGTATTATGTGACTATGGGCTGCGCGCGTTAGCAACCGTCTCAAGCTCGGCTATAACCTGGCTTGCCTTCCCCGCGCTACTACAGACACCACCCACCAACTGTAGATCATGGCTAAGGCGACAAACAAACTGCACAGTAAAGACCTCCGGCAGCTCGGTTTTACCGACGAGGCTACCATCAGTTTGGCCTTGGATATTTTGGACCAGCGGCAGTTTAGAAAGCTGGATAAAGGCAGCGCGCAGGCGTTGTTGCAGGAAATCCAAACCGATCCGCACAAGTTTGTGCGCGACGAAGATTGGCGGCCCTTGGCGCAGAAACTCGTGCCGCAGCCCAGCCGCGACGTCAAGCTCAACCTCGAAATCAAGGATTATCGTCGTTACGGCGACGCCTTCATCGAAGATGGCGCCCGCAAGCAGATGGATACGGCCATGCAGCTGCCCATCACCATCGACGGCGCTCTCATGCCCGACGCGCATCAGGGCTATGGCTTGCCCATCGGCGGCGTGCTGGCCGCCGACAATGCCGTGATTCCGTACGGTGTGGGCATGGACATTGGCTGCCGGATGTGCTTGTCGGTGTTTGACTTACCGCCGCGCTACCTCGATCAGCGGACGCAGGAGTTGCGCAAGCTGCTGCTGAACAACACCCGCTTTGGCGGCAAGGAAGTCTTCAAAAACCCCACCGATGACCCGGTGCTGGAGCGCCCGGAATTCAAAGAAATCGCGGTGGTGCGCGGCAAGCGCGAAGCTGCCATCAACCAAATGGGTTCTTCGGGCTCCGGCAACCACTTTGTGGAGTGGGGTGTGGTGGAGATCTCGGCCGAAGACAACGAGCTGAACCTTCCGGTTGGTCAGTATTTGGGGCTGCTTTCGCACAGCGGCTCGCGCGGGCTGGGGGCGGCCATCGCGCAGCACTATACTAAAGTGGCCATGAATAAGTGCCCGCTCCCGCCCGAAGCACGCTACCTCGCGTGGCTCGACATGAACTCCCAGGAAGGGCAAGAATACTGGCGGGCCATGAACTTGGCCGGTGACTATGCTTCGGCCTGTCACCACGACATACACCGCCGGCTCAGCAAAGCCTTGGGCGAGAATGCATTAGCCCAAGTCGAAAACCACCACAACTTTGCCTGGAAAGAAACGCTATCGGACGGGCGCGAAGCCATTGTGCACCGCAAGGGCGCCACGCCGGCTGGCGAAGGTGTTCTCGGTGTCATTCCGGGCTCCATGACGGCTCCCGGCTTCATCGTGCGCGGGCGCGGCGAGCGCGATTCCTTGCAATCGGCCTCGCACGGCGCCGGCCGCCGGATGTCGCGCGGCCAAGCCATGAAAACACTCAAGGAAGGGGAGGTGCACCGCTACCTCCGCGACCACGGCATCGAACTCATCGGCGGGGGCCTTGACGAAGCACCCATGGCTTATAAGGACATTCACCAAGTAATGGCCCATCAGCGCGACCTAGTAGATGTACTGGGCTCGTTTACGCCCAAAATCGTGCGCATGGACGCCGGCAAAAGCGGAAAGAGCAGGTATGGCGGTGAATAGGTAAGCTATTGATTAATAATGAATTATGCATAGATCTAAAAACTAGTTCCCCTCCTCAGCTGAGGAGGGGCTAGGGGTGGTTGGCAAGCATCAGAACGAATTCTAGTTTTCTAACTCTAATCATTCAACCACCCCTAACCCCTCCTCAGCTGAGGAGGGGAACTAGCTTTTAGCTGCTAGTCCTACTTTAGGCTTTGGCGTTAACCCAGAATTTTCGGGGCTTATTTAGTTGCGTTGAAATCGTGCTTCATCTAAAGCTTCCGCCGTTTCCGTAGCTTTCCTCCATGACCCGTCTTGTTTCCGTTGCGGCCCTGCTCGTCGCCCTAGCCAGCGCCCCGACGGCACTGGCTCAACTCCAGATTACGCCGGCGGCCGATACGGCTTTCGTGCGCGCCAACTACACCAAGCTCGACCGCCAGATTCCGATGCGCGATGGGGTGAAGCTCTACACGGTGATCTACGTGCCCAAAGACGCGGCGAATGTGAAATATCCGTTTCTGATGGAACGCACGCCGTATTCGGCCGCACCCTACGGCGAATCGAATTACCGCAAGCGCGGGCCGGGTCCGAGCGAGGAGCTTTCGCGTGAACGGTATATATTTGTTTATCAAGACGTTAGGGGTCGGTGCAAAAGCGAGGGACAGTTTGAGGAAATGACGCCCAACGTGCCCGGCAACAGCGGCAAGCAAACCGACGAAAGCTCCGATACCTACGATACCATCGAATGGCTGCTCAAAAACGTGCCGAACAACAACGGCCGCGTGGGGCTGATGGGCATTTCGTATCCGGGTTTCTACGCCACGGCCGCTCTGCCCGACGCGCATCCGGCCCTGAAAGCCGTATCGCCGCAAGCGCCTGTGACAGACGAGTTTATCGGCGACGATGCCAACCACCGCGGCGCGTTTTACCTGCTCGATAACTTCGAATTTATGAACTACTTCGACGCACCCCGCCAAGGCCCCGTGGCGGAGTACGCGGAGATGTTTGCCGCCAAACCCACCGACTTATACAAGTTCTTTCTGGAACTGGGGCCCATCAAAAACGCCAACAACGCCCAGTATTTTAACAACCGCGCCAAAACCTGGAACGAGTACATGGCGCATCCCACCTACGACGCGTATTGGAAAGCCCGCAACATCCGGACGAGCCTGCAAAACGTGAAACCTGCGGTGTTGGTAGTCGGGGGCTGGTTTGATGCCGAGGATTTATTCGGGGCTTTGAAAACGTATCAAGCCCTTGAGAAACAGAACCCTGGCACCGACAACCGCCTCGTAATGGGCCCTTGGACGCACGGCGCGTGGGCCCGTGCCGACTGGAGCAAATTTGGCCCGCTGAACTTCGGGCAGAATACGGCCAAATACTACCGCGAAAAGCTGGAAACCCAGTTTTTTAACCACTATCTCAAGGACAAAGGCTCGTTCGGAGCGGCTGAAGCAACGGTGTTCAACACGGGCACCAACGACTGGAAAACCTACGACGCGTGGCCGCCTAAAGCTGCTCAGCCGCGCACGTTGTTTTTCCAGCCCGCCAATCAGCTGTCCTTCAATAAACCCACCGTTGCCGAAAGCTCCAACGAATACGTCAGCGACCCGGCTAACCCCGTGCCCTACACCGACGGCGTGTATGCGCATCGCAACAACGAGTATATGGTTGAAGACCAGCGCTTTGCCAGCAAACGCCCCGACGTGCTCACCTTCCAGACCGCGCCGCTCACCGAAGACCTAACGTTGGCTGGCCCGCTCACCGCCGACTTGTTTGTAACCACCACGGGCACCGACGCCGACTTTGTAGTCAAGCTCATCGACGTGCTGCCTGCCGGGGCAGCAACTCCTGCCTCGGATGCGAAGAATACGCAAACAAATGGGTATCAGCAGCTTGTAAGAGCGGAAGTAATTCGCGGGCGGTTCCGCAACAGCTTCGAGAAGCCCGAGCCTTTCCAGCCTGGTAAGGTTGCCGAAGTGAAATACGAACTCAACGACGCACTGCACACCTTCAAAAAAGGCCACCGCCTGATGCTGCAAGTGCAAAGCTCTTGGTTTCCGCTGGTCGACCGCAATCCCCAAACGTTCGTGAACATCCCAACCGCCGATGCCAAGGATTTTCAGAAAGCCACCATCCGGCTCTACCACGACGCCAAGCGTCCGTCGGCAGTTAGCATGTTGGTAGTGAAGTAGATATGCTTACTTCCGTAGGCCGTTTAGCAGCAGCGTGAGTGTGTATTGTAGCTTTTCCTGCACCGGCGCATAGTCCACTTCCTGCGCGAAAGCGGTGCGCGAGCGTTGTACGGCCTCGTGCTTGATGCCGTCGGCGACGGTAAGCAGCGCGTCGGCGGCGCGCTCGCCGTTGAGCTTCAGAAACTCGCGGTCTTCGACGCCTTCGCGCAGGAGTTGGCTCAGAAATGCCAGTTCCTGCTCGCGCACGGCTTGGTATACGTCGTCGAACATGGGCTCGAAGCGTTGCAGGCTTTCGATGCTAAGTTGGTGCAGGTTAAGGACTTGCCGGTAGTAGGCGAGGCGGCCGGTGAGGTAAGCAACAATCTTATCGGCAGCTCGATCGAGCGGCTTTACCTGCTCTTGTAGTGCATTTAGGTAATGCTCGGCCTCCAGCATCACCACCTGAATGAATAGATCTTCCTTGTTTTTGAAATAGTAGTACAGCGACGCCTTATTAAATCGCGCCGCCGCCCCGATGTCTTGCAGCGTCGTTTTTTCAAACCCAAACCGGCTAAAGCACTGGCTAGCAGCCTTCAGAATTTGGTCCCGCTTGTCGTCTCGTTTCACTGACATGAAACAAAGTACGGCCGTTTTTCTGCTTTTCAAACAATCTGCTTTATTATTTGAAAAGCAAAAAAATGGCTTTTGCCATTCGTTGCCCGCGACTGGAGCGGATGTTATGTTGATGTAATAAGCTTCTCTGTATAAATAAATTACCCTCTCAGATAGAAGGGACTTGCTTCGAAACGTTGCCCTATAAACGCAGTTTTTTTATGCTAAAAAGCAGCATAAAAAAACTGCAATTCGGCGTTTAGCTGTGGGTTACTCCATTACCCGCACAGGGTCGCCGGGGCGGATGAGGCCGCCTTGCACAATGCGCGCCGTGAGGCCGCCGTGGCCGCGCATGGCGTTGTAACCGCCGGGGCCTAGCTCTTCTTCCATGCGCGAGCACGGGTGGCATTCGCCTGTAATTTCCAACACCACTTCCTCGCCGATGCACACCTGCCGGTTCTTGAGCGCCAGCAGGTTCAGGCCGCTAACAACCAAGTTTCGGCGCAACCGGCCCGGCTCAACGGGCGCATCGAGCCCCAAAAAGCCTGCTACTGCCGCCAGATGCTCGTGCTGTAGGAGCGTAATCTGGCGCTTGCCACCGGGCTTGATACGAGCATGGTCGCCGCGCAGGTGCGCATCGGTCAGGACTTCGGCTTCGGGCAGCGACACGAGTGGCTCGCGGCGCACAGGCCGAATCCCAATCCATTCGAGGCGGCCCGTCTGGGGGAGGGTGGCCAGCAGACGGGCTACCGTCGATTTGTCGTCACCAAAGAATGGAAATGGCATTTTTATAAATGTTTGATAATCAAATGTTTGCAATTTGTCTTTTTAGCCCGCCAACCTACTTACGGCAACTTGGTGGAGGCGTTGTGCTCGTTCTCGAAAGCATTCGATACAAAATCGCTGCGGGTTTCGGGATGCATAATCTGGCCGCCTAGGTTGCCAGCCCGGGCCATCAGGCCGAAACTGAGTAGGGCACCCGCGAGCGCGAAGCGGGCGAGCAACGCGGCCCGCCGGTGTTGGTGGTTGAGCAGGAGCACACTGCCCAACGCCAGCGCACCTGTAGCCGACAGCACCCAGAAAGCCAGCTCGGCGGCTTCTTCGTGCTCGTGCAAAAGGCTACGGCTCACACCAGGCTGGTGTTCGACTACTTTTTCGGCGCCTTCGCCCGTGAGTTGGGTGGGCATGGCCAGCACCGCTGCCACTACCAACGTAACCAAACCCGTACGCAGCACGACGGCATTCTGGCGGATCATGCCCGTCAGCATCAGCACCAGCCCAAATAAGCTGCCCAGAATAGGTGTATGGTTCAGGATCAGGTGGATATGCGCTTCGTTCACGGACAGAGTCGGGTTGGAGTAGGGAAGATCAAAAAGCGTGGGGATGCCAAAGATAGAAACAAGGCCCACCCAATGCCGGATTTGTCCGACAGCAAAATATTACACAGCGGGTAGCAGAAGATTTGGGCTGTTGGCCTAACCTGCTCGTTGCTACCGCGTACTGTAAGGCATAGAAAAGCACGCTTCAGCTTGCTGATTTACAGCGTTCACAACCGAGAATAATTCCCTTCATCTATTATGGCAACCAAAACCACCAGCAAAAAAGCTGCCGCCGCTCCTGCTTCGCGTACGGCGTCCAAAAAGGCGGCTCCCGCAACTGATGCTCGCGCCGAAGTAAGCGTGCAGCCCATCCTGAACCAGCAGCAAAACCCGCCCGCTGCGCTTCAGCGCTACGGCACCGTAAAGCAACGCCTGCAAATTGCGTTGCCCGACGATGTGCGCCAGCAAAGCGTAACGCAGCTCAACCAGATGCTGGCCGACACCATCACGCTGCGCGACATGTACAAAAAGCACCACTGGCAGGTTGTAGGTCCTACTTTCTACCAGCTGCACTTGCTCTACGACAAGCACTACGAAGAGCAAAATGAGCTGGTCGATACCATTGCTGAGCGCATCCAGATTTTGGGTGGTGTTGCTATTGCAATGGCCCACGACGTGGCCGAACAAACTAGCCTCGAGCGCATCCCCCGCGATCGGGAGGAAGCGCCGGTCCAGGTGTCGCGTTTGGCTAAAGCCCACGGAATCATCCTGAAAAACTGCCATGATTACGCCAAGAAAGCGGCCGACGCCGGCGACGACGGTACCAACGACTTGCTCGTAAGCAACGTGATGCGGACCAACGAATTGCAAGCGTGGTTCTTGTCGGAACATGTGGTTAACACCCCATTGGCCCAGAGCTAGCCCTCATCCAACAACCCCGCAACAAAAAGCCCCTGCCATACTTGGCAGGGGCTTTTTGTTGGATTACTTACTCGCTTCGGCAGGGAAGTGTGCCTTGCGTTTCTTCTCGTGGTTTTCTTCGGCTTCTTCCACGGAGTGCGTATGGCCCAAATCTTTATCGGCTTTGGCCTTTTCGGCCAGCAGGCAGAAATATTGATGCAGCGTATTAATCTCTTCTTCCGTGAAGTCCTGCGCGTTGATCAGGCGGTTGCTGGCGCCTTGCGTGGCCGCCAGCAACTCATTGAGTTTCAGGTGTAAAACCAGCGAGTCTTTGTTCTGTGCCCGCTGAATCAGGAACACCATCAGGAAGGTGATGATGGTCGTGCCGGTGTTGATGACCAGCTGCCACGTTTCGGAATACTTAAACACCGGGCCCGTAACCGCCCACACAAGTACGAGGAGCGTGGCAAGGCTGAAAGCGAGCGTAGAGCCGGAAAACTTGGTTATCTGTTCTGCAAATCGCCCAATAGCGGAAGAAAAGGTGCCCGTTTTGTTCTCAGTTCTTTCTTCCTTCAGAAGTTGTTGCATAGGTGGGGAGAAGGTTAGGGTAAAGAAATGCTGTAAAAGCGTTTGCAGAAATTATGCCTTTATGTGACCGGCCAAGGAGCAAGTGGTCCAAGTCGCCATTAAAAAATTAAAATTAGGGCCAATAAATGAGCGGCTAATGAACTACCGTTGCCGCTGATTACGAGCTTCTAAGCTCGCTTTTAACTTGCGCGTAGGAGCTTCAGGCTGAAAAAATATGCCAGCCAGCTTGCACCGGTTGTCGCAAGTATCTACTTTTGTCCTCGCTTCGCCGCCTCAACGAAGCCGGAAGCACTTGCTTCTGTTTAACAAAGCGTTGTTTCAGTCCCTGCGCACGTGGTGAAACTGGTAGACACGCCATCTTGAGGGGGTGGTGCCCTCCGGGTGTGGGAGTTCGAATCTCCCCGCGCGCACATTCAAAAGCCCAACCTATTTAGGTTGGGCTTTTTTGTTATAACCCTCTGTCTGTCAAGAGTTTGCGCAGTAATAGATAGTGGAGCCGATTAGCTATTGCGCTCAAACGGGTTGACCGGCTCTACCAATACCACGCGCTCTCGCTCTACCACTACCGACCCGGCTACAGCGCCTTTGGGTTTGCGCACGAACTTTTTGGGCGTGACCGTGACCGGGCACAGCGAATCGTTTTTGCGCCGCGAATACCAAGCGGCCAGTTGCGCCGCACGCTCAACTACGGGATCGGGGACGGTTTGCCCCGCGCGGTGCCGGATCACGACGTGCGAGCCTGTTACGTCCTTGGCATGTAGCCACAGATCGTCTTTGTGGGCGTAGCGTTGGGTAAGCAGGTCGTTGTTTTGAGCATTGCGGCCCACCAGGATGGTAAAGCCACTGTCTTCGAACACTTTAAACGGCAACTCCGTGGCGACTTTGGCTTTAGTTTCAGGCTCCAGAGCGTGCTGCTTGCGCCAGGTGCGTAATGCGCGCAAATCAGTCAGAGAAGCGAGTTCTTCTAGCCGTTCGAGGCACCAGAACGCCTCCGTTTCGCGCCGCTCGATGCGCTCCTGAAGCTGGCGCGTTTCGATCTGCTGATTTTTGGCCTTGCGGTAGAGATTTTGGGCTGTGCGCTGGGGCGTTTCGGTGGGCTTGAGTTTCACCGTACGCACTTGGTCTTGGTAAAAATCGAACAGGTCGGCCTGCGCTGCTCCCGTCGGAATTTCGTGCAGGTGCGCCATTATCAGGTCGGCGGTCTGGCGGTAGCTCGCGCCGTGTTCTAAGGCATGCAGCCGCTGCTGGGCCTGAGATGCGCTGTTGGTAGCTTCCTCGGCACGGCGTTCGAGGGTTTGACGCAGCTGCTTAAGCTCGGTTTCATAGGCCCGACGGCTCAGGACCATCGGCACGAAAGCTCGTAGCGCGGCCACCGGATCGGCTGGGAGCGTTTGCTCGATGTGCCCCACAGGCAGCAAGCTCAGCCGTGTACGCCCCTCAACCGAGACGAGGTAATATTCTGTTGGGCTTTCGAGCCGCGCGACGACATTTGCCACCAGTTGCTCACGCTCAGCCGCATCTGCCGTGTCGTAGCCGTGGGCGCGCAGATAGCGGGGGGGGAGATCTCCGAGCGCCGGATAACGCTTCAACGGATCGGTGTGTGCAAGGGGAGTAGCTGGCAAAGCAGGCGCTAGCGTAGCATCGGCCGTGAATCGCTGGTGAAACAGCTCCACCGCGGCATCCGGCGCAGCCCGAAATACGGCGTTGGGCCGGATGCCGTACAGCTTCAGTAGGAGCGTAGCACCATCAGCGAAAGCAAATCGTAGGACCCGATCGTGCGGGAATACGCTCACGTCAGCCACAGTTCGGCCCAATAAATCCGGCAGCAAATCGACGGAATTGGCGCGGGCGCGGTGAAACGTATCGGGTAGTGCCAACGCCGGGAAAGTAGCCGAAAGCTGGGCCTTCAGCCAAAATTCGGTAGTGCCGTTGGTCAGGCCAATTACCAACTCGTCCTTCTCCTGCGAAAAGCAAGTAACAACTTTAAAACCTGCGAGTTGCCGCGTAAGTGCAGGGGCCAGCTGGCGCAGGAAATAGTAGTTGTTGTGCATGGTGTAAAGTTTAGATAGCTGAAGAGGCTACGTCGCAGCCGGCTTCTTCTAGTTCCAATAACTGCATCAGCAACATTCTCGACCTGCGCACTGCAAACCAAAATGGAGCAAGTACTGAAAGTAAACCGAAAGCTAACACACCTAAGGGAAACAGATAAGGCAACAGACTAGAAGTACCCGTATCTATAATTATCCCTATCATAAATAAGCATATACCAAACAACATGACGATGCCAAACCAAAATTGAACAGGTGGCAGTCGATGCTGTAAGCATAAGGTACTGGATGCGCCATCCGAAGTGACCCAACCCCTAATTTGGGGCCGTGTTGAAACACTAGTATACCACGTAAGATGTCGGATCTTAAACGAATCTTCGTCTACAAAGCCATGAAAAGGCTCGCGACGCCAGCCAAATTGGAAAAATGGGGCCGTATTAGTCCGTACCCGATGAAGAAGATCAACTGGGGTTAAAGGTGAGTAAAACTGCTCGGTAAGACTTGGAAACAGCCTCATCTTATCATAGCGTTATCTTGAGGCCGTCATAGGCCAACCGAACAAAGTCTGGTAGCTCAGTTTCTACTTCGCGGTGACGACCCAGTTGATGGCTGATGTGTGTAAGATAGCCGCGGCGCGGGGCCAAATCGGTCAGGATGTCCACGGCTTCCTGAAGCGTGAAGTGCGAAATGTGCTTCTCGTGGCGCAGCGCGTTGAGGACGATTACTTCCGAGCCGCGCATTAGCTCCAGAGATTCAGGCGAGAGGTAGTTGGCGTCGGTGAGGTAAGTGAAATTGCCGACCCGAAATCCAAGCACGGGCAGTTTGTAATGAAGTGCCCGAATAGGCTGAAATTCAACCCCTTCCACCGAAAAGCTGTTGGTGTCGCTCAGAATCGGAATGGTGTTTACCTGCGGTACGCCGGGGTATTTCTTTTCGGCAAAAATGTATTCGTATTCGCGCCGCAGCTGGCTGAGTACGCGCTGCTCGGCATACACCGGCATGTCCTGTTGCTGCCGGAAATTGTACGCCCGGATGTCGTCCATGCCGGCCGTATGGTCTTTGTGCTCGTGCGTAAACACCAGCGCATCAAGGTGATCGATCCGCTCGCGCAGTACTTGCTGCCGGAAGTCGGGGCCAGAGTCGATGATGATGCTCTTGCCTTGCACGCGCAGGTGCACCGACACGCGCAGCCGCTTATCCCGAAAATCAACGGAACGGCACACGTTGCAATGGCACCCAATAACGGGTACCCCCTGCGACGTGCCCGTCCCGAGAAATGTAATTTCCATAGTTAGAAGTTAGAACTGAGAAGGGAGCGATGAGACTCTACACGCTGATTCTGCTTTAAGCTAGCCTCATACCTCACTTCCTGCATCTCACTTCCGTATTTACCCTACATATTGTTTTACCACGCGTACAAGTGCGTCAAAATCAAGGGGTTTGGGTAAGTAATCCGTTACGCCGGCTTCCCGAAACTGCTCCATCGAGTAGTTGTTGGCGTTGCCGGTGATGGCGATGATAGGCAATTGCGCAATGCGCGGATCGGCGTTGCGACGGATTTCCCGCGTGCACTCCATCCCGTCTTTCACCGGAATGTTGATGTCCATCAGCACGCAGTCAATTGGCTGGCTTTCAACTTGTTTGATTACTTCGCCACCATTTTTGGCCGACACAATGCGGTATTTTTGGAGCTCCAAGATTTTCTTGGTGAGGTTTAGAATTACGGAGCTGTCTTCCGCAATCAGAATCGTTTTATTCTCGGCCATGGGAGAGGAATTGTGGTGCTAGTTGTGGTATGGTAGTAAGATTAAGGAAAAGTAGTTCAATTGGCCCGCGTAACCGCGGGGTAAGCCGCGATAAATTGCGCAAATAAACGCAGCAGATCTTTAAAGTCCTGCTCGACGGTAGCGAATTGCCCCTTTTTGATGTCGTGCTCCAAGGATTTGGCACGCTCGCCCAACTCATTGATTCCCAACGTAAAGCCGGTGCCTTTGAGTTGGTGCAGGTGCGGCAGAATTTCGGCGTACTGCTGCTTGTCCATTAGCGCGGTCGCTTCTTCGAGTAGCTGACCGGCTTCGCGCTCAAAATCTGTGTAGAGCTCGGCCGCAAAGTCGATGCCGCCCAGCTGGCGCAGCTGCTCAACTACTTCCGGGTCGATGCAGATCGAATCCTGAGCGACTTCTTCGGGCTCGGCTTGCCCCAAGGCCGCGGAGGCTTTGTCCTGCGTAGCAGCCGGATTGGTCCAACGGCGTAGCACCGCATACAAGTCCTGCGTCTTGACGGGCTTCGACACGTAGTCGTCCATGCCTTCCTGCACAAAGCGTTCGGCATCTTCTTTCATTGAATACGCCGTCATGGCCACAACCGGCGGACACTGGTCGCCCAGGCGCTCCCGGATTTCGCGCATGGCCGTCACGCCGTCCATTTCCGGCATCTGAATGTCCATGAAAATCACGTCGTACTTCACCTTCGGCGTAGTCGCGCGGCTGATGGCTTCGAAGCCGTCGCCAGCTACATCGACGCGGCAGCCCAGCTTGTCGAGCAAGCGGATGGCTACCTTCTGGTTGATCGGGTTGTCGTCGACGAGCAGCACCCGCGGCGACGATTCGAAACGGACCACTTCCTGCGACCGATCGCGGGAAGCAAGGCGCTCCTGTACAATGGCATCCTCGTTGAGAGCAACGCGGCAACGTATTGTGAACCAGAAGGTTGATCCATCGCCGGGGTTGGAAATCATTCCAATATCACCGCCCAACAGTTCCGCTAGCTGCTTGCTGATCGCCAGACCCAGTCCTGTGCCGCCAAACGACTTGGTTGGGGTCGTGTCGAGCTGGGTGAAGTTGGTGAACAGCAGCTTTTCGTTTTCCAAGGAAATGCCAATGCCCGAGTCCTGCACCGCAAACCGCAACGTGTGTTCCTCTCCATCCGTCGAAACCGACGACACGATGATGCTCACCGTGCCTTGCGGCGTAAACTTGATGGCGTTGGAAGTCAGGTTGGACAGGATCTGGAGCAGGCGCGTTTCGTCGGTGATGATGAAGCGCGGCGTGTGCGGCGTAATGTGGTACGTAAAGCGCAGATTCTTCTGGTTGGCGCGGTTGGCAAACAACGAATGCAGCTTGTCGAGCGTGTAGTGCAGGTCGATGCCGCTTTCGTTGAGCACGAGCTTGCCCGCCTGAATCTTCGACAGGTCTAGGATATCGTTGAGAATGGCCAGCAGCGCGTCCGACGACTTGCGCAGCGTATCCACGTAGTCTTCCTGTTCTTCGGAAGCCACGGTTTGGTGCAGCAAATCGATCATGCCGATGATGCCGTTCATCGGCGTGCGCAACTCGTGGCTCATGTTGGCCAAGAACTGCGTCTTGGCATCTAAGGCGCGTTCGGCTTCGTCTTTGGCGTGGCGTAGCTCGTCCTCGATCTGTTTAAGATCGGTGATGTCGCGCGCAATGCCCTCAGTACCAGACATTTCTCCCGAAACGGCCCGCGCATTGATCAGGACGCTAACGGGGTGCCCGTCTTTGTGGCGAATGGCCGTTTCGAAGTTGCGCAAAGCACCACCGCCGCGCTTGACTTCCTCAAGCAAGCGATCACGGTCCAGCGGGTCGACGTAATAATCGATAATGCGTGTGCCCAGCACCTCCTCGGGCTTGTAGCCCAACACTTCCTCTACCGAAGGGCTCAGGATGGTGAGAAGGCCGTGGTCGTCGGTGCGGTAGTAGATGTCCTGGAATGATTCGAAAATCGCGCGGAACTTTTCTTCCTGCGAGGCCAGCTCCAACTGCGAGCTTTTCTTCTCGGTGATGTCGTGGGCAATGCCCGAAATCTCCTCGAACGAGCCGTCGTCGAGGTAAATCGGGTTGAGGTAGATTTCGCGCCACGTATCCAGCCCGCGCGAGTCGCGCAGCCGCACTTCGAAGCGTTGGGGTTGGCCCTGAAACGCTTTTTTGTAGCCCTCGATGAAGGAATGCCGGGCGTCGTCTTCCATCATGGCCAGGTCGGCCTGCCACAGATTGACGTTGAGGACCGGGTACACGCCGTTGCGGCGCAGGAAATACGCCGCGTAATTGCGGTTGAAGGAAGTCAGGCGCGAGTGCGTATCCACGGACCACATCAAGTGGGTTCCGCTTTCAAAAATGGCATTCAACCGCGCATTTTGCTTGTTGATCTGGACTTCGTTGCGCTTCCGCTCAATGGCCAGCGCCACTTGGTTGGAGATAAAGTGCAGAATCTCAATGTCGCCTGTCGCGTAAGCATCGGCTTTGTGGTAATCCTGTACGGCGATAACGCCGATGATGCGTTCGCCAATGCTCAGCGGCGAACACAGCATCACCTCCGGCATCAGGCCAAAGGCCGTGGTGGTGCCGTTGGCGATGAGTTCCTGAAGCTCGGCCTTGATCATAAACTGCGGGCGCCCGGTCCGGATGATGTACTCCGAGATGCCCGAAGAGAAGGGCCGCGAAGTGACGGTCTGCTCGCCCTGCGTGTTCTGGTCGACGAAGTACACGAACTGCAGCTGCGTGCGATCCTCGTCGCAGAGGGCGATGTAGAAGTTGTTGGTCTCGATAATCTTGCTCAGCTCCCGGTGAATGGCCCCGTACAACGAGTGCAAGTCCTTGGAGCTAATGGCCAGATTAGCAATGCTGTAGTACACCTTCTGCAGGCGCTCGGCCTTGATGCGGTCGGTGATGTCGTGCAGAATGGCGCGGGTGCTTACCGGCTCTTCGTCCTGCCACGAGCACGAAATGCTACCGATCAGGTGCACGGGTTTGCCCGTTTTGGTCAGAAACACCGTTTCCAGCTTGTTCACTTTTTCGCCCTTGTACAAGTTGCGCAGCTGATACAGCAGCTTGGCTTTGTAGTAGGGGTGCACCACGTTGTTGAGCGTGAGGTGGGGCAGGTCGGCGTCGGTGTACCCGAGCTTTTCCTTCCAAGCCTTGTTCACGAACAAAAAGCGGTTGTCAATGCTCAGGTTCTGAATCAGGTCGTGGGCATTGTCGAGGAAATCCTGGAGGCGGTTGCGGTTGTCGTTGAGGGCGCGCGCCGCAACATGGCGGTCGGTCAGGTCGCGGCCAATGGACCACAGCCCGCTAACATTGCCTTCGGCATCGTAGGCGAGCTCCGTGTTCCAGTGTACCATGCGGGTCTGGCCCCCCTTCGTCAGCAGGATGCGCTCGTAGTATTCCGACAGCTTTTTTTCGCTTACTGCTGAGGCAAATACTTTGCGGCGCAGCGCGCGCTCCGAAGGCGGCGTAAACAGGTCGTGGTAGTTGCGGCCAATGATTTCTTCGCGCTGGTACTCCGTAAAATCCAAGAAGAAATCATTGGCCTCCCGGATAATGCCGTTGTTGTCGCAGAAAATGTAAGCCAGATCCGCGCGGCTAAGCATGTCGCGCATCCGTTGCTGAATGGCGTTATGCGATATAACTACTTGACTATCAGATACTTGTGTTTTGGGCTGTTCTTCGGCTATTTCGGTGCGTAAGGTGAGCTGCACCCGTGTGCCGCCGGGCCACTGGACGCGGTGGAGCGTGGCCCACGCCTTGAGCGGCGTCCGGTCGGCGGAGTGGCGGCCCTGCCACCACCGCGCGTACGTGCGGCCGGTCTTGGCAGTGCTAAGGATGGCTTCGTGCAACGCCGTGGCCGAGCGCCAATAGTCGCCGGAGCCATTGGGGGCCGGTACGGCAAACGCCATCAGGTCTGATTTCAGCAATGCCGGCCGGGTGGTGCCCAGCCACTGCAAGGCCGTTTGGTTGCAATCCACCAGCGTGCCGTGCTCATCGTAGAGCAGCAGGGCGTCGTAAGCTTCGTCGAAGAGGGCACGATAAAAATCCTCGGGCCTCGTAGACGGAGAACTAGAAGCCGTTGGGGAAGCTGATGAAACAGGCGGAATAGGCATTAGAAGTAATGAGAGCGGCGGTGTAAGTCCAGAAACCGGTACTTACGGACGAAGCGCGGTTTTAACTTTCTAAATTTGTCAAAAATATCCAAAAAAACACGTTTTTCACCACCTGCTCTCTCGCCCAACGGAAGTATTCTGCTTATGCGCTCCCTGCTCTTTGCGGTAACTACCGATCTGAACTACGACCAACGTATGCAGCGCATTTGCAGTAGCTTAGCCCAGCAAGGCTACCGGGTGCTGCTGGTGGGGCGGGAGCGGCCTAAGTCGGAAAAGCTCACGGCCCAAAGGTACCGCCAACATCGGTTGCGTTGTTGGTTTAATAAAGGCAAGTTCTTTTACCTAGAGTTCAACCTTCGCCTTTTTTTTTATTTGCTGCGGCAGCGTGCCGACGCCTGGTGCGCCATCGACCTAGACACGGCCTTGCCCGTGTGGCTGCGGGCGCGGCTCGCCAAGCAACCCTTCGTCTACGATGCCCATGAGCTGTTTACCGAAGTGCCGGAAGTAGTGGCGCGTCCGACAGTACAACGAGTGTGGCGCGCCGTAGAACGGTTTGTGGTGCCCCGCACCGCGTTGGCCTACACCGTGGGGCCGGCGCTGGCTGAGGTATTCAGGCAGCGTTACGGGCGGGCATTTGCCGTGGTGCGCAACATCAGCCGGCTCGCGCCCGGCAACCTGCCGCCCGCGCCGGATGCTGCTCCGCCCCAGGGCTATATTCTTTACCAAGGCGCCCTGAATGTCGGGCGCGGGCTTGAAGTGTTGTTGGATGCTATGTCGCTGGTAGACAATAAGTTGCTGATATGTGGCGAAGGCGATCTGTCGGAGGTCTTGCGAGCGCGAGCGGCGGCGCTGGGGCTACTAGCTTCCGGCAAGGTAGAGTTTCGGGGGTACGTGCTGCCTGCGGCCTTGCAGGAAATAACGCGACAGGCGACGGTGGGCATTATGCTGCTCGAAAACACTGGCCTGAGCTATTACTACTCGCTGGCCAATAAGTTTTTCGATTACTTGCACGCCGGTATTCCGCAGGTCATTGTCGATTTTCCGGAGTACAGCCTTCTAAATCAGGAGTTTGACGTGGCCGAAGTAGTCAGCCTGACGCCCCAAGCCGTTGCGGCTGCCCTCAACCGCCTGCTCCGCGACGAGCCGGCGCGCTATCACCAACTGGCTGAAAACTGCCGCCGCGCCCGCCAAGAATTGAACTGGCAACGCGAGGAGCAGGTCTTGCTGGCACTGTATGAGTCGTTGTGGGCTCCCCAACCAATTTCCGCATGAGTATAATGACCGCATCCGAGCACCAGCCTACTTTGCTGGTCGTGGCCGGGCCTACGGCCGTGGGCAAAACCGCGCTGTGCGTGCGTTTGGCCCATCATTTCCAAACAGAAGTCGTTTCTGCCGATTCGCGGCAGTTCTTTTGCGAGCTGAGCATTGGCACCGCCAAACCGACGGCCGCCGAAATGGAAGGCGTGCCGCACCATTTCATTGACTCACATAGCATTACGGAAGAATACAATGCCGGCCGTTTCGAAACGGACTGTTTGCAGCTGTTGCAGGAATTGTTTCAACGGCACGAAGTGGTCATTCTGACGGGCGGCTCGGGACTGTACCTGCAAGCCGTCACCGAAGGCTTCGACGAGCTGCCCGCTGCCAATCCCGCAATCCGGGCGGCTTTGCACCAAGAGCTAGCCGAAAAAGGACTGGAAGCTATGCTTGTAGAACTATCTGATAATGATATAGTTACCTATAATCGAATTGACCGCCAGAATCACCAGCGCGTGTTGCGGGCTTTGGAAGTAATTCGAAGTACGGGGCAGCCGTTTTCGAGCTTTCACACCGAAACCAAGAGCGGCCCGCGGCCGTTTCGCATCGTGAAAGTGGCCCTCACGCGGGATCGGGAAGAACTCTACCACCGCATCGGTACGCGCGTTGACCAGATGCTGGAAGCTGGTTTGCTGCAAGAAGTGGAATCATTACTGCCGTATCGTGCCCACAACGCGCTGCATACGGTCGGCTACCAGGAAATCTTCGAATACTTGGATGGGCTGCACGACTGGCCCGAAACCGTGCGGCTGCTCAAGCGCAACACCCGCCGCTACGCCAAGCGCCAGCTAACGTGGTTTCGCCGCGATCCGGCCTACCAGTGGCTGCACCCCGACGAGGCATTTGCGGCGCTTACAGAGTAAGCGTGCGTTGGATAAGTAGTTGATTGTTAAGAAATTAAATCTAGATTTTGCAGGCCGGCTGAGAAGCCGGAAAGCCAATCGCGTTGCTGCGGTTGGCTTTCCTAAATACTCTTTGGGCTACGCAATATTACACCGACAGAATCTCCACCATGCGCATAAAGCTCTGGTTTAGCAGCTTTTTCTTGTGGATGGTGTCGGAGAAGGGCGTGTACACCAGCTTGCGGTCCACGATGCCGGCCATCACGTTGCGCATGCCGTTCATGAGACCCTCTACGGCCGCAATGCCGATCTGAGATCCCAATAGGCGGTCGGAGGCAGTAGGGGAGCCGCCGCGCTGGATGTGGCCGATGATGGTCGTGCGGGTGTCGAGCTCCGGAATGGCTTCCTTCACGCGCTGCGCCACTTTATGCACGTTGCCTTCTTCCTCGCCCTCGGCTACGATGACGATAAACGAGGTTTTGGAGCGTTTCCAGCCGTTCTGAAGCGTTTCGATCACGGCCTCCGTCGACATTTGGGTTTCCGGCACCATCACAATCTCGGCGCCGCCGCCAATGGCACACGGAATGGCAATGTAGCCCGAGTCGCGGCCCATCACTTCAATAAAGAAGCAGCGGTCGTGCGAGTCGGCCGTATCCCGGATTTTATCAATGGCTTCCAGCGCCGTATTCACGGCCGTATCGTAGCCAATGGTGTAGTCGGTGCCAAACAGGTCGTTGTCGATGGTGCCGGGCGCGCCCACCGTCGGGATGCCAAATTCCTGCTCAAACAGCATGGCTCCCGTGAAGGTGCCGTTGCCGCCGATGGCCACCAGTCCATCAATGCCGTTGTTGACGAGCTGGTCGAAGGCCTGCTGACGGCCTTCTTTGGTCATGAACTTTTGGCTGCGGGCCGATTTGAGAATGGTGCCGCCTTTCTGCACCGTATTGGATACGGCTGCCGAGTCGAGCTTCACAAATTCGCCCTTGATCATGCCGCTATAGCCGCGCATGATGCCGTATACTTCAATGCCGTGATACACAGCCGTCCGCACGACGGCTCGAATGCAGGCGTTCATACCGGGCGAGTCGCCGCCGCTGGTGAAAACTGCAATGCGTTTCATCATAATCTTGGTAAGCAAATGCTGCCCGAATTGGGCGGCGCAAAGGTGGCAAATCCGTTTTGAAAGTAAAGCCTCTGCCCACGATAAAGGCAAAATACGGGAAACGCAACGGCTATTTTTTTGCGAATTGCGTATGCGGAGCTATAGGATCAAATCTGCGTTTCGGCTAACTTACCCACCCTGCTGCGCTCATTTTGCCCTTTCGGGCAGGAATCCCACCCCGTAGTCCATTCCGCTTACTTAAGCAACGCCCCGTATGTTTGGTTTTTTTGAAAATGAGCAGACCAAAAAAGTCAAAAGCCATCTGATGAACTTGGCGGCACTTGCCAAGGCCGACGGCCACATCGATGAACGTGAAATGAGCTTCATTGTGGCGGTAGGTAAGAAAAATGGCATGCGAGCCGATGAGGTACGGAGCATCGTGGCGAACACGGGCGGGACGAAAATGCTGATTCCCGAGAACGATTCCGAGCGCTTCGATCAGATCTTTGACTTGGTAGACATGATGCTGGCCGACGGTGTCGTGGACGACCACGAGATGGATTTTTGCATCAACATGGCCGAAAAACTGGGCTTTCGCAAAGCCATTGTGGGTGTGCTGGTGCGCAAAATTTCAATGGGCGTGAAAGACGGCCTGCCCCGCGAACAGATCAAGGAGGACTCACAGGCTTTCCTGAACTACAACGATAGCCACTTATAGGCGCAGTCTATTAACTGCTTGATAAGCAAATACTTATAAAGCCATCTCATTCGATGCCATGAAAGGTATTGAACGAGATGGCTTTATTTTGCGCCCGTCACGTAGTCGATGGCGCGCAACAAGGCGGCGCACGCTTCGACGATTTCGACTTCGGTGATGATTAGGGGCGGAGCCAGGCGTAACGAATTGTCGCAGAACAAGAACCAGTCAGTCAGGATGCCTTCGTGCTCGAGGGCACGGTCGATAATGGGTTTGAGCACTTCAAACGAGTCGAACTCCACGGCCATCAATAAGCCGCAGCCGCGCACGTCCCGAATGGCCGGATGCTGCAACAACTGTCGAAACAAAGCCGCTTTTTCCGCCACGCCCGCCAGCAAGTTTTCTTCCTGAATGGTGCGCAACGTGGCCAAAGACGCCGCGCACGACACCGGATGGCCCCCAAACGTGGTGCAGTGCCCCAGAATCGGGTTGGTCTTGAAGCCGGCCATAATTTCCTGCGAAGAAATAAAAGCGCCGATGGGCATGCCGCCGCCCATTCCCTTGGCGCACAGCAAGATATCAGGCGCGATGCCGAACTGCTCGAAGGCCCAGAACGTGCCCGTGCGCCCAAAGCCACACTGGATTTCGTCCAGAATCAGCAGGGTGCCGGTTTCGTTGCAGCGTTGGCGTACCGCCTGGAGGTAGTTGTGGAGCGGCACGCGCACGCCCGCTTCGCCCTGCACCGTCTCGATGATGACGGCCGCCGTGCGCTCAGTAATGTGCTGAAGGTCAGAGAAGTCGTTGTATTCGATGTGGCGAACATCGGGTAGCAACGGCCGGTAGCTGTTCTTGAAGCCCTCGGAACCCGTTACCGACAGCGCGCCGTGCGTGGAGCCGTGGTACGCCCGGTGGCAGGAAATAAATTCGATGCGTCCTGTGTGGCGTTTGGCCAGCTTGAGGGCGCCTTCTACGGCTTCGGCGCCGGAATTGGTGAAGTACACCGCGTCGAGGTGCGCGGGCAGGGTTTGGTGTAGGGCATAAGCCAGTTCGGCGGGCGGAGCCTGCACGAGTTCGCCGTACACCATCAGGTGCAGGTATTTATCTAATTGATCCTTAATGGCTTGGATAACCCGCGGGTGACGATGCCCCACGTTGCTCACGCCAATGCCCGAGATCAAATCGAGGTAGCGCCGCCCGTCGAAACCGTACATGTACACGCCTTCCGCCCGCTCGATTTCCAACAACAGCGGAAAATCGGAGGTTTGGGCTTGGTGACGCAGAAAGAGTTGGCGAGGTGTAGGCATGGTAAGCAGGTAACAGATTGGGACCGACAAAGGTACGGCCGCGACTGCCAGGTTAGCGAACCCACATCACGCGAACGCCATCCAACAAAAAAGGCTGCCGAAGCAGCCTTTTTTATGATCATTTGGTTTGTAATCAGTTGGAGGCTTCGCCGGCCGGTCCGGGTGCACCCCGTCGCCCGTCGAGGCGGCGGAGCAGTACTTTGGTAAATTCGCGTTCGGCGGCATACAGCTTCCCGACCTGCTGCATCGACAGCACTTTCTGCACTTTGTTGAAGTAGTCTTTTTCCAGGTCTACTTCATTTTGGCGCAGGGCAAGACCCTGGGTGAGGTTGTCACGGATTTGCTTGTCGGAAAGGCCGTCGGTCGGGGTGGAGCGGAGCTGGCGCATGCGGCGGTTTAGGTCGCGGCGCTTGTCCGTAAACTCATTGTACACAGGCCAAAACCGTTGGGCCTGCTCCTGCGAAAGCGAAAGCTTGTCGGTGAGGTAGGCGATTTTGGCGTTTTCAAGCTGGTTAAGCCGTTCTTGCCGCGATTGCTGCGCATATACCTGCCCCGTAAGGGCCAGGCCCAGCAGCACTCCCAGCAACCGGCGAAGTAGAGTATTCATAAGACGTGCAATAAGTGTCTGATTAGCAAAATATTACAAATAATTGCTCTCGTCGAGTGGTTGCGCATCGAGGGCGGCCTGTACTTCGTCGGGGGAAGCACTGAGGTAGCCATCGGCGACGTCGCCGGCATTCAACGAGGTGAACTCGGCCAAGTCCGTCAGGCTTAAGCGGTCGTCGTTGGAAAGCAAATATTGCTCGACCTGAGCGCGGGGCACCGCAGCCAGAGAAGCATCGGGTGAGGTAGACGAAGTAGGCGGTTGGCTCACGAAGAACGTGACGGTAAACCCAATCAGCAGTACCAGCGAAGCCAGCGCCGTGCGCAGAGGCATCGGGAGCGTGGTTAGCCAGTCCCAGGCGCCTGCCGACCGCCGCGCGGGGCCGGGTTGCACGCGTTGCATCACCTGCATGGGCAGCCGATCAAAATACCCGTCTGGGGGCGGTGCCAGCGGCTGCGGCCGGCGAATGTGATCGTCCAGACGAAATTCCTGTTTCATAGTTCTTTGACCTCCTGCGAGGCACAAGGTTTAAGAATGTTGGGTAACGTACTGTTCTATTTTCTTGACGGCGTGATGGTAAGACGCTTTTAGCGCGCCCACCGAGGTGCCGGTAATTTCGGCCATTTGCTCGTACGGTATCTCGTCGTAGTAGCGCATATTGAAAACGAGGCGCTGCTTATCGGGAAGGCGCAAAATGGCTTTTTGCAGCTTTTGCTCTATCTCGTCGCCGGCCAGCGCGGGGTCGGCTTCTACTTTGGCCGCCAATTCAGTGGTGATGTCGTTGAGCGGCAGAAAGAATTTGCGCCGCTTCGACGACAGGAAATTCAGGCACTCGTTGGTAGCGATGCGGTAAATCCAGGTGTACAAAGAAGCATCCTGGCGGAAGTTGCCCAGGTGGTTCCACACTTTCACAAACACATCCTGGGTTAGGTCGTCGGCATCGTCGTGGTCGATCACCATTTTGCGCACGTGCCAGTACACCTTCTGCTGATACTTGCGCACCAGCTGGTTGAAGGCCACATTGCGGGCGGCAGGATCGGCGAACTTGACGAGGATTTCCTGGTCTTCCAAGCAGGAGATAGGGTTAGGGGCGGCGGGTAAGTACCGGGTTGGATGCGGGCGAGAGGGGAAGGTTTAATTAAGTAGTAGAATCATAGAGTAGTAAATTCTGATACTTTCAACGCAAAAACCGCGCATAACAGACATTATAGACCTATTGAGGAGGCCGATTTAGTATGAAAAAAGCGTTTGCTCACATTTTTGTCTTCTTGGTTAACTTCTACACACTTAGCCTTGTAGCCGGTATTGGTGCTGGATTATATGTGGGAACCAACGGACCTTTACCATACTGGATTGCTGTGCCTTTGCTGATCGGAGTAGCTGTGTTGTGTGGCACATACCAATGGCAAAGGCAGGTTTTTGCGTTTAGAAGCATAGGAGAGATTGTGGTTGGTAACTTCAACAAACAGAGCCTGTTGCATCAGCAAAAGCTTTTTTCCTTCTCGCGCATCCCTTTATTTCTACTAGTGCTAGTGACGGTTGTAATAAACGGCAACCTAGTTGATGGTGTGAGTGAAGGCAAGGCGCTCTCAACGGCGGCTGGCGTCTTCTGGCTCTCCTTTTTCTTTGTCGTGTATTATGCGATTAGTCAGTTTTTTACGAAGCCCAATATACTGCCGCTATCCTTGCTGGTATTGACTTTCCTGCTTTTCGGATCTGTAGCTTCCGCAGACGCCACTGACCAAGCTCACCAAGGCGTATTCATGCTTTACCAAGGTTTGGGGGGCGCTTGGCTGGTGTTAGGAGTACTATATATCTGGAGTGCCAAACGCCATGCGAAAACCTGATAACCTTGCTGCTATCTGACACTCAAGAAGATATTAGAATCTACCTGGTGTAATTAGGCACATTGCTAAGTATACCGATATTCGTGCATGCGTTTCAGCCGTTTCTTGCTTCCCTTTTTGCTCATCACTGTTCTGGCTTCCTGCACCGGCAGCCTGCAAGATGAGCGTTCGCAGCCCAACTCCAACGTAATGCCTGCGGAAACCAATCGCCCGCCGGTGGCTACCAAGCCCGTTGCACCGCCTACTGCCCTAGATACTACGAATTTCTCGCCCCAGTTTCTGCAAGAGTTGAAGCAGCTCATGGACCGCGAGAAGTATTCGGTGCGGGGCCAATGGCTGATTGTTGGGAACAACGATTCAGTGGCGTTTCCGGCGGAATTGCCTAAGCGCCAGTCGGTAGTGTACGCAGCCTCAGCCGGCGACCGTACCTACAAACTGACGGTTACGCGCCGCAATTTTACCACGCTGCGCTACGCCGCCGAGGTGACGGAGCGCGGTAAGCGCATTTCCTACACCACTGGCACGGCCGACCTAAAGCCCAGTTTCTATGTGGCGGCCGAAGTGCCCATCGATACCAAGACGCAAACGGCCTACGGCGCTTCCGAATACGTGAGCAGTGCTAAGTCGCTGTCGTTGCTCATTGGTACTGGCCCCGATGCCGATAAGGCCGAAGTGTATACCGCCAACGCCAAAGGTCAAACGCTGCCCGCCTGGCGCAACGCCCCAACCTTGCGCCGACAATAGGTTGTATTTTTAAAACACAAGTAATTGATTATAAATTACTTGTGTTTTGGTCCTTGGCCAACTCTAGCGTACTCAAACGCGGCGATTTTGCGCACCGCATGATAGGTGTCGAGGCCGGAAATGCAGACGTCCTCGACGCCGTTTAAGTCCAAGGAGCCATCTTCGGCGATTAGGTCTTCTGGCAGGTACAGCGACTGCACCGTACCGATCAGCAGGCTGGTGCCGTTGGCTTTGATGGGCACTTCTTCCAGCAGCTTCAGGCCCATTTTGATGCGGCTTTCCCGCACGTAGGGCGCACCGAATCCATCCAAAAACTCGGCCCCGAACCCGCAGGTATCGAACTCCGATTCTTCGCGCGAAAACTTGGCCGATGTGTAATGCGCCTCGCCCACGAAGCCGGCGTGCACATGGTTGATGGTGTAGCAGCCCGTGGCCAGAATGTTGTCGTAAGTGTGGCGCTCGACGGTGGTGGGGCGCAGGATGAAACCAATCAGGGCGGGGTTGGAGCCCATGTGCACCACCGAGCTGATAATGGCCAGATTCGTAGCGCCTTCCGCCGAAGCCGTCCCGACGAGGTTGGCCGGTTTGTAACCCGTCACGGAGTTGATTAGGTTAAGGCGAAAGACCTTTTCCATGCCCCGGATGTCTTCGTCGGTGATGCGCTTCATACAGCAGAGAGTTGGTGCGTGTTGGCCCAAACAACCCGCCACCGGGCCATAGGTTTCGGTTGGGTGGCGCAAAAGCTTATCGCGCGATCAGCGCGTCGTAGAGTAGGCGACGCCCACCGTGATGTTGGTGTTGTCGGGGAATTTGCCCTCGATCACACGGCTTTCGTGGGTGTAGTTGTAGCTGAAGTTGACCGAAAACTTGTGCGGCAGCTTGAGCGCCAATGTGGTAAGGTTGCTAAAGCGGTAGTCGCCAAAATCCACCACGGATGGCTGGTAGAACGTAACTGAGCTAAGCGTCAGAAAGGACTGAGAATAAGCCACTTTCAGGCGGGCCGAGTTGCGGGTGGTAAGGCGGGCGGTGCCGTTGAGAAAGTTGGTTTTCTCGCGTATGATGAGGTTGCTCACCGACACTTCCCTGCCCAGCGTATCGGAATAAAATGCCCAGCCCGGCCCCGCACCCAGCTGCACCCGGCTGGTGATGCCGCGCAGGTTGCTGCGCTCGAAGCCGCCAATAGCGTAGGCCCGAAATCGGCCTTTGTAGTAGTAAGGCGTGGCATTAAGCAGCAACTCCCGCTCTTTCAGCAACTGGTCCTGCTTGCCGTAAATAAAGCTGCCCGTTAGCGGCAATCCGTAGTGCTGACCGCGTGTAAACGTAACAGCCTGTGTAGTAGATAATAACGTGCGGCTTACGCCGCCCCGGCTGTATGCGCCCGTCAGCTGGCCGGTATACACGATAAGGGTAGTGTCGCGCTGTTGCTGGTTTTGGGCTTGTGCGGAAGAAGTGAGAAATACGGCTAAGAAGCAGGAGAGCAGAAGATAAAGGCGCATAGGCAATGAGGACAAAGGCCTCGAAGTGAATGCAAGTATAATGTCTGATTTCCTTCGAAAGGACCACCTGAGGCATATATAAATAGTGAGATATAGCTACTTTTAGCCATTCACTTCCTGTGCTATTCAGCTATGAGCAACATGATTCAGTTCGTCGCCAACCACGACGATTTATCCACTGACCGAGGGTTTCAGTTTAAGTTTTACTGCGACAAGTGTCATAACGGGCATATGTCGCAGTTCCAGCCGAATGCCATTGGCATCGCCGGGGAGCTGATGCGAGCTGCCGGCAGCTTCTTTGGTGGCAGCTTTTCCGATGCGGGGAGCGCCGCCTACCACGTGCAGCGTGCCGTTGGCGGAAAAGCGCACGATGCCGCGTTGGAAAAGGCGGTGCAGGAAGGCAAGCAGTACTTTAAGCAGTGTACCCGCTGCGGGCATTGGGTGTGTCCCGATGTGTGCTGGAACCACCAAGCGGGCCTGTGCGAATCCTGCGCCCCCGACGAGCACGAGGAGTTATCGGCTCAGCAGGCCCAGGCTACCAGTGAGCAAATCCACACCAAAACGCGCCAGCAAGATTATACCAAGGACTTGGATTTCCTGAGCCGGGGCGGGTTGGTGCAATGCAGCAACTGCCAGAGCAAGCTCAGCCCCGGTCAAAAATTCTGTCCGCAATGTGGGACGCCCAGTGCCACTCAGGCTAAAGACAAGTTCTGCGTCGATTGCGGCACTACTTTAAAGGCCGATCAGCGGTTTTGCGCCGAATGCGGCGCTAAGCAATAGATACTTATACACGACCGCCTTGGCGCTTATACTAACCTAACAGCCGCCGTGATGCTTAACAAAAAGAAGCCGCCCCGATTGCTTAGCAGAAATCGGAGCGGCTTCTTTTCATTAGTCTTACAGCCTACTTCCGGCGGCTCATTACCTTCTCTACGGCGGCCACAATCGCGGCTTCGTTGAGCTTGTATTTCTCCATCAATTGGTCGGGGGTGCCGGACTCGCCGAAGCTGTCGTTGACGCCTACCATTTCCAGCGGCAACGGCTCTTCACGGGCCAGTAGCTGCGCAATGCTGTCGCCGAGGCCGCCGTTGAACTGGTGTTCCTCGGCCGACACTACACACCGCGTTTTGCGCACCGATTGCAAAATGGCTTCGCTGTCTAAAGGCTTAATAGTGTGGATATTAATGATTTCGGCGTTGATGCCTTTTTCCGCCAGGATTTTACCGGCCAAGATGGCTTTCCACACTAGGTGGCCCGTCGCGAAAATGCTCACGTCGGTGCCTTCGTTCAGCAGTACGGCCTTGCCAATTTTGAACTCCTGATCGGCGGGTGTAAAGTTGGGCACTACTGGTCGGCCAAAACGCAGGTACACAGGGCCTTCGTGCTCGGCAATGGCGATGGTAGCGGCTTTGGTTTGGTTGAAGTCGCAGGGGTTGATGACGGTCATGTGCGGAAGCATTTTCATCATCCCGAGGTCTTCCAGAATCTGGTGCGTGGCACCGTCTTCGCCCAGCGTCACGCCGGCGTGCGAAGCGCAGATCTTTACGTTTTTGCCCGAATACGCAATGCTCTGCCGGATTTGGTCGTAGACGCGGCCGGTGCTGAAGTTGGCAAACGTGCCCGTAAACGGAATTTTGCCGCCAATGGTCATGCCCGCGGCGAGGCCCATCATGTTGGCTTCGGCAATGCCTACTTGGAAGAAACGCTCTGGAAAGTCGTTTTTGAAAGCATCCATTTTGAGCGAGCCAGTAAGGTCGGCGCAGAGCGCTACCACATTGGGGTTCTTCTTGCCTAATTCATGCAAGCCAGCACCAAAGCCCGAGCGGGTATCTTTTGATTCAGAGTAGGGGAATTCTTTCATGTAGGAAGGTTGGAAGAGAAGTAAGAAAAAGTAGAAGACCAAACTCCCTTTCTTGGTAAGGAAGGGAGTTTGACGTTCGGCGTCATTTCCCAAACAGGTTAACCGAAGTTGTCTGGCCGCTGCGGATGGTGAAGCTCCGCACATCGGTAAACTTGCTGCCCGTAGCCGTGGCCGTGCGGAACACAATTCGGTAGGGGCCGGGCTGCATCGGCAGGTTGATTTTGCTGCTGCCACCGTCGGGGAGGTTGTACACCCACGTTTGCGAATCGTCTTGATTGAGCTTATAAATGCTGCCGTAGCCTTTTAGATCGGTGATGATGTTGAGCGTGCCGGGTGCATCGTAAGTCACGGCCATTTCCTGGCCCTGCTTCACCGTAATGCGGCGCATGATGCGGGGCAGCGTGAGCAACTCCACTTCATAGTTACCGGCCAAAAGCTTCTGTTTGGCGCCAAACGACAGCGCCACCACCGTCGCCGGATTGCCCGCTTGCCGCACCACGGCGCGCATCGTGCCGTAGGGGTTAGGCGTCAGGTTTGGCGGTTGCAGCCACAGCGTACCTTGCGGCGTTTTGTAGCTGAACACGTTGGCTTTGCCCGGCCGAATCGCCAGGTTCTCCTGCCGTACTGATGGTACCGTGTTGATAATCAGATCGTAACTCTGCAAGGCGTCGATGTCAACTACATCCGGTGTGCCTTTGGCGTCGCGGAAATGGACGTAGTTGTATTCTGGCTGATCGGTCACGTTGTTGACGAAGGTCATGTTGACATTCGACTCCACTGGGCGTCCGCTTTCGTCGGTGAGGTTGATGCTGACCGTAGTTTTGGCCAGCGTTTGGGCTACTACATCGTTGAGGATGGTGCGGAAAGTTTTCACATCGGCCGCGTTGTAGTAGCGCCCCAGGCATTCGAGCTGCTTGCCAAACTCCCGTTCCGCCCCAATCCCGATCACAAACGGCTTCAAAAAAATGCGCTTGCGCTGCAACGCCAAGGAAGTAGCGCACGGGTCGCCTTTGCACGATTCGAGGCCGTCGGTGATGAGAATCAGGACGTTGCGGGCGGTTTTGTCAGTCGGGAAATCGTTAGCGGCCTGTTGCAGCGAGTACGTGATCGGCGTGTTGCCGCGCGGCTCAATCTGCCTCAGCTTGTCTTTTATTGCCTTGGCATTTTTGACCGAAAAAGGCACTTCCAAGCGCGAATCCTCGCAGTTGTTTTCTTCTTTCGGGTACAAATGGCCGTACACCCGCAGGCCCAGCTCCAGATTGGGATAGGCGTTGAGCGAGTCGGCCATTTTGACCAACAAGCCTTTGGCTACGTCCATCCGCGGCCGGCCTTCCCAAGGCGCTAACATGCTCCCTGAGGCATCCAGCAGAAACAGAATGCGCGTCACGCGGGGCTTTTCAGGCGGTGCGTTTTGAGCGCGTGCCGGCATTACTAGCCAGAGTGTGGCTAGTTGTACGCAGCACCATACCCAAAACCCACGTTTACTCATATCTATTCCACTTGAACTATTGTAGCGGTCGAGCTACCTGAAGCTTCCTGTTTTACAAAAATTCCTATTAAGCTAACAATAACCGCTACAGAGCCTAATAGCACAAGTAGTTTGGTTTTATATGACTTGTTAAGTGTAATATAAGCAAGGCCTAATGCAATAGCTGTTGCAGCTATCCCAGCACAGAGTCCTGGGATGATCCCCAAGGAGTCTTTTACAGCCATTGGTACAGAGACTATCCAAAGAGTCAATAAAACAGCTTTGTATGTCTGAGGCTCAAGAAGTTGCTTCATCCTGTAGGAATCATTTTTAGTAATCGCTGGCTTCTTCCACCAGCAATTGTTGCAGTGCCTTTTCCAGTTGCTCGTCGTTTGGGGCTACGCCGTGCCATTTGTGCGACCCCATCATGAAATCGACGCCGAAACCCATCTGCGTGTCCATCAGAATCATCGTGGGCTGGCCTTGGCCGACATAGCTGCGGGCTTCTTCCAAGGTCGGGAGCAAGGTTTCAAACTGGTTGCCGTCGGTTTCGAGTACGCGCCAGCCGAAGGCTTCAAACTTGGCGCGCAAGTCGCCGAGACCACCGATTTTGTCGGTTGGGCCGTCGATTTGCTGGCCGTTGCGGTCGACGATGGCAATGAGGTTATCGACTTTGTGGTGCGGGGCATATAGGGCCGCTTCCCACACCTGGCCTTCTTCCAACTCGCCGTCGCCCATGAGCACGTACACAAGGCGGTCGTCGTTGTTGAGTTTTTTAGCCTGCGCCGCGCCCGTTGCCACACTTAAGCCCTGGCCCAGCGAGCCCGAGGCAATGCGAATGCCCGGCAAGCCTTCTTCCGTAGCTGGGTGGCCCTGCACCCGCGAGTTGAGCTTGCGGAACGTAGCCAGCTCGCTCACTGGGAAGTAGCCCGACCGCGCCAGCACCGAATACAGCGTAGCCGAAATGTGCCCGTTGGACAGGAAAAACAAATCTTCGCCCACGCCGTCCATCGAGAACTCGGGGTTGTGCTTCATGATGCGGAAGTACAGCGCCACCAGCAAATCGGTGCAGCCCAACGAGCCGCCGGGGTGGCCAGAATTAACGGCGTGCACCATGCGCACAATGTCGCGCCGTACCTGCGCCGCCAGCTGTTTCAGCTCGGCCACGGAGCGCTCCGGCTGCCTAGATTGGATTTCGGGTTGTACGTCGGGAGTGGTAGGGGCTTCCTGCATTGGGTTAGGTTGAGAAGGGTAGATGGGCAAAGTTAGTATTCTTGCTGAAGCCAACACAATCGATTGTGTAAAAAATTATTGCTTTTGAACGGTGGTAAGGGCAGAAGTGAGACCGACCCGATGCAGCCCAAGCCACATCGAGCAATAAACTCCTATAACGCAATAATCCCTTCACCATCAATTATGTATTTTATTGATAATGAAGGGATTACGAGAAGCTGACTTGCAACGTGCTTACACAAGCTGGGCTGTGTGTTCTTTCGTATCGACTTTGGTGATGACTTTCTCGATAACACCTTGCTCATCAATGAGAAAGGTGGTGCGCACGGTGCCCATATAGGTGCGGCCGTACATCGATTTTTCCTGCCACACCCCGTAGTCCTGCACGATTTTCTGATCGGTATCGGCCAGCAGCGGGAAAGGCAGGTCATATTTCAGCGCAAACTTCTTGTGCGATTTCTCATCGTCAACGCTCACCCCGATTACCTGCACGTTTTTGGCCGTGAGCTCTTCCTGGTGGTCGCGCAGGTTGCAGGCTTGGGCTGTGCAGCCGGGCGTATCGTCTTTGGGGTAAAAATAAAGCGCCACTTTTTTGCCACGGAAGTCGCTGAGACGTAGGAGGTTACCATCTTGGTCGTGGGCTTCGATAGCGGGAGCAGGATCGCCGGCTTGCAGGGACATGGCTAGAGCGTTAGGGGTTGGTGATGAGGGGTTGCGCTGTAAAAATGAGGTTTTCTACCGGAAAGCCCAACGAGCGGGCAATGCCCACCAGGTGATCGCGGGTAGGCCGGGGCAACTGCGGCGTCCGGCTCAAAAGCCACAAGTTTTTGCGGCCCGGTTCGCCTACCAAGGCGTAGCGATAATCCAGCGGGTCCAAATCCAAGATCCAATAGTCGCCCTCGAAAGGCCAGAAAAAGCTGACTTTCAACTTGGCGTTGGTTTCGGGATCAACCACGCGGGCCACGCCTTTCACGGATTCCACGGGGCCATTTACGCCGTCTTGGTGGCATGTATTAACAACGTCAACTTTGCCGTCGGAGCGCAGGTGGTAGTGGGCTGTGACGTGCTGGCAGCCTTTTTCGAAGCGCGTAGGCAGGCGGGCTATCTCATACCACAGGCCCGAATAGCGCTTCAGATCGACGTAGCGGGCAACGGGAAGCGAGGTCCGCTGGCGGGCACGGTTGTAGAGCCAGGTTGTAGTAGCCACAGCTGCCGTGGCAGCGGCAGCAAGCAGAATAGGTCGGCGGGTTTTCATGGGCAGGAGGGATGGTAAACGAAAAGCCGTGGAAACTGCTTGCCTACTGGCAAAACAGCCCCCACAGCTTTTACGCAGATTTAAAAGCTAGATCCGAAAAGCGAGCACTTTCTCGTTGCCGGCTTGGTCGGTGAGGTGAAGCTCGGCCTCGCCCGTCAGGGGTACCGTATGGTCTTGGCTATCGGTGAAGAGCGTCGCCGTTTTGTATTCGTAACGCAGCAAGCGCCACTTGCCGTTCACGAGCAGCCGGTAACTCGACAACCCAGACAGGTTGTCGCCCACCTGGAAGCTGAGGCCAGCCGGCGATTTGCGGGTGAGCTTTACCGTGGGCGGAATGGTGTCGGCCAGAATCCGAAACGAGCCAAACAGCTTGATCGGCACCGTAATCTCGTTGCCGTTCCACTTGCCACCTTGGTAGAGGCGCCCGCCGCTGGCATTGATCATGTACACGGCCGAGCGCTCTTTATCTACCACCTCTTGCTCGGGCTTCAGCGTCATGCGCAGCGGCTGCGCCAGCGGCGTGCGCTGATTCTGCACCGTCCAGAGGCCGTCTTTGTAAGAAGTTTGAAGGTAGAGCGTATCAAACAGCGTCTGCGGGCCAAAGCTCAGGTTGAGATGGGCATTCGAAAAGGAAAAATCCTCGCCGGCCGGAATAATAGCCTGCCGGTCGAAGCGGCGCGTGGTGCGGCCAAATTGCATGGAATCGGGCAAGCCGGCGCGCAGGTCGAACAGATACGTATTCTGGCCTTGCACCGTGTAGCTGGGCTTCAGCGCCAAGCGTTTGGCCCCGCGGTACAGCATTACGTTGGCGCCCTGGCTGGCCGTGTCGGGGTCAGCGGCAATGATTTTCAGGATGTTGCGCGTGATGTCGTAGCGCAGCACTGGCCGCTGCACGGTTGCGCTACCCGTTTTGTAATACGCAGGTTTTTGTCCGCGCAGCACAAAGCTCAGGGGCGTAGAGTTGCCGTAGGAGTCCAGCATGTGCACCTCCACGTTGTAAATCTTGCCGTCTTCAACGTGCAGCTTGCCCCGGTTGGGCCCCGTTGTGTACATCGACAGCGTGTTGCCATCGTCGACAAAGAGCTTTTCCAGCAGCCGGCCGTTGGTGAAGCGCCACTCGTAATCGGTGTGCTGGTTGATCATGCGCGACCCATCCGGAAACGGCACATCATCCACGACGTGCGTGTACAGGGGCTCGCCGTTTACGCGCACTTCCACCCGCTGAAACCCATACTTGTTCCAAACCACATCGAAGCGGTCGAAGCCCTGGAGCAGCAGGCCCACCGTGCCGTACGCCGAAATGGTATCGGGCCAAGCGAAAGCGGTACCGGGTGCCGGCTGCACTTTGGGCACGAATACCGCCTTGTCAAATCGGTTCTGAACGCGGGCTTCAATCGTAAGTGGCTCTACAGCAAAGGCTTGCAAGGTAGGCGGCACGTGGTCCTGAATTTCGGTAAAACCGCCCCACTGCAACGGATTCAACTGATGGTCATCGGCATCGCGAACTTCCCAGTGCAGGTGCGGGCCGCCTGAGCCGCCCGTATTGCCCGAGAGGGCCACCACGTCGCCGCGCTTCACCGGAAACTGATCTTTGTCGAAAAACAGCTCCAACTCGTAGGTTTCCTTTTCGTATTGGCGCTTGCGTAGTTCATCCGCCACGGGCCCCACAAAGCGGTTGAGGTGGCCATACACGGTCGTTAGACCGTTGGGGTGGGTGATGTAGAGTACGTTGCCGTAGCCAAATGACGACTGCTTCAGGCGCGAAATGTAGCCATCGGCAGCCGCGTGCACGGGCAAGTCCACGCGGCCATCGGTCTTGATGTCGAGGCCGCCGTGGAAGTGGTTTGGGCGCAGTTCGCCCATGGCACCGGCAAGGTAGTTAGGCTTGCCGGGCTTAATGGGGAACATAAAAAAGCCCTGCTCCACGGTCGGATGCGGTCGCGGGCCTTTCAGTTCGGCTTGGGCTGCGCCGGGCTTGGCGGGTGCGTGTACTTCGCCGCGGTAGGGGGCTGGGCGCAAACCGGTGGTCGTGAGCAACAGGGCTGCCATTGCGGGCCGCCACGCTGCTTTGCCACCGGAAAACGAAAACCGCCGAACGTTGTCTAGTACCTTATTTAACAGCAACATCCAACAGCTTCTCGTCCTCGATGTAACCCGTCAATTGATCGCCGATTTGCACCGGGCCTACGCCGCTGGGCGTGCCTGTGAAAATCAGATCGCCCATTTTCAGGGTGATAAACCGCGAAATGTAGCTGATCTGAGCCGCGAAATTGTGCAGCATCATGCCCGAGTTGCCCCGCTGGCGCACTTCGCCATTTACTTCCAGGCGGAAGTTAATATTCTGTAAATCAGTGAATTCTGAAACCGGCTTAAAGGTGTTGGAAAGCGGTGCGGATCCGTCGAAGCCTTTAGCCAAGTCCCAGGGCAAGCCTTTGCTTTTGGCTTTGCTTTGCAGGTCGCGGGCAGTAAAGTCGATGCCCAATCCAATGGCGTCGAAATAGGTGTGCGCAAACTTCTCCTCGATATTTTTGCCGTTTTTGCTCACGCGCAGCACCAGCTCAATTTCGTGGTGAATGTCTTTAGAAAAATCGGGGTAAAAGAAAGGCATGCCACGTTGCAGCAGGGCCGTATCGGGCTTGGTAAAGATGACGGGCTCGTCGGGAACTTCGTTTTTGAGTTCGGCAATGTGTTCGGCGTAGTTGCGGCCGATGCAAAGTATTTTCATGGAGAGCTAAAGACTTGGAAGCTTGAGATTTGGGGCGCAATGGCCGAAAAAGGCATCGGAAGTTCAACGGTAAAACCTGCCATTAAAGTACCTACGCGCTTGGGTTGTAGAGCCCCAAGTCCCAAAAATAAGGCTTAATTCGCGGCCACCAACCGCAAAGCGCCGTGTACGCCGCTAACCTTGCCTCGGTTGGCCGGTAGCGCTCCAAACATTTTACCCAGTGCCTGACGTATAGCAATCGCTGTCCGAAACAGAACCGTTTGGCCTTAAAAATGCCTGTGCATTGGGCAGATCGACCTCATTCTCCTAAATCCACCTCGACCATGTTAAAAAAACTTGTCCTTGCCGGCTGCCTGTTAGCGGCCTCGAGCTGCACCACCGTTCCGATTACAGGCCGGCGGCAATTGAGCTTAGTATCTGATTCTGAAATGATTACGATGGCTGAGCAACAATACGCCGAAGTGCTCAAAACCAGTAAGTTGTCTACTAATTCTTCCCAGACGGCCATGGTCCGGAGGGTGGGGCAGCGCATTCAGCAGGCGGTGGAAACGTATTTCCGCCAGCAAAATGCGCAAGACCAACTCGCTGGCTATCAGTGGGAATTCAACCTGATTGAAGACAAGCAGGAGAATGCCTGGTGTATGCCGGGCGGCAAAGTAGCCGTGTACACCGGCATTCTGCCCATCACGCAGGATGAACAAGGCCTGGCCGTGGTACTGGGCCACGAAATTGCCCACGCTGTGGCCAAGCACAGCACCGAGCGGATGAGCCAGCAAATGGCCGCTCAAGGCCTGACTTCGGTAGCTTCAGCCGCCGTTGGCCAAGCGCCTTCGACCTCGCAAAACCTGTTTCTGCAAGTAGTGGGGGCTGGTTCGCAGTTGGGTTTGCTGAAATACGGTCGCAACCAGGAAAGCGAAGCCGACCACTTGGGCCTCATCTTTATGGCGATGGCTGGCTACAACCCCGACGGGGCCGTGTCGTTCTGGCAGCGCATGGATTCGCGGGAAAACCAAGCCTCGCCGCCCGAGTTTCTATCTACTCACCCCTCCAACGGCACCCGCATCGCGGACATTCAGCGCGAATTGCCCGAAGCTCGTAAATACTACAAGCCCCGCTAACGGCGTGGGCCTCTTCTCATTCCAATGATACGATCTATTCGTCCCTTTGCGCGCGTGGGGTTGTTGGCCTTCCTCTGGTTGGCAACCCTCACGGCCTGCGAAACTACCAAGCGGAGCTTCCCGGAGGTTAACGCGCCTGATGACCCCAATGCCACGTCGCGCCACCAGCTCGAAGCCACCAGCAAGCAGATTGCGCAGGCCAACGACAGCGACGGCAAAGTGAAGTTTATCGTGCCGCGCGAACAGCTGTCGCTGGCCTTCATCCGGCAGTTCAACGACGGCACAGTCATCGACAAAACGGTAATTCGTAAAGTGCAGGAGGGCAAAGAGGCGCCGATCTATTACTTGGTTGGTATGGGCCTGCGCGACGGCATGTTCCGCGCCATGGCCATTCCGCTGCAAACTTCCACCGACAACAGCCTGTACTTGGCTTCCAACGCTGCTCGGTACATCATTACGGGCGTGGGCTGCACGTTCTGCTTTTTCAACTTCGAGAAAAACCAGATTGTGGGCACTACCTGCGAAGAAAACACTGGCGGCAGCAGCTGCGACCTGCGCGTAGTTGACAACAACAACTTGTTTCAGCGTCGATGAACCGCAAATGGCTTTTGCGCCTCTCGCTTACGGCCTTGGCGCTGCTCGTAACTACGGACCGCCGGCGCAAAACGCCACCGCCGCCCGCACCACCCGCCGAAGATGAAAAACCAAAAAAGCCCGCTGAATAGCGGGCTTTTTTGGCAGTATGGGGGCGCGTTGCAAGTCGCTCCTATATTCCTTTCGTTACTTCGGCAGCCAGCTGGGCCAGATCCAACCCGTCGAATGTGCCCGACGACATCATCAGCAGGTTGGCGTTGTGCCAGTTTTGCTCTTGCAGAAAAGCAGCCAAAGCCTTGCTGTCGGTAAATACTTGCAAATCAGAACGTTCGAAAGCGGCAGCTACCTGCTCGGGTGCCAGCGGCGGCAGCCGCTTGTGCTCCAGTACGTGCGGGTTGAAATACACCACGGCCACGTCGGGCGCGTCGAACGTGTGTGCATACTGGGGCAAAAAGGCCGGGTTGAGGCTGCTGAACGTATGCAACTCCAGGCAAGCCACCAGCTTGCGCTGTGGGTACTGCTGTTTGAAGGCCGTGGCCGTAGCTTTTAGCTTAGAAGGTGCATGCGCAAAGTCCTTGTATACCAAGGAGTTGTCGCCAGCGCGCACTAGCTCCAGGCGGCGGGCCGCACCTTTGAACGTGGTAATGGCTTCGTAAAAGTCTTTCCCCTTGATACCCAACTGCTTGCAGACTTCCTTGGCCGCCGAGATGTTGCGCAGGTTGTGCTCGCCAAATACCTGCACGGGCACTTCCTCGTCCTTTTTCGTCAGCAGGAACGTCTTGCCGTTGCGGATGATGTGCTCGTGCGGTCCGTAGCCAATGTACTCGACGTCGGGGTTGGTGGGCACGGTTACGAGCTGCACCTGCTCGTCGTCTTGGTCGTAGATGAGGGCACCGGCCTTGGGCGTCATATCCGCGAAAATCTTGAACTGCTCGCGGTAGTCGTCTTCGGTCGGGAAGACGTTGATGTGGTCCCAGCTGATGCCCGAAATGACGCCGATGTGGTGCTGGTACAAGTGAAACTTAGGCCGCCGGTCGATGGGCGACGACAGGTATTCGTCGCCTTCGATGATGATGATGGGCGCGTCTTCGGTGAGCTTCACCATTAGGTCGAAGCCTTCCAGCTGCGCCCCTACGGCGTAGTCAAATTCGCGCTTGTGATGGCGCAACACATGCAGAATCAGCGAGGTAATGCTGGTTTTGCCGTGCGAGCCCCCAATCACGATGCGCTGCTTGTCCTTCGACGCTTCGTAAATGAATTCGGGAAACGAGTACACCCGCAGGCCTAGCTCCTGCGCTCGCAGCAACTCCGGGTTGTCGGCGCGGGCGTGCATGCCTACAATGACGGCATCGAGGTCGGCGGTTACGTTGCTGGGGTCCCAGCCTTCTTGGGCCGGCAGCAGGCCAGCGGCGGCGAGGCGGCCGCGGGCGGGCTCAAATATCTCGTCGTCGGAACCCGTTACTTCGGCGCCGCGGCGGTGCAGGGCCAAAGCCAGGTTGTGCATAATACTCCCCCCGACGGCAATCAGGTGGAGGCGTTGGAGGGAAACGGGCGTGGAGGCCATTCAGGAGCGATAAACTGGTCGGTAGGGCAAAAGCCGGGCGGCAAAGGTACTAAACGACCAGCGTTGCATCGGCAGCCAAACCAGCCGGACGAATCGCGTGTTGAAAACAAGATACCGAAAAGAAAGGGTTTTCACACTCCGCAATTGTCCTGTTAAGCCAGTAGCTTTGTGCCCCTTTTGCGTTAGATTTGCTAAGTACACGATGAATGACCGGATGGATGACCGCCTAAAACTTTCTGCCTCGCGAGCCAAAGCCGCCTGGAACAGCCGTACCCCGTCTGTTTCGGTTGGTGGCCAGGCGGGCAAGCTGCCGCCACAGGCGCTGGAGTTGGAAGCCGCTGTGCTGGGTGCGCTCATGCTTGAGAAAGACGCCCTCACCACCGTTATCGACATCCTCAAGCCCCCGAGCTTCTACAAAGACGGTCACCAACGCATTTTCAAGGCGATCCTGAACCTGTTTGATAAATCAGAACCGATTGATATTCTGACAGTTACGCAGGAGCTTCGGGAAATGGGCGAGTTGGAGTCGGCGGGTGGGCCTCACTACGTCGCCAACCTGACCTTCAAGGTGAACTCGGCGGCCAACATCGAGTACCACGCCCGTATCATCACCGAAAATGCCATCAAGCGCGAGCTAATCCGCATTGCCAGCGACATTCAGCGCGACGCGTTCGAGGATACCACCGACGTATTCAACCTGCTCGACAGTACCGAGCAGTCGCTGTTCGAAGTTTCCGAATCGAACATTCGCAAGAACTTCGACGACATGCGCTCGTTGATGGGCAAAGCCATCAAGGAACTCGAAGAAAAGAAAAACCAAAAGGACGGCCTTACCGGTGTGCCTTCCGGCTTCTCGGCTCTGGACCGCGTAACCAGCGGTTGGCAACCTTCTGACTTAGTGATCATTGCGGCACGCCCCGGTATGGGTAAAACGGCGTTCGTGGTTTCGGCCATGCGCAATGCCGCCGTTGATTTTAAGAAGCCGGTTGCCATTTTCTCGTTGGAAATGTCGTCCATTCAGTTGGTCAACCGTCTGATTTCGGCGGAAGCGGAGCTGGATTCGGAGAAAATCAAGAAGGGCAACCTCGCCGATTACGAGTGGGCGCAGCTCAACCACAAAATATCGTCGCTGTCGGCCGCGCCCATCTTTATCGACGACACGCCCGCGCTCAGCATTCGGGAGCTACGCACCAAGTGCCGCCGCCTGAAGGCCCACCACGACATCCAGATGATCATTATTGACTATCTGCAATTGATGACCGGCAACACCGATGGCGGTAAAGGTGCCGGCAACCGCGAACAGGAAATTGCCTCGATTTCGCGGGCTCTCAAAGGCATTGCCAAAGAGCTGAACGTGCCTGTGCTGGCCTTGTCGCAGCTCTCGCGCTCGGTGGAAACCCGCGGCGGCGACAAGAAGCCGCAGCTTAGTGACCTTCGCGAATCGGGCTCTATCGAGCAGGACGCCGACATGGTAGTGTTCTTGTATCGCCCTGAATACTACAAGATTACGGAGGACGAAATGGGCAACCCGACCCAAGGTACCGGCGAAGTAATCATTGCCAAGCACCGGAACGGCTCGCTGGAAACCGTGCAGCTGAAGTTTATCGGTCGCTTTACCAAATTTGCCGACCTCGACGGCGGCGGTTTCCCCGGTGACGACGGCTTTAACCCCAGCGCCTTCCCCGCCAGCACTTTCGATGACGAAACGGGCTTCACGCCGGGCACTATCCGGTTGGGCAGCAAAATCAACGATTCGCCCAGCCCGATGCCTTTCCCGAAAAGCAACTTCGGCAACGACGATCCACCCTTCTAAAAGGGTGATCTTACATAATGAAAAGCGTCAGGTAGAACTACTTGACGCTTTTTTCTTGCTGATAAATTGGATACGTTTCTGCCTACGGCGGGTGGATTACTCCTTTTTGCTAAGATTGCAGCCATGAAAAACCTGCTGCGCTCCGACCTGACCTTCCGCCTGAACGGCCGCCTGTGGATCGAGAGCAGCGAGGAACGGTTTATGGGCATCGGGCGGCTCGAATTGCTGGAAAAAATCGAGGCGATGGGTTCCATTTCCAAGGCGGCGCAAGCCATGAGCATGTCGTATAAGCGGGCCTGGGATTTGGTGAGTTCCATGAACACGCAAGCCAACAAACCGCTGGTAATCACGCAGACTGGTGGCAAAAGCGGTGGCGGCGCGCTAGTGACCGAAGAAGGGAAGCAGGCTATTCAGGCGTTTCAGGCGATGCAGGAGCGGTTTCGGCAGTTTATGGAAGCGGAAACCCAACGGCTCAATGGCTAGCAGGTAAACATCAGATCGTCTGAGGGTTATAGTAGAAGCGCAATAGCATGTACGAGCAGCTCGAAACGTATTTTCAACAGAAACTGTCGCTCACGGAGGTGCAGTTTGCGGAAATTACGGCCTTACTAACGCCCAAATCGGTGCGCAAAGGCGAGTTGGTCGTGCGGCAGGGTGAGGTAGGCCGCTACGGCGCGTTTGTGGCAAAAGGTTGCCTGCGCAGCTACGTTATCGACAAGAAGGAAAAGGAGCACATTCTGCAGTTTGCGCCCGAAAATTGGTGGATTGCCGATCAAAACAGCATCCTACATAACGAGCCCGCCATGTTTTACATCGACGCGCTAGAGGACTCGGAGGTGTTTCTATTTGGCTCGGCGTTCTTTCAGAAATTGCAGGCCATCGGCCCGGAATTTCAGTCGCTTTTCTACACGCTGCTGCAAAACAGCGTGCGCTCCATGCAAAAGCGGCTCATCAGCACGCTCAGCGCCACGGCCGAAGAGCGCTATCTGGAATTTATCCATACCTATCCAACGCTGGCCCTGCGCCTGCCGCAACGCATGATCGCCGCGTATCTGGGCGTAACGCCAGAATCTCTGAGCCGGATTCGCAAAGAACTAAGTATTCATAAGTAATTGATTTAAAGATAATTATGAATACTTGGCTCTGAGGTTTTATCCTACTGTGGGCGTGAAGTTTACGAGCTCAAAGCCTGCTTTTCGCAGCGCTTTGTCGATGTCGTCGGTAACGGGTTTGGCGCTGTGGCCGGCGGCAACTTCTACTTCGTTGCCTTCCACACGGTCTACCAGTAGGCCCAGGCCGGTAAGCACTTCCCGAACCCGCACAATGGCCGCGTCGTCGTGCAAGCTTTTGATTTCCAATACATACCGGACAAGCTGGGTCAGGTCGGAAGGAGAGGAGTTAGACTGATCCATAACTATTGGGGTAGGGTAGAAGTGGGACTTTGGAAAGTGTACGGCAAAACGCCACTCGGGTCTGCGTGGGGTGCTTGCGGAAGGGCGCTTAGCCAGCGACGCCGTGAGGTAGAAGATACGCATTTCTTATCCTACATCAAGGCGCTGGGTTTGGCGGATCGGTACTTTTGTGTTGTAGCTGCGGGAGAAATAGACTCACAAAAAGTGCTTATGAACCGCAGCCATTTTTTGAAAGCATTGGCTTTGTTACCGCTTGCTTCGACTATGAAACTGAATGAATTAACTACTGCGGCGTCCTCTTTCAAGAAGAGTGAGAAAATGCCGGTCCTGTTCGTAGGGCACGGCTCGCCCATGAATGCGTTGGAAGATAACCCGTTCACCCAGAAGCTAAACCGCATCGGTACCGACATCCGGCAGCGACAGACGCCTACGGCTATCCTGGTGGTTTCGGCACACTTCCTGACCAAAGGCACGTATGTTACCGCCAGCCCAAAACCGGAAACTATTCACGATTTCGGCGGCTTTCCGGAGGCGCTGTTCCGCGAGCAATACCCCGCGCCGGGCTCGCCCGAATACGCTCGGGAAATCATGAAGATGGTGCCCGAAGTGCAGGACACCGAAGAATGGGGCCTCGACCACGGCGCCTGGACCATCCTGAAGCACATGTTTCCGGAGGCCGACATTCCGGTGTTTGAATTGAGCCTCGACTACGGCCGCAGCCCGCAATACCACTTCGATCTGGCCCAGCGCCTGCAATTTTTGCGCGAGCGCGGCGTGCTCATCATCGGCAGCGGCAACATTGTGCACAACCTACGCCAAAGCATGCCCAAACTGATGGCCCAAGACGCGACGCCCTACGATTGGGCCGTGGAATTTGACGAGTGGGTGAAAACCAAAATCAATCAGCGCGACTTCCAAAGCCTGATTGATTTTCACAAAGCCGGCACCATGGGCGCCCTCTCAGTGCCTACCATAGATCATTATCTGCCAGTACTTTACACCTTGGGTTTGGCTGACAAAAACGAGAACATCACGCAGGCCTACGAAGAAGTATACTACGGCGGTCTGAGCATGCGTACGTTTATTGCTGGGTAACTAATTGATAGTAAGATATTTGCATGAAGCGTCTGGCAGAAGCCGGGCGCTTTTTTGTGCGCTATTTATCCTGCCTGCGACAAGGGACTTCCCGCCAATCGTCTGTAGATTGCTGGCTCACGAGCATTCGAAAGGATTATGAGCCATAACTGCTTCAAAAACAGCTTTTTACTGTTTGCTCTGGGAGCTTCCGCCTTGTCGGTGCAGGCACAAGAGCTTGCTTCTAGGTCAAAGCCCGGCAAATCAACTACGTACCAGCTCAAACCAACGCCCCAAACGGTAGCTTGGGGCTTTTACGACGCCAGTGCGAAGCCCGTGCTGCGCATCAAATCGGGCGATGCCGTGGACGTGCAAACGCTGATTACGTCGAGCCCGACGCGGCTGGAAGGCGCCGGCGTAGCGCCCGACCAAGTAGAGCAGTCGTTGCGGGATATCTACAAGGACGTAACCAACAAAGGGCCTGGCGGTCACATTCTTACGGGGCCCATCTACATCGAAGGCGCCGAACCGGGCGATGTGCTGGAAGTGCGCATCAAGAAGGTGAAGCTGGCCATTCCGTATGCTTACAATGGGTTCGGGCCCACCAGTGGCTTCATTCCCGAGGATTTTGGCTACGCCAAAATGAAGATCATTCCGCTCGATGAAAAGCGCATGGTGGCCCATTTTGCGCCCGGCATCGACATTCCGCTGCGCCCGTTTTTCGGGAGCATGGGCGTGGCCCCACCGCTGGCCGCCGGCCGCATCAACAGCGCGCCGCCCGGCATTCACGCCGGCAACCTCGACAACAAAGAGCTGGTCGCCGGCACTACGCTTTACATTCCGGTGCACGTGCCGGGAGCCTTGTTTGAAGTCGGCGACGGCCATGCCGGTCAGGGCAACGGCGAGGTAGACATCACCGCCTTAGAGACTTCCCTTCAAGGCACGCTGGAATTTATCGTGCGCAAAGACATGCACCTGACCTGGCCCCGGGCCGAAACGCCGACCGCCTACATCACCATGGGCATGGACGAGGACTTCACCAAAGCCAGCAAAATTGCGGTGCGCGAAATGGTTGATTTTCTGGTAAAAGAAAAAGGTTTGAGCCGCGACGACGCCTACATGCTGTCGAGTGTCGCCGCCGATCTGGAAGCGACGCAGGTGGTTGATGGTACGCGCGGCGCCCACATGATGATCCGCAAGAGTATTTTCGGCAAAAAGTAAGGCGACGGGCAAACCTGGCGTTCGTCCTACCTTTGCCAGATCTTTTACCGTGGCTATCGCCACCTGTTCTCCGTTTTACATGTTGAAGAAGTGTTTCGCCCTCCTCTGCCTAAGTCTTTTGCCGTTCAGCCTCCTGGCATGGGGCGTAGTAGGGCACCGGGCCGTCGGGAAAATTGCTGAAAACCACTTGAATAAGAATGCGAAGCGTCGGATCGCGCAACTGCTTGGGAGCGAGCGTATTCCGATGGTGGCAACCTGGGCCGACGAAGCACGATATTCCAACGAATACTCCTACACGGCCCCTTGGCATTTTATCAACACCCCGCTCGGGCTGCCTTCCGATCAATACATCAACCTAGTGAATAAGATGGCGGAGCCCAATGCATATATGGCTCTTAATCAGAATATTAAGGATCTGAAAGATCCGGCCAAATCACAGGCGGAAAAGGTCATTGCGCTGAAATTCGTTATTCACCTTGTGGGCGACATTCACCAGCCCATGCACGTAAGCCGCGCCGAAGACCAGGGCGGCAACAAGATATCCGTCAAATACCAAGGCAAAGACACCAACCTGCACAGCCTGTGGGACAGCGGACTGGTTGAGTACGAGGGGTTTACCTATTCAGAGCTGGCTGCGGCACTCGACCACGCGAGCAGCGCCCAGATTCGGCAGTGGCAAAAGGATGAGATCTCGACCTGGTTGTTTGAGTCTTACCAGATCAGCCAGCGACTCTACCAAGAAACCGAGCAAAACCCCACCTTCGACTACCGCTACAACGCGGCTCATCTGCCCACTGTTGAGCAGCGAATCGAGCAGGCGGGCATCCGGTTAGCCGGTGTGCTGAATGATATTTTCAGCTAGATAATCTATTGATTATCAATCGATTATGCGACAAAGCCGCTAGCTCAGCTAGCGGCTTTGTCGTTTTATGCGTTACGCCTGCTCTTTGGCGGCAAAAGCGGCCCGCGCCTGTGCGATTTGCGGGGCATGTTCGTTGGCCCAGTTGCCAAATTCAATCATCGCCTCCAACAAGCTTACCCCCAGGCTGGTAAGGCGATATTCTACGCGGGGCGGCACTTCGGCGTACACTTTGCGAGCCACTAGGCCATCGGTTTCCAAAGAGCGGAGCGTAACGGTGAGCATGCGCTGCGAAATGCCATCGATGCGTTTGCGCAACTCATTGAAACGCAGGCTCTCGACCGAGCCAAGGTGCAGAATGGAAAGCATCGACCATTTGTCGCCAATGCGGTCTAGAATATCACGCACGGGGCAAAGACCGATACCATTTTCGGGTACGGTCAGAATTTTTTGAGCTGCCGCTCCAAGCGTAACTGCCTGATTATCAGCAATAGTTATCTTCATGTGCCTTAGGAAGTAGAAAATGCCTTCTTGTATAGCGCAAGGTACGCCAGTATTTTTGAGTTACTAAAAGTAACTATTGACTTCTTAACACCCAAACCCATGCTAGCAATTACAGGCGCTACCGGCCATCTGGGCCGCGCCACCATCGAAGCCCTGCTGCCAAAAGTAGCTGCAAACCAAATTGTTGCGCTGGTGCGCGATCCTCAAAAAGCCACCGACCTCAGCGAGCAAGGTGTGCAGGTACGGGTAGGCGATTACGACGATGTGGCCTCTTTGGTAGCGGCTTTTCAAGGCGTTGAAAAGGTGCTGCTTATTTCCGGCGACGACCTCGAAAAGCGTACGCAGCAGCACAAAAATGTGATTGATGCGGCCAAACAGGCAGGCGTGAAGCACGTCATTTACACCAGTGTGCTTAATCCTTCAAGGGATTCGCATTTCACGGCCTCGCCCAGCCATGTGGCCACCGAGGAGTATCTGCGCGGTTCGGGTTTGACGTACACGCTTTTCCGCAACACGCTGTACTTGGACTTTGTACCGATGTTTTTGGGGCAGGATGCAGTGCCAAGCGGCAAAATATATTCGGCGGCCGGCGACGGCAAAGTGACCTATGCTCTGCGTAACGAAATAGCGGAGGCGCTGGCTAACGTGCTGACCTCCAGCGGCCACGAAAACCAAACGTATGACATTGCTCCAGCGCCCGCTTATTCTATGCAAGAAATTGCGGCAACGCTCAGCGGAGTTGTTGGCAAACCCGTTGAGTATGTTTCGATTTCGAGCGCGGACATGGCTGCGGGGATGCGCCAGCACCAGGTGCCCGAACCCGTCGTGACGATGATGGTAGGCTTGTCGGAAGCGATGCGGGCAAATGAGTTTAACCACCCAAGCGATGCGTTTGAGAAGTTGCTCGGCCGTAAATCCACGGACGTGAAAACATTCCTGACGAGCGTGTACGGCAAGTAAAGAACCTGCACGCCCAAGCAGGCCCCGTTGAGCGTAAACTGTTGTGGAGGCGCGAACATTTGGCCGAGAAGTCAGTTGCTTAGCCCCAACAACCAACCCGTATCTACTCGAATGAGCTATCCCAACGCCGTATCGCTTCAGGCCTCCGACAACACCCAACTAAATGCCTACACGGCTTTTCCGAGTACGCCCGGCACGTATCCCGGCATTATTCTGCTGCAAGAAGCCTTTGGCGTAAACGCCCACATTCGTAGCGTTGCCGACCGGCTGGCGCAGGAAGGTTTTGTGGTGATTGCGCCCGAGCTGTTTCACCGCACCGCCGCACCGGGCCTGGAAATCCCGTATTCCGATTTTGCCAGCGCTGCGCCTCATTTTCAGGGGATTACGCCGGAAGGTCTAACGGCCGATTTGCAGGCGTCGCTGGCTTGGCTACAGGCACAGGACAACGTAGTGGCCGACAAAATTGGTAGCATCGGGTTCTGCCTGGGTGGCCGGGTGTCGTTTTTGGCCAATGCAGTTTTGCCGTTGGCTGCCGCTGTATCGTATTATGGGGGCGGCACGCACACGCTCACCGATCGGGCCCAAGATCTGCATGCGCCGCATCTGTTTTTCTGGGGCGGCCTCGACAAGCACATTTCGAAAGAGCAGATAGCCAGCGTTATACAAGCTCTGGACACTGCCGGAAAGCCTTACATCAACACCGTCATCTCCTACGCCGATCACGGTTTTCACTGCGACGCGCGCCCCAGCTACAACCCCGACGCGGCAAAAGAAGCCTGGGCGCTTACGTTGGCTTTCTTCAACGAAAAGCTGCGCTAAGATCTGGCCAAGGAGGTTTTGCCTTTGCTGAATAGTAAAAACGCCCGGCGCCGACGCCGGGCGTTTTTTATGTCAAGCGTTTTGGGCAGAAACCAGGATTAAAGCGCTCACAGCAAAGCATTTCTGTGGCTCATTCGTCAGCAGAGTAGGAGGGTGTTGCTTGCGCTCCGTTCGCGTTTCTGCCGCACATTAATCCTTAAAACGATGAAACAACTAACGCTGCTTTTGCTCGGCAAGCGCCGGGAGTTTATGCAACAACTGCTTCCCCAGGTGCGCGAAGCAGGCTTTTACGCGCTGGGTTCTACCAGTATGGCTACTGTACACGACGATTTTGACGCCCGCGACTTCGATGTTATCGGGCTAGGCGGGTGGTTTGGGCCTGAGGAACGCGCCCGAATGAAAGAAACCTTTCGGCGCCAAAACCCCCAAATTGTCGTGCTCGATTTGGTGGGGCCGGTGGCTTTGGAGCAATTGAAAAGTTTTGCCGCTGGTCGTGAGCTTACTGTTGCACAGCAGCTTATGGCCACTTTTGATGGTTCGCTTGAAGTGCGTTTCGCCCTTAGTGAAGCCAGTGCCGTGGAGCTGACGCTTTACTATTACGACGCGGTGCCGAGAGCCGAAATGCTGCTGCACGGCGTTGCTTCGGCTGGCGAAACAGTGCTGCGTGTAGCGCCGGAAAAGCTTGGTCAAGGTCCTAACTTCTTGGTACTAAAGGCCGAAAATGGCGATATCCTAACGCATCGGATTGAGATCGATTTGATGATGCAGATTTAATATATTGAATATCAATGCGTTATGAAATATAGCAACTTGGAGAACCTTAAATTGGGCAGCCAGTAAGACCGTAGCTCAACTTTAACATACGATGCGCGGGAGAAGTATACGCAATACGTTTTTACTTCCTACCCTGGCGCTATGAAGAAGACAATTCGGCAGTTTCCGCCCGCCTATTTTGCAATGGTCATGTCCACCGGGATCATCTCGCTGGCGGCGAAAGAGCTAGAAATGAAAGGCATAGCCGAAGCGTTCTTCTACCTCAACCTGCTGATCTATCCGCTGTTTCTGCTTCTGTTGGCCCTGCGCGCCTTCCTGGATTTTAAAGGGCTGTGGGCAGAGCTTACTTCGCATGCAAAGGGCGCCAATTTTCTGGCTTTGGTACCGGCTACCTGTCTGGTCGGGAACCAGTTTGTGCAGCTGCGACACAACCAGGCTGTAGGTAATGCGCTGTGGGTGTTGGCTTTAGCAAGCTGGCTGGTATTATCGTATTCGTTTCTGCTGGGCGTAAGCATCGGGGAGGAAAAGCCGGATTTGGAGAAAGGACTCACTGGCAGCTGGTTGTTGCTGGTGGTAGCAACTGAGTCGCTGGCGGTGCTGGGCGCAAAGCTCGTTTCCGGCTGGCCCGTCCCGCTGGAAGTAGGATTTGTTGGTGCTATTGGGGCTTTTTTGCTCGGCAGCCTGCTGTATGTTGTGCTCATCACGCTGCTGATCTACCGGCTTACTTTTGTGCGGTTGGGCGAAGAGGAGGTAGGCGCCGCCTACTGGATCAGCGTGGGGGCCAGCGCGATTACTGTGCTGGCCGGAACTACCTTGGTATCGGCCCTTGATAAAGCCCACGTCCTGAGCGACATAGTGCCGTTCGTAAAGGGCTGGAGCGTATTATTCTGGGTTGTCAGCAGCTGGTGGATTCCGCTGGTGGCGGGCCTGCGCCTGTGGAATCATCTGCGGACGCGGCCGGCTTTTGCCTACAGCCCGCCTTACTGGAGCATGGTATTTCCGCTGGGTATGTACACCGCCGCTACGCTGCGCCTAGCCGAAGCCCTGTCCGTGCATCAGCTACAAAGCATCTCGGCGGGCTTTATTTACGTTGCGTTGCTGGCCTGGGTGCTGACGTTTGGCGGCATGTTCTACCACTTCGCAACGGCCGCCAGAACGCCACAACCAGCGTGATCGAGAGGAACCGTTAAAAGGGCTCAATCAGCAACAATTAAGGTTTGGGGCGCGGCTTGTTTCATGCGGGTCATGAGCCAATCGAGCTGCCGTCTGGTTTCCTTCTTGCAGTGCGTACATAGCGCTTCCAATTCCTTATCGCGCAGCCCCAGAGCGGCTTGTGAAATCACAATCCAGCACAAATCGACTTCGTTGGCGAGCAGCCACAGGTCGTGCAAATCGCGCAGCAAGCCCAAACTGCCGTTGCGGACACCGTCGAACAGGGCGTTGTGCAAGCGGTCGGGCTCGGGGCTTTTGTCCTCCGAATACTTTGCGATAAACGGTTGCAGACGCCCGTGGTGCTGCCGCGACCACGCCGACAGCAACAGGCAGGTCTGCTCGACGTCCGGCTCGTCTTTATGGTGGCGGGCTACTTTCTCCAACGCGTCAGCCAGTAATTTCTCGCTTGTGTCAACCAAGCCTAGGTAATTAGCTAAGTGCATGATAATGAGGCTGAATTACGCTTTTTTAATTCGGACGGCGGCGTACTTAAAATGCGGCTGCTTGCTGACGGGGTCCCACTCGGTAAGCGTCAGCTCGTTGGCCGCCCGCGGCCGATCGTCTTTGTCCCAGTAGCCGTAGTGAAACGGGAGGAAGACCAGTCCCGGTTCGATGTTGCCGATGCGGGCGGGCTCGCGCACCTTGCCGCGGCGCGATTGCACCTCCACCATATCGCCTTCGGCGATGCCATAGCGAGCAGCGTCCTGCGCCGATAGCTGCACGTAGGCATCGGGCGCGGCATCCTGCAAAGCCTTGGCGCGGCCCGTTTTGGTGCGCGTATGAAAGTGATATACCAGCCGGCCCGTCGTGAGCCACAATGGATAGTCTTTGTCCGGTTCTTCGTGCGGGGGCTGATAATCAACCCCTTTGAGAAAAGCTTTGCCCTTCGGATCGATCAATTTGTAGTCATCCTCGGTGCGGGCAGCGCCCGTTTCCAGGTCGTAGCCGTAGTCTTCGCAATAGTCGACATCGGTGCAGAAGACGCCGTCGGTGTAGAGGTGTTTGGCTCCGTCGGGGTATTGGTCGTTGCAGGGCCACTGAATGCCCGAGCCGCCGGTGAGCTTGGCGTAACTCAGGCCGGTATAGTCGCACGGACGGCCGCGGGTGCATTCGCGCCAGGCATTGAAGGCATCTTCCGGCACCTGCCAGGTGCTGCTCAACAGCGGCTTGCCTTCTTTATCGCGGAAATCCATGCGCCGGGAGTAGTCAACGAAAATATCGAAGTCGGAACGCGCCTCACCGGGCGGATCAATGGCTTTGTGGGAGAGGTGAACCGTGCGGTCGACGTTGGTAAAGCAGCCCGTTTTTTCGCCCCAAATAGCGGCGGGAAGCACCACGTCGGCATAATGGGTGGTTTCGGTCGGGAAAGCGTCCTGCACGATTACGAACAGATCTTTCTTCTTCAGAATTTTGCGGATGCGATCCAGATCCGGCATCGAAACAAGCGGGTTGGTGCCGCTGATCCAAAGCATTTTGATGGAGCCCGTTTCGCAGTAGCGCCAGATTTGCATCGCGTGCGTGGGCGGCGACCAGTGCGGAATTTTGTCGATGTCCACGTTCCACAAGTCGGCCAACTCCTGAACATGCTTTTGGTTGCCCCAGTTACGAAACGCCGGCAAATCGCCATCGGCGCCGCATTCGCGGGTATTCTGGGCCGTGGGCTGGCCGTTCATCTGGTAGATACCGCACCCATCGCGCCCGATCAGGCCGCGCAGCAAGTGCAGGTTGTTGATCTGAACGGCCGCCGCCGTGGCCTGCATTGACTGATATACACCTTGTAAGGCACTGGATACCAAGGTATTGCAAGTGCCTAATATGTGAGCCGCCTCGCGCAGCTTATCGGCGGGTACACCGCTAAGGCGCTCCACCCGATCAGGCGTCCACTGCTCGACGATCTTTTTCAGCTCCTCAAAGCCAACGGTGTGAGTATTAATGTATTCCTGGTTGATGTGGCCCGCCTGAATAATGAGATGCAGCAGCCCGTTCATTACCGGGATGTTGGTGCCCACGCGGGGTGCCAAATGCACAGTGGCCTTCTCGGCGGTGTAGGTTCGGCGCGGATCAATCACGACCAGCTTTGGCGGGTTGGGGCCAGCCAGCCGATCCAGAATGCGCATCCACAGCACAGTTTGCTGGGAAGCTGTGTTGTGGCCGACGTGCAAAATAGCTTCCGTTGTGTCGAGGTCGGTGTAGGAGCCGGGCTGCCCATCCGAACCAAACGAGGCTTTCAGAGCGGCGGCCGCGGTCGCGGTACACAGGCGCGTATTGCCGTCCATGTGGGGCGTGCCCAAACCCGCTTTCCCCAGCACTCCCAGCGCGTAGTATTCTTCCAGAAACAGCTGCCCCGAGGTATAAAAGCCGATGGAACTGCTGGTGTGTTGCTCCACCAACTCCTTGGATTTCTGCACGATCAAGCTCATGGCTTCGTCCCAAGTAGCTTCTTCCAACTTCCCGTTACGGCGAATAAGCGGTTTGGTCAGGCGGTCCTGGCTGTGGTTGGCAACCCAGCCATGCAGGCCTTTGGGCCCCAGCCGCCCGTGGTTGACGCGGTCGGCGGCCCGGCCGCGCACGCCCACGATGCGCCCGTCTTTTACCCCAATATCTATTCCGCAGCCATTGGAGCACAGTACGCACGCCGATTGTACCCACTGGTCAGGCGTTTCCTCAATATGCTCGTCTACTCGCACGGGCCACTGGCCTTCATAACCGGTGCGCTGGCCCCAAATGTCAGCAATACTGTCGCGGGTTTCTTCCATGTGGTAGGCTTGATTTTAATCCCATTTTAATGTGGATAACAAGCCGCTTTACGTGCACGAAGGCAGGAAGATATAGCCGAGCTTAACTAATTGAAAATCAAATATTTGTAAACCTCTTATTGGTTTAATGGTCTGGTTATAAGGCTGTTGGAAACAAACAAGGCCAAGCTGTTAAGCTTGGCCTTGTGATAAAAACTGTGTGGCGTGTTATTGCAGCTTCTGCTGAATCAGCGCGATTACCTCGGCATTGCCGCCTTCTTTGGCGGTGGCCAAGGCGTCTTTGCCATCGTCGTCTTTGGCCTTTACATCGGCGCCGTTGGCGAGCAGCAGCTCTACAATGGGTTTATTGCCTTTGCCGGCAGCCGTCATGAGCGCGGTTACCTGAAAGGCGTCTTTGGCATTGACCTGCGCTTTGTGCGCGATCAGGGTTTTCACCACTTCCAAGTTGTTGTTGGTGGCCGCTGTAATGAGGTAGCTGGTTTTGAAGCCGGGTACTACTTCAATCGCTGCGTTGGGGTCGGCACCGGCTTTGAGCAGCGTTTCGACTTGGGCAGCGTTGTTTTTCATTACGGCGGTGAAGAGCTCCTTGCTAGGCGTCTGAGCCATGGCCGAAGCTGCGCAGCTCAACAGGAAAACCGTCAGGAGGAGAATTTTTTTCATTGGGTACGCGTGATCTTAATTGTATAATTCTGTAAAAGTATAAAAAGCGCCAGATGCTTCCACCAGGCGCTTTCAAGAAAAATTAATAATTTGATAAGATCAGGGCTATTGCGCCGTCAAGACGGTATTGCGCTTCTTTTTAGCTTTTTTGAGTCGGTTTAGCCAAATGATTACGCCCGTTACCGGAAATGTGGTCCCTAAGAAACAGACAATCAGGGCAATGATTTTGGAGGGCGTGCCAAAAATGGATCCTACGTGTATCGGGCGAAATGTCCGGCGTACGCGCTGGCCGAGGTTGCGGTCTTCGAAAGCCAACTTGCCCAAGACTTGGCCACTGTACTGATCAAGGTAGAGCTCATCGCCGGCGGTTTCGTGGGCCGCGTTGGGGCGGAGCAGGTTTACCCGGATACTCTCGGCCGAATCTTTGGGCAGTTGAATGGCAAAAAACGCCGCGTCGCCGGCTTGCGAACGGGCCGCTGCGTAGGCGGCATCCAACCCGATGGCTTTGCCGCCGGGCAGAACCTGCGATTTGGGAGGCTCAGGGTTTTTCATTTCCGAGCCCGTGACAGTATAAATGCCTTTGTTAAACCATTCGAAGGACCACGCCAAGCCGGTGAAGGCAAACACAAACAGAAACAACGAGCTGTAAAAGCCCAGCACGAGGTGCAGGTCGTGGTTGAGCCGTTTCCAGCTGGCGCCCCACTTGATAGTCAGGCGCTGCTTCACCACCTTGCGCGTAGCTGGCCACCACAGCACAATGCCCGTGCCGATGATAAACAGAAAAAACAGCGTGCTCACGCCCACAATCAGCTTGCCCGCTGCGCCGCCCACCATGCCGCGGTGCAACGCCATCATTGTGAAAAAGAACGAGTCGCGGTAGTTGAGCTTGCCTACTACGGCACCCGTGTAGGGATTCACAAAGTATTGTGGTCCGCGCCCGCCTTCGCCGCCGCGTTGTTCGCCCTTCGCGCCGGGTTTGCCGCCTTTTTCTGGCTGTTTAGGGCGCTGGCCTTCCGATTTGCGCTCGCCCATAGGCGCGCTCCCCGCCAAGCTCACTTCTACAGTCCGCAACGGATCGGCGTAAACCTTCACGCCGGTCACTTTTGCTTGTGGAATCTCCGCTTTTACGGCTTGCACCAACTGCTCTAAAGGCAAACGCTGCTGGCTGCTGGCCGTTACGAAATAGCGCTCTGGGTGCCAGGCCTGTTCCAGCTCCTTTTCAAACACCAGCACGCCGCCCGTGAAGCAAACCAAGGCAATGACCAGCCCCGAAGCCAAGCTGAGGTACAGGTGAATGTTGCGAAAAAACGTCTTCATCATGGCAAGCATAGCTTTCTTATCGACTCAATGGATCAAAAACCATTGAATCATAAATAATTGATAATTAAACAGTTGTATTATAGCTTGTAAGAAAGCGTAGCCGAGAAGTTACGCGGGGCGATGGGGTTCACGCTGTTGTCGTCGTGGAGGTTGTAGCTGAGTTCGTCGAGGATGTTGGCCAGCTTTACGCGCAGCGAGAGCCGCTCGTACGAATAGCCCACCGAAGCATCGAACAGCACGTAATCGGGAATGGCGATGAGCTTGAACGCATCGTTGAAGGACTTGCCGGTGCTGGCATCCACGAGGCGCGTGTTGCGGCCGGCCAGCTTATCACCGACGTAGTAACCGGTTACGCCAGCGGTCAGGCCTTTCAGGAAGGTATTGTCGCTGAAAGTGTTGCCGAAGTTATAGAACAGGCTTAGGTTGGCCGTGTGAGCCGGGTTGTAGCGTAGGCGGCTGCCGTTTTCGTAGATATTGCTCTTCGTGTACGCGGTGTGGTTGAAGCTGTAGCCGGCAATAAACGACCAGCCTTGATAGGGCTTGCTCACGATGTCCACTTCCACGCCTTTGCTGGTTACTTCGCCAGCCAACTCCTGCGCCGTGGGGTAATTTCTGTTCCAGGCGGGGTTCGGCGTGTCGGTGCCGCTGATAAACTGCTGAATGGTCTGGGCTTGGTTGCTGTTCACGATGCGGTAAGCCGTCACGTTGGCCGACAGTGCTCCTTTAAACAAGTCATTTTTGACGCCGACTTCAAATTGGTCGATCAGAGAAGGAGCGAGGTTGGCGCCAGTCGCGTCGATGCCGGTATTGGGCGAGAACGAGTTAGAGTACGAGGCAAAAAGGGCGGTAGTCTTAATAGGTTGATACACAAGGCCCAAGCGCGGCGAAAAGGCGTTGTCGTAGCGGCGGTTTTCCTTCACCGTTGCCACAATTACACCCGAAGCATTGGGAGCGGCATAGGTGTACACATCGCTGGGCGTTTCCTGGTAGCTCCAGCGTACCCCGGCCAACAGCTTGATTTTCTCGCTGATGCTCAGCAAGTCCTGCACGTAGAAGCCTGCGCGGCGGGTGTTGCCGAGTGTGCGGGTGTTGCGCAACAAGGCTTCGTAGCTGCTCACGCGGCCAGCGGGTTGGCCCAATACTTTGCTGCGGTCCAGGACGTTGATAGAGTCGTATGCCTGAGCTACATAAGCCAGCGTGTTCGTTTGGTATTGATCGGCATCGGCACCGAGCAGCAAAGTGTGGTTCAAAAAGCCGGTCCGAAATGAGCCCGTCAGGTCAAGTTGAGCCAAGTAATAATTCTCGGCTGTTTTGGTGCGTTGCAGGTTGCGGCCCCAGTCGCCGTAGAGGCTGGATTTGGCGTGGGCCGGAACGTAGCCCGGAGTGCCCACTTTCCCGACGGCCGGCATGGTGCCGTTGTTGATGCTTGTGGGCCGCGAAGCACTGCGCAACTCGTTTTCATAGCGCTGAAAACCGGCCACGGCGCGTATTTGCCAGGCATCGTTTAGGTGGCTGGTCAGGGTGGCCGTAGCGCTGGTCTGCTGGGTAGCGTTCTGGGCGCCGGGTGCGTTCAGAAAGCGGCTGCGCGCCTCTAGGATCTGATAGTCAATGGCTCCGACGCCGAAGTCGGGCGTGCGGTTGTCGCGCAGGTAGTCGCCTTCCAGCACCAGATTGGTTTTGTCGGTCAGTTTGAAGAGCAGCGACGGGTTGACGTACACCCGGTTCGATTGTACCTGATCGCGGTAGCTGTCGCTGCATTCGTAGGTGCCGTTGAGGCGATACGCTACTTTTTCGCTCTGGCCTACGGCTCCGTACACGTCAAACATGGGCTTTATAAACCCGAAGCTCCCGGTGCGCAACGCTACCGACCCGCCTTGCTCGAAGCGTGGCTTTTTGGTCACGAGGTTGAGCACGCCGCCCGCAGCCACGTTGCCGTACAGAATGGCCGCGCTGCCTTTCAGTACTTCCAAACTTTCCAGCGAGCTAGCTTCAGGCATGATGCTGTTGTTGAAGCGCACGCCGTTTTTGAAAGTGTTGTTGCTGCCGTACGCAAAGCCACGGCTGCCCAATTCTTCCTGCGTGCCGCCGGTGGTGCTGGTCACGTAAATGCCACTGACATTGGTGATTGCGTCGCTTAGGTGCAGAACCTGCTGCTGCTCCAGTGTCTCTTGGCTGATGGAAACCACGCTCTGGGGCAAATCCAGGGGGCGAACGGGCATTTTGCCGATCAGCGTAGGCTTTTGGTTGATGGTGCGCGTGGCGGTCACTTTCACTTCGGCCAATTGCTGCGCACTCTGAGGCAGCGTTACAGTGGGCAGCATCAGGGTCTGGCGCGACTGGATCTCAACGGCAAATTCCTGTGGCGCTACGCCCAAGTAGCTGATTACCAAGGTGCTTTTGCCAGCAGGTACTTGCAGGGTAAAATGGCCCGCGGCGTCGGTATTGGTACCGATTGTCGAGCCTTTTACCATCACGCCAACTTGTTCGACGGGCTGCCCTTCGGCCGTTACAACCTGCCCCGTTACGGTTCCCTTCTGCAACTCACCTGGCCCAAATGCGGAGGTTAGCATCAATACCATGAGCAAGGCCGGGAGCAGTAGAAGAGAGCGCATCGTTATTTAGACTGATTAAAAACAATGCAAACTTAAGTGCTTATTTAGATTTAATACAAATAATATTAAGCTTAATCATAGTATTTTGTATAAATACCTGGTAGTAAGTATGTTATAATAAAAGTGGGTGCCATAAAGGCATAAAAAAGAGCCAAGCTTAAAAGGCCTGGCTCTTTTTTATGCCTAATACAATAGTTAGTCTTAATCCTGACTGACAGCCAGTTGCGCAGCTGCTGGCGTCAGTTCAAAGGCCTGGGCCAGGAGCTCATAAGAACGTAGCCGGTCGGCAAAGTCGTAGGTGATGGTGACAGCTACTACTTCATCCACGCCGTATTGGGCGGCTAGCTGTGTCAGTTTGGCCTTCACTTGCTCCGGCGTGCCGCTCACCATGCGTTGCCGATGGTAAACGAGGCGGTCGTGCTCGGCCGGGGAAAGCCCGAAGCTGGTAAGCGCGGTGTAGGGCGGAATGTTGATGCGCTCGCCGCGTTCGAGGCGTAGCATCTGCATGGCCATCGTGTCTTCAAGCTGACGCGCTTTCTCTTCTGTATCGGCGCAAAGCACGAAAATAGCCACGTTGGCCTGCGGGGCCGAAAGCAGGGCCGAGGGTTTGAAGCGCTCTTTGTATAAGCGCATCATGTTGGGGCCACCGATCGGGTTGATGAAGTGCGCAAAAGAAAACGCCATGCCCAGGTACGCCGCAAACAAGCCACTCTGGCCGCTGGAACTCAACATCCATAGCTCGGGCACGGTGGGCGCTTGCGGGGCGGCTTTTATTTTCTCCTGAATGGTATCGGGCTCGGCGGTGTCGGTAAGGAAGCGGCTCAGATCCATGAGTTGCTCCACGAAATCGTGCTCGTTGAAGGTATTGCCGGGGTTAAGAGCCGTGGCCGTGAGGCGATCGGCGCCGGGCGCGCGGCCAATGCCCAAGTCGATGCGGCCGGGGTACAGCGTTTCCAGCATCCGGAAGTTTTCGGCCACCTTCAGGGCGCTGTAGTGGGGCAGCATTACGCCTCCAGAACCCAGGCGAATATGCTGGGTTTCAACGCCTAAGCGCGCCAGCAACACTTCCGGAGTCGAGCCGGCCAAGGAGGAAGTATTGTGATGCTCCGAAACCCAGAACCGCGTGTAGCCAAGCTGTTCCGTGAAACGAGCCAGCTGAATCGTTTCCTGAATCGCCTGCTGTGCCGTGCCACCCTGGCGGATGGGCGACTGATCGAGCACGCTGAGGCGGAGTGAAGACGGGGAAGGCATAGCTTAAGTATTAAATCCAGTGTATAACCGCAGGCACGAGCCACGGTTCGACCCGAAGTAAATGCCAACAACAAAAGAATGTGTGAATATGAAGCGGGCGAAGCGATAATCTCCGGATGCAACCCTATTGTGTTCGCGTGGCTCCTGATTGTGCTAGGGCCGCAATATCTGCCGTGAGGCTTTGGTTATGCTTTTCCAAGCAGGCAAAATTCTAAAAGAGTCGCTTCAACTACTTCGAATCTCATGCAGAACCTTCGTTTCCTCCTTGTTTTGCCCGTTGTTGTATTTACCTGGCTGGCCACGGCCGCCATGAGCCCAACACCCGTAAAGTCGCTCAAAGCCAAGCTAAACGTGCTTACTTCGGGCCGGAGAGCGGCTCAAAGCAAAATCGGCCGCATTACGTGGCAAGGCAATAAAGCGATCTCAACCGAGCGCCTTAACCAAGTATTGGGTGTGAAAACCGGCGATGCATACGATTCTGTGGCCTTACACAAGCGCCTGCAATACGATCCCAAAGGCGATATTACTTCGCTTTATATGGACCAAGGGTACCTGTTCTTCTCGCTGAATCCGCAAGTTCTGCATCGTCCAGACGGCAGTGTTGACTTGACGTTTGTAATTTCGGAAGGGCGGCAAGCAGAAATAGGCAACATCACCGTGAGAGGCAACCACAAAGTGTCGACGGAAGAAATATTAAAGATCATTCCAACGCACTCCGGCGAGCTTTTTAGCCGGTCCAAATTGATGCAGGCTCAACGAAATATTGCTCAGATGGGCCCATTCGAGCGTACGAGGGTCGGTATCAACCCCAAACCAATTATGCGAGCCGATAAGCCCACAGACCAAGTTGACCTGGAATTTGTGCTTGTAGAAAAGAACAAACTTTAGGCTTAGGAACGGGTTCCCGGCTTTAATTCTACCAAAGCAGGGTGCCGAACCATGTGGCTTTTGCGCAGCGGCAATTCTGGCACGAACAGCGTAGCAATCCAGCCGGCGGCCACTAAGAAAATGGTACAGAAGTAGATACGGGAAATCGCATGTGAAAAGGCGGCCCGCACTTCCGGCGAGTTGGTAGTCGGGGAAGTCGGCACGGTTGGGCCTTCGCTGATGGCGCTCCGTACCTCACTATGAGCGGTTGGGCTGGCTGTGGGGCTGGAGATCTCCGATGGGGGCAACACCTGCGCCAAGCTGGCCGTGAGCACAGTGCCCAGCACCGCGGCCGAAATGGCGCCGCCAATCTGGCGAAAAAACTGACTGGCGGAGGTCGCCTGACCCAGAAACTGAGGCTCGATAGAGTTCTGAATGGCCAGCGTGTACAGCGGCATGATCGGCCCTAACCCAATGCCGCATAGCCCCAGGTACAGCAATACCTGGTGGTAGGAAACGTCGAGGGGCATGGTGGCCAGAAAACTCAGGCTCGCCATCACAACCAAGCCGCCGCCCAGCATCCAGTATTTGTAGTGCCCGAAGCGCGATACCATCTGGCCGGCTATCATGGAACCCAGCACGACGCCCAACGACAGCGGAATCAGGCTCACGCCCGCCCGGGTGGCCGACACGCCCACCACGTTGACCATAAACAGGGGCTCGAAAATTACGATGCCCAGAAAAGCGCCGCCCAGCAGAAACAAAGCCACGTTGGCCGAGCGAAAGACGCGGTTTTTGAACAGTCCGAAGTGCAGGACCGGGTTTTCGCACCCCAGCGAGCGCACTACAAACAGCGACAGGGCCACGAGCGACACCGCCAGAAAAGTGAGCGTAACCGGCGACAACCACCCATACACCGCTTTGTTGAGTTGCAGCGCGATCATGAGTGGTACTAAGCCCCCGATCAGGAGCAAAGCCGAGGGATAATCTAGGTGCTTGCGGCCGCCTCGCGGGCGCAAGGCCGGCATCTGGGTCAGGATGAACCACAGGGCCAGCGCGCCCAGCGGCAGGTTGACGTAAAAAACTAGCCGCCAGCCCGCCACCCCCGGAATCAGGTTGGTGCCGTGGTCGGTGAGCAGGCCGCCCATGAATGGCCCCAGCACGGAGGAAGTGCCAAAAACGGCTCCCGTAAACCCTTGATATTTACCACGTTCCGAAGGCGGGAATAAGTCGGCGATGATGATAAAAGCCAGCGCAAACAAGCCCGCGCCGCCTACGCCCTGAATGCCGCGAAAGATGATCAGTTGGCTCATGCCGTCGCCCAAGATGGGGAGCGTGCCAAACTCGCCGGCTAGTCCGCACAGCATCGAGCCCGTCAGAAAGATGCACACCGCTGTTACCTCGATGGTGCGCCGCGAGTAGGTATCGGCCAGCTTTCCGTAAATGGGCACCAACGTCGTGCTGGCCACCAGATACGCCGTGGCTACCCACGTAAAGCGATCCAGGCCGTGCAGGTCGGCCACGATGCGGGGCAGGGCCGTCGAGACGATGGTTTGGTCAAGAGAGCCCAGAAACATCGCCAGCAGAATACCGGCAAACGTGAGCATTTTATGACGATGGGTCAGCGAGCCGCGCATGGGTTGCAACAACAGGAGGGGAGTGAAGGTAGGTCGGCGGTGATAACAACTAAGATAGCGTAAGTAACGAACCCGAAGATTCTTAACGCGCAGCAATTCGCAGCGGTTGGCCCCGTATCTTCACCGGCTCAATTTTGCCGGCATGACCCTGACGCTTACCCTCCTGTGCTTGTTTGCCTTTTTGGCTGGTTTTATAGATGCTGTAGTAGGGGGCGGAGGCCTGATACAGCTGCCAGCCATGTTATTGTTGCTCAAGGGGGTACCCGTGCCAACTATCTTGGGTACGGGCAAAGTTTCGTCGTTGGCGGGCACTTCCGCAGCATTGCAGCGCTACGCCGGCAAAGTGCCGATGCGCTGGCGGGCCGTGGGCGCAGCGGCCGTTACGGCGGGGATGTTTTCTTTTGCCGGATCGCGGGTCGTGAGCCTGTTGCCTGCGGCACTGCTGCGGCCGTTGGTGCTGGGTCTGCTGGTCGTGATTGCGATTTATACTTTTTGGCGCAAAGATTTTGGTGCCATTCACGCCCCGCGGTTACCTGAGAATAAAGAGCCGCTCTACGGCATTCTCATAGGCGCTCTGCTCGGGTTCTACGACGGGTTTTTTGGACCGGGCACGGGCAGCTTCCTGCTGTTTGCCTTTGTGGGCCTGTTTGGCTACGATTTCATCACCTCGTCTGCCTCGGCCAAACTCGTGAACGTGGCCACCAACGTGGCCAGCCTTGCTTACTTCGCCTTCACCGACCAGATTCTATATCGTGTGGCGCTGCCCATGGCCGTCTGCAACATCTTGGGCTCCACGTTGGGAGCCCGCATGGCGCTCCGGCGCGGGACGGGATTCATGCGGGTGCTGTTTTTGGTGGTAGTCTGCGGAATTATCGTAAAACTGGGCTACGATACCTTTCAACAAACATAATCAGCTGACTACCAATACGGTAATGCGAGTGTGTGCTATATCGTACTGGTAATCAAGTGGTTGTCTTTATTCGCCGCCTGGCAGGCCCGGTACCGGGTTGCCCTGCGCACCTGACGTCGACGGAACGCCCATTTTCTCTTCGCGCTTGCGTTGGTAGCGGTCGAATTGCTGAGGCGTCAGTACTTCCTTCAAGGCTGCCAGTCGGGACTGGCCGATGTCGTCAACTACCGAGGCCATTTTACGCACATCGGTGCGGTATTGCAGGCGGGCCGTCTCGACACCGCGCACGCTGTTGAGGTTGATGTTGCGCACTTTTTCGGTTTGCTGAGGTGTGAGCGCCAGCGCCTGCCGCATGTTGTCGGTGAGGGCGTTGGCACGCTCATCGACTTTGGCTGCCGGCGGAGCAGGAACCGGCTGAGCCGCGGACGGGCCACCCACTTTTGGGGTGGCAGCGGCCGTAGGCTTCGGTTTAGGCTTAGTGGAAGCGGTCTGGGCCAGGCCCACGACAGAGGAGCTAAGCAACAGAGCGGTAGCGAGGATGGTCGTTTTCATTTCTAAATACCAGAAGTCAACTAGGTGCAAATCGGGTGCAAGACGTGAGGAAAATAGCCTTGCGCGCCCAAAGCTGCCCTTAGTAGCTTGTAAATATGATGCCAATTTGGAGAAGCTGCTGCTAGTAACGTTCGGATGCGCCTGTTTCATTCAGCGAAAAGCCAAAAATTATGCGGGGCCCGAAGTGTAACCTTTCGGCTTAACTTCCTTACAACTAGTATGAAGCGAAAATCCCGAAAAAACTGGCTCGTTGCCGCCGGCGTAGGTGCTCTTGTTGCGGCGGCTACCGTTTGGAGCAACCGCCGTGGCTCCTATGACCTGGAAGGCAAAGTAATTCTGATTACCGGCGGCTCACGCGGGCTGGGACTGCTACTGGCCCGGCAAGCGGTGGCGGAAGGCGCCAAAGTGGCTATCTGTGCCCGCGATGCCGAAGAACTGGAGCGGGCTCGGGAGGAACTCAGCGCCGGCGGCGCCGAAGTGATGACCCTGCAACGCGACATGACCAACGCCGAGGAAGTACGCACGCTCGTGGCCGAAGTGCAGGCAAAGCTTGGCCCCATCGATGTGCTGGTCAACAACGCGGGCATTATCACGGCCGGCCCCATCGACAATGTGGATCTGCGTGATTACCAGGAGTCTATGGATACGCACTTCTGGGCGCCGCTGCACACCATGCACGCCGTGTTGCCCTCGATGCGGAAGCGGGGCGAAGGGCGCATCATCAACATTGCCTCAGTAGGCGGCAAGGTAGCCGTGCCGCATTTGGCCGCTTACAGCGCCAGCAAATTTGCGTTGGTAGGCCTGTCGGAAGCCTTCCGGTCGGAGCTGATCCAGCAGGGCATTTTGGTAACCACCGTTTGTCCGGGCCTGATGCGCACAGGCAGTGCCCGCCACGCCATCGTGAAAGGGCAGCACAAAAAAGAGTACGCGTGGTTTACCATCGCCGACTCGCTGCCCGTGCTTTCGATGAATGCCGAAAGCGCCACCCGCCAAATCTGGAATGCCTGCCGGCGGGGCGAAGCCGAAGTCATTCTGAGCTTGCCGGCCAAATTGCTGGCGGGTTTTCACGGCTTGTTTCCGGGCACTACCGCCGACGTGCTGGGCTGGGTAAACCGCGTGTTGCCCGAGCCCGACGAGTATGGCTACGAACGCCGCCACGGCTACGAAAGCGAATCTGATCTGACAAAATCCTGGGTGACCATTCCCAATCGCCGCGCCGAACGCCGCAACAACGAGCTAACCAGCGATCGATAGTAAATATCTGGTAATCAGGTATTTATAAAATAAACGCGCCCGACTAAATAGCCGGGCGCGTGTTGTTGCAGAGGTGTGCGAGTATTAACGCGTAAACACCGAAGTGATAGTTGAAGCTTGGCCTTCTGCAGCAGCGTTCGTCTGGGTAAGGCGAAGCACGGTAGGCGTCAGCTCGGCCACACCAAAGCGGCGGACAGAGCCTTTCAGCGTAACGGTCAGCGAATCGCCGGTTGCGTTGAGCTTCCAAGTGCCCGGAAGCTGTTGCGGATCAGCGGGAGTAGCTTTCAGCGTGCCTTCGTCCAACAGGTAAGAGCCGTCGGCATTGTATTGGATTTGGTTGTCGCGCAACCAAGGTTTTACCAAGAAAAAGAGGTCGGTGGTAACGACGCCTTTGCCCGCTTCTGCGGCTGAGGCGGCCGTCATGGCCGTAAGGCGCCAGCTACCTGAGGCCAAGGTGTTCGATTTGGTTTGTACAGCATTCACTGTAGCGGATTGCTGTCCGGGATCTTTTAGCTCAACAGTTTCTTTCTCACAAGCGGCCAACGAAAAGAGAGCCGCCAAGCTCAGGAAAAGGGGCAATTTCTTCATGAAAGAATAAAATGGTGAAGGAAGTTCACGCAACACTGCGCAGTAAACCTATCGCATAGGCAAACTTAATTATGTCCAACAACTCTGTTCCTTCGAATTCTCACCTTCGAAGCATTCTACTGCTGCAAATGTAACATAAAATGTCTAAACTCTTAGAAAAATGCTATTATTTAAACACTTTGTTTGGATAGTTATATTTTTGTTCAAAAGCTAAAATATTTGAAATGTTATATATCTGGCAAAAGCCGGCCTTGGGGTTCAAAGTAGAATTAGTTGACCATAGTTTGGCATGATCACTTGTTAAACGTTGCCTGTCAAAACCAAAAATTGAAACGCGTGATGCACTAGGGATAAAAAACAAACGCGCCCCGCTATAGCAGCGGGGCGCGTTTTGGTCGTGGTAGGTGTGGTGAGACTAGTGCGTAAACACGGAGGTGAAGGTGGTTGCTTTGGCCTTGTCAACGCCATTGGTTTCGGTCAGCCGAAGCGCGGTGGGCGAGAGTTCGGTTACTGCGTACCGACGAACTACGCCAGGAAGCGTAACGGTCAGCGAATCGCGGGTGGTGCTGAGCTTCCAAGTACCCGAAATCTGCTGCGGATCAGCGGGGTTACCTTTCGTGGCGCCTTCGTTCTCTACGTACGTACCATCAGCGTTATACTGAATCTGGTTGTCGCGGGTGTAAGGCTTTACGGTAAACAGGACATCCGTCGTAATGGGGCCCGTGCCGGAATTCCAAGTTCCTGTCAGAGCGGTGAGGTGCCAGTTGCTACCGGTCAAGGCATCGCCTGAAGCTTGCGCATTGGCAGCAGGAGCAGAAGGCTCCTTTAGCTCAACAGTTTCTTTCTCACAGGCGGCTAAGGATGCGAGAGCAGCCAAACTCAGGAAGAGAGACAGTTTTTTCATGAAAGAATAAAATGGTGAAAGAAATTCACGCAAATACTGCGTAGTAGCCATGCGGCATAGGCAACCAGTTTATATTCAAGAATAATTCCTCGCCGAAGTGCTTGATTCGGAGCAGGTTACTGGCACAAAGATAATAGCAAAAACAAAGAGGCTATGAAAAATTCTATAACATAATCTTGGCGTTGAAATCTTTATATTTTAAGAATCAACAAAATAAATTGCATTCTGTAACATAATTCCTTTTGAAAACGTAGAGCACCCCCTATCAAGTGAAATATTTTAAATATTAGTATATAATTATATCGATTCACTTGGTTCAGGCTGGCAAATCTGGCAGTAGTAAGTAGCTCGACCGCCAACATATTTTTTTGCAATTTCCTCTTTCTGATGCCGCGGGCAAAAACGATGTTGGTCGGTGCCTGGCGTAGCCGATTCGTCCCATTCGCGGGCATGAATCAGAAAGTTTGCCGGAAACTGCCGATAGGTGGCCTCTTGGGTTATAGCAGTTTTCAGAACTGATTGAATAGCAGCATATAACGAGCTAAACTCAGCATCCGTGAGCGTGTTGGCGCGGCGCTCCGGATGAATCTTCGCTTGATACAACACTTCATCTACAATCCAATTGCCAAGACCTGCCGTGATGCTTTGGTCGAGCAGCAACGGTTTGATCAGAGTCTTCTTTTTACGCAATACCTGTGAGAGCTCTTCGAGGCTTATTCCCAGTGCATCAGGCCCCAGCTTCTTGTCTTTCTGGTACTGCTCAAGGCTATCCGTCAGGCGAATACGGCCGAACTTGCGCGGGTCGATAAAGGCAACACGCAGCCCATCGGCCAAGTGAAAAGCTACCCGTGTGAAACGCGGTACATCGTAATCGTGGCGGTAGGCTCCTACGTCGCCTGTCATGCCAAAGTGCAATACAAGCGCCGAACCGTCGGCAAATTCCAGGAAACAATTCTTACCAAGTCGGCGCGTGGCCACTACAATTTGCCCTACCAAACGGCGTCGCAGCGCGTCTTCATCTACGGCCAGCACATGCCGATCGAATACTTCAACAGCACTAATGGGTTGGTGCAGAATAACTTCGTCGAGAAAGCGACGGTAGGTTTCAACTTCGGGTAACTCAGGCACGGGCAGGAAACGAGTAAATTGGGGCACAAAAAAGCCACAGTCAGCGCCTGACTGCGGCCTCTTTGGGTCAACAACAAAGTGCCCCGAGGAGTTGCACTGCCGTGTTTTTCACACCCGCAGCAAGCCTTCCACCACGACTACGCCCGTGCCCCCAATCTGGACCGATTCGATGGCTTCACGCGGACCTTTGATGCTCACTGTAACCGTACCGGGGCGGCCCAGCCAATGGCCCTGTTCGGCGATAAATTCGGGTTTTTGAAGGTGACCATAACGCCACAGGTAAGCGGCCATGCCGCCGGTCGCAGAGCCTGTGACGGGGTCTTCGGCCACATCGGGTGGGGTGCAGAAATGACGGGCAAACGTATCGCCGGCAGCAGTAGCGCCCCCTAGGCAAAAGAGATGTGGGCTGAAGAAGTCGCTGGCGGCCCGGTAGCGGTCTAGGCTGGCCGGGTCGGGAAGCGAAGCCCGCCGCAGGGCATCGTGGTCGCGCACCAGCATCATGAGCTGTGGCGTGCCTGTACTAACCGTCTGGATGGGTGCGCCGGGGGCTAAGTCATCGGCGGTGAGCCCAAAGAGCGGCATCACTACGGCAGGGTCATGGAGGCTTCCGAACACGGGACGGCGCTGGGTCATGAGCACCTGCGGCGGCTCGTGGCGGGTGGCGGGCGCTTCTACATCAATGCGAATGGGGCCTTCCAGCAACTCTAGCTGTAACGTGGTTGTGGCTCCTGTAAGTGTCAGACGCCCAGTGTGTAGCAGGGCTGTGATGGTGGCAATAGTAGGATGGCCGGCCAGCGGAATCTCCTCGGCCGGCGTGAAGTAGCGAACGCCGAACTCCGCCACGGACGAGCGCCGCACAAAGGCCGTTTCCGACTGGTTGAATTCGCGGGCCAGGCGCTGCATCGTTTCGATGCTAAGCTCATCAGCATCAAGCACTACCGCGCACGGATTGCCGCCCAGAGGCGTAGTAGTGAAGGCATCAACCAGAAGAAAGGGCAGAGAAGTCGTCATGGAGCTAAGGTCGGGAAATAGGCGGGCGCAGCCAATAGCGCTTCTGGATACCAGTGGGAGCAAAAAGCGCCGTTAAAGGCAACAAACAAAAAAGACAGCCTCAAGTAGAGACTGTCTTTTATAAATGGTTGATTATTAATTAGTTATGACGGATCGGAAAGAAGGGCTACCTGTTGGCCGCGGTTGTTGAATACGCCACCGCGCGCACTGACGTACAGGCGGTTATCCTGTTCGTCGACCAAGATGTAAGGAAACGATGCGCTTGTCGAGCGGGTGAGGCGTCCGACTACTTCAACCGTGCTCGAATCTTCGTCGAGGCGCACCACTTTCAAGCCATTAATCAGGTAGTACTGCGCGTCGGGGTTGCTGCGGAAGGTGATTTTGCCCAGTACTTTCACCGGCGAACCCGCTATTGGTTGGGCCGGGCGGCTTGCCAACGCAACGGGCGCGGCCGAGGGAGCCGTCGAATGCGTGCTGGCAACTATCTGATCGTTAGCACGTTTCCAACCATCGCTGATAGATTTCAGGCGGGGTGCCCGGCCTGGGTGTGTTTCCGAGCCTTCGTCGTCGGAGATTACGGCCATGGCCGTTTGGGCTTCGGCGAGGCTGGCGCCCATTTTGCGCAGAACAAAACCCGAAAACTCGTCGGCTTCTAGCTCGTCGGCGGGTTGCGAACCCCCGGCGCGCAACGTGTGCCCGTTGAGGTGGTGTCCCATTTCGTGCGCCAAAATGCTGATGCCGGCCCAGTCGGTGCGGCCAGCCTTATTGACGGCCGATACGAACTCGGGGTTATATAATAAATAACGTTTTCCGCCGTACACCACGGCTGCGGCATTTTGGACTTCGGTAGTTGCTCGCAACTCGAAGCGCGGCTTGAGCCCCACTACGTCCGTGATTTCGCGCAGCACGTCGCGAGTGCCGGTAGCGGAAGATTGGGCAAAAGCATTGCCCGTAAGCAGAAGCCACCCGGCAAGCAACAAACCTGCAAAGCGGCGGAAGATGCGATTTTGGGTCATGGGAAAATCCTTTTGGCTATAGCATCACCAGGCAACTTTGCTGCCAATCTAACGGCGGAATACAACTGATCACTGGTCTGTAAGCATAACGCTAACCGAAGCTATTTTCGTTTGAAATCGTGAAAAAAGTTTGGCGTAAGCTGCCCGAGGAGGTAGGCCGTTTTTGGAGGCGAATTGGGAACAGAAGAGCCCCAATCCGTAAGTTTACGGGTTGGGGCTCTAGCGTCAGGGGTGTTGTACTGTAGCCTACCAAATGACCACCCGCTCCTTTGCGGGCCGCCACATGGCATCGCCTTCTTCGATGTTGAAAGCGGTGTAGAACGCATCCAGGTTTGACAGCGGCCCGTCGACCCGGAACCCGCTGGGGGAATGGGGGTCGGTGAGTACCTGCGTCCTTACGCTTTCATTCCGGGCTTTGGTGCGCCAGATGAAAGCGTAGGATAGGAAGAAACGCTGGTCGGGCGTGAGGCCGTCAACCAGTTGGTTGCCCTTGCCCTGTGCCGTTTTTTGAACGCTGGATAGGCTACGGTCACGCCGCACAAGTCACTGATGTTGCAGCGATACCAGAAATACGCAGTGGTGTATTGTGGCTTACTAATTGAGGATCAGCAGTATGCAGGAAAGCAGCGGATGCCACATTTGGGTTGTAGCAGAAGATAAGAGCCTGAAATTGAGGGAGCACCAGCAGTTCCCAGCCCGTCCGACAGGTTCTGCTGCTACCCGGAAGCCAGTACCCCTGTAAAAGAGAAAATATTATTAATGTAAATAGTTGATAATCAAGTAGTTGGACTAAGCTACGCGACGTTTTTTAGCTTGGCCTTCAGCGCTGGAAAATCGACGGGTTTGGACAGCAGATCATCGGCCCCCAGCGTCAGGGCTTGCTGGCGGGTCTGCTCGTCGCTGTAAGCCGTGAGCATCATCACGGCGGGTGGCGGCGCCTGGTATTGCTCCCGGATGTGCCGCAAAAGCTCCAAGCCACTCATGCCCGGCATGTTGATGTCCGAGAGCACCAGCTGGGTCTGGGAGGGATGCTCGGCCAGATAAGTCAAGGCCTGCTCGCCCGAATAGCAGAAGGCCAAATTCAGTTCCCCACTGCGAAGTTCGCGGCGAAACCGCTGCTCAAACAGCAGCTTGATGTCCATTTCGTCGTCTACAACCAGGATCGTCATGAATGAAAAACGTTAACTAAGTTACCTTGTCTTCGCTTGCGCCGCCAAGGCCATTGCTTAAAAAGTCTGCACGGCTACCTCATAATAGTCAATGCTGGGCTGACCTGCAAAATAGGGCGCTAAATGATTGAAAACTTCTTGCAATTCCCCACTGTTTTCGGCTTCCTTTCGGTGCTCTTCGTTGTCCCAGTACATCACGGCCAGGCACCGATTGGCGGCAGTATTGGTCAGGAAACGGCTGGTAACGTAGCCTGGTTGCACCTTCAGGACCGGCGCGATCGCGCTCCGAAAGAGTTCGACTGCCTGCGGGGTGGTGCCGGGCTGGAGGTCAACCTGAAAAATACGAGCGTACAACATGGTCGTTTCGAGGTAGAAGAACGAGCAAAGAGGGCAGAACGCACATCTACATTCTCCCCGACGCATGCCGAGCCAGTGCGTGTTGCCGACGCCTGCTTGAAGCATGGAGATGCACCTCGTAAGTAGGGAATTATAATCAAAAAATCATATAGGTATCTTGGGCTTTCCGAGTGCCTGACTATGCCCCACCGAGGCGGCACTTTTCCAGGCAAACCGGGTGCTCAGTTGTAATCAGATGCGGCCTACAGTGCCGCGATTGCTCTTCTGAACGAACACTCTACGCTATTGTAAGTGGCAGGTAGCAAAGGCTGAAACTCGCGAGATAGCACAGGTTTAGCAAAAGCCATCAGTTTGGTCAAATATCTGATAATAAAGACCTTACCTGCTCGGGTAATTCTTCGGGACCGCTGGATAGTTCGTCGAGGTAAAGCGCTGACTTATCGGGCAGCAGCAAGCGCCATTCCGTCAATACTTCTTCCGCTTCCTCACCAGCCGACATCGACTGGTGCGTGCGCGGAGGCGGACAATACTGGTTCCACATGCTGGCCAAAGCGCACAGGGCGTCGTAGAGTTGGGCGTTGCGCTTGGTTAGCTGGGCCCGCAGGTCTGCGTTTTCGGCGAGCACATCGGCCATATTCTGAGGCTGTTCCATGCTCTAATGTAGCACACTTGCGTACAGAACGCACGCAAATGCTTGCTAAACTGATAGTTGCTACCGCTTCAAAACTGCGCGAGCAGATTACGCTTTCGCCAACTGCTTCGCCGACGCAACGGCGGGCGTAGGGCGCTCGCCGATTTGCTGCCGCCACATGGCATAGTACAGACCTTTCTGGGCCAGTAACTCTTCGTGGCGGCCGTATTCGGCAACATGCCCACGCTCAAGCACATAGATGCGATCGGCGTGCAGGATGGTGCTGAGGCGATGCGCAATTAGGATGGTGATGTGCTGCCGCGAGCCCGACAGCTCCCGCACCGTCTTGCTGATCTCTTCTTCCGTAAGCGAGTCGAGGGCGGAAGTGGCTTCGTCGAACACGAGCAAAGTAGGGCGGCGCAACAGGGCGCGTGCGATGCTAAGGCGCTGTTTTTCACCACCCGATACTTTCACGCCGCCTTCGCCAATCACCGAATCGAGGCCTTGCGGGGCGCGGGCCAGTAGCGAATCGGCTGCCGCTTCGTGGAGTGCGCGGAGGCACTCTTCGTCGGTGGCGTTGGGCGCCACAAAGCGCAGGTTCTCGCGAATGGTGCCGGCGAAAAGCTGCGTATCCTGTGTGACAAAGCCAATTTCTTCGCGCAGCTCGTCTAGGTCCAGCTCGTAGCCGGGGATGCCGTTGTAGAGAATGCGGCCCGCCGCCGGCGGATACAAGCCTACCAGCAGCTTCACCAGCGTCGTTTTGCCCGATCCCGATGGCCCCACAAAGGCGATGGTTTCGCCCAGCTGCGTTTCAAACGAAATGCCATCCAAGGCGGCACTACTGGCCGTGAGGTGCTTGAAGCGAACGTCCTCAAAAGCAAGCGTTTGAATCTGATTAATCTTCTTGGGATGCGCGGGTTTTATTTCTTTCGGCGTGTCCAGAATCTGTTGGAAGTTGGCCAGCGAAGCTTCCGTTTCGCGGTACACGTTGATGATGTTGCCCAGCTCCTGCAACGGACCGAAGATGGCAAACGAGTAGATAAACAGCGAGAAGAATTCACCCACCGTAATGCGGCCCTGCACCACCAGAAACAGCATCATCAGCATGATGGCGTTGCGCAACAGGTTGACAAACGTGCCCTGCACAAACGACAACGACCGGATGTAGCGGACCTTTTTCAGTTCCAGCTTCAGGATTTTGCCGGTAGTGGCGTTGAGCCGCTCGGTTTCCTGTTGGGCTAGGCCCAGGCTTTTTACCAACTCAATGTTGCGCAGGCTCTCGGTGGTGGCGCCGGCCAGCGCGGTCGTTTCGGCCACGATGGTTTTCTGAATAGTCTTGATGCGCTTGCTCAGCACCGAGCTGATGAAGCCCAGCAGCGGAATGGTCAGGAAGTAAGCCGGCGCGATGGGCCAGTACACCGAGGCCGCGTACCACATCACGAATACGATGCCTACGATGGACGTAAACAACACATTCACAAAGGATTGGATCAGCTTCTCGACGTCGGCCCGGACCTTCTGCAACTTGCCCAACGTTTCGCCCGAACGCTGATCCTCAAACACTTGGTAGGGCAACTCCAAGGAGTGCCGCAACCCATCGGAATAGAGCTGAGCGCCCAGGCGCTGGGTGATGACGTTGACGTAGTAGTCCTGAAAGTTTTTGGCAATCCGTGACACCATGGCCACGCCCATAGCCAGCAAAATCAGCGGCCCGGCCCCCCGAATAAACGGCCCGAAGCCTTGGTAGTGCAGCCCGCCCGTCGGCTTAACGACGTACTGGTCAATGATTTTGCGGAAGACCCAGGGATCGAGCAGGGAAAAGATCTGGTTGATGGCCGCCAGTACCAGAGCCAGCACCAGCAGGCCCCAATAGTTGCGTAAGTAAGCGTAGAGGAGTTTCATAGGGAGCAAAAGAATCTACTAGCAAAGCGCCATGGACAGCGATAAGTTTTGGCAGCGCTGTTTCTTTATGCGACTCGAGAAGATACAGAATTCGAGGCAAGTATAAGTAACTGATTAACTGATAATTGTGAAACTGGTGTTTGTTGCTTTCACGGCCTGAATGACGTAACGCCGTCCGGCGTCCTATACTGCGTTCGGGAAACTGGGCGGCGTTATGGTAGAATGTACTGGGGCTGCCAGAATGATTTTCTTACTCCCAACTTCCGCCTAACGCCTTGATGAGCTGCACGCTGTAGCGTAGCTGATCGCCTTGCGTCTGGACGACCAAGCGAGCCGCATCAAGGGTAATGCGGTCGGCATCAACTACTTCGAAGTAATTGGTGAGGCCGCGGTTGTAGCGCTCCCGGGTGAGCAGGCCGGCGAGGCGGGCCGAGCGCAACGCCCGCTGCTGGGCTTGAAGCTGAGCGGCGCTTTGCTTCACATCGGCCAGGGCCGTTTCGACTTCCTGAAAAGCCACCAGCGCCGATTGCTTGTACTGGGCCGCCGCCGTGTTGTAGCGCGCTTCAGCCACTTGCTGATTGGCACGGTTGCGGCCGCCGTTGAAGATTGGGATGGCAATGCCGCCGCCCACGTAATACGTGTAGCTTTGTTTAAGACGCATGATTTCAGTGAGTTGGGAGCTCTGCGGACCAACGTAGCCAGAAAGCTCCACAGCGGGCAGACGATTCAGGCGGGCCACGTCGATGCGGGTGTTGGCGGCGGACAGCTGGCGCTCGGCCTGTTGCAAATCGGGACGGCGCGTGAGCAGGTTGGCCGGCAGCGAAGCCGGAACGACAGGCGCCGCCAGCAGGGTAGGGCGCGGCGCCACCGTGAAGTTGCTGGCCGGCTGACCGCACACAGTAGCCAGCGCGGCTTCGAGCCCCGCACGCTGCCGCTTCAACTCAATGATGCCGGCTTCGACGTTGGCTAGCTCGGTTTCGGCGCGGCGCACGCCGATTTCGTTGTCGACGCCAGCTTTGAAACGGGCCTTCACGAGCTGCAAATTCTGAATTCGGGCCTGACGCGTGCTGTCGAGCACGCCCAAATCGGCGTCGAGGCTGCGGATGCTGAAATAGTAGTTCGCCACGTCGGTAGTAAGGGTGAGCTGCACGGTACGCAGCTCGGCTTCGCTGGCCTGCTGGTCGGCTTCGGCGGCCTGCACGTTGCGCCGTAAACGACCCCACACATCCACTTCGTAGCTCACGTTTAGAGGAACGTAAAACTGCTGCTGCTTCACGCCCACTGCTGCCACATTCGGAATGGCCAACGGCCGCAAAGCCGATAGGCGGCTGCGAAATACCGAGGGGTTAAGCGTTACCTCCGGTGAACGGTAGGAATTGACTACCAATACGTTGGCGCGCGCTTCTTCCACCCGCGATACGGCGGCCTGCACGCTGAAATTGGCTCCCAAGGCCTGTTGTTCGAGGGCCGTGAGGTCGGGGTCGTTGTAAAGCGTCCACCAGGCGGGCACGGCCGGGGCTTGGGGCAATACAGATGCGGTTGCGGAGGGCGGAGTAGGGCTAGCTGCCTGCGTAGAAGGAGCGTTGCGCCACTGCGTCGGGGTGGGTACATCCGGCGCTTGGTAGTGCGAAGTCGTTGCGCAACCCGCCAGTAGCAACGCAGTAAAAAAATACAGCAAACCGTGCCGCAAACCAAGGACAAGTGTATACAACTTCATGCGAAGTAGGAAGAGCTAAAGCAAAAAGATGATTTATATAAATGATTAATTATCAATAGTTTATAAAATAATTTGTGCCAACTTCTACGGGTTGGCTCTTCCATCAAGGGGCGACGAAACGCGCGGGCGGTCCGGGTCGTTGAAGCGCGGCGCGGCTGCGGGGGGAGCCGGGCTTTCGGGCTTCTTGACCTCGGCTAGCCTGGTTTTTACTTCCTGGCCTTCCTGCAAAGTTTCGGCAGGGTTAATTACCAATAGTTCGCCGCCCTTAAGGCCATGGATAACTTCGAGTTGGGCACCAAAGTCGCGGCCCGGCGTGATAGGCTGATAGTGTACTTTGTTGTTCTGCACTACCACTACTTGTGGCGTGGTGCCGCCCGGCACCAGCGCATTGGCCGAAATAATGACACTGGGCGTGGTGCGCACGAGGTTGAAACGCACCTGCGCAAACATGCCGGGCAAGAGCTTCTGATCGCGGTTGGCCACTTTCACTTCCGTGAGCAGCGTGCGCGTCGAGGTATTCAGGGCGCCGGCGCTGCGCGAAACGCGGCCGGCAAATTTGCGGTCGGGAAATTCGGGCACCAGCACATCCGTAGTCAGGCCGGGCCGGATGCTGGGAACGTAGTTTTGGGGCACATTCACAAAAGCCCGCAGCGTATCCGTTTGCTCAATTTTGAAGAGCTGGGCACCCTCGGCATTGGTGGTTGATACCAGCGAGCCCACTTCTACATTGCGCTGGGTCACGATGCCGCTAAACGGCGCCACCACGCGGCGAAACTCCTGCAACGCGGTCAGCCGATTGACGGCGGCTTGGTGGGCGGCAAATTGTGCCTGGCCTTCGTCGAGTTCCTGTTTGGAAATGGCACCCGGCAGCTCCACGCTGCGCAGGCGGTTGTAGCTGGTGCGCGCCAAGCCCAGGTTGGCCCGCGATTCGGAGATCTGCTGGTCCAGCTCGGGGGTGGCGATGAGGGCCAAAAGCTGGCCGCGGCGCACCCGGGTTCCGATGTCGGCGTACCACGCCTTTACGAAGCCATCGGTACGGGCAAACACGAAGGTTTCCCGGTTCGATTTGGTGTCGGCGGGCAATTCGATCCGGGTAGAATCGGGGGCCGGGCGGGCGGGTTGCACCGTCAGGACGGGCGCGGCCGTGGCGGCCGTTTTGCTTTCCGCGTTCAGCGCTTTTTCACGGCGCAGACGCGGCAGCAAACCCAGCAAGAACAGTCCGCCAAACACGACGGCTATTACCAGGATGGTTATCCAAAAACGGCGGTTGCTCCGCGGAGCCGTTGAGTCGTCAGTCATCAGAGTTTCAGGTTAGGATTTCCGGGGAAATCGCACCGTGTAGTAATTATATAAGTATTTGATAGTCAAACACTTATAATATGATTGAATTTTCTACGCTGCAACGGCAGCGGGTTCTTTCTTCTTCAAATACGAAAACATGATGGGCACAAAGAACAGCGTCGTGACGGTGGCCAGCAGCAAGCCCCCAATTACGGCGCGGCCCAGCGGGGCATTCTGCTCACCGCCTTCGCCCAAGCCTAACGCCATGGGAGTCAGGCCGATAATCATCGCCAACGCCGTCATGAGTACGGGGCGCAGACGCGTATAGCCCGCGTCCAGGGCAGCATCACGTGGGTTGAGGTCGGGTTCTTCTTCGCGGCGCTCGTTGGCAAAGGTCACGAGCAGAATACTGTTGGCCGTGGCTACTCCAATGCACATGATGGCGCCCATCAAAGAGGGCACGCTGAAGGTCGTCTGCGACACAAACAGCATCCACAGAATGCCCGACATAGCGCCCGGTAACGCCATGATGATGATGAACGGATCGAGCCACGACTGGAAGTTGACCACCATCAGCAAGTACACCAGCACAATGGCGCCCAATAAGCCAAACCCGAGGCCCACAAAGGAGGTGTGCATGCTCTCGATCTGGCCGCGTACGGTGATGGTGGTGCCTTTGGGCAGGTCTTTTTCGACTTCCGAAATGATCTTCTGAATGTCGGTGCTGACGCTGCCCAAGTCGCGGTTTTCAACGCTCGCGTACACGTCCAGCACCCGCTGAATGTTGTAATTGCTGGCGACGGCCGAGGTCTGGGTGCGGCGGACTACGGCGAAGTTGCTCAGCAATTGGGTAGCATTTTGGGTAGCGCTGGTCACGCCGATATTTTGGAGCTCGTCCATCGTCGAGAGGTCGCGTTGGGGCGTCTGCACGGCCACTGCGTAGCTCACGCCCGTCTGCTGATTGAGCCACTGGTTGGGCGACGTTTGGGTGCTAGAGCTGAGGTTGACCAGCACGTTATTGGCAATGTCGCGCTGCGAAAGGCCGGCCTGCTGGGCCCGTACCCGGTCGATGTCGATGCGCAGCTGGGGCTGGTCAAATGCTTGATACACAAAGGCATCCACTACACCCGGAATATTGGCAATGCGCTCCTTGAGCTTCGCCGCAATCTTCTGGTTGGCGATTCTGTTCTTGCCGACCACTTGCACGTCAATCGGGGCGGGCAGGCCAAAGTTGAGCGTTTGATTGACAATGTCCGCTGCCTGAAAAAACACGATCAGGTCGGGTTGCTGCTGCTTGAGACGCCGCCTGATTTCGGTGATGTAGGCGGCGGTTGGGCCGTGGTCTTCGTGCATCGACACCAGAATCTCGCCGTCGCCGGAGCCCACGGTGGGGTTGTCGCTGAGCAGCAGGTTGATGGAAATAACGGGCAGGCCGATGTTGTCCATCACCAAATCCAGCTCGTCGGCCGGAATCACTTCCCGAATCACTTTTTCTACCTGCGCAAAGCGGCGCTCGGTTTCCTCGATGCGCGTGCCGGTGGGCACCCGCACGTGCAGCCGCAGCAAGCCGGCATCCACTTTCGGGAAGAAGTTTTGCCCAATGAACGGATACAGGCAGCCCGACCCCAGAAACAGCACCGCAAAAGATGCCACCACCATTTTACGGTGGTTCAGCGACCAATCCAAGGCGCTGCGGTAGGTGTTGCGGAGGCGCTCAAAGCCGTGGTCAAAGCCTTTATGCAGGCGCCACACCCAGCTATTTTCGATGCCTTCGGCGGCCTTGCGTTCGGCGTCGGTAATGGGGTCTTCGGCGACTTCGTTGGGGTCGGCGCTGGGGTGGCGCTTCTCGTAATTTTCGCGCAGTAGCTGCTCCAGGCGCGCCTCTTCGGGGCTTACGGGGTGGCCGTCGCGCACTTGCTCGGTGGGCAGGTGCAGCGTGCCTTCTTTGTGGTAGATTGGTAACTCCTTGCGCAGCAAATACATAACCAGCGTCGGAACCAGCGTCCGGGAGAGCAGATAGGAAGCCAGCATGGCAAAAATCACCGACATGGCCAGCGGCGCGAAGATGGATGACGCCGCACCCGCCAGGAAAAAGACCGGTACAAACACAATGCAAATCGAGAGGGTGGCCACCAAAGCCGGCGTGGCAATCTGCTGGGCGCCGTCCAGAATCGAGCGCTTCAGGCCCTTTTTCATGCCCATGTTGCGGTGAATGTTCTCGATCTCCACTGTGGCGTCGTCCACCAGAATACCCACAGCCAGCGATAAGCCGCTCAGGGTCATGATGTTGAGTGTTTGGCCCAAGAGGTGCAGCACAATGATGCTGACCAGAATCGAGAGCGGAATGGAAGTGGCAATGATGAGCGTCGATCGCCACGACCCCAAGAACAGCAAAATCATCAGGCCGGTGAGCATAGCCGCGATGCAGGCTTCGAGCACTACGCCTTTGATGGAAGCGCGCACGAAAAACGACTGGTCGAATAACAATTTGATATTCAAGCCATTAGGCACGATAGCTTGAATCTTGGGCAACGTCTTCTTGATGCCTTCGATTACGTCGAGGGTGCTGGCCGCGCCGCTTTTCAGCAGGGGAATGATGGCCGTACGGCGTCCGTTTTGGCGCACAATGTTTTGCTGCACCGCAAAGCCTTCGTGCACGTAGGCCACGTCGCGCACATACACCATCGAGCCGCCTACCTGCTTGATGGGCAAGTCGTTGAGCGTGGCAATGGCTTCGGGGCTGCTATTAAGCTTGACGTCGTATTCGCGTTCTCCCATCTTAGCCGAGCCCGCCGGAATGATGACGTTCTGGGCGGTGAGGGCGGCTACTACGTCGTTGCCCGACAGGCCTTTGCCCGCCAGCGCGGCCGGGTTCAGATCGACCATGATTTGCTTGGGCTTGCCGCCGTTGGGCAGCAGCACCGAGGCCCCCTGCACCACCGCCAGCCCCGGCCGGATGAAGGCGTTGCCCGCGTCGTACAAATCCGATTCGCCCAGGTTGTCGGAGCTGAGGCTGGTTTGGGCAATGGGCACATTGGAGGCCGAATACCGGATGATGAGCGGGGGCGTAATACCGGGCGGCAGCACCCGCAGCAGGGTCTGGGTCTGGGCGGTGATCTGGGCTACGCCGGCTTCCACGTTGGAGCCCGGCTGAAAGAAAACTTTGATCAGGCCTAAGCCTTTAAGTGACTGCGATTCAATGTGTTCGATGTTGGCAACGGTAGTCGAGTAGGAGCGCTCGTTTACGGTTACCACACGCTGGTTCATTTCCTCGGGGCTCATGCCGGCGTACGTCCAGACTACGCCCACGACGGGAATGTTGATCTCCGGAAAAATGTCGACCGCCATGCGGCGAATGGTCATGATGCCGCCCACCAGAATCAGCAGCGACATGACCACGAAAGTATAAGGGCGCGCCAGCGCCAGACGTACGATCCACATAGCGGGAAGGATAAGTAAGGCGGCTTACAAAACGATAAGCCGCCAACGCGAGCCAACTGCCGGGAAGCAGCAAAGGGTAGAACCTACTTCGGGGAAGCGCGCTCCGAACTTGTGTCGGGCAGACCTCACAAGGTAAGAACTGTCAAATGAACTCAGGATGAAACTCAGCCGCTAATAACGGCCGCGGGCGGCAGATCTGCACGTTTTAAATTGATAAAATGCGATACCACCGGTGGTTCCGGGCCTCGGTGCAGGTTGCGGGCCGCCGTGGCAAGGGCCGCTTCGTCGGGGCCGACGCCCTGCGTATGCTGCCGTTCGTGCTCGGCCCACGACTCCACTACGAAGTATTCCATAATGCGTTCGGGGTCAGCCAGATCGGCGTAGAGGCCCACCCGGATGGCCCCTTCGCGCCGGCGGATGCGGCCAAGCTCTTCCATGGTCGCGGCGAAAGTCGGGACGTCCTCTTGCGCAATGCGATACGCGATGGTAATCAGCACGGGGCCGTCGTTGGGCGTGGGCTCCATCACAATGGTAGGCTCGGCCCAATGGCTGGCAATGGTGAAGTCGAGGTTTTCGCCGTTGCGCAACGAAAACCGGAAGACCAGCAGAATGCTTAGCAACATCCAGGCGGCGGCACCGGCCAGGGCGACGGGCAAGCCAAACTCGTCGGCGAGCGCGCCCCAGGTGAAACTGCCCAGCGCCATGCCGCCCTGAAACACCAGAATGTAAATGCCCAAGGCTCGCGCCTGTATCCAGTTCGGGACCACCGTCTGGATGGCCACGTTGAAGCTGTTTTGGCTCATCATCCAGGCGCCGCCGCACACGGTGAGTAGCACGTAGAGCAGGGGCAGGTTACTGGAAAAGCCCATGCCCAGCACCACCACCGCAAACAGCACCGCCGCCAGCGACACTCGCTTATCGATGCTGAACGCGCGGTTGAGGCGCGGCAGCAGCAACGCCGTGACCACGGCCCCGCCGCCCATGCACGAGAGCAGAATAGAATACACCGCGCCGGTTTGGTGCAGCAGCTTGGCAACCACCGGCGAAAGCAGCGCAAACACAATGCTGGCCCCAAAAGTGAAGAAGAACGCCCGCACCAGAATGTTCTGCACCGGCGGCGAGAAGCGGGCGTAGCGCACGCCCCCGCGCATGGCCGCCAAAATGCGTTCGCCGGCCAGTGCCGTAGTCGGTGGCTGGGCCTCGCGTTTCCAGCTGTAAACCATGTAGATAGTGGCCAAAAACGACAACCCGTTGAGCAGAAACGCAAAGCCCGCCGAAAAATAGGCTACCACCAACCCACCCAACGCCGGTCCCACGGCCCGCGCCAAGTTGAAGCTGATGCTGTTGAGCGTAATGGCAGCCGGCAATTGCGAGCGCGGCACCAGCTCCGGCGTTACCGAGCGCCATACGGGGTTATTGAGCGCCCCGCCGATGTCCAGGGTGAAGGTCAGGAAAAGCAGGCCCCAGGGCGAGATGTGACCCAGCAGCGTTACGGCGGCCAGCACAAGCGCGACCACGCCCATCCAGGTTTGGGTGATGAGCAGAAACTTGCGCCGGTCTACGAGGTCGGCGAGGGCGCCGGCGGGCAGGCTAAGCAGGAAGATGGGCAGGGCCGAAGCCGTTTGCATCAGGGCTACCAGCACCGTGGAGTTGGTCAGGTGGGTCATCAGCCACACGGCGCCCACGTTCTGCATCCAGGTGCCGATGTTGGAGACGAAGGAAGCAATCCAGAGCATCCGGAAAAATCCCTCCTTCAGAGGTGCCCAGGGCGAAACAAGGGGCGCTGGCGAAACGGTAGTAGAAGCAGGCATACTCGAACAACGTACGGACGCGCCTGGCATGGGGTGGCGCGTTCGGGACTAGCTTACGTGGCTCCGGCAAAAAATGCTGCCGTACCGCGCTGCCCAAACAAAAACATCCCCGCGCCAGCCGGCCCGGGGATGTTGCGCTGCGGACAAAAGAAAGGTCGAAAGGCAAGCTGTTCCGAGGGCGGCCTGCCGCTGGGCAGGCCGCCCTCCGACTATTTTTTGCTGCCTTTTTTGCCAGCTACGGTGTGCTGATCAGGAGAAGAGGCACCACCGCTTTGTTTACCGGTGTTGGGCATTTTGCCAGTGTTGGCCATGTTGCCAGAATTGGGCATGCCCCCAGTTTTGCTGGTGCTGTTGCGAGCTTCTGCTCCCTTTTTGCCGGCTTCGGAATGCTGCTCCGAAGTGCCGCCACGTGCGCTTCTGTTTGGCATTGTTGTAAGGGTTGAGGGTGGAAAATTAAACCTGTGCCTTTAACGAAAATGCCGCCTAAATAGTGGTGTAAAAATTAAGTAAATGTTCTGTAATACAGATATTTACGCATTTTTACGGATGCCCGCTGCCGGATTCTGACCTGCTCATGCAGGAGAAGATCGGGGTACGCCAAAAGAGCCTTGGCAGCGGCAGCGACCAGCGACCGTACCAGCATAAAAAACCCCGGCCCCGCGCGAGACACGCGGGGCCGGGGCAACCAATCACGCCGCAACCCTACAGGCCCGGCTCCGATAAGTAAATGCAGGAGAATAGGCTATTGCAATTATAGCGTAGTCAGCTTCCCCAAGGTGCAGACAGAAATGCTCCTGCTGCGTTTCTGCTACTTGAGAAGCCGTCTCACTACAAAGATCGCCATTACGGAGGGCTAGCACACCGTGAATACTACGGAATTTTACTTTGGAAGAATACGTAAAAGGCCTCCGCATTTGACACTAGTACAGAGAGGTATACAATAATTGGTTTTATATAAATAATTGACTATCAAATACTTATAATAAGATAATCCTTTTACGCTTCAGTGGGCGCGCCAAGCGAGGCATGAAACAAGTGGCTGACCTTGAGCAGCTCCAAGCAGCGCATCAGTACCGGATCGACGTTGCGGAGCACGATGTAAGCCCCGGCCTGGTGCAGCAGCAACAGTTGCGACACAAAATGGCTCACCCCATATTGGCGCACGCACTGCAGCCGGGAGCAGTCGACGAGCAAATGCGGCCGCGGCAATTCGGGGCGCCGGTTCAGCTCGCGCGCCATCTGCGGGATGTCCGCGCCGTCCGGGTTGAATAGCGTGAAGCGCAGTTCGGAGGAGGGTTGCCGCGGGGGGTCGAAGGCGGAAGTGTTCATACAGCTGATGAAAGTTGAGCAGCGTGAAAGCTGTAAGCACGTACCGAAAAACGCCGGCATTGCCGCCCGCTCTGATGCAGCACACTAAGCCAAAATTGTCAGTAGCAGCGGAAGTATAAGTTACGCAGAAACTCTAAGCTAATCAAGGAGTTAGCTGAATATAAACTGGACTATTAATGGTTTTTGCCCCGTTTTTTGTCTTATTCTCAGCAGTGTTTCTGCCGCCGAGTAAGCCCAGCATTTCGGGCATGCTTGCTGCGTGTGCAATAGCTGGGTTTGCCTCTTCAGGCATCGCCTAAGGGCGCAACATTGGGGAAGCAGGCCGCCTGCATCAGCCAACTGTGGCTGCCCGAGCTTAGGCGCATGAGAGTAAACCCTTTGTTGAGCGTACGGCCTTGCAGCAGCAGGTGAAGCCGCCCGGTATGTAGGCCGTGATTCAACACAGCCGCTGGGTAGCCTTGCCGGCTGCCTGTAAGCTGGCACGTGCCGCTATCAAGCTCATGGGCAGGAAGCTGGAGATGTTCGGGCGCTTCGATCAGCAACGCCTGCTCCTGCGGATTGAGCAGGCGCCTGCCGTAGCCTGAAAGCAGCCAGTGCGCCAAGCACTCCGACTGCTCGAAGATGGCCAAGTGATAATGCGAGGTGTCGTCGGGCGACTGCCGCAGCACGAAGTGCAATGCCGGAAAGCTGCTTTTCGCCCCTATTGCGGGGGTAGCTTCGTCCGCGGCCGAGTGCTGGGGCGAGGGTGCGCTCCGCGGCTCGGGGGCCTTAGCGGGCAGCAGGTCGAGCAGCAACGCCCGGCCAAGGGAAAGCGGCATGGGAGTGGAAATGCAAGCCATAAGGAGTAGCTCAAATCGCCGGAAAGCAGACAAAAACGCTTGCCCGCAAGGGCAAGCGCATATTCAGGCTTTTAAACGATAAAGCAGGCCTCCTTACACTCCGATTTCTACGGAAAATGCCTAGTGTAAAACACTGAAATTGTGCTGAAGCTCAACGCTATAGCTGAGGTAAGAGTGTATTGTCGGGCCAGAACTCTTGCGAGTACTAAAGCCCAAAGCCGGGGCTACTGATTGTCCGGGGCAGCTGCCACTTGGCTGCCGTGCTCGTGGCTGGTGCGGGGTGGAGGCGTGCTACTAAGCAAAAACTCGCGCAGGCGGTTGATGTGCACTTTGATTTCCTCGATGCGCTCTTCCTGCTGCACGGCGTACGGGCCTTCGCCGCGGCTGGCCATGCTGATGAGCAGGTTTTTGCGCTCTTCCATCATGCGCAGCGCCACCCACAAGCTCTCTTCCAGGCTTTCCTGCGTGAGCTTGTAGAGCGAGTCGGCGGTGAAAGCGTGGCCAGTGTGACAGCGGTAGCGCAGCACTTTGCCTTGCTTAATCTCCCACAAAGTGCCTCCACAGTCGGGGCAGGTCATGGGCATCAGTTTGCCGATTTTACTTACGTCCTGTGTAGTGCCCACAACTCTTTCCGCAATGGCGGCCTCTAGTTTAATGTCTTCCGGAATGGTCCTGCCGTTGAGTATTGGCATCTGAACCAAGCGCTGCAGCAAATGTCCCATCTCCGATAACGGCACCACATAATCGATGGGCACGTTGTGCAGCGCACTTTCCGGCATGCTCGGAAACTCGGCCTCCATAGGGTCCTGCACCACGGCCCGCCCGCCGGAACGCTTGATAAACTCCAGCCCGGCTGTGCCGTCGTGCAACATGCCGGTCAGAACGATGCCAATAACGGACGTGTTATAATATACTGATGCTGAACGAAATAGCGCGTCGGCCGAGGGGCGGAAATGATTTTCGCGCGGCCCTTTCGTAACAAGCAGATGCTGTTCTTTCACGAGCAGGTGCCGGTCGGGTGGGGCCAGATACAAGCAACCCGCTTCGATGGGCTCGCCGTCGTGGGGCAGAATGCAGCGCAGCTTGGTATGCCGTGCCAGGCGTTGCACCAAGTGCTCGCCCGATGAGTCGGGCGCAAAATGCTGCACGACCAGCACCGCGGCGGGCAAGTCGGCGGGCAGCTGCTCGACGAGGCAACACAAAGCAGGCATGCCGCCCGCCGATGCACCGATGACGATAAGGTGTTGGCGGTTGTCCACGATCAGAGAGGAAGAATGCGAACCCTGGCCCGCAAGCAAGCCGACCAGCGTTCGTGCCTGAGAATATCTACGGCAAGCAGCACCGTCGGGGCTACGAATGGGGCTCCGTATTAATCACATATTTGTTGCCCAAAGCCCGTTATTTAAAGGTATTTTTAATAGAAAAACCGAGGGGAAACGCGCGAATGCCCATTCGCTCAAAAATCCTTAGGAGCTTTACCAGTGCCGGCCGTGCTGCTTTAGAGAGGCGGTTTCCTGCCGATCTGGTTTGAATATAACTGTATGTTATTGATAATGAATAGTTTACTTTAATAGGTGCCGAATTAATACTTGCGGCCTCTTGTTTTGCTTTACGATAGTCCTGCGCAGCGGCATGCACAAGGCCTTTTACCCCACCCCATGAGCCCACTCGATCATATGTCTCCCGATCAGCTTCCTGAGCCGGAGGAGCCCATTCTTCTGACGGACGGAGACGCGATGCCCGTTGATGCGATGGTGTCGCCGATACAACTGCGCGAAGCCCAGCGGCAGGAAGACCCGTCGGATAAGTTTCCGGTGGTGTGTCTGGGTGGCTCGGCGGGCTCGATCGAAGGGTTAGAGCGGTTTTTTCGCAACATGCCTGCCGATCCCGACATGGCCTTCGTAGTGGTCACGCACCAGAGCCCCGACCAGCAGGGTGAGCTCACGCAGGTCATTCAGTACTTCACGCCCATGCCCGTGTTGCAGGCCGAAGACGGCCTCAAAGTGCAGCCCAATCATGTGTACGTGATTCCGCCTGACCGCGACATGAGCATGCTGCACGGCACGCTGTTGCTGTTTACGCCCACGCAGCCGCGGGGCCGCCGCCTGCCCATCGATTTTTTCCTGCAAAACCTGGCCAAAGATGCCCGCGAGCGGGCCGTGTGCATAATCTTCTCGGGCCTGGGCACCGACGGCACCATCGGGCTGAAAATGGTGATGGAAAACTTCGGGATGGTGATGGTGCAAGCCCCCGAAACGGCCGAGTACGACTCGATGCCGCGCTCGGCCATCGCCACCGAGTTTGTCGATTATGTGCTGCCCGCCGAGCAGCTGCCCGCCAAGCTCATCGAATACCTCAAAATACCGGTGATGAACCGGCCGCGCCGCGAAGTGGCCGAGTCGGCCTCCAAGCCCGCCCACGCCCTCCAGAAAATCTTTATCCTGATTCGGAGCCGCACCGGGCACGACTTCTCGTTTTACAAGCGCAATACCGTGTTCCGGCGCATCGAGCGGCGCATGAACTCTCACCAGATCAAGGAGTTTACGCATTACGTGCGCTACCTACAGGAAAACCCCGAAGAGGTGGATCTGCTGTTTAAGGAGCTGCTGATCGGCGTCACGAAGTTTTTCCGCGACCAGGAAGCGTACGAGGCACTCAAGAAGCGGCTGTGGCCCGTGATCCAGGAAAAGCCCATCGACAGCACCATCCGCGTCTGGACGCCCGGCTGCTCGACGGGCGAGGAAGCTTATTCCGTGGCCATGACGCTGATGGAATGCCTCGACAGCGTCGATCCGCTGAAGTACCTGAAAATCCAGATCTTCGCTACCGACATCAACCCCGAAGGCATCGAGTTTGCGCGGGCCGGCGTGTACGGCGAAAACATCGTAGCCGACGTCAACCAGGAGCGCTTGCAGCGGTTTTTTGTGAAGGTCGATGCGGGCTACCAAATCCGGAAGGAAGTGCGCGACGTGGTCATTTTTGCCGTGCACAACCTCAATAAAGACGCCCCGTTCACCAAGCTCGACCTGCTGGTGTGCCGCAACCTGCTGATCTACCTGTCGGCGGAGTTGCAGCGCAACCTGATCCCGATTTTTCATTACGCCCTCAATCCGGGAGCCGTGCTGTTGCTGGGGCCTTCGGAAAACCTGACCGGCTACCAGGATTTGTTTCAGCCCCTGGACGTTAAGTGGAAGCTCTCGCGCCGCATCGAAGGCAGCTCGTCCATGGCTCGCCTTATCAATTTTCCGTTTGCCCTGGGTCGCCTTCAGGAAGTACCCGTTCACTCTGCCCACAATATGAACCCTGCTGCCCGTAAAGAAGGCCCATTTGCTTCGCTGGTGCAGCGCGTGCTGCTGCGTGAGTTTACGCCGCCAGCAGTGGTCATCAACGCCAAAGGCGACGTGCTGTACATCAACGGCCGGACCGGCAAATACCTCGATCCGGCACCCGGCATGGGCAGCATGAACCTCTTCGACATGGCCCGCGAAGACCTTACCTACCAGCTGAGCGCCGTGGTGCACAACGCCCTCACTGACCGGAGCGACGCGGTGGTTGAAAACGTGAAAGTCAAGACCGAAGGGGGCGTTCAGCTGCTGCGCCTCACGGCCAAGTACCTCGACGAGCCCGAGCAGCTGGCCGGTATGCTGCTGGTGGCTTTCGAAGACATGCCCACGCCTACCAAAGTGCGCTTGGGCAAAGCCGGGCTGTCGTCGGAGCTGAGCCGCGACGCCGTTATTGCGGCCCTCGAAAAAGAGCTGCAATACACCAAGCACCGCCTCCAGACGACCGTCGAGGAAATGGAGTCGAGCCTGGAGGAGCTCAAAAGCACCAACGAAGAGCTGCAAAGCGCCAACGAGGAGCTGCAAAGCACCAACGAGGAGGCCATGACCAACAAAGAGGAAATGCAGAGCCTCAACGAGGAGCTCATGACCCTGAACATGCAGTACCTGAGCAAAACCGAAGAGCTTTCGCAGGCCGCCAACGACATGAAAAACCTGCTGGACGCCACCGAGATCGCAACGGTTTTCCTAGATAACGAACTGATTATCAAGCGATTCACCCCTAGTATGAGTCGCATCATCAATCTGCTGCCTACCGACGTAGGGCGCTCGATTACGCACTTCGCCAGCAACCTGCGCCACGAACAGCTAATGGAGGACGTGCGCTTGGTGATCGATCGCCTGGTGCCCGTGGAGACCAACATCCAGACCACACGCGGCGAGTGGTTTGTGATGCGCATTCTGCCCTACCGCACCCTCGACAACTACATCAGCGGGGCCGTGATCACGTTCACCGAAATCACGGAGCTAAAGAACTTGGAAGAGCAACTGACCGTCAGCACCGCCATGGCCGAAAGCATCGTTGAGTCGGTGCGCGAGCCCATGCTGGTGCTCGATGCCCAGCTGCGCATCCTCACCGCCAGCCATGCGTTCACCGAAACCTTTGCCGTGGAGCTGGACAAAATAAAAGGCCAGCCGCTCTCGGAGCTCAGCGACGGCATCTGGAACCAGCCGGCGCTGCACCGTAAGCTGGTGCAGCTGCTACAGGCCGAAAACCAATCGTTCGACGATGCTTTGCTTGAGCTAACGCCGAACGGCCAAAGCACGCGTTCGCTGCGCATTCACGGGCGCCGCATCACCAGCGACGGCCAGAAAACCAATCGCCTGCTGATCGGCGTAGAGGAGCAGGCTCCAAAGCCGGCCGCGTCGAGGCCGGAGTAATCGCGCGCGCAGCGCATTAGCTGCGGGCGTGGTCGTTGTGCTGACTATGCGGGCAGGCTTGGCCTGCCGTCCCTTTTGATTCTAGAGCCCAGTGGCATGAGCGAGTCCCATTCCGAATCGTCTACCTCGTTGCACGACGCGCTGGAGCAGCTCCGCGCCCGTGCCGACCGGCGCCGGCACCTCGTGACGCAGGTTGTGGACGTCGAGCACTCGTCGATGGACGTGCAGCGCCTCGTGCAGGAGTTGCAGGTGCACCAGATTGAGCTGGAAATGCAGTACGAAGAGTTGCTGCGGGCCCAGGCCGAAACCGAAGTCCTGCGCGTGCAATACGTTGATCTCTATGACTTTGCGCCCGTGGGCTACTTCACCCTCGACGCCCACGGCCTGATCCAGCAGCTCAACATCTGCGCCAGCCAGCAGTTGGGCACCGTGCGCCAACGCCTGCAAGGGCGCCGGTTTGCGTTGTTTGTGGCGCCCGATCATCGGTTGCTGTTCAATCTGTTCCTGACCAAAGCGCTCACGGCTGACCACCGCCAGACCTGCGAAGTGGAAATGCTGCGCGAAGACGGCAAGAGCTTTTTCGCCCAGCTCGAAGCCCTGGCTACCCCTGGCTTCGATGCCGAACGGCCTTCGCAGCACTGCCGGGTGGCAGTCATCGACATCACGGCCCGTCGCAAAGCCACCGAAGACCTGCGAGCCAGCGAAGCGCGGTTTCGCCGCCTTTTCGAGCAGAGTAACGACGCGGTGGTGCTGCTGCGCAACGAGCGCTACATCGACTGCAACGACGCAGCCATGCATCTGCTAGGCACCTCCGACAAAAGTCACATCATCGGGCAGCCGGCCTGGGCGCATTGTCCGGTAGTGCAACCTAACGGTATGAAAACCAAGGTGTTATTTCAGGAAAGCATCCAGCGGGCTAAAGAAGTCGGTTCGGAGCGCTGCGAAGTCCTGATGCACCGCAGTTCGGGTGAGGAAATCTGGGTGGAGTCGGTGATTACGCTGATTCAGGACGTCGACGAAGAAATCCTCATTCACATGGTGTGGCGCAACGTAACGGCCCAAAAACGCGAGCGCCAGCTCCGCCAAGCAAGCGAAGAAGGCCTGCGACTCGCCTTGGAGGCCTCTAATTCTGGCGTGTGGTCGTGGGAGTTCAGCTCCGACGAGTTGCGGTGGGACGAGCGCGCTCAAGCGAGCTTTGGGTTAGCGTTGGGGCCGGGGCCGGTGCCATTCGACGTGTTGCAGCAGGCCATTCACCCCGACGATTTGCCAACCGTTACCCACGCCTTTCAACGCTCCATCAAGCAGCGCACGCCCTTCGAGCTAGACTACCGCGTGCTGTGGCCCGACGGATCGGTACACTTCGTGTCGGCGCGGGGGAAGGTTTTTTACGACGAAGCCAACAAGCCCGTCCGGTTTACGGGCCTGATGCGCGACGAAACCGATCAGCGCGAGGCCGAGGAAGACCTGCGCTACCAACACCGCTTGCTGGGGCGCATTTTGCAAAACCTGCCGGTGGTGCTGCTGCGCCTGTCGCCGCAGGGCGAAATACTGGAAATGTCGGGCGCCGGGTTGCAGCGCATGGGCAGCCACGACAACGAAGCCCGAGGAGCCAACATTTACGAGGCGTTCCCGATGCTTACGGAGCCCATGCGAGCCTTGCTGGGCGGCGAGCCGGTCACCTTCATCGGCCACTACGACCTCAACGGGTACAATGCTTTCTACCAGAACTTCGGCTTCTTCGACGAGCAAAAGGGGTGGGGCGTGCTGTTTTCCATCGACATCACCGATTCGGAAATCTCCCGCTACCACCTGCGCGAAGAAAAAGAGTTTTCGCGCAGCCTGCTCGACAACAGCATCGACGCCCTGGTAGCGCTCGACTGTGAGGCCCGCATCACGGCCTGGAACCGCGTAGCCGCGTCGTTTTCCAACTTGTCGGAAGAGCAGGCGCTGGGGCAAAGCGTGTACGACGTCTATCCACACCTCAATACCCCCGAAGGCCGCGTGCTCATGCAACGCGTGATGGCTGGCGAAGAAGTGCAGATGCTGGGGTACCGCTTCCACCACCGGCCGGGATTTTTCGATGCCTTCCTGACGCCTCTGAAAGGGCAGGACGACGCGGTAACCGGTACGCTCATCACCATCCGCGACGTGACCGAGCGCAACCGCATGGAAGAGGAGAACACGCGCCTCAAGCTGCGCCAGCAGCAGGAAGTGCTGTCGGCTATCATGAGCACGCAAGAGGCTGAGCGTAAGCGTATTTCAGAGGCGTTGCACAACGGCGTAGGCCAACTGCTGTACGCCACCAAGCTCCACATCGAAAACCATTCCTCCAACATCCAGAAGCACACAGCGGCCCTGGCGCTGCTGGAAGAAGCCATCACGGCCACGCGCAACATTTCCTTCGAGCTGACGCCGGGCGTGCTGGAAGATTTCGGTCTGAAAAGCGGGCTCCAGGAGTTGGTAAAGCGCATTCCGAAAACCAGCCTCGACGTGCACCTGCACTTGGTGGGCCTGAGTAAAAAGCGCCCCAAGCTGGTCGAAACGGCCATTTACCGCATGGTGCAGGAGCTGCTCAACAACATCATGAAGCACGCCCAGGCCAAGGAAGTGTTTGTGCACGTGGTACACGAAGACCACCAAGTGCTCATTTCCGTCGAAGACGACGGCGTGGGCTTTGAGGTGCGAGAAGACGTGCCCATGCGCGGCATCGGGCTGGCCGGCATCCGCAACCGCGTCGACCTGCTCGGCGGCACGCTCACCATCGATTCGCGCCCCGGCCGCGGCACCATCGTCAGCATCGAAATTACGCTGAAGAAGGACAAGGAAGACGGGAAAAAAGCGAAGTAGTTACGCAAAACAGCCAGACCTACTGATCTGGCTGTTTTGCGTAACAATTTGATTATTAAATAATTACAATCTTACCCCAATGCCTGGTCCCAAGAGGAAGAAAGGCCGGCCCGTGGAGAGCAAATACCCGCCGCCCAGGTAGAGCGGAAAAGTAAGCTTGGCGTCGCGGCGGGTAGGGTAGATGGAGCCCAGCACCACAATGCCTAAGTCGCGGTTGCCGCCGGTTTTGCTCAGGTCGAAAGCGTTGAGGGCCACAAAGCCCGCCCCGACTTTGTAGGGCCGCAGGCGGTTGATTTTTTCAGGGTGATAAAAGCTGAGCTGCCCCAGCATGGCCAGCGAAATGCCCCCGAATGAGGTGTAGCTCGGCTCGCCTTTGTACTTGGTGAGCAAGCCGCCGGGAAAGCTGACGTCGATGTCGAACTTGACGCGCCGCCGCAGTACCAGCTCCAGCTTTTGGGTGAAGCCAGGCTCCTGGTATTGGCCCTGGTTATGCTTTACGGTGATGATAATCGTGCTCCAGTCGTCCAGATCGTAGGTTTTGCGCGAGTTGAGCAGGTTGTTGAGGCTGATGTTGCCGACCTGGCACTGCTTGTCTTGGTAGAAAGCCGCGCGCACCGAATTGTCGCCGGGGCACACCACAATGTTGTCGACGGTGCGCATCTCAATCAGCTCGCCCTTGCTGTTTTGGGTGCGGATGTCGAAGGTCAGGTATTGCTTGCCGTAGAGCTGGTTTTCGGTGTCGATGCCGTTGCTGTTGAAGCTGAACACGACGTCGCTGATGACGCGGTTGTAGAGTACCGGCCCGTTGAGGCGGTTGATGGTGCGGGCGCCTTCGCCGAAGTTGACGGCCACAAAATCGAGAGGGTGGGGGCGCTGGAACTCCTTCACGCTGAGGTTATACCCCGTCGGCTGGCCCGCGTTGAAAATGGTAATGCGCTTCTTGTCGATGGTCACCGGAATCTGGACGCGGTACACCACCGCCGCATCCGAGCGCACCGACGAGTCGGAGGGCACCACCGCCAGATCTTCGAAATGAAAGCGGGCCCGCTGCAACGATTCGCCTTCGAGGCGCACGTCCACGGTTTCGCCGGGGTTCACGGCCAGGTTGGTGCTCCAGTCGCCGCCGCGATGCCGCACGCTCACGGCCGAAACCGTTGTTTTGGGCGAAATATTGAAGTTGGTGATGTATTTGGGCAGGTCGTTTTCCTTGATGTAAAGGTAGCCCTCGGTTTGGCGGTGAGTGTTGTATACGCGCAGCCAGCACAGCACGCGGTCGTTGGTGAGGTACTGGCGCGTAAACAGCTCGGCCATCAGGGCGCCACCCGCTTCTTCTTGATCTTCAACGCGGTACGTGTGCTTTAGGTCGAAGGTGCGGCCGTTGTCCAGGATGATTTCCACGCCGCGGCGCCGGGCGGCATCGTCGAGGGTCACCTCTTTTTTGTCGACGCTCAAAAAGCGCAACCGGCTAGCTTTCACCGTAAACTCCTGCCGGACCGGCGCCAGCGCGTAGCTCACCCGGCGGCCGTTTTCAATCAGGAAGGGGCGCTCGGTTTGGGGGCGCAGCGTGAGCACGCGGTTGCCGAGGGCGTTGGGCAGCACATGCAGATGCAGCACGCCGTTTTCCTGCGTGAGGCGGTAGTCGATATCCTGGCCCTTGGTCCAGTCGCTGGACACGCGCACGTTTTTGGGGTTGTTGCTGCTGATTTCGAATACCTTTTCTTCGCCTACATACAGTTCCGTATCGGTAGGCTTAAAGGCGATGGTAGTGCGCGTAACCGGCAGTAAATTAACGACTTGCGTACGCGTGAGCAACCGCCCGGCGCTGTCGGCATTTTGGGCAAACGTGAGCTTAAGAAACCGGGCCGCCGTGAGTTCTTTAAAGCGAATTTTGGCGCGGTAATGCCCATCAACGGCCGTCATCGAGTCCACCATCACAAAATCGGCGGAGCGGGTGAGGCGCAGCGGATTTCGCGGATCGAAGGCGATCGGGTAAGCCAGCACCTCGGCAGTTTCGTCTTCCTGCCGGTAGTAGAAGTAAAGGTTCGGTTCGCCCTGCACGGCGATGGTGTTGCGGCTAAGCGCGTAGTTGGAGGTGTCGGTGCGAAGCACCAAATCGCGCAGCAGAGGCATTTTGCCGGGCATCTGAGCCGCTGCTGACGAAGTTAAACCCAACCAAAGGAGCCAGACCAGCGCAACCCCAACACCACCGCGAAAACCCGAGAAATAGCGCACGCAACAAGCAAAGTCAATAGTGAGCAACCAGCAACCGATTATCCAGATCGGCTTAAGCTGGCAAAGTTAGGCGCTGCAAAGCTCGCAGGAAAAGGAAAAGTACTATTCGGGGCAAAAAAATACCTCATCCATTCGCGTCGGGCAATGCCCTGATCAGTAGCCCCTTGTTGCGAGCCGGATTCTGTTGATCGGAGAAAATATGGGCTTCTCAACGCTGCGTATTTGCCTAAAGAAGCGGAATGTCGGTGTTGGTTAATTAATATTTTATATGCATATAATATGCTGATTATCAATTAGTTGCTTATAAGAGTGAGAGGGCTCGCAGCATGCATAAGCCGTGGGCGAACATGCTGGCTGCCAGAGAGCCTTGTGCCAGGGCAAGGCAACCCAGGCATTGCCAATAGGGTACACTTGCTGAAAACCGCACCGAACGGTTCGGCTGGAAACCCGAATTCTCCTTGGCAAATGAGTACACATCCCGACCTGAACATCAAGCATACCTACGACATGGGCTTGATTGGCAACTGCGCTTATCTGGCTCTCATTAAGAAAGATACCTCCGTTTCGTGGCTGTGCTGGCCGCGCTTCGACAGCAGCTTCGTGTTCGGTAGCCTGCTCGATACCGAGAAGGGCGGCGAATACAGCATCAAACCCGCCGTGGGCGACTTTTCGACGCACCAGTACTACCTCGAAAACACCAACGTGCTGTGCACCGAAGTAGAGTGCGCCACTGGCCGCTACCGCGTCACGGATTTTGCCCCGCGCTTCCCGCAGTACGACCGCTACTACAAGCCCCTGATGTTTATTCGGAAGGTGGAACCCCTTGCTGGTGAGCCGGTTATCTGCGTTACCTGTAACCCGGTGGGCGATTACGGAAAAATTCAGCTCAGCCGCCGGCGCAGCTCCAACCACATCGCGTTTCTGGGGCTGGAAGAAGAAGTGCGGCTGACAACGGACATTCCGCTGACCTATGTGCTTGATAGGCAGTCATTTGTCCTGAATGAAACGCGCTACCTCGTTATGACTTATGGGGCGCCGCTGGAGGCTCCTCTGGATAGCACGGCCGAGCGTTTTCTGCGCGAAACCGTTCAGTATTGGCTGCGGTGGGTGAAAAGCACGAGCATCAGCAACTTCTACCAGACGCAGGTGATACGCTCGGCGCTGGCCCTCAAAATCCACCAGTACGAAGACACGGGCGCCATCATTGCGGCCACCACTACGTCGTTGCCCGAAGCGCCCGGCAGCGGCCGCAACTGGGACTACCGCTTCTGCTGGATGCGCGATACGTACTATATTCTCACGGCCTTCAACAACATCGGCCACTTCGAGGAGCTGGAGCGATACTTTCACTACATCGCCAACATTTCCGCCAAAATCCACGACAAGTACCAGCCGCTTTACGGCATCAGCGGTACCTCCGAACTCATTGAGAAAGAGCTGGATCACTTGGAGGGCTACCGCGGCAACAAGCCCGTGCGCATCGGCAACGATGCCTACACGCACATCCAAAACGACGTGTACGGACAAGTATTGGTGGCCCTCTTGCCCCTCTACGTCGACAAGCGCTTTGTAAACCCCGAGCGCGCCAACCCCGAGAAGCTGCTCGCCGAAGCCCTCAACATGATCAAGGCGACCATGAATATTCCGGATGCCGGTTTGTGGGAGTTTCGCAACATCGCGCAGTACCACTGCTACACCTACCTGTTCCATTGGGCCGGTAGCAACGCCGCCCGCAAAGTGGCGCGCAGCCTGCGCAACCCCGAAATGGAAGCCTTGGCCAACGAACTGATTCGGGAGTCAGCCCAGAAAATCGAGGATTGCTTCGACCCTAAGCGCGGTGCCTATACCAACGCCATTGGTTCGCCGCACCTCGACGCCAGCACCATTCAGCTCATCATGATGGGCTACCTCGACCCAGCCTCCGATGTGGCCAACACCCACTTAGAAGCCCTTGAAAAAGAGCTAAAAACGCCCGAAGGTCTGTTCTACCGCTATCGCCACGCCGACGACTTTGGCACGCCCGAAACCACGTTTCTCATCTGCTCTTTCTGGTACGTGGAGGCGCTAGCCTGCGTAGGCCGCGTAGCCGACGCAATCCGGGAATTTGAAAAGCTGATTACGTACACCAACCACCTCGGCCTGCTCAGCGAGGACGTGGACGCGCGCACCGGCAGCCAGTGGGGCAATTTTCCGCAGGCCTATAGCCACGTAGGTCTCGTAAATGCCGCCTACCGCATCGCTAAAAAGCTGGACACCCCGAATTTTGTGTAAATATTTGACTGATAAGTATTTATACTTGATAGGTAAATTCTGTATACAGAATTAAAGTAAGCCCCGATAATGCAACAAGCCCTTTTCCTACAGCATGTTATGTGCAGTAAGAAAAGGGCTTGTTGCTTATAAGACCGACGTGCAGTACGCAGGCCGTGGCTGTGTTTCTATAGCAAGCTCCGCAGTAGACGCCGCGCATCTTCGTGCGTGTCGATGTGGAAGCGTGCCAGCGAGCGCCAGGTGCTGCCTACCTTCACGGTGTAGGCTTCGGGCGGCATGGCCCCGAAGGTATCTTCGTCGGTGCGGTCATCGCCGATGGCCAGGATGAAATCGGGCTCGTACGTGGATAGCCAGCGCGTAGCCGCTGCCCCTTTGTTGATGCCCGCATTCTTGATCTCGATCACCTTGTTGCCTTCCAGCACCTGCAAATCGGTGTTGCTGGCCAGGAAGTTGAGGTGATTAACCAACTCTCGCGCCCGCGTGGCGCCCAACTCCGGATCGACGCGGCGGTAGTGCCAGACCAGGGAAAAGTCTTTTTCCTCGATGAAAGCGCCCGTCGTGCGGCCCACGCTCAACTCCAGAATCGGGCGAATTTCACGCTTCCAATCGCTGCGCAAAGGCTGAAATAAGGTCCAGTCGCCTTCTTTTGCCTTCAGCCACACGCCGTGCTCGGCAATAAAATCGATAGACAAATCGCCCAGCCATTGCTGCAAAGTAGCGCGGTCGCGGCCACTGATCACGACCACCCGGTTGCGCTCATCGGCGCTGAGCTGGCGCAGTAAGTCGAGCAGATCGGCGTCCGGCTTTGCGCGTTGCGGGTCGCGGGTGAAAGCGGCCAGTGTGCCATCGTAATCCAGCAACAGCAGTCGGTTGGTTGCCTGCGCGTATTCTGCGCGCATCTGTTGCTGATCCTGCGCACTAAACGCGGCGGTGGCCAGAGTTAGCTGCTTGTTTTTGCTGTAGAACAAGCGATTCATAAACAGCTCCACCCAATGATGCACATTGTATTGGCGCACAAGGGCTTGCATGCTTTCCATGCGCTGCACTTGTTCCTCTTCGGGCATCGTCAAGGCCTCGTGCATGACCTCGGCCAGTTGAATCGTATCGGTAGGGTTGATGATGAGGGCATCCGAAAGTTCACGGGCCGCGCCGGCCCGCTCACTCAGGATCAGCACGCCCTGCTGGCCTTCTTTGCTGGCCACAAACTCCTTGGCTACCAGGTTCATACCGTCGCGCATGGGCGTTACCAAGGCTACATCGGCCAAGCGGTATAGTGCCGAGAGCTCCTCGAGCGGGTAGGAGCGGTAGAAATACTGAATCGGAGTCCAGGTGATGCTGCTATATGCCGCGTTGATGCGGCCGACCAATTCGTCAATTTCCTCCTTAAGCGATTGATATTGAGCTACCTGATCACGCGAGGGTACCACTACCATCAGCAGCGTGACTTTGCCGCGCCATTCGGGGTGCCGTTGTAGGAGCAAGTCGTAGGCTTTTAGCCGTTCGGCAATCCCCTTCGTGTAGTCGAGGCGGTCGATGGACAGGATCACGCGCACTTCCTGCAACGCCTCGCGGTATTGTCGGATGTGCCCGGCCGCCTCTTCGGAAGCAGCTGTAGTGGCATACTTTTCATAGTCGATGCCCATCGGAAACGAGTCGACTACTACGCTGCGGTTGCCCAGCTCCACGATGCCGTTCTGGCTCGTTGCGCCCAGCAGGTGCGAGACGGCGCTCAGAAAATGGCGCATGTAGCCAAAGGTGTGGAAACCAATGAGATCGGCGCCCAGCATGCCCTCCAACAATTCTTTGCTCCACGGAATAACGCGCAGCAACTCATAGGAAGGAAAGGGGATGTGCAGGAAAAAGCCGATGCTGCTTTCAGGCCGCGCCTTGCGCAGCATCTGGGGCAGCAACAGCAGCTGGTAGTCGTGCACCCAGATGGTATCATCGGGGCCGGCCAGTTCCAGCACCGCGTGGCAGAATTTCTCGTTTACGGCCCGGTAGGTTTCCCATTGGGTTAGGTCATAAACGGCGTATTGGGAGAAGTAGTGGAAAGTAGGCCAGAGCGTTTCGTTGCTGAAGCCTTCGTAAAAACCCTTGATTTCGGCATCGGTCAGAAACACCGGCCGCATGCTATCGGCGTGTAGCTGCTCCACGACGTGTTGCTGTTCATCTTCGCCCTCAATGCTCAGGCCTGGCCAGCCCACCCACACATTATCATCTGATTTGTAAATGGATCCCAACCCCGTGGCCAAACCACCTTCGCTGGGGGTAAAAGAAAGTACGGAAGCCGTCCGTTGGACTTTGGTAGGCAGACGGTTAGAGACAATAATTGTTCGAGACATACAGGCTTGTATTCGTGGAAAATTGGCCGGCGCCGTTGAGAAGTAAGAGTTGAAGCGCGGAATTTGTTACGGTCGGGAGCCAACTTGGGCGCTGGAACAGCGCAAGCACCATAAGGCGCTGCATCAGCGCAACGCCAATCACCAGTTTGCACGGTCGATTGGTGTTGCGCGTTAAAATCTATTAACTGGTCTTGCCAACTACTTCATCCTTCCCGGTAACCTGCTATGCTATACGGCTTTGCCAACATAATGATTGGCAATACTTTGTATCTGGGCCCCGATTATAAAACAAGCCCCCGCGTCGGACGCGGGGGCTTGTTTGGTGTCGACTAAGCAGTTGTAAGTGCTCAGTCGTTACATCATAGTAGCTTAACGGATGGCACCGCCCTGGTTGCTCCGTCCACGACTTGCTTGACCCCCCTTACGGCCAGCTTCGCGTGCTTCTTCTGATGTAAACCGATGACCCCGACCGCTTTCGTGCGAAGCTTTGCCGCCTTCACTGGCAATGCGACGCTGCTGAGCTGGGTCCATGGCTGCAAAGCCGCGAAGGCTCTTGCGCGATCCGTTGGTTTGGCCATTGCCGGTGTTGCGGGTTTGGTTGGTAGTAATCATAGCTGTGGTGTTTAGAACAGGGTGAATGAGTAATAGGGATTAGGCTGTTTAACGTAGCCGCCAAACTAAGATAGATCGTAAATCCAGAAAAAAGCCTGTAAATCCTTAAAATACCACTATTTACTGAGGCGCTTGTGCGTAGTTCGCCAAGCTCAAGCGGGATATATACTTGGTTAGCTCAACTGCATATGCGTATGCCCAAGCGGCGCATTTTGAGGTAGCAGGCGTAAGGGTGCGCAGGATCGTTTTAATTGGGTGTTTGCCTGCAAGCAGATATAATTAAACTAACAATCCGCTCTGTGCTTTAGCTGGCTGAGCATGTGGTTTGCCTGAGTAATGCTAGGGCAATGTAGTCATTCTTTGTGAAGGGTAATTGGGTGCCAAAAATTGCCTGTTGAGGTTCTAATTCAAGAAGTTATGCATGCATACTGTAGTATGCTTAAGCATTTTGCTAGCCTTGAGCTAAGTTGATTCCTTATACAATTACCAGCTAAATCAACAAACTGAAGCGTAAAGCTGGCTTTTGAAATAGTAGGAATAATCTTGGAACTATCTTGAATCGGATAGGCTTAGAGGAAAAAAATTATTGATATGGTTCAAGTTTTCCGCGTTTCACTTCCTGAGAGCTATTTATTGATTCTCAACCCTGATTCAACGGCTAACGGATTTGCCATCTTGGCGCGTGCGCTTTACCGAGCTAGTCGTAGTGGCAAGCCCGCCGTGTGCGTCGATTGTAGCTTACTAACAGAGATGCCCGACGATGCCATCGAACTGCTGCTGAGCTACCATTATCATTTCTCTAGCAAAGGGCTGAACCTAGTGCTCTGCCATGTGTGCCCTGCTATTCGCAAGCTCCTGAGCGAACGTGGATTGAGTGCCTGCCCACCCATACTGCCTTCGCTACTCGATGCTGGACAGCTCTCTGCTCTGAAAGAGGAAGCAGTGTTAGTTGCTTAGCTTTTGCGAGGCGCAATTTGTTGTCCCGTTAGGTTTACACGGGACAGGAAACCTTCTTAAGGCAAACACGTACCAGTAACGGTCTTCTGCGTCTTTATGATAAGCGTTATTATATATAGTATTTTGCATATGTATAAAACACTTTCCTATAGCAATGCAACCGGCTGTTTATCAGTTAGTTGATGGCCTGCGTGAGTCCTGTGTATATATAGAAAAAAATATATTTGCTTTTTATAGGGGTAATAGAGTGATAACTATACCGTACGCAAGCAATGCAGTACAGCCTCACTAGCGGAGGAACCAAGCACGCATACAAACTCTATCCTGCGTATAAATACCGCGTTACCGGGAAACAAGTCGGATAGCATTTCGCAAACATCCTTGTGTTTTCCCGTATATAATTACCAAGCTGAAAATGAGGAGAAGGAGAATTACACAGATTGGCTTTGCGTATGTATGTAGAGGTAGAAAAAGTAGATCAGGATACGCTTACCGTGGCCATTCGCCGGAGCCGAAGCCACGCCGATTGTTGGCGTAAGCTCTTGGCGCGCTCAGTTTGCGATACGCTTGGCCCCACTTTGGTAGCCCAATTTATCGAAGACTGCTATCTGCTGGCTCACCCTTGGGAGCGTAAACGGGTTGGCCGCAGGGCCATTGCAGCGGCTGTGCAAATGGCTTTAGGCCTAAAACCCAGTTGGGGATAGTTCAGTGCAACCCATTGATTATCTGATTATTATATATAGGGCGCTAAACTAGTGTTTGGGTATCAGGGTGCCTGAATCTTGGGAAACTAGCCACGCATGGGCTTCGGCGCTGGTGTTGAAATACTTAAAGGAAAAAAAGCCAAACACGGCATCCCCGACGGCATGGGCCGCGGCACGTCCGGCTTCTTTCTGGCTTTCCAAGATGGCACATTGGCTATAACCTGCTTCGCGTATGGCCCGCGGAATCCATTCGTGCGCTAGCCACTGCTGTACCTCTGGCGCCATAGGTTGGCGAAGCGTATGATTGGTCAATAATTTGGTAGTGCGATGCCGTTTCAGAGCGGCGAGGGTATGTTCGTAAATGCCGCCTAAGTCAGCGGCAGTAGCGTCGGCGTCCGTCCAGTCGAGGCGGACGTAGCCACCCGAACAATAAAGGATGGTGCAAAGTGAATTGTGAAAATATACGTTCAGCGTATCGGCAGCGCTAGTCATTGACAAAAGGCGATAGAGTCCCGCTAATACGGCGGGAGTGGTGTAATACTAAATGCAGGAATTAGTTATGGCTTCGCAACCAAGCGATGCCCTCTTCAACAGCCGAGCTATAATGAAAAGTAAGCTGTTGAGAGCTGACTGAAATAATGGCTTTGACCGCCAAGCGCGTAAGGGGCTGGTGGCTTTCCACTACCGCGCAATAGGCCCAGCCCGTAGCGAGTACGGTAGAAGGAATCCATTCGTCCGTCATCCATTTTTGCACATCCAACGGAATGGGCTGCCGATGGTCATGGATGCTCAAGATTTTACGCAGCCCATAGCGCTTGAGAGCCGCCGCCACTTGCTGGTAAGTCTCACGCACTTCGGCGCTTGTAGCACGTGCGTTTTTCCAGTCCAGACGAAGGTACCCGTCCGGATGGCAGACTACGTTGCAAAGTGCACTGCTGGTGTAAGTTATCTCCTTGGTAAAAGGTAGACTCATAACTCAAAGAGAAGGTAAAACGATCTTACTTGCAAATGAAATAGGGCGCATAAAAAGAGTGCAGGCGCTAGCACTCAAGTGCTAACCTTCTGCTGATAGCTTGCCACCTAAGTAGTGAGAAAACTCACCGCATAGGGGGGAAATGATTCATACGGATGCGGGGGACAAGAGGCGCGAAAGGCGAGCCGTGCTTCGTTGCATACGAAAGTACCGTATCCAACGCACTTTATGAGCCTCCTTCGCCGGGTTCTGTTTGCTTCCGCTCGGCCAGTTTTCCTTAAGCAGCTATCCAGCACCAACATCCATATGTACGTCGGCTGGGCGGCGTCGAAAAACATGCCAGCTCCGATAAGCAGCATGAAAAAGGCCAGCAGCAGAGCCCGGTTTTAGCTACTGCCGCTGGCCTTTTTAGTGGGGCCGATAATTTACTAGGCGTTGAGCAGCGGGTAAACCACGCCCAATAGTTGATCGCGTAATGCCATGGCAGGCAGACGCTTGCGTTGTGGCAAGAGCCGCACCAGCGTCCAGAAGCTGGCAGAATATTCTTCTGCTTGCTTGGCGGGCAATTGCTCTTCGTTCCAGTTGTTCAGCTCAGCAAATACCTCAGTAGCAATCTGTTGCAGCCGTTTTTGGCCAGCCGACTTACTCATGTCCACTTGCTTAATGGCGTCTGCGTGCGCACGAAGCGCGGCTAAGTTTACGGTAGTGTTCATGGGCGCGACTGTAAGGTGTGTGTGAAGAGTGAGAGAGTAACCGTTTGTTGCATAGCGAATTATTTGAAGATGAAAGTTGATATACTGCAAGGAGCACCTCAGCCATTTGCTGGCCAGAAGCAAACGAGTTCGCCCAGCAAACCCAGCAAAACGACTAGAATAAGGGCAGTTTCAATGAACCGGTTAGGAGAGGGTTGGGCTTCGTTGTGGTTCAGCATGCTTCAATTAATCGTAGAATTATTCAATTTTTGGGCTTCCGCAAGAGGTAATTAATTCAAAAATATTCGGGTAATGAAAATTCAGTTGTCAAAAACTATTCCCGTTTTTAATTATCAGCCTGTTATTTGAAAAATTCAAAATATTATAAGCTTGTTTCAATGCATAATGATTTGTACTAGCTCGAGTATAAATATGGTTTTTTATACAAAGATGTGTGAATGAGCGTGTTGTAAATAAATTCTTGTTTTCGTTACACTTGATCAAATGTTGCTACACACGAATGTGGGCGTTTGCATAACTTCAAATGTAAATATTATTTTCTTAAAGTTGGAAATGAAATGCAGTAGTTTTTCTGGCAAATTTTTAGGCGATTTATTAGCCTGCTATACGGCTTCGAAGCGTTTACTGGATTGCGCTACGTATGAGTAGAATACAGAAAGTGCCCGGCAAAGGCAGGATTCAGCCAATTATTGGCCTCTGCATTTGCCGGGCACTAAAGCTCGGGGAGAATCTGCTTCTGCTTACCGGCGCGGTAAGGTGATGGTTCGGTGGGACGGCGTGACGGTTTGAGCTGCTTTCTGCTCGTCGGCGCGCCGCTGGTTGGTCAGTTTAGTGCTCCACAAATACACGGTGGCGTCATTGGTGAGCGGGCTTTCTTCGTAGCCCAAGTAAACTTTTTTGCCCGTCCAAGAGCGCTTTTCGGTGTGCTCGTTGGCTTGAAAGCCAGTCCCGTAAAGCTCCGTAAAATGATCGAGCAGCGCCCGGCTGTTGGTGTAGCCTTTCGTAGTGAGGCGGACGCTGGTAAGCTTGCCTTTGTAGAAGAAATAGAGCAGGGTAGCTACTTGCGCATTGCCAAGTGCCTTGGAATCGGTGGTGCGGCGGTAAATCTTGGTCTGACCAGTGGTTTCTACCAGTACCAAGTGCTTGACTGCCGAAACAGGGGTTTCAAATTTCAGATCCTGAAAGCCATAAGTCTGATCTAGCTTCTGCAGGTCGACTGCAGGGGCAGCAGCGGTCTCCTCCATTTCTGAAATCTGCTGGGCAAACGACGCAGTGGAGCAGAGTGAGGCAGCAAGGAGTGCAAAAAGCAAGGGCAAACGATTGATCATGCGAGTAAACGAAGTATAAATTGAAATCCTGGAGAGGCTGATGAAGTACGTTTTTACACGCATCGATAACACACAAACGCACTCTAAACAAGCCACATCGGTGCAAAGCTAAACCGATTAGTTTCTTCCAAAGACAGGTAAATGCTGACAATCTAGTCTTGTAAGACTATAAGCTTCTGAGTATAAGTCACTAAAAAAGTTGAGAAGTGATTGCAAGAGGCAAAGCTTAGCGTGTAGTTTCCCAACCAAGGCATGGCCCACATTCCAGCTGCTCTTACTAAAGAAATGACAGGGGATCAGCTTTTTATTTGGTCTTATAAGACACTGTATATCAGATGGTTGCCAGTAGGCGCGCCGAATTGTTATTTCCGTAAAGCTTAACAGAAACCCGGTTATTCCATCTTGACGATTACAGCGCTGCCCGAGTACGGAATCGGATTTCCCGATGCAGCATCAAGGTTGAAGGCGGTGGGTTTGTCCTTGCTGACCCACACCACGCGGAAGGAGCGCTGAGTTGGCATGCCGGGGAAGGTGCCCTTGCGCTCGCCAATCGTGAGGGATTTATCTTTTTCGCTGTAGCTAAAGGGAATCACTGCCGAGGCGCCCTTTTCGTAATTGTAATTGACGTTTTCGTCTTCGTACAGCGAAAACTGCGCGTCCTTGCCCGTGTACACATACAGCGTGATGGGGTCGGCGGGTTTTTCGGTCGTGTACTGGATTTCGGGGCCGAAGGGAATGATCGAGCCTTCGCGCACAAACAACGGCATGCGCTCCAACGGCGCGTTTTCAGTAATCGACTGGCCGCCAGTGTGGTAGGCGCCGCTGTAAAAGTTGAACCAACCCGTAGCGGCCGGCAAATAGAGCTTGCGACTGCGCGCCTGATAATCTGTAACGGGCGCCACGAGCAAGCTAGGGCCAAACATAAACTCGTCGGCGATGCTTTTCACGGCTGCGTCGCCGCCAAAATCCATCATCAGGCCGCGCATAATGGTGGCATTCTGGTAGTGCGTCTGGCCGGCCAGCGAGTAGATGTACGGCATAAGGCGGTAACGCAACTTGTTGTAATACAACATGCTCTGGTAAGCCGGATGCGTTTCCGGCGCAATGTTGTAGATCTCGCGGTACGGAAACTGGCCGTGCACCCGAAACAGTGGGCAGAAAGCGCCAAACTGGTACCACCGCGCATTCAATTCGCGCCACTCTTCCAGGTCTTTGGCATTGGGTTTTTCATAACGCCGTTCCACGGCAAAGCCGCCAATGTCCGTCGTCCAGTACGGAATGCCCGCCATGGAAAAGTTGAGGCCGGCCGGAATCTGATTCTTAAAGTCTTCCCAGCGCGAACCAATGTCGCCGCTCCAGATGGCCGCCGCGTAGCGTTGCGAACCAGCGTAGCCCGAGCGCGTCAGCAGAAACACACGCTGGTTGGGGACGGTCTTGCGCTGGCCTTCGTAAATCCCCTTCGCGTTTTGCAGCGGAAAACCGTTGAAATATTGCGTCGAAGAGCCCAAGTAAGTCGGCGTCATCAGCTCCTTGCGCGTCTGCACGTTGGTGTTGGAGTAGATGTCGGGCTCGGAAGCATCCATCCACCACGCGTCGATGCCTTTGGTGAACAGCTTGGTGTTCATCAGGTTCCAAAACGCGGCGCGTGCCTGCGGATTGAAGGCGTCGTAAAACGTGGACGTGTAGCCCGGCGCAATCCAATCTTTGGTGCGGTTAGCGATGTTACGCTTATACAGGAAGCCCTCGGCGTTGAAGTCGTTATAAACCGGGATGCCTTCGTAAATCTTCGCCCACACCGAAATCATGAAGTGCAGATTGTCGCGCTCATGCAGCGTCTTGATCATGCTTACCGGGTCGGGGAAACGACTGGGATCAAACTCTTGGCTGCCCCACTCGGCGGGCTTCCAGTACGACCAGTCCAGTACGATGTTGTCGATCGGAATGCGGCGTTTGCGAAATTCGGCGGCAGTGGTCAATATCTCTTCCTGCGTCTTGTAGCGCTCGCGGCTTTGCCAAAAACCCATAGCCCATTTCGGCATGATGGGGGCCGGTCCCGTGAGCTGCCGATAGCCACTGATGACCTCATCGGGCGTGTTGCCCTGCACGAAATAGTAGTTCAGGTCGTGGCTGGCTTCCGACTTAAAGCCGTATTCGTGAGCACTTTGCCCTTGCAGCGGACTCAGCCATTTTAGCCCTAAGTAGGACTCGCCGCCGTCGGGGTTCCACTCCAGCCTGATCGGGTATTTCTGGCCTTTGACCATGTTTAACTCAATCACCGAAGTGCCTGGGTTCCAGGCCTGCCGCCACTTATCGACCACCAGTTTTCCGCCGATGTACAGCTTTGCGTAGCCCGCATTTTTGAGCAGGAAATGGTGCAAACCCGTCGTGCCCGATTCGATGCTGCCTTCCCAGGTTGCCAGCACGTCGCCGAGTTTTACGTTGGCCGGGAAGTTCTTCTGGTCTTCCAAATACTCGTAATTGATGATCGACTCCGGTCGTTGCACCACTACTTCGCTGGGCTTGTTTTTGTTGAAGTAGGTCGCCGTCAGCCAGCCTTCGTTGCCTTCTTTCGAATAAAGCTTTAGGGTCGTAAGCGGTTCATAATCACGCGTATCGCCGACTTTGGTGATGGAGTAATTATCCCAGAGAATGCCGTAGTTTCGGCTTGATAGCAGAAACGGCACGGCCACGTCGGTATTGTTCTGGGCTAGCTCCACTTGCTGGCCACGGTAGTTCATCACGCCGTTTTGGTGCTGCCCCAGGCCATACAGTCCTTCGCCGGAGGGCGAATCGAACACCTGTTGCACTTGGTAAAACTGCTGCCCATCGGCCACCACCGGCGTGAAAACCTTGCCGCCGTTTTTACGCTCTTGCAAGATGGTTTTGCCCTTCGGATCGGTGAAAGCAAGTTCGCCCGTCGCAAGCGACACCGTAACGTTCAGCGCAGCCGTACTGATCACGCCCTGGCCCTTCTTTTCCTTGTATTGCCACTTCGCGCGCGGCCCCGTCTGGGCCACTACCATCAGGCTTTTGTCGGACGACACGCTGTCCAACGGGCTGGCTTGCACATGCATAATCTTGTCCGACACCACCTGCAACCGAACGGTGCGGACGGCTTGGTCATTTGCCTGGGGCAGGTGAATCACGATTCCGTCGGCCTGCTTCTCAACTTTAGCCGTCTGGGCGATAGCCGAAAAAGCCGGCGCAAGGCAAAGGGGTATCAGGAAGTAGCGACGGAAAGTACGTGATTGTGGCTTCATAATAAGTATTTGATTATCAATTACTTGTAAATAATCAATAAAGCTCATTTTATTTTTCTTCCACAATCTGCATGCCCCAGGGCGCCAGTTGCAACTGCTGGTTTTTGGCGATGGCAGCGTTGGAGAACAGCTCTTTGCCAGCGCCGTAGGGGTACGGCACCGAGCCCGGCTCGGCAGAGTAGTTGAAGTAATAATGCACCGTTTTCTTCTGCTGATTCACACCGGATTTGGTGATGAGCGGAAACCGAATAGCCTGGTCAGGGCCCCAGAGATCGGCTTTTTTCACGGCATCGGCGACTATCTTTTCCGTTACTGCGGTGCTCGTTCCGCAGCCTATGTAAGTAGCCAAGCCCTTGCCGTAGCGGTTTTCGGTGATGGCGGCGTACTTGCCCCACACCGGGTGATCGTAGGTGGCCAGCACCTTTGCCGTGGTCGGTGTGAGCAGCTCCATCCAGGTCGTAACACGGTTATTTTCAGCGCCTACCTGATACGGATCGCCTTTCAACGCCACCTTCACGGGAATGGTAAACTGGCTGAAACTCACCCCGCAGGCTTCCGTGATAACGCCCGGTTGCCGCGTGGTGCGCACCTTCACGTTTTCGTCGGAGAAACCGCTTTTGTACGTGTACACTACATGGCCGCCGTTCTGCACAAAGCGGTTCATTCGCTCCAGCAAGCTATTCGGGGCCGCGTATAAAGCAGGCACAATCAGCAGCTTATAACTTTCCAGGTTGGTGCTGGACGGGTCCACGAAGTCGCAGCCCACGTTCTGGCGGTACAGCGCGTCGTAGAGCGGCCGCAACACGTCGTTGTAGGTTTCTCGCGTACCCCAGCCAAACCCGAACCACTTAAAAGCCGTTAGGGCTTCGTTGCTGAAGAGAATAGCTACCTTGTTGGTTTTCTGGAGGTTAACCAAATGCGAGCCGAGTCGGTTGAAATCCTGCCCGATGGTTTTGGCTTCGTCGTAGGTTGGGTTCGGCTCGAAGTCGTGGCTGAGCAAGCCCTTCCAGTAGGTTTCGGCCGAGTTGTGAATGGAGTGCCAATGCCAGTATTCCAGCATGTTAGCCCCCGAGGCCAAGTGGCTGAATGCCTGCAAGCGCAGCTGCCCAGGGTAGGGCACCCACTGCGGAAAGCCCTGGGCTTCGGTTTCCAGCACCAAGTAATTCTGGCCGCCCTTCATGGAGCGCGTCACGTCGCCACCAAAGGAAATTTCGGTGCCTGTAAGCTGGTCCTGGCTGGGATGGTAGATGTCGATGCCAGCTATGTCGAGCGCTTTGGCCGCCGCAAAATGATCCACATCGGGCTGAATACCAAAGGAATAGCCCCGCCAATCTAAGTCAAAGTTCTGGGTGATAAACTGGTTCGGCTTCTTGTACTCACGCACGATGCCGGCCTGCCAAGCCAGGTAATCCGTCACCAGCTGGCGCTGAAACTTAGAAAATTCGCTGCCCAAGCTGGCGTTAATGGTGCCCACCGTAGACGGAAAATCTTCCCAGCTGTTGATGCGGTTGCTCCAGTAATCCAGGCCGTAGGCCTTGTTGATGACGTCCAGGGATTTGTACTTGGTCTGCATGTACTGCACAAACAGCTTCTGCACCGCCGGCCCCACGGTGTTGTAAGCTTTAGTCTCATTATCAACCTGATAGCCTATGATGGCCGGATGGTTTTTGACGTGTCCCAGCATCGCCCGAATCACCAACTCAGCATGGCGGCGGAAGTCAGGATTGGTGATGTCCATATTTTGCCGCGCACCATATTGGTTTTGCCCAGTGGGCGTGATAGCCAGCACCGCCGGGTATTTGCGCACTAGCCACGTGGGCACGGCGTACGTAGGCGTACCAATAATTACTTGAATATCAGCCTTGTGCATGGCGTTGAGCACGCGGTCGATGTGCGAAAAATCGAACACGCCTTCCTGCGGTTCCACCGTGCTCCATGTCGATTCGGCAATGCGCACCACGTTGATGCCCGCCGCTTTCATCATCTGCACGTCCTTGTCGAGGCGCTCGTAGGGCATGTACTCGTCGTAGTAGGCCACGCCGTATAGTAGCTTTTTTTGCTTAGGCATTTGTGCCACAACGCTTTGGGCCAGCGCGATCAGAAGCAACAAGACAAGGAGCAGTCGATTCATCTACCTAAAGTCAAGGACAGAAATTGGTGACAGCGTGTCAAAACCGAAAAGCACGTCACGCTGAGCGCCGCAAAAGCGTGACGTGCTTAATTGTTGCTTACAGCGTTACGTTGCCCGTCAGGCGAATATCGCGGGAGGAACTGCCGACCAGCACGTCGAACTTGCCCGGCTCCAGTACCCACTGCTTTTTGCCTTCGTCATAATACTGGAACGCATTGGTGTCCAGCGTCATCGTCACCGTTTTGGATTCGCCGGGTTTTAGGAATACTTTCTGAAAGGCCTTCAATTCCTTCTCCGGGCGCTTGACGGCGGCTTGCTCGTCCTTCACATACACCTGCACCACTTCGGCGCCGGACGTTTTGCCGTTGTTGGTCACGGTCAGCTTTACGGTGGCGTTTTTGGTGCCCGGCGTTACACTTAAACCGCTGTATTTGAAGGTGGTGTAGCTCAAGCCGTGGCCGAAGGCAAATTGCGGCGCGACTTTGTAGGTGTCGAAGTAGCGGTAGCCCACGAAAATGTCGTCTTTGTAAGTCTGCTTCAGCGGGTTACCGGGGGTGCTGGGGTATTCGCCCAGTTTCATGGCAGGCGAGTCTTCCAGCTTCACGGGGAAGGTGAAGGGCAGCTTGCCCGACGGGTTTACATCACCGAACAGGATGTGTGCCAGGGCGTTGCCGCCTTCCATGCCGGGATACCACGCCTCCACAATGCCCTTGGCCTGCCCGGCCCACGCCGACACGTCAATCGGGCCACCGCCCAGCAGCACGACCACCGTATTGGGGTTGGCAGCCAGCACGGCCTGAATCAGTTCGTCTTGGCCGAACGGCATCTTCATGTCGGGCTTGTCGAACCCTTCGGCGTCGTAGGCATTGTCGCCCCATTTGCTGTAGTCGTAGCCGTGGGTCGAGCCGCCCACGATGATGGCCACGTCGGCGGCTTTGGCAGCCGCAACGGCTTGGGCAATCATCTGTGGGTCAGCCTTTTGGTTGCGTGCAATTTTGTAGCCCTGAGCATAGGTGATGTTTGCCTGGCTGCCTAATTCCGTTTTGAGACCCTGCAACGGCGTGATTTCGTACTTGGCCTTCAGCTGCGAGCTGCCGCCGCCCATGGAATTTTCGCGGGTGGCGTTTTCGCCGATCACGGCAATAGTTTTCACCGTCTTTTTGAGGGGCAGAATGCCGTCGTTTTTGAGCAGCACAATGCCTTCTTCGGCCACTTTCAAGGCGGTGGCCTGGTGCTCTTTGGTGTTGTAAGCGCCGGGCTTGCGCTTGGCGCCGTCCAGCATATTGGTGGCGTACATCACCCGCAGAATGCGGCGCACTTTGTCGTCTACCAAGGGCACCAGCTTCGGGTCTTTCTTAACGGCGTCCAGGGCGGCATCGGCGAGGTAAAAGCGGTCGTAAAGCGACCGGTTGGCGGAAGGCCCGCCCGTGGCTGCGCTCTGGTCTACGTTGCCGTACATCAAGGACAGGTCGGTGCCCATTTCCAGATCGGTGCCGTTGCGCAGGGCATTCATGGTGTTATGCACGGATCCCCAGTCGCTTATAACCAGGCCTTTGAAACCCCATTCGCCCTTCAGAATGTCATTCATCAGGTAAGCGTTCTCGGTGGCATAGGTACCGCGAAACTTGTTGTACGAGCCCATCAGCGTGTACACGCCCGCTTCCTGCACGGCGGCTTTGAAGCCTGGCAGGTAGATTTCGCGCAGCGCCCGCTCGCTCATGTCCACGTCGATGTCGTTGCGGTGCTCTTCCTGGTTGTTGGCCGCGTAATGCTTCACGCACGCCGAAACGCCCTGATCCTGAACGCCTTTGATGTAGCCGACTACCATCTTCGAAATGAGGTAGGGGTCTTCGCTCAGGTACTCGAAGTTGCGCCCGTTCAACGGCGCGCGCACGATGTTGATGCCCGGCCCCAAAATAATGTCTTTGCCCCGGAAAGCGGCCTCACTGCCCAGTACCGTGCCGTAAGCGTAGCCCAACTCCGGATTCCAGGTGGAGGCCAGCGTGTTGTTGGTGGGCAGGTAGGTGCCGGCGTCGTTGGCGTCTTTGACGCCCTTCCAGTCGCGTCCCTGCTCGGGGCGCACGCCGTGCGGGCCGTCGGAAGTCATGATTTCGGGAATGCCCAGGCGCTTGATGCCGCCGGCCGCGAAAGCCGAGTTGGCATGCAGCATCGCGATCTTTTCTTCCAGCGTCATCTTCTTGATGAGCGCATCGATTTTGGCGTCGTTGGCCGTGAGCGCAGCCTGTTTGTTTTGCGAAGCAGGAGCTTTCGTTGGTACCGCAGGCTTGCTTTGTGCCGTGCAAAAGCTCAGGGTCGCGTAAAAGAAGGTGGTGCCCAGCAAGGCTGCCAAGCGAGGGGTGGGAAGAAACATTCGGATTGGGTTAGAATGAATAGAGGGCCACATCAAAGTTGCCTTCGATGTAATTATTTGATTATCAATGTGTTAAACGAGTCGGGTTTGAGAGTGGGCGCCAGCGTCTGCTTGCCTACTTTCAGCCGCAGGACGCGGTCTTGGTTGCTGTCGTTTTGCGCCACGACTACCACGCTTTTGTCGAGGTTCTGAAAGGCCAGCAAGTTGGTGAAAGCGCCGCTGGTAGTCAGGCGTTTGGCACCGGGCTTCACGTAGTGGCTCAGGTGCTTGAGCAGGTAATATTCGTAGTTGAACTGGTAGGTTTTAGCGGCTTCATCGACGGTGACCAGCGAGTTTTGGCTCCACCCCCACCGGCTGACGCCGCCTTTTTTCAGCGAGATATTCCAGTACATGTAGGCATTGGCACCGCTGCTGAGGTAATGCTTCATCAGCGACCACGTGTACACGCAGTACTTCCAGTCGTTTTTGCCGTCGCCGCATTCTTGCTCCGACTGGTACAGCGTCAGGTTGGGGTAGCGCTCGTGGATGCCGGCAATGGCCCCTTTGCCCGCCCACTGAAAACCAACACCCTTGATGTATTTGCCGCTGCGCGGATCGTGCAAAACAGTGTCAACCAAGGCTTCTTTGGCGCGCTCCATGGTCCCGAAAAACACATCGACCTTTCGCTGCTGCATCTGCGGCCCCAGGAAGCCCACGAAGCGCGCCAACCCCGTGGCCGTCCAGGTGCAGCTCGGAAACACCTGGGCCGAGTTGAATTCGTTTTGGGGCATCACCATGCTCACCCCAATGCCTTTTTTCTGATACGCTTCGATGAACTTAGCAAAGTATAATGCGTAGGCAGTGAAGTACTTATCTTCCTGTACGAACATATTAGTGCCTTCCTTGCCGGCTTGTTCCGGCTTGAGGCCGTTGTCGGCCAGGGTGGGCATCATCTGGCGGTACTCGGGTTTTACCTCGGCAGCCGCATAGTGCTTATTATACTTCATCCACGTCGGCGGGCTCCAGGGCGAAGCCCACACCTTCAGCTTTGGGTTGTACTGCTGCGCGCTTTTGATGAACGGAATCAGCGTTTGCTCGTCGTTGGCGATGCTGAAATGTTCGAGGGCAAAATCGCCGGGTGTTTCGTCGTACGAATACCAGTCGCGCGAAAAGTCGTTGGCCCCAATGGGCATTCGGCAAATGGTGAAGTTGGCGCCCACGCCCGGTGCAAACAGCTCACGCACAATGTGTTCGCGGTCGGCTTTGCTAAGCGCACTCAGCGACGTCCAGCCCAGCTCATTGAAGCAGGCGCCAAATCCGTCGATGGTCTGCAAGGGCTGCGCAACGTTGATCTCGGCATCGGTAGGGCCGGTGGCCGCCGCGGTTTGCAGTCCTTTCTGCTCTACCCAACTTGCTGTGGGCGTAGTGGTTACCCATTCCACGCGCGTTTGGGCCATGGCCGCAGTATTTAGCAGTACAGCCGCGCCAGCTACCACTGCCATTTTCAGAAGGTGCGCGGGCGCGGAATTACATCTCACGAACTCTCGGGAGCGGGTCATGTAACGAGCGGGTTGACGGTCAGAAAAAGAAAGCTGGGGCACTGGACCTCGTTAATGGCCTATTTTGTAACTAATTGATCCAGAAACAGATAGCGGGCGCGGTTTGGCTCTTGCTCAGCGCGAGGCGTCACATCGAGGCGCATCACCTGGGCGTCGGTGCCGGCTTTGGTAGCGGGCCAGTTGGGCAGCCCGGCACCATTGGGGTTTCCAGATTTGATGAAGTTGGCAAAGTAGCTCTGCATCGCTTCCGACACTTTCTGGTCTTCGGGCGTCCAGGCGTACACTTTATTGGTCGAGAGGTTGCCCAAGGCGTATTCGATCTCGGCCGAGTGCACAGCTCCGCGGGCAGGCGGCGCCTTAGGAGCCGATTCGGGTTGTTTGACCACGCCGCCCGCTAAGCCAGCCGTAGCATTGCCCATTTCGGGCGTCATGGCTGGGCGGGGCCGGGCATAGAGGTAGCGGTACACTGGCTGGCCACCCGTTTGGGCTTGCATATCGGCCCATTTCCAGGTGCTGTAAGCAATGAAGCGGTCGCCGGCCAGGTCAGTAGCTGCTTGTTCGGCCTCTTGCGCCGTGGTGCTGGGGTACAGCTTCAGGACTTCGGCAGCGCGCTCACCGTACAGCTTTTGTACGGCTTTAGTGAAGTTTTCAGGAGTCGGCTGATCGGGGCCAAACAGTGCCTGGAAAGACATTTCCTGCGAATTCCAGCCCACCAGCAGCGGCACGCGCGCCTGCCGACCCGCCTCAAACGTGGCCGTAGGCTTTTCCGTGAAAAAGTAGCCGTCAAGAGTAGGAGCGAAGCGCTGGGTTCCGGGCTTGCCCGTTGCTTCCAGCAATTGCTGGGCGGGCAGTGCACGTAGTGCCGCCAACGAATTGGCGCCTAAGCTGGTAGCGAACGCTACGCCGCTTTTCTCAACTTCGGCCAAGGGCAAAGGTCCGAAGCCGGTGTTGAGCATCGAGCCGCTTTCGCCGATGGCGCGGGCAAACAGGCTTTTCGACAGGGGCGAAGCCATCTGGGCGCTCACCGACATCGAGCCAGCCGATTCGCCGGCAATGGTCACCTTTTTGGGGTCGCCGCCGAAAGCCGCGATGTTTTGCTGCACCCAACGCAACGCCGCGCTTTGGTCCAGAAAACCGTAGTTGCCAGACGCGTGGTGCGGCGATTCCTTGCTTAGTTCGGGGTGGGCCATAAACCCAAATACGCCGAGCCGGTAATTGACCGTTACGGCCACAATGCCGCGTCGGGCCATGCTTTCGCCGTCGTAGCGCGGCTCGGAGCCGTCGCCGGCCACAAAGCCGCCGCCGTAGAAATACACCAGCACGGGGAGTTTTTCCTGAGCGGTTTTGGCTGGCGTCCAGACGTTTAGGTAAAGGCAATCCTCGCTCACGCCGTTGGAGCGAAAGTTCATGTCGCCAAACAAGGGGAGCTGCATGGCCCGCGGTCCAAACTGCTTGGCTGGCCGCACGTTCGTCCAGCTTTTAACCGGCTGCGGCTCCCGCCACCGCAAATCTCCCACGGGCGGCGCGGCGAACGGAACGCCCTTAAATTCCCGAATGCCGCTGGCGGCGGTGGTGCCTTCCAGCACCCCATTGGCTGTTTTTACTTGGTTGATAGTCAGAGATTTGCTGGGTGTATTTTTCGTTTGGGCTGCCGCGGGCACTAGCTGTACAGCCAAAAGCGCTAGGATCAAGTAGAATTTCATGCGGAGGGAGTTACCGGAGGGAGTTTATTTTTGAGAGAGTTTCATTTCGGTGATTGGCGCCTGCGGGGCCAGCAGTTTGTGGGCTTTTTCGGCTACCAGCGCCTTGGGCACTGCAAATGAAGCCGTCTGCTTGATATTCAGCGAAGAGGCGCCCACTTTCACCTTGTACGTACCCGCATCGGCCACCCAACTCGAGGTAGCCGTATCGAAAGACGCCAGGTCGGCAGTAGTCAGGGAAAAGGTAAGTGTTTGTGATTGAGATGGTTGCAAAAGACCGGTTTTGGCAAATCCTTTGAGCTCGCTTTCCGGCTTTTCGAGCTTGCCGGAAGGAGCCGTAAGATAGAGCTGCACGACCTCTTTGCCCGCCACCGGGCCGTTGTTGGTTACGGTAACAGTGGCCGTCATCTTGCCGGCAAAAGTCGGGGCGCTCAACTTCAGGTTGCTGTAAGCAAATGTGGTGTAGCTCAGGCCATAGCCAAATTCGTAGGCGGGCTTCACCTGGAACGTGTTGTAGTAGCGGTAGCCGACGTAAATGCCTTCTTCGTAGGTATTTTCGGAGGGCGCGCCCGTGAGCGAATTGCCGCTTGCTTGCCCGGTGCTGGCCAATAAGCGGCCCGGAAAGTCTTTGCTGTAAGGCACATCATCATACTTCGCCGGGAAGGTTGTGGCAAGCTTGCCCGAAGGCGCCACGGTGCCGCGCAGCACGTCGGCCACGGCGTTGCCGCCTTCCTGGCCGGGCTGCCATGCCAGTAAAATGGCGTCGGCTTGGTCGCGCCAACTGGCTACTTCGATTACGCCGCCTACGTTAAGCACCACCACCATTTTTTTGCCTTGGGCATGAAAGGCCGTGGCTACTTGCTTGAGCAACGCCTGTTCGGCCGCCGAGAGCGTAAAGTCATTTTCCACCTTGCGGTCGCCGCCTTCGCCAGCGCTGCGGCCAATAGTAACCAAGGCTACATCGGCAGCCTGGGACTGCTGGGTAAGCAGGGAAGCATCCACGGGCATCTCGGCAATGACGGGCGCGGGGTCCAGTAACCCTTTGGTTTTGGGGAGTTTAGCTTTTTCGCCCTTTATATATTGCCCGTACGCCTGCGTTAGCGGCGCGTTCACGATGAGGCCGGCGTTGGTAAGTCCTTGCGCTATCGAGATGGTGTAAGCGCGGTTGACGTCGCCGCTGCCCGTGCCGCCGGCAATGAGGTTGTAAGAGGTATTGCCAAACAACGCCACTTTTCGGCCTGCGGCTAGCGGCAGCGTTTTGCCTTCGTTGCGCAACAACACCATGCTTTCGGCAGCGGCTTGGCGGGCCACGGCGGCATCAGCTTTTAGGTTGGGCTGACTCGTGTATTTAAGGCCCTTAAACGTAGGCGATTGTAACACCAGCGTCAGCACGCGCGCTACGTTGGCATCAATCTGAGCAGTAGTTAGTTGGCCGCTTTTTAGGGCAGCTAATACTGCCTGGGTTTGGGCCGTAGTGCCGGGCATGAGCAGGTCGTTGCCGGCTTGTAGCTGCGCAACGGGGTTTTTGCCGCCGTACCAGTCGGTCATGACCAAGCCCTTGAAGCCCCACTCGCCGCGCAGCAGCGTCGTGAGCAGATCGCGGCTTTGGGAAGTGTACGTGCCGTTGACGAGGTTGTAAGACGACATAACCGTCCAGGGTTGCGCCTTGCGAACCACAATCTGGAAGCCTTTGAGGTAGATTTCCCGCAGGGCGCGCTCGCTCACCTTGGAGTTGAGCTGCATGCGGTTGAACTCTTGGTTGTTGACGGCAAAGTGCTTGACGGACGTGCCCACCCCGTTGGATTCGATGCCGTTGACCATCGCCGCTGCGATGTTGCCAGCCACGACGGGGTCTTCGGAATAATACTCGAAGTTGCGGCCACCCAACGGGTTGCGATGAATGTTCATGCCCGGCGCCAGCAGCACGTCGATGCCGAAGTCACGTACTTCGCTGCCAAATGCTACGCCGACTTTGCGCACGAGCGTCGTGTCCCAGGAAGATGCCAGCAGCGTTGCCACCGGAAAAGCTGTGGCGTAATAGGTTTTGGTGCTGTCGCCGCCCCGAATGGGATCGATGCGCACGCCCGCGGGCCCGTCGGATAAGGTCAGCGACGGAATGCCCAGCCGCGCAATGGCGTGCGTGCGGCCTGCCGCGCCGGGTATTTTTTCGGGTACTTTCCGGTCCTCGGGGTCGGAAGGCGGCAGAATGCCCTCCGGGAAGCCCGCAGGGTAAAAACCCATCCCGACCACCAGTTTTACCTTCTCTTCGGGCGTGAGAGCCGCGATTACTTCCTTGAGGGGGGCTTTGCCTAATTGAGGCGCGGTCTGGGCTTGTGCTGAGGCCAAAAAACTGCTGCACAACAGGCTACACGTGGCAAAGGTGCGGAAACGGGAGGCGTTTGAAGCGGCAAGCAAAAGGGAAATTTTTATTTTCATGAACAGTGGAATGTTAGTGACTCAGAGGGCGCTTGGGTAGCTAGGCCTTACCAATCCAACCCTGAGGAGAAGCAGCGTTTGCAACCAGATGCTGCTTCTCCCCAGGGTTGGATTTCAGGTTATTTTAGCCGTTCTGTAACCCGTTAATAACCAGGGTTTTGTGTGAGATTAGGATTGACGTTGAGTTCGGTTTGCGGGATGGGCAGGAGGTTGTTGAACTCCTGTACGCCGGTCTTGCCTTTGGCCTTCATTGTCGAAACCAGCGTGCCCGTGCGCTTTAGGTCGTACCAGCGGTCCATCTCGAAGGCGAGCTCGTAGCGGCGCTCCCGCAACACGGCATCTTTGAAGCTTGCCGCAGAAGTTATCGCTAAGTCCTTGGCCGAGGGCGTATTGATGGGCAGGCCGAAAGCCCGCCGACGTACTTTGTTGATGGCTTCGAGGCCTTCCGCAGTTGGTCCCACGGCCTCCGCCAAGATCAGGTACATCTCGGCCAAGCGGAGCACCGGCACGTTCAAGGGCGAATCCCAGTTGTTGACGTTCACGGTGCCCACAAAGAACTTGCGCACGTTGAAGCCAAAGGGGTCGCCGGGCAAGCTCGCCGGCTGAATCTGGCCGGCCGGGTATACATCGCCGGGCACCCACACGGTAGCTCGCTTGCGCAGGTCGCCGGGCTCGTAGCCATCCACAAACTCTTTCTCTGGTACATTGAAGCCGTATCCGCCGGAAGATACCACGTAAGGGCTGCCAAAGAAGCGGGCGCCCCAAAACTCGTTTATGGTTGCGCCAGGGCCATCCTGCGAATAGTTGCTCAGGCCGTTTTTGAACTGAACTTCAAAGAGCGACTCCTGCCCATTCTCGTTCTCTACCTTGAAGTTGTCGGCATAATTTGCCCACATGGTCTTACCCGAACCGCTGATTACGGCGCGGGCCTGCGTGGCCGCATTCGCCATATTGCCTTGCGTGAGGTACACCTTGGCCAGCAAGGCCGTTGCCGACCACTTGGTAGCCCGGCCCACGTCGTCGCCGGTGTAAGAGGCCGGCAACTTCGTGATGGCATCCTGAAGGTCGGTTATGATTTGCGTGTACACTTGGGCGGCCGGCGTACGCGTGATGTTAGAAACTTCGGCAGCCGTTTGGGCGGGCGTCAGCACCAAGGGCACGTCGCCGAAGCCGCGCACCAGGTAGAAGTAATACAGAGCCCGCAGAAAGGCCGCCTCACCCAGACACCGCGTTTTGAGGGTAGCCGACATTTCGATAGCTGGCACGCGCGCCAGCACTTGGTTGGCCTGGCCAACGCCCAGATAGGCGCGCTGCCAGTGGGTGCTGGTGAGGGGATTGGTCGTCGGAATAGAGTAATTATCAAGCTGTTGGAACTCGATGCCGTCGGAAGCTCCGCCACCGCCCGTGTTGGAGTTGTCGGACATGATGTCGCCGATGCCCCACAGCGAGTAGTTAAACATACCGTACTGGCTCAGCTGCGAGTAAGCGGCTGTAGTCGCCTGAATGGCATCGGTTTCGGTCTTGTAAAACGTTTCGGTCGTTACGGCGTTTCGCGGCTGCAGGCTGAGGTAATCTTTCCCGCATCCCGCGAGTAGCCCGAGGGTCAGCACCGAGGCTGCAAGCGTTTTATTCTTTATAAACATCGTAGTAGTTTTTACAGGGGTGGGCGTCGCGCCGCTGGCTACGTGGCCTAGGCGCATCGCTTGGATTGATTAAAAGCCAATGTTGACACCTGCCAAGAAGACGCGCGACTGCGGGTAAATGCCACGGTCGACGCCAAGGCTGCCGCCTTGGTTACCCAGCTCCGGATCGAAGCCTTTGTATTTGGTAATCGTCAGCAAATTCTGGCTGGTGACATACACCCGAATGCGCTGCGCATGAACTCGGCCTAGCAGCGTGGTGGGCAACGTGTAGCCGAGGGTGAGCAACTTGATGCGCATGTAAGAGCCGTTTTCCACGTAGTGGCTCGAAACGCGCAGGTTGTTGTTGGGGTCGCCGGCTACGGCACGCGGTACGTAGTTGCTGGTGCCGGGGCCCGTCCAGCGATCCAGCGCGATGGTGCTGGCGTTGGAGGCACCGAACAAGCCGCCTTCCGTGTAGTAGCGGTTCAGGTTGTAAACGTCGTTGCCCTGCGAACCCTGTAAGAATATATTTAAATCTAAGCCTCTGAAGCTTAGAGTGTTATTGAGGCCATACGTGAAGTCCGGGTTCGGATTGCCGATGTAGGCCTGGTCCTGGGAATTGATGACGCCGTCGCCGTTTATGTCTTTGTATTTGATGTCGCCGGGGGCAGTGCCGGACTGCTGGTAGAAGCCCGTAGAAGAGCCAGCGTTCAACGCCGTCAGCTCTTCGGTCGTCTGGATGATGCCATCGGCCACGTAGCCGTAGAACGAGCCAAATGGGATACCCGCCGCGTAGCGCACCAAGTAGTTGTTGGCCCGAATGCCTTGCCCGAAGTAGGGCCGGCCAGCTCCCAGCGACGTTACCTTGTTGCGGTAGAGCGAAAAGTTCAACGTAGTCGTCCAGTTGAGGCCGTTGTCGCTCACCAGGTTGTTGGTGGTAATGGCCAGGTCAATACCGCGGTTGCTCGAGGACGCCGCGTTGGTATTGATGCTCTCGCTGGTACCCGATACGTAAGACACCGGCACGGCGGCAATCAGGTTGGGCGAGGTACGCTTGTACAAGTCTACCGAGGCCGACACGCGGTTCTGCCACAAACCCAAGTCAATGCCGATGTTGTATTGCTCGTTATTTTCCCACTGCAAGTCAGGGTTTTGCAGGCGTGTGGGGGCGCCGCCGATCACCTGATTCTGGCTGCCCGTACCAAATACGTAACCGGTGCCGGGCACACCATTATTGGAAAGCGCGGAGGAGTTGATAGTAGCCAGAAAGGCGAACGAGCCGGCATTGAGCGGGTTACCTACTTTGCCATAACCGGCCCTGATCTTCAGGTTGCTGATGGAGGAGTAGCTCTTCAGGAAATCTTCTTCGCTCAGGCGCCAGCCGGCCGATATACCGGGGAAGAAGCCGAACTGGTTGCCGGGCGCAAACGCCGAAGAACCATCGTAGCGAGCCGTGGCCGAGAACAGGTATTTGCCGGCAAATTCGTAGTTGATGCGGCCAAAATAGCTGGCCAGCCGGCTGCGGCTGTTGTTGCCGCCGTTGTTAATCTGGGCGTTGATTGGCCCGCGGTCAATTATTTGCAGGTCGTTGCGGCTGTAGCCTACGCGGGTAGCAGTCAAGTAGAAATTGTCGAATTGCTGCGATGATTGGCCCAGCAGGAAAGTAAACTGGTGCTTATTGCCAATTATCTTGTCGTAGGTAGCCGTGTTCTCGATCAGGTAGCTGGGGCTGTAGTTGCTGCTGCTGCTGGCCGACGACTGAGAAGCCGGATACTTTGACGAGCCAACGATCGAGGGAAAGAACTGATCTTGTTGCAGAAACTGCAAATCTGCCCCGATGTTGGTCCGGAAGCGCAAGCCAGTAAGCGGCTCCAGCTCGGCGTAAAACGTGGAAGTCGCCCGGTTGCGGTTATTCTTGATTATGGGACGTAGCGCGGCCGTTACGGGGTTTTCTTCGCCGTAGTTATCGAGGCTGGAAAACTCGTAGAAACTGCCGTCGGGGTTGCGGGCGGGCGCCACCGGCGGGGCCTGCACGGCGAGCTGAATAACGCCGCTGAACTCGTTGTTTTCGTTGTTGAGCGGGCGCTCGTCTTGGTGCGTCAGCGCGAGCGTGTTACCGATTTTCAGAATTTTGCTGAGCTGCACTTCCCCGTTAGCCCGCAGCGTAAAGCGCTGAAAGTTAGAATTGATGATGGTACCATCTTGCTGAAAGTAGCCCGCACTAACGGCGTAGCGGGCCTTCTCGCTGCCACCCGTGGCGGAGATGGCGTAGTTCTGAATCTTGGCGGGTCGGAAAATCTCATCCAGCCAGTTGGTGCCTTTTCCCAGTGACGCCGGATCAGCATACTTCGGGATAATGGCCAGGCCGCCCGCGGTGCGCGCCTCGTTGTTAAGCTGCGCAAATTGCGTGGCATTGAGCATCGGAATCTGCCGCCAAACGTTTTGAGTACCCACGTACGCGTCGAGATTAATATTGGCCGTGCCCGCTTTGCCGCGCTTGGTGGTGATCAGTACCACGCCGTTGGCAGCCCGCACGCCGTAGATGGCCGTGGCGGAGGCATCTTTCAGCACGTCGATGCTTTCAATGTCGTTGGGGTTGATGGTGCTGAGCTCCGTGCCGGTTGCGTTGCCGTTGCCGTCTACCGCTGTCGGGAGCGGAAAGCCGTCCACCACATAAAGCGGGCTATTGTTGCCGGCGGAGGTAATGCCCCGCACCCGCACCGACGTACCCCCGGCGCCGCCCGGCGCCCCCGAGTTCGACACGATTTGCACGCCAGCCGCCCGGCCTTGCAGGGCTTGTGCGGCATCAGCAACCGGCTGAGCGGCAATTTCCTTGGCCGATACGGAAGCCACAGAACCGGTTACGCTCGTCCGCTCCTGAGTGCCGTAACCAACTACCACCACTTCTTTCAAGGCCTGCGTGTCTTCGCTCAGCGTAACGTTGAACGATGTCGAGGCGCCAGTCACCGGGACTTCGCGGCGGGTGTAGCCTACGTAGCTGAATACCAGCGTACTCCCTTCGGGCACCTCCAGGCTGAAATTGCCGCTGGCATCGGTGCTGGTACCTTGCGAGCTGCCTTTCACCACCACCGTGACGCCCGGCAGGCCTTCGCCATTACTCTGAGTGACGCGCCCTGATACGGGAACGTTTGCGGTTTGGAACGGCCCAACCTCCCGTGAAGGAGCGTTCGGCAATGGCGTAGCCGCCGCCGATTGTACAAACGTTGGCGTACTGCCCGCGGCGAGCAGCACTGCACTCCGCAGCAGCAGGTTTCTGTAAGAATGTGAAAGCATAGAGGTGAGGTTATAAGTGGCTAATTTTTGAGTGAATGGATGCTGATGTATGCGCAAACCGAATCTTGAATAAAGCGTAGTCCGATAGACTTAAGTGCATGATCCAAGGCTTCGTTAAAAACTCATCTCAAAACTATAAGTGATTGGTTATAAGTATGTTATGATATGTTTTCGCCTCAACAATTGTTGCGAAAACATGCTTTGGCAGCAGGCATAGCAAGCGGATAAGCAATAGGCATAGGGACCCCGCGTGCAACAGGCAATGCGGACGAGGTGGGAGAAAAGCTGCTGGTAATTTGTGGCGAGGCAGCGGAGCGTCAGTTACAATCGGGTGTGCTTTGCAGCAGGAGCGGAGCGGCTCTTAGCAGGGGTACTTGTGCGTTTCAAGAGCCAGTGATGCTGGTCTGGAAGCGGTTTGCTAAGGGCGTCTGTTAAGAAGATCGTAAGCGGAATCGATTTCGGGCAAAAAGAAATTGCAGATTCGAGCTGCAAGTCAAGTTATTTTTGGAATATCGACAGGATAAATGTAAATATATTTTTCTAATACGTACATTTTACACAATAATTTTTTTGGCTCTATGAATACCCGCCAAGAGGTCCTGGATTTTGTGAAGAACGGCCACACCCGTTTTCTGCCGCACCTCTCCATCGACTGCGTAATTTTCGGCTACCATGCGCATCAGCTGAAAATTCTGCTGATCCGGCATCACGGGCACGAAAAATGGAGCTTGCCGGGCGGCTACATCGCCCGCGACGAAACGCTTACGCAGGCGGCACACCGCATTCTGGCCGAAAAAACGCAAATCACGGACCTGTTTCTGCAACAGTTCTATGTGTTTGGCGACAGCGTGGTGCGCATGAGCCGAATCGAAACGCAGCAGACGCACAACACCACTTTTGCCAAAGTAGGCGTTACCCTTGGCGATAATCACTGGCTATCGGAGCGGACGTTGTCCATTGGCTACTATGCCTTGGTCGATTACCTGGATGTGGTAGTAACGCCTGAGTTTCTGGTAGATGGGTTCTGCTGGTTGGAAATCAAAGAGATTCCGCCGCTCGAGTATGACCACAACGAAATCATCGCCAAAGCCCTAGCCACGCTACGCTCGCAGATTTACCAGCAGCCCATCGGCTACAGTCTGCTGCCCGAGAAGTTTACGCTGCCGGAAATACACGCGCTCTACGAAACTATTCTGGGCAAGCAGTTTGACCGCCGCAACTTCCGCAAAAAGCTGCTTACGCTCGGCCTGATCCGGCAGCTGGACGAGCAAAAACGCATCGGTCCGCACCGTTCCCCGTTTCTGTATGAGTTTGATTTGGAGAACTATCGCAAAGCCTTGGAAGAAGGCTCGGTACTGGCTTTTTAGGGCTGCGTACTAGCACGTTGTTTGCAAAAGAATCCCTGGCTTCTCCAAAACCTTATCTTACAGGGCGTTTGGAGCCAATAGCTTAAGTATACATTTCCTTTCCATCCTAAAACCCAACCCAGCCGCACTATGACTTCCCGAAGATCCTTCTTGGCCTCGGCCGCCCTGCTCTCCGCCGGCTTGCTGGTGTCTCCTTCTTTGTTGGCTTACAACAAGCGCTACGTAGGTTTGCAGCTCTATACCGTGCGCGACGCCATGGAGAAAGACCCAGCCGGTACCTTAGCCAAACTGGCCAAAATCGGGTACAACTCGGTGGAAGGCGCCACCTACACGGGCAGCCAGAAATTCTATGGCATGACGCCCCAGGCATTTGCCGCGTTGCTCAAGCAAAACGGCCTGATCATGCCTAGCAGCCATTATCGGCTCGGCGAAGAGCAAATGAAGGGCGAGGCTGTGCAGGGCACTATTCTGCACGGCTGGGACAAGGCCGTGGATGACGCCGCCGCGGCCGGTGTGAAGTACATGGTGTGCGCGTATTTATCGGAAGCCGAGCGGGGCAACCTGGAGCACTACAAGTACATCGCCGAGCAACTCAACAAAGCGGGCGAACGGTGCCAGAAAGCCGGCATCCAGTTGTGCTACCACAACCACGATTTCGAATTCAAAGCCCAAGACGGCAAGCTGCCGTATGACTTGCTGCTCACCGGTACCGATAAAAAGCTGGTGCAGATGGAATTAGACTTGTACTGGGTGACCAAAGCCGGCCACGACCCGCTGGCTCTGTTTAAGCAGCACCCCGGCCGCTTCCCGCTGTGGCACGTCAAAGACATGGATAAGACGCCGCAGAAAGCCTTCACGGAAGTGGGCAACGGCAGCATCGACTTCAAGAAGATATTTGCCCACGCCGACGAAGCCGGCCTGAAGTACTTCTTCGTGGAGCAGGACTCGACCCCCGGCTCACCCTTCGACAGCGTAACCAAAAGCATCAACTACATCAAGAAGAACTTGGTGTAGAAGCAGTTAAGCTCTATTGGCCCGCGGCCGGCAATTCGCGAACCCAGATGTTACGAAAACTGAGGGGTTCGCTTTTGTCGCCGTGGGCTTGCAGCTTAATCGGGGCAGGGCCGTGGCTTTGGTAAACGGGCTTGCCAATGTAAAGTGTTGGTCCTAAAAGAGTTGCGTTGTTCTCGACTAGTACCCCATTAAACAGCACCGTCACGCGGGCGGGTGTGGCCATGGCGCCATCGGCCGCAAACGTGGGGGCCGTCCAGATCACGTCGTAGGTTTGCCATTCGCCGGGCTTGCGGGTGGGGTTGGCCAGCGGAATCAGCTGCTTGTAAATGCTGCCCGCCATGCCGTTGACGTAGGTTTTGTTGTTATACGAATCCAGAATCTGCAATTCGTACCCCAAGTCGCCTTTGCCGAGTGAGGCCAGAAACACGCCGCTGTTGCCTCGCGCCTGCGCCGTGCCGCTGATGTTGGCCGGCACGCGCCACTCTAGGTGCAGTTGGTAGTTGGTGAAGGAGCGCTTGGTTTCGATGTTGCCCGCGTCTTTTTTCACGGTCATTATGCCCTTGGCGACGGTCCATTTGGCGGGCGCCGTGCGGTCGTCGGTTGATACCCACTGGTCGAGGTTCTTCCCGTCGAACAGGATCAAGGCGTCGGAAGGCGCGTCGCTGCTGGTTTTGCCTGGCGTAACTACTTTCGGAACGGGCTCCCACACCTCCGTGTCCTCGGGTTTACCAGTTTGTTGGGCGTGGGCGGCGCCGAAGCTGCCGGCCAGCAATGCAGTAAGTACCAGGCGAAGTTTCATGTGGGTGTTGGCTTGAGTCGGGGTTTGGGAGTACTACGAAAGCAGGTTCTTTTTTATGTAAGAAGCGCTCTGCGTGATGCTTTGGTAAGCGTCAATGGCGAAATATTCCTGCTCCATAAAAAGGTGGCGGAGCCCGGAAGCCGTCGCGTGCTGAAAGATTTTCTTGAAATCGATTGAGCCCGCACCTACTTCGGTATTGTGTTCAGGCTGAGCCTTATCCATGTCTTTGACGTGCCACATCGTAAAGCGTTTGGGGTGGGCCTCGATGAGTTTTACGGGGTCCTGACCGGCCCGCACCACCCAATACAGATCCAGCTCAAAATCAACCAACGCCGGGTCGGTTTCCTTCAATAGCACGTCGTAGAGGGTAGTGCCGCCCACCGACTTAAATTCAAAATCGTGGTTGTGGTACGCGACCCGAAGGCCCGCGGCTTTACACAACTCGCCGGCCTTGTTTACCCTCTCCGCGACCACCTTGAAATCATCCGCGGTGGCTCTTAGCTTATCATCCAGATGCGGCACCACGACGTACGTCTGCCCGCAGATTTTGGCGGCTTCGATGTACGTTTTCAAAGCATCCTGATTACCATCCCGGACAAAGCCGTTCATCTCGTAATGCCCGGAGGAAGTCGTCAGCCCATTGGCCGCCAGCACCGCTTTAAAGTCCTTTGCTGTCAGGCCCCAGAAGCCGCCTGCTTTGCTATAGCCGTAGGTCTCAACCTCCTGATAACCAGCTTTTGCAACTTTGGTCAACACGCCTTTTACATCCTTGCCGATGTAATCGCGCAGGGTATACAGTTGCAATCCCACTTTCAGAGAGGAAGGGGAAGCCAGCAATTTTCCGGGTTCCAGCAACGAAAGTGCGGATAGCAAGCCGGCTTGACGGAGGAAGGTTCTTCTCTGCATTAGGGGAATAATTTAATTAGATAAACAACTGATCAACAGATAAATGCACGATGCATCACACATCGCATATCTGAATGGCTTTGCGAAGCGAAGCAAGTTTATCGGCCTGCTTTGGCACAAATTCCTGGGCTACGTAGCCCTTAAACCCGGTGGCTTTGATGGCGCGCATCACCGCCGGATAATATAGTTCCTGCGTATCGTCGATCTCGTTGCGGCCCGGCACGCCGCCCGTGTGGTAGTGCGCGATGTAGGCATGGTTGTCGGTGATGTTGCGGATGATATCGCCTTCGTCAATCTGCATGTGGTAGATGTCGAAGAGAAGCTTGAAGTTTTCGGACCCCAGCTTCTTGGCCAGCGTCACGCCCCACGCCGTCCGGTCGCATTGGTAGTCTTTGTGGTTGATTTTGCTGTTCAGCAACTCCATGACCAGCACCACTTTATGCTTGGCGGCTACTTCCAGCAGAGGCGTCAGTCCCTTCACGCAGTTGGCCCACCCAGTTTCGTCGTCTTTGCCCCGGCGGTTGCCGCTAAAGCAAATCAGATTTTTGTAGCCCGCTTTGGCCACCAGCGGAATCATTTCCGAATAGTTTTTCAGCAGCGTCGCATGGTACTGCGGGTCGTTGAACCCATCGGTCAGGTTGATCTCCGCGCCGTTGCACATGGGCGAGTCGAGGCCATATTTCTTCAGCGTGGGCCACTCTTTGGGGCCCACTAGGTCAATGCCCTTGATGCCGATGTTTTTGGCGGCCGCGCACAATTCATCAAGCGATAACTCCTTATAGCACCAGCGGCAGACCGAGTGGTTGATGTTATTCTTGAGGGCAACTTCTTCCGCTTCTTTCACTTCCGGCACAAATGAGCTTAACGCACCCGCCGCACCCGCTGCCGCCGTGCCAGCCAGAATGTTTTTGATTACAGTACGACGATTCGGATGCGATGCCATGATGCAAGTAATTGATTGTTAAGAAGATACGAGTGGGCAGCCGTCGCACGCCACCCATGCGCAACTGCTGGCGACTGAAGACAGCGAGAGCCGATTATTTCAAGCTCAGGATATACTTCACCATTTCTTTTGCGTCTTCCACGGGTACGCCGGGATGCGGCGTCATGGCCACTTCGCCCCAATTGCCTTTGCCGCCCTGAATGATCTTGTTGGCGAGCATCGTGATGTTGGCGTCAGTAGCGGGATATTTCTGCGCTACGGCCGTGTAAGCCGGGCCCACCAACAGATCACGCTCTTTGTGGCAGCTGGTGCAGTCCGAGGCCGTGATCAGTTTGGCGCCTTTGGCCACCACGCCGCCCGTGTGCTCGGTACCGATTTTGGTCGCGTTGGTGTCGACGGTGGGCTGGTGGGCTACCGCCGAAAGGTTAGCCGAGGAAACGCTATCGCTGTTGAGCTCCGCAGAAGAAGCCTCGCGCACGCTCGTTTCGGTGGTTTCGGTTTTTTTCGTCTCGGAATCGCAAGCCGCGAGCAGGGCACAGAAGCTGAAAAACAGGGCGGTTTTTTTCATAAGATGGTAGTTTTATAACCCCAGTAAAGTGTTGTTGAAATCAGAATTGGAGGCCGTGCTGACGAAATCGTCGAAGGCTTTGTCGGTAACCCGGATGATGTGATCGCGAATGAATTGGGCTCCTTCGCGGGCGCCGTCTTCGGGGTGCTTCAAGGCGCATTCCCACTCCAGCACCGCCCAGCCGGGAAAGTCGTATTGGGCGAGCTTGCTGAAAATGGCTTTGAAATCGACCTGTCCGTCGCCCAGGGAGCGGAAGCGGCCGGCTCGGTCAACCCAGTTCTGGTAGCCGCCGTACACGCCCTGCCGGCCCGTAGGGTTAAACTCGGCATCCTTGACGTGGAACATCTTAATCCGCTCGTGGTAGATGTCGATATATTCCAGATAATCAAGGCATTGCAAGATGAAGTGCGACGGGTCGTAGAGCAGGCACGCGCGCGGATGCTGGTTTACTTTGTCCAGAAACATTTCGTATGTGACTCCGTCGTGCAGGTCTTCGCCCGCATGGATTTCGTAGCACAAGTCCACGCCGTGCTCGTCAAACACATTCAGAATCGGCGTCCAGCGGCGCGCCAGTTCCGTGAAAGCCGTGTCGACCAAGCCCGCCGGGCGTTGCGGCCACGGGTACACCATCGGCCAAAGTAACGCGCCGCTAAACGTGACGTGCGCCTTAAGCCCCAGATTTTGAGAGGCTTGCGCGGCGTATTTCAATTGCTGCACGGCCCATTCCTGCCGCGCCTGCGGGTTATTCCGATACGCTTCCGGCGCAAAGCCATCGAATAGTTGGTCGTAAGTGGGGTGCACGGCCACCAACTGCCCCTGCAAGTGCGTGGATAACTCCGTGATCTCCAGCCCCGCCGCATTGACGGTGCCCCGAATCTCATCGGCGTAGGTTTTGCTTTCGGCAGCCTTTTGCAGATCGATAAAGCGCGGATCGGTCGTCGGAATCTGAATCCCCTTGAAACCTAGGTCCTTAGCCCAGGCACAGATCGATTCGAGGCTGTTGAACGGAGCTTGATCGCTGATGAACTGGGCCAGAAAAATGGCGGGTCCCTGAATGGTAGTCATAGGTAGATCAGACGATGAAATCGGTCCATTTTTTATCTGACTTGCCCGAAGCAATCACGTTCTCAATAAAGGCCATGCCGCGCACGCCTTCCGTAAGGCTCGGATAATCAAGGGCTTCTGGGGAAGCCGGCTCGCCCGCAAGCTCGGCTTGCAGGGTCAGAGCGAAGTTGCGGTAGAGGTTGGCAAAGGCTTCTAAGTAACCCTCGGGGTGCCCGGCCGGGGTGCGCGTGTTGTGCTGGGCGTAAGAGCTCACGTACCCGGTTCCGGCACGCCAGATTTCCGTAGGTTTATCTAACCATTTGACCTGCAAGGTGTTAGCATCAACCTGTTGCCACTCTACCCCGCCTTTTTCGCCATACGCCCTGACTCGGACGTTGTTTTCCTCGCCGGCGGCAATCTGCGAGGCGGTGAGCACGGCGCTGGCCCCGTTGGAGAGCTTCAGCAGCACGGCCCCATCGTCGTCTAGCTGCCGGCCGGCTACTACCACATTAATATCAGCGCAGAGCTTAACCACTTGCAAGCCAGATACATACTCCAGCAGGTTGAAGGCATGCGTGCCGATGTCGCCCATGGCGCCGGCAATTCCGCTGCGCGTAGGGTCGGTGCGCCAGGCGGCTTGCTTGTTGTCGGAGCCTTCCTCGAAGCTGCTAAGCCAGCCCTGGGGGTATTCCACGTACACTTTGCGGATGGTGCCGAGTGCGCCGGAGGCGATTAGCTGCCGGGCCTCTTTTACCATCGGGTAGCCGGTGTAGGTATGGGTCAGGCAGAGCTTTTTGCCGCTGGCGGCCGCTATTTGCTGTAGTTCCTTGGCCTCGGCCAGTGAGAACGTCATCGGCTTGTCGAGGATGACGTGAAAGCCGTTTTCCAACGCCAGCTTGGCGGGCTGGAAGTGCAGGTGATTGGGCGTGACGATGGAAATGACCTGCACGCGCTCGGCTTCGGGCCGCTGCTTTTCCTGCTCGATTAAGTCTTGGTAGGAGGCGTACACGCGGTCGGGCGGCAAGCCCAGCAATACGCCGGTAGCCCTGGATTTCTCGGCATCGCTGCTGAAGGCTCCGGCCGTGAGTTCATACAATCCATCGAGAGAGGCGGCAATGCGGTGAATGGCCCCAATAAAGGCACCTTGTCCGCCGCCGATCATGCCCAGTCGTAGTTTCATGTAGTGATGATGAGGTTCTTAGCCTTACACTTCGAGGCGGGCATTGGCCTCCGCGTAGCTTATATCTTCGGATGATACGGGTGCGTTACGGTCCTTAAACAGTAGGATAAACACGAGCAGAACCGCCGCCGCAATGCCAGCCGGGATGAGCCAGATGGTACGCCAGTCGTGCAGGTCGTTGGCAACTTTATGGGCGTCCACGATCTGGCCCGAAAGCAGCGAGCCAATCAGCATGCCCACGCCGTACGTAGCCAGCGTGATGAAGCCCTGGGCAGCACTTTTCGACTGCTCGCCGGCTAGGTTATCGGTATAAATCTGGCCGGTTACGAAGAAGAAATCGTAGCAGATGCCGTGCAGTACAATGCCCGCAATCAGCATCCAGTAGGCGCTTTCGCCGTTGCCGTAAGCAAAGAAAGCATACCGAATTACCCAAGCCAACATCCCGATGGCCAGCATTTTCTTAACACCTAATCGGCTGAAAAACACTGGGATCAGGAGCATGAACAGCACTTCCGAAACCTGCCCCAGGCTCTGCACGCCGGCCGCCGATTTCATGCCTACTTCGTTCAGGAAGGGGTTGGTGAAGCCGTAGTAAAAGGACAGGGGCACGCAGATGGCCACCGACGCCAGAAAAAAGATCAGGTACGAGCGGTTCTTGAGCAGTCCGATGGCTTCCAGGCCCAGCAAATCGCCGATGCTGCTTTTCCCTTCCTTCTTGACCGGGGGAGTAGGAGGCAGGGTGAAGCTAAATAAGCCCAGCAGCAGCGAAGCGCCGGCCGCCATCTTGAACGTAAGCCCAAGATTGTCAGTCTGTTCCCAGTTGAGCCAGCCGATCGTAATACCCGCGATAATCCAGCCCAGCGTGCCCAGCACCCGAATCATAGCAAACTCCTTCTGCGGGTTTTGCATCTGCCGGAAGGAGATGGAGTTTACCAGCGCCAGCGTGGGCATGTAGAGGATCATGTACGTCAGGATGCTGGGGTAGAAGCTGCTGAAATCGGCAGCCATCGAAGCCCGCCACAGCAAAGCCGCACCCGCTAAGTGCAAGACTCCCAATATCTTCTGCGCCGAGAAGAAACGATCCGCGATCAGCCCAATGACGAAGGGCGCGATGATGGCCCCAATCGATTGCGTGAGAAACGCGGCGCCCACCTGCGTGCCCGTCGTGTGGAGGTTGTGCAGCAGGTACGTCCCCACTGTCACGAACCAGGCGCCCCAGATGAAAAACTCCAGGAACATCATCAGGGACAGTTTGAAGCGGATGGTTGGGGTCATACGGGATAGGGTTGGCGGGAGGGTAAAGATTTGTCGTTCAGGTAGTTGGCCTCACCCTCAGGCGCTTTGAGAGCCTGAGGGTGAGATCCCGACGTAAGGTTCAGAAGTATAAATTTAGGCTTTCATATAACTACTTGATTATCAAGTAGTAGCCCAAGCTCTGTCGCCTTTTTTGTAGGGTACGTCACCGTCGTAGCGACCGGGCACGGGCAGGTAGCGCAGCGCTTTGGTTGCGCCTACTTCGGAGGTGAAGTAACCAAGCAGCGTGAGCTGCTTCATCATCCGGAAATAATGGCTGGGGTCGTCTTTGCGCTGGTTGGCCGTGAACTCCTTTTGCTCTTTGTCCAACGCCGTCAGGAAGGTGGTACGCTGGGCCGGGGTGCACTCCAGGAAGGTTTTGCCGGTTTGTTTCTTGCAGTCTTTGTCGAGCTGCGTAATGCCGTTCAGGAAGATTTTCTGGTCGGCGGGCGTGTAGCAATCGCGTACCATCACGGCCATAAAGCTGCCCACCTGCGCCGCTTTGGCGCCGGGGCTCTTCGCCGTAGTAGGTAAAATCGTATCGGCTACTTCATCCATCAAACGAACCTGATCCTGATTTAGGAAAGGCTTGTCGGAGGTTTTGGCGACCTCCTTGCCTTCCTTCGTTTTCTCCTTTGTGGGCGAGGAACAACTGCTCAGGAAATAGTCGGCTCCGATTACGGTGCCGCCCATGAGGATGGCAACTCGGGCGAGGGCGTCTCTTCTGTTCATGGCCGTAGCGCTTAGATGTTCTGTTTTTTGAGTTCGCCCACGGCGTGATCTACGGCTCGTGCGGTGAGAGCCATATAGGTCAGTGAGGGGTTTTGGCAGGCGGCGGAAGTCATGCACGCGCCGTCGGTGACGTACACGTTCGGAGCATCCCACACTTGGTTGTGCTTGTTCAGCACCGACGTTTTGGGGTCGTGGCCCATCCGAGCCGTGCCCATTTCGTGAATGCCGCCGCCCAGCACGTAGCCGTTGTTGTAGGTCTTCACGTTCTTGAGCCCAGCCTTTTCCAGCATTTCCTGCGCGTCCTGCATCATGTCTACGCGCATTTTCTGCTCGTTTTCGCGGGTGGTGGCGTCGATGGCCAGCACCGGCAGTCCCCACTTGTCTTTCTTGGTTTTGTCGAGGTAGGTGCGGTTGTCGTGATAGGGGAGGGTTTCGCCAAAACCCGTCAGACCCATCGTCCATTTGCCGGGTTCGGAGAGCTCGTCCTTGAATTCGCCACCAATGCTCATTTCCGGAATCTCGCGGCTCCAGCCTTCACGGCCGGCGCTGCCTTGGTAACCGAAGCCGCGAATGTAGTCGCGCTTATCGCCGAATAGGTTGCGGAAGCGCGGCACGTAAATGCCGTTGGCGCGGCGTCCGTACACGTATTTGTCTTCGTAGCCTTCCGCGTCGCCATGGGCCCCAGCGCGGAAATGGTGGTCCATGAGGTTGTGCCCCAGTTCGCCGCTGCTGCTGCCTAGCCCTTCGGGCCAAACGTCTGTAGCTGAGTTCATTAGTACCCAAGCCGAATTCAGAGTAGAGGCATTCAGGAAGATAACTTTGGCGTAGTACTCGTAGGTTTTGTTGGTTTCGGCATCCAGCACTTCTACGCCCTTGGCTCGCTTGGTATCCTTGTCATAAAGGATTTTGGTAACGATTGAGAAGGGGCGCAAAGTTAAATTTCCGGTTGCCACGGCGGCCGGCAATGAGGCCGATTGCGTGCTGAAATACGCGCCAAACGGGCAGCCCAGCCAGCACTTGTTGCGGTATTGACAGCTGACGCGGTTGTTGTGTGCCCGCGTGATGTTGGCTGTGCGGCCAATCACCATGTGTCGGTTTTTGAAATGGGCTTTGATGCGGGCCGCTACGTCCTTTTCGACGACGTTCATTTCCATTGGCGGCATAAAATCGCCGTCGGGTAGTTGCGGCAGGCCGTCGCGGTTGCCGCTGATGCCAGCAAACTTCTCGACGTGGCTGTACCACGGCGCCAAGTCCTTGTAGCGGATGGGCCAGTCAATGGCAATGCCATCCTTGGCGTTGGCCTCAAAATCGTAGTCGCTCCAGCGGTACGACTGCCGGCCCCACATCAGCGAGCGGCCGCCCACGTGATACCCCCGAAACCAGTCGAACGGCTTGACCTCCACGTAGGGACTTTCCTTCTCGTTGACCCAGTAATCCAGGTTGGTCTCGTTCAGCGTGTAATCGCGTTTCAGCACGGGATGATCTTGGATCATCTGCTGAGTTTTGCCACCCCGGTGCGGAAATTCCCAAGGCGCTTTGTTGGCGTTAACGTAATCTTTTATATGCTCAATGTTGCGGCCCCGCTCCAGCATTATAGTCTTTAATCCTTTCTCGGTCAGCTCCTTAGCTGCCATACCGCCCGAAATGCCAGAACCGATAACGATGGCATCGTACGTGTTTTTTTCCATGATGTGCTAGTAAAGAATGAGTGGGATTTAGAGGACAATAAAAGCAGCAGGTCGGGTGTGAAAACGGGCAGGTAAGCAGAACGGCAGGCCAAGACTCGGCTATTGACAATAATAGAAATAATTTATCATCAATAAATGATACTTTGAATAGAGCACCAGCGCTGAGTCGATAAGCCTTGAGGCATTTTTGCCTTTTTTAGAGTGTTTTGAATAAAATCAAAAATGACTCTGAATACCAGAATTCATTGATTCAAGGTTCCAGAAGCCCTTTCTCGCAAGTATCGGGCGCACGTCGGCCCAGCGATTGAGTGCGTAAAAATTACGCAATAAAAATCTTGATTAGCGCCCAAAACCGCTTGTAAATGAGAAGCGCAAAGGAGAAGCTATTATTTACGGAGGCGTGAGAAAGCGCCTTGCTGTAATAAAGAGGATAGCCTCATGATGGTAAAATGCTGCGGTAGCTGTTGCCGAGGCCTACCTAAGAGTCTCTAATCTACATTGCGTAGATAGGAGCCAGCCATAAACGAGATCAGGTATTCCATTGGAACGTCTGATCTCGTTTGTAATTACTTGATAACAAATCGCTTATATGAGTAACGATAGCCGTTGCTCCTATAAAACTGTAGTTTCAAATGAGCGCACCACGTTATCAAGATGCCAAGGTTTTACCTTCACGAATCGCTAGCGAACCTGTGCCCCCTAGTCAGTCTGGACTTTGAGCAGATAGGTGCCAGAAGAGAATTCCCGAACGTTGAGGGTGGTTTCTGTAGTGGAAGTGACGTATTATGAGTGAAGCACCATAAACCACAAAGTGCGCAAACGGCTCGGGGAGGGCGTAACACGTTTTCAATGTGTTACGCCCTCCCCGAGCCGTTTGCGCACTTTACTACGCGAGACTTAAATCAAGAATTTCAAAACAAGAAACTGGCGCTAGTCAAGCTGACGTAACCAGGCAATGGCCACTTCTTCTTCGTCAAACAAGCGGTAGGTTAGGGCGGCGGCTTGGGCTTCGTGCATCATCTGGCTGAGCGAAAGGCGGGCAAATACATCGTGGGGAACGACTACGGCACCGTACACGGCGCGGCCTTCGGTTTGCTGACGCATGAGCCAGTAATCTACGATCCAGGCTTGCTCTTCGGGGGTATAAGGCGACATCAAGCGTTGGTCGCCCAGCATTTTGTGCCAGTTACGACTGCGCAACAGTTGGCTGGCGTGGGCCAGAAATGCTTGTAAATGATCTAGTTGTCGCGGTCCGGCGTTGTAGCGCACAATGGCGTAACCGTCGGGGTGCTCCGTGATGCTGCCCACGGAATTGGCGAAGTACAGACGCTGGCGCCGATCTAAAACGATGGGGTCAGACTCGCTAGGCGACACAGGAACAGAGAACGAAGTCAACATACAGCCCTTGAATTTGATTTTTCAAAGGATATAGCAACAAACTGTGTGCCGCATTCGGTTGAGTATCTGGGGGCTGGCGAAATTTTCCTGCTAAGCTCAAGCATAAAATGCTCCTGTGTACAGGCTCTTTTGGGAAGATCTCTGGCTGAGCTTATCCTGGAATTATCATGCCTACAGGCCCATCTGGAAGCTTATTGCGGTCGAAATAAGCCGCAGGCTAAGGGAAAATAATTCCGCTCCGGACGACGAAAGAAAAAGGTGCGAAAGAAAGGGAGCTGACTGCTAAGTAAATTTCCTTTTTCCGATATATTGTTTATAATCAATAACTTAAAAATCGGTTGCAACCTTAGGTGGTGTTCCCCATGAAGATGCTCTTACTCATCTGTTGGCTCAGTATGCTGGCCGCCGGGGCGAGGGCGCAGGAACCAAGCGGCGATCGGGTGCTGGCCGCAGTGCGTGACCATCCGCAGGCCGACACCGGGCGGGTAAATCGCCTTCTGGCGTTGGCGGAGCGCGAAAAAACGACCAAGCGCAGCTTCGCCGCTTATCAGGAAGCATTGTCGCTAGCGCGGCACATAAAGTATGCTTCCGGCGAAGCGCACGCGTTGCTGGGCTTGGGCTTCTACTACCGCTTTCGCAACGATTACGCCCGCGCCTTTCGCTACACGAAGCAGGCCCAACAGCAGTTTCGGCAGCTAGGCGATAAGCTGAGTCAGATCTGGTGCCTGTATAATCTGTCTTTCACGGTGTACGGACAAGGCCAGTTTGCCCAAGCCATGACCTACAGCCTCGAAGGTTTGAACCTGGCCGAAGAGCTGCACAGTCAAAAGTGGTTGACTTTGATACACAGCCAATTAGGAATTGCTTGCATAACGGTAGGCGAATACGCACAGGCCCGGCACTACCTGCTGCGCGGCCTTCGGCTGGCCCAGCGAGCAGGCGACCAAGAAGGAGCCGCGTTTTGCATCGACGGCTTGGGCCGGCTGGCTGCTTTGCAGGGAAAATGGGCCGAAGCGCTACGCTACCACGATCAGCAAGTAGTGCTTGCGCAAGCGGCTGGTAATCAAAGACTTGCTACTTTAGGGCAAATGCGGAGCGCGGAGATGAGCGAACGTTTGGGCCACTACCAACAGGTGTTTGCCGTCAGCTTCCGGACCCTTCAGCGCCTTCGCAAATTGGATGATGTGGGCAACATTCCGTATATGCAAATCATTCTGGCGCGGGCCTACCTGCACACCAACCGCCCCGATAGCGCCCTGGTGTACGGACGAGCCAGCCTGCTTGCCGGCCAACGCAGCGGGACCAAGATGGTGATCCGGGAGGCCAGCGATGTGCTGGCCCAAGCCAGCGCCCGGCTCGGTCGCTTTGCCGACGCTTACCGCTACCAGCTGCTGTTTACGGCTTACAAAGACAGCCTCAGCAACCAAGACCTGCGGCGACGCACGGCGGCGCTGCAATACAACCACGAGCTGGACAAGCAGCAATCGCAGATCCGGCTGCTCACGCGCAACCAGCAGCTCAGCCGCCAGCGCGCCGAACAGCAGCGCCTGCTTTTGGTCGGCTCCCTGGTGGCTCTGGCGGCAGTAGCGGGCCTGAGCGTGTTGCTGTGGCGCAACAACCAGGAGAAACAGCGAACCAACGTCCGGCTGCAAAAGCAGAAGCGTGCGCTCAAAGCTACGCAGGCGCAACTGGTGCAACGAGAAAAAATGGCGTCATTGGGCGAACTGACCGCGGGCATCGCCCACGAGATCCAGAATCCGCTCAACTTCGTGACCAACTTCTCGGAGCTGTCGGCGGAGTTGGTCAGCGAACTCGCCGACGCCCAACAACAAATTCCACGCGACGAAGCTCTGGAAACCGAACTGCTGGCCGACCTGAAGCAGAATCTGTATAAAATCAGTCAGCACGGAAGTCGGGCCGCGAGCATCGTGAAAGGGATGGCCGAACACGCGCGTCCCTTTGCCGGCGAGCGGCAGCCCACCGATCTGAATGCGGTAGCGGAAGAGCATCTGCGCCTTGCCTACCACAGCCAGCGCGCCAAGCACAAAGATTTCAACGTGACGCTCACCACCCGCTTCGCCAAGGAGTTGGAACCGATAGAGGCCGTGCCCCAGGAAATCGGGCGCGTGCTGCTGAATCTCTACGCCAATGCGTTCTATGCCGTGCACCAGAAAGCGGCCAAAATGGGACCGGAATATCATCCGGAAGTAACGGTCAGCACACAACGTGCCGGGCCGAATGTGGAGTTGCGGGTGCACGACAACGGCGTAGGCATGCCCCCAGAAGTTATAGAGAAAGCTTTTCAGCCGTTTTTCACCACCAAGCCCGCCGGACAGGGGACTGGGCTGGGCCTGTCCTTGAGCTACGATATCATCACGAAAGGCTATGGCGGTACGCTCACCGTGGAGAGCCGCGAAAGTGAATACACCGAGGTGGTTCTCACCCTGCCGATCACCAGCACCAGCCTCTGGGATAAAACCAACGAAGCGTGGGAAGAAAGCGCTGTATAAACGATGTCAACTACTCCGTTACGCTAGGGGTAGGACAAAGTCGCACAATCCCGTACCTTTTGCCTGCCTGCCGTCAGGCGCAGAAGCAATCGTCCGTACCCGTCCCGTCCTAATCTTCCCAGATACTCTATGAGCCAGATCCCGGATTCGCCGTCCCGCCGCGAGTTTATCAAGCACAGTGCCGTAGCTGCGGCCACCTTCATGATTGTGCCGCGCTTCGTGTTGGGCGGCAAAGGGTACACCGCGCCCAGCGACCAATTGGTGGTCGCCAGCGTCGGCGTCGGCGGAAAAGGGGAGAGCGACGTGGCTGCGTTTGCCAAAACCGGCAAAGCGCGCATCGGCTACTTATGCGACGTTGACGACCGTCGCGCCGCCAAATCGGTGGCGGCATTTCCGCAGGCCAAATACTACAAGGATTGGCGGCAGATGCTGGACAAAGAAGCCAAGAACATCGATGCTGTGTCGGTGTCCACGCCCGATCACAACCACGCCATCATTACGCTGGCCGCCATGCAGCTGGGCAAGCACGTGTACGTGCAAAAGCCGCTCACGCACGACATCTACGAGGCGCGTATGCTGACTGAAGCCGCCAAGCGGTATAAAGTCGTGACGCAGATGGGCAACCAGGGCGCTTCCAACGATGGGGTGCGGCAGCTGCAAGAGTGGTACGACGCCAAGATCATCGGCGACGTGCACACCGTGTATTGCTGGACCGACCGCCCCGTGTGGCCCCAGGGCATTCCGTGGCCGACTACCAAAGCCGCGCTGCCCCCGGAACTGGACTGGGACCTGTGGCTGGGCACGGCGCCCTACCGCGAATACGTCGATAAGCTGGTGCCCTTCAACTGGCGCGGCTGGTGGGAATACGGCACCGGCGCACTCGGCGACATGGGCTGCCATCTGCTGGAAGCCCCTTTCCGCGTTCTGAATCTGCAATATGCCTCCACGGTACAGGCCAGCGTGGGCAGCGTGTACGTCGATGAGTTTAAGCGCGGTTATTTCCCCGAAAGCTGCCCGCCTTCCAGTCACGTCACCCTGACCTTTCCCAAAACAAACAAAACCAAGCAAGACGTGACGCTGCACTGGATGGACGGCGGTATTCAGCCCGAGCGGCCCGAGGAATTGGGCCCCAATGAGCTGTTTGGCGACGGCGGCAACGGCATTCTGTTCGTCGGGAAAAAGGGCAAGATGATGGCCAGCACTTACTCCGCCGACCCGCGCCTGCTGCCGGTTTCGCGCACTCAGGAAGTCCACGTCAAGCAAACCATCGCCCGTGTGCCAGGGCAGGCCGGCGGCCACTATGCGCAGTGGGTAGAAGCGTGCCTGGCCGGCTACGGCAACAAAGCGGTCAGCTCCCCCTTCGAGATGGCTGGCCCGCTCACGGAGGCCTTGCTCATGGCCAACCTCGCCATTCGCGGCTACGACATCCAGCGCCCCAAAGCCACGGGCTCCGGCATGGATTACCCCGGCCGCGGCATTGAGCTGGTATGGGACAACAAGCAAATGAAGGTGACCAACTTCGACGACGTAAACCGCTTCGTGAAGCGCGACTACCGTGAAGGCTGGAAGCTGGGGATCTAAAAGGCGGAACGGGCCCTGGCTCAGCGGTGCCTAAACAGATGATAAGCCATTATTTTGTAAGTTATTGATAATCAAATGGTTGTATATTGCATCGGGAGGGCGGTGCTGTAGGCATCGCCCGGAGTGCTCACCAAATTCAGCGCCCAACCGATCATGAATCGACTCGACAATAAAGTAGCCGTAATTACTGGCGGCACGAGCGGCATTGGCTTGGCCACGGCGCACGAATTTGTGGCGCAAGGCGCAAGCGTACTCGTAACCGGGCGCACGCAGGAGTCGGTGGCGAAAGTGGCGGCCGAACTCGGGGAGCGCGGCTATGGTATCGTTTCCGACACCGGCAGCCTCTCCGACATTCGTGCGCTTCCGCAAGCGGTAGCAGCGCATTTCCCGCAGATCGACATTCTATTTATCAATGCCGGCATCGCCAAATTCACGCCCATCGCGGACGTGACGGAAGCCATCTTCGACGAGAGCATGACCCCCAATTTCAAGGGCGCTTATTTCACCATTCAGGCGCTCTTGCCGCTGCTACGCGACGGCAGCTCGATCATTCTCAATACCTCCGTAAACGCCCACATGGGCGTGGCCAATGCCAGCCTCTACGCGGCGTCAAAAGCCGCGTTGCTCTCGCTCTCGCGCAATCTGTCGGCCGAGTTGCTGCCCCGCCGCATTCGCGTCAACGCCATCAGTCCTGGCCCGGTAGCTACACCGCTGCACAGCGCGGCCAAGCTGGGCATCTCGGCCGAGCAGCTTCGGCAAATGGACGAAAGCACGGTGAAGCAGGTGCCACTGGGCCGCTACGGCACGCCCGAAGAAATTGCCAGGGCCGCTCTGTTCTTCGCCTCCGACGATTCGTCGTTTGTGTTGGGTGCCGAGCTCATTGTCGATGGGGGCATGATTACGCTGTAGCGCTGGCCCACGGAGAGTTAGGGCTCGGTCGGGAGCCAGACGGCAAACTCGGTGTACTCGCCTTCCTGGCTCTCGACGGTGAGCGTGCCGCCGTGGCCTTTGGTGATGATGTCGTAGCTGAGCGAGAGGCCCAGGCCCGTGCCTTCGCCTGGCGGCTTGGTGGTGAAAAACGGATGAAAGATTTTGTCGACGATATCGGCCGGAATGCCCGTGCCGTCGTCGCGCACCCGGATGATTACGCCATCCGGCGCGCGCTGCGTACTCACCGAAACCACCGGCTTGAACAACGTGCCGGCGGGGAGGCTCAGGGCCTTTTTCCGAACGGCGTAAAAGGCATTGTTAAACAAGTTCAGCAGCACGCGCCCAATATCCTCCGATACCACTTTCAGCGGCTCCAGATGCGTGTTGAAATCAGTAATCAGCGACGCGTTGAAATCGGGGTATTTGGCGCGCAGGCCGTGGTAAGAGAGGCGCAGATACTCGTCGCAGAGGGCGTTGAGGTCGGTGGCGTGCCGCTCGCCGCCGCTGGTGCGCGAATGCAGCAGCATGCTCTTGACAATGCTGCCGGCCCGGTCGGCGTGCTCGTTGACTTTCTTTTGCGTCTGGGTTAGGTCGTTGAGCAGAAACGTCACGGCTTCGCGGCCTTTTTCCGACAGCTGTTCATGGGCCAACTCCTGCCGCAGCTCCTCTACCAGTTCCACGCCCACTTCGGCAAAGTTGTCGACGAAGTTGAGCGGGTTCTGGATCTCGTGGGCAATGCCTGCGGTGAGGGCGCCCAGCGACGCCAGCTTTTCCTGCTGGATCAGTTGCGCCTGCGTCGCCTGTAGCTCTTCCAGCGAAAACGCCAGCGACTCATTTTGCCGCATCAGTAGCGCTTCCTGCCCCAGATTCTCGGAACGGAAGTAGTAGACCACAAAAAACAGCGTCATGAAAAACAGCAGCACATTCACGTTGTAGAAGTATGCGCTGTCGGCCACGTAAAGAAACGGCTTGATAAACGTCATGGCGTGGCGCACGGCAAAATAGGCTGCCACGTTCACGGAAAACAGAAAGGCTATTTTCCAGAAATTGCGAAAGAACAGCATCGCTACAATGCTGTTGGAAATCAAATAATACTCGACGCCGTCGTATTTTCGGGCAATGGCGATGAAAGAACATAACCCCGTGACGCTCAAGATGCTATAATAAGCCGAAGCATCGTAGCGCCGGTAATAATTAAAGACCAGAGGCGGCAGATTGAGCACCAGCCCGCAGAGGCAAATCCGGAACGTGAGCCAGTCGGGTGAGTTGAAGAAAATAAGCACGTAACCGGCATAAATGGCGATGGTAATGCAGCAGATGCCGTTGAGCAGATGCACTCGCTTCTTTTGCCAGACCGTGAGTGAAGGCTGCACCCCGATGTTGATGAGGCGGTGCCACGCGATCTTGAAAGGGTGAACTAGTTTGGCCCAGAGGCCGGAAGGTGCACTGTGGTTAGCATAGGCGCGGGGTGCAAGCATAACACGATTGACTGGCCAGGATAACGGAGTGACGAACGCCACCGGAATAACGCAGTACTTGTCCTCCGTGCTGGCGGAGGTCAGAGTTTGCCCCTAAGTAGCTAAGTATAAGTATTATTTGTAATAAATGCATATATAATAACACTATATTCATAGCAAGGGTACTGTGTTCGGCCGCATAGAACCGAAAGCAAGCCGGCTACGCTGGCGCAACCTGCACTTGGGACAGCGACCGGAGAGGAGTGTAAGACTATAACGAAACTATGAGTCGGGCTGACTGCTTGTGCCGTATTGAGTTCCTCGCTGCGCCGAAGGCGCGATTGCCGGTTGGCCGTTTCTGGCGGCTCCTACAAGTTCTTTTGCTCGTGTTGCTTGGCGGCACTGCCCACGTGCAGGCGGCCCAACCCGATACCAGTTCGGTAGTGACTTTTGCGGAGATGCCGGCCACCGGCATTGTGCTGGACAAAGGCTGGAAATTTCACCCCGGCGACAACCCCGCCTGGGCCCGACCCGCCGCCGACGACCGGCAGTGGGAGCCCCTCAACCCGACCCTGGGCCTGCGCCGGTTGCCGCAGGTGCAGCAGGCGGGCGTGGGCTGGCTGCGGCTGCGGTTTCGGCTGGGGCCGGGCATTCGGCAGCGGGCCGTGGTGCTGGGCGTGTTTCAGTACGCGGCCACGGAAGTGTATTTCAATGGGCGCTTGTTGCGCCGCTACGGCGTCGTCAGCACCGATCCAGCGAAGGTAAAACCCTATTGGCCTGACGGCGAGCCCATCGAACTGCCGATTGCGAATCAGGCCGAACAGGTGCTGGCCGTGCGCTTTGCCAATTGGAAGCAATTTGCCATGTTTAGCGAGTTTTTTGCGCCCGTTTTCTTTCAGGCGCGCCTCGATGGGCTACCCCAGCTGGTGCAAGACATGCAGCAGGAAGCCACCTACAAAACCTCCGACATGCTGCTGTTTGGGGCCTTTGTACTGCTGGGGATGTTGCATCTGGCTTTCTATTCCTACAACCCCAAGCAGCGCGCCAACTACTACTTTGCCCTCTACACCCTGGCCGAGGCGTGCAGCTTTTGCTGTACCGGCTTCCTCGACGAAGTACGGTGGCTCGATCTGCGCCTGGGCATGGATATCCTGTCCTACCTCACACTCCAGACCGGGAGCGTGCTGGTCGTGCGGGCGCTCTACAGCTTGTTTAATGTACGGATCGGCGCGATTTATTACGCCTTATGGGTCCTCAACGGGGTGAGCATGGTGCTCCTGACGTTTGCTCCGGGCCTAAGCTGGTACCCGACGGTAGCGTTTATGGTGCTCGTAACGGCCGAGCAGTTACGCCTGACACTGAGCGCGTTGCGCCAAACCAAACGGGCCGCCGGCATCATCGCCACCGGGTTTGGCATTGCCCTCACGCTCCTGGTGATATTTGGGTTTATGGCCACTTTCCATGAAGATCTGCTGCACATCGAGATCCTGTCCATTCCGCTCCGGACGCTGCTTACGTTTCCGGCTTTTTTAAGTCCGGTGCTGGCCATTTCCATGTTTCTGGCCCGCCGCTTTGCCCTGGATAGCCGGCTACTCGCCATTAAGCTGGTGCAGGTGCGGCGGCTCTCGGCCCAGACCATGGCCCAGCAGCAGGAAAAACAAGAGTTACTGGCGCAGCAAAACGAAACGCTGGAGTTGCAGGTGCAGCAGCGCACGGCCGCTTTGCAGCGCACACTTACCAATTTACAAACGGCTCAGCATCAACTAATTCAGAGCGAGAAAATGGCGTCGTTGGGCGAGCTGGCGGCCGGCATTGCCCACGAAATTCAGAACCCCTTGAACTTCGTCAACAACTTTGCCGAGGTAGCAGTGGAACTGTTGACGGAATTGAAAGAAGGACCGCTGCCGGCACTGCCCGAGGAAGAAAAAAAGCTTGCCGACGAGTTGGTGGACGAGCTGACGCAAAACCTAGATAAAGTAACCTACCACGGGCACCGGGCCGATAGCATCGTCAAGGGCATGCTCGAACACTCGCGCGCGACCGGCGGTGCCCGCCAGCCCACCGACCTCAACGCCGTTTGCGACGAGTACTTGCGCCTTTCCTACCACGGCCTGCGCGCCAAAGACAAGACCTTCAACGCCACCCTGACCACTCACTTCGATGAGCACCTCGGCCGGCCTGAAGTGGTTCCGCAAGACATGGGCCGGGTGCTGCTGAATCTGTTCAACAACGCCTTCTACGCTGTGCACCAGCGGCAAAAGCTGGGCCAGCCAGACTACCGCCCCGAAGTCATCGTCACCACCGAGCGGCATCCCAACGACGACGTGGTCATTCGGGTGCGCGACAACGGCATGGGCATTCCGCCAGCCGTGCGGGCCAAGATTTTCCAGCCGTTTTTCACGACCAAGCCGCCGGGCGAAGGCACCGGCCTGGGCCTCTCGCTCAGCTACGACATCATCACGAAAAGCCACGGCGGCACCCTCACGGTGGAAAGTAAGGAAGGCGAGTTTACGGAGTTTACCATTTGGCTCCCACCTTTCGTCAGCAGCGAGGATGAGGTATAGAGGTATTTTTATATAAATAATTGATAATTAGATACTTATATAACCTTGCCTTCTTTGGAATATTCCCGCAGGATGCCGCTTTTCAAGCGATGTAGATCGAGCCGGCAGGAGCGATCGGCCAGGGCTTCGATGGCGCAGTAGTGGGCTACGTTCAGGATGCCCGCGCCCGTCAGTTCGTAGCGGGCGGCCACTTGGTGCCAGTCGATATCAGCGGCGATTTCGAGCTGCGCCGGCAAGGCTTTCTGCCAGATCCGGTACCGTTCTTCGGCGCCGGGCACCGGAAAATGCACGATGGTTTGGAAGCGGCGCGCAAACGCCTCGTCGATGTTGGCGCGCTGGTTGGAAGCCAAAATCACCAAGCCGTTGTAGCCCTCGATGCGCTGCAATAAGTAAGCGACTTCCTGATTGGCGTATTTATCGTGAGCATCGCGGATGTCGGTTCGCTTGCCGAAAAGCGCGTCCGCCTCATCAAAAAACAAGATCCAGTTTTTGTTCTCCGCCTTATCGAAAAGGCCGGCCAGGTTTTTCTCCGTTTCACCGATGTATTTGGACACCACACGCGACAAATCAATGCGGAAAACGTCTTTATCAGTGTGTTTGCCTAATAAGCTGGCAGTCAGAGTTTTGCCGGTACCGGGCGGCCCATAAAAAAGCGCCCGAAAACCGGGTTTGATTTGCTTGCGCATGCCCCAGTCCTGCAACAACGTGTCACTGTACGTGATCCAGTTCTGAATCTCCTGAATCTGCTGCTGCGTGCCAGGGAGCAGCACGAGGTCGTTCCATTCCATCTCCGTCAGCAGGCGCTCAGCCGGAAATTCGATGCTGAACCGCGGCGCGCTGACGGTGCCCGTAGTCAAGAGTTCTACCACTTCGGAGTCCAGCATCAGAAGGCCGCTCATCGTCGGCTCGCCTTCGCGCGTGGTTTCTAAGCGAAGAACATGCTTTTGGCTCAGCCAGTGTTCAGGGCCGAGCAACCGTTGGATTTCCAATCGCTTCTCTAAGTCGTCGCCGGCCAGTACAAAAAGCGCCGTTTCACCAGTCGGCAGAATCCCGCGGTGGTTTCCCAGCCGCACACCGCCAAACTCCGGCAGGTCGCCGCCTTCGGGCAGAAATTCGGCAATAAGCTGGGTGAAAAAATGGGGCCGAATATGCACAATAAGGGCCAGCAGCAGCACGACGTATTCCTCAAACGAAGGGCGGTGCTGAACTATAAAATTCGCAAAAGGCGACTCATCCTTCAGGTACGCGATTTCATTTATTTCTACCTCTTTCGCCTGGCCGGTATACACTTGCAAACGCCCCTCAAGCACTGCCCGGAGGTAACGAACAGCCGTGGAGAGATTAGGAGTATTGGTCATGAATACGGGCGCTGCCAACCGATGGGTACTTTACCTTAATGCTTAAGCCAAGCAGCCAGATCGGGGTGATGTTGGATAGCCTTTTCAATGACGTCTAACGGGGCACTCGCCACTGTAACGGTGGCCTCATCCTTCAGCCAAGTCAGAAATTCGGCGTGGCCTTTATACTGACTTATATTTTGCTTTAAATAGGATTTGATTTTTGCGGCGGTGAATTTTTCTTGGGGCGCTGGCTGAAGCTGTGGACTTTGTTTGTGAAAATAGTAATTGCTAAGCACATCATAAATAAAGCCCGTGCCATAAGGCAACAGGGATAAATATTCCTCAAAAGACGACGCAAAAACGCTGTTTGGAAAGCCTTCGCTGCTCAGCCAAACTACCGGCGCTCGTTTGAAATCTGTTGCCTTGTTATCCTTCCAAAATGCGATCAGCGAGCCTGTGCCAGCCTGCCCGATTGCCCGAAAGGCTTTGGCTTTGTGACTGTCATTCAGGAGGTTGTGCAGTTTTGCTTCGGCGTCTTTCACAGGTTGTATATCAGCAAACTCGGCGGTCGAATTTTGCAGGTACTCCCCGAATTGCTGCACAACATCTGGCTGTTTCCTCTGCATAGCTTATTTAATTTTCAGATTATCCATGGGCTGGTTTTGAATTTGATTGAGACCATCTAGGGTTCGGGCTTTAATCCCTGCCTTGAGCTTGTCTTTTTCAGCCTTGGTGATATCCGTAATCTCGTTGATGTCTTCCCAGACATCGCTGCGCCTGAGAACGGCTCGCATAGCCACTACGTCTCGCTGTAACTCAACTTTCATTCGATCCACGACGATATCCCTGATTTTTTGCTCGTCCGGTTCGTTGGTGATTTTGCCGGTGACGAAAGTGACGAAGTCATTCAAAGTATCTGCGCCTTTCGAGCCAAACGTCCGTCCTTCTTTGTGCCTGTTTTCGTGTATGTTAATGGCATATCCACCGCTTGCGTGGCTGCCACTTGCCCTATTCGCCATTTCGCTCCGGCTGCTGAATAACTTCCGCCTGTTTATTTGTAAGTCGGCAGCCCATTTCAAAATTGCCGCCTGAGGTTGGTGGTCGGGAGTCAGAAAATCGACGCGTGGCCGCGGCATACTGGCGTAGGTGCCCGTTATGCCTTCCAGCAAATAACTTTCAATGATTAAGCCAATTGACCTGTTTCCGCTCAGCAGCGTGCGAAGTAGTTCGGTAAGCGCTTCATTTTTCTGCAACAAGCGCTGGTGAATCGGTTTGGCCTTTTCCGTATCTGCACCCACTTTTCTCAGGTCGTTGTAATCGCCATCGTAAGTCGATAAATGCGTCCAGATCATCGAGAGCAGAGTAGTTTTGGCCGAGTCTAGCTTGTAGTTGCTTTGGTAGAACTCCAGAAATGCTTTGATATCCTGCGGAGTGCTTTCAATTTTCAGGATGGGCTTTTCGCCGCGTTGCTCAAAATAGATGGAGTGGGTTTCGCCTGTATTAGTTGAAAAGCTCTTCTTAATTCCGAAAAAGCCTAGCACGGCGCTAGCCGCTTTCTTTCCAGCGCCCACCACGGCTTTGCCCGCTTTCTGAACCAGCCCCACCACGGGTTTCAGCAGCTTGTCTACTACAAATCCCATGGCCCGATCTACTGGCGATTTGAGTTGTTTGATGATGGCGCGCACCTTGTCGGCTAAGTTGCCCAGGCCCAATAACTTAGCCAGGAAGTCAATGCCCATCACAATGGCATTTTGCAGCCCGAAAATTACCTTCGACGCGATGCCGCTGACGTCGCCTTTCACGGCCATTTCCACCCCATCCAGAAACGCATTGACCAAGGCAATGATGCGCTCGATGTTGTCCATCAGAAACCGGATGCCGGCATAAATCGCCTGTGCCGCCTTGATAAAGGCGCCTATGGGGTTGAACAGCGTAACAATGTAGGCCAGCACCTTTTTGATGGTTTCGTAGAGCACCGTTTTCTTAATCTTCTCGAAGATTTCATCCACGGCATTGGCCAGCACGTCCTTGATGTGCGCCCAGAAAGCCCCGATATCGGTGCGGGCCATCTGGATGAGCTTGTACACTTCCTCGGCGCCTTCCACGCCTTTTTCAATGGCGGCGACAACTGGTTCACCCAGCTTGTTTTTGGCGATTTCCCGGAAGTTATCGTACGTCAGGCCAATGACTTGCAGCGCAATGCTAAACAAGCCGGCGGTGTCCAGCTTGGCCGGAATCCGGATGCCGGCGCCACCTACTTTGCCCTTCAACCAGTTGAAAAATCCTTCGAGCAGGTAGGTGTCGAAGTTCTCCACGAACGTGGCAAACCCCTGCTTGATGCCCGCCGCCAGGTTTTCCAGAAAGCGAATCGGGTGCGCAATGATGTCGCCGATGACGTAGGCAATGCGCACGAGCACGGTCACCAAGAGTTCGCCCAACCGATAAATGGTCAGGGCAACTTCCTTGATGAACTCGGCGGCGCGCTGAATCCAGGTTTTGCGCACGTCCTCGTTGATCTTGTCGAAGGTCTTGCGCAGCGAATCCACGTTTTGCTTGTAAGATTCGGCCAGACTGTGCGCCAGCTCCGCCTGCTTCTCATCCACGCTGGATTCTAGGTTGGCAAACTGCACGCGGTAGGTTTCCATCGCGTCGCTTACCAGTCCTTGTTGCTTGGTATTGAGGCCTTTATAAAACCCTTCGGCTTTGGCCTCTCCTTGCTGAATGCATTCGACGGCTTTGTTCAGGTCGTCGGCAATGCGCTGCGCAATCTTGTTGAGCGTAAGGTCGAGGGCGTCGATAAATTTCTTTTTCTCCCGCTCAAAAACCTTTTCAATGGCTTCGGTATCCTCACCGAATAAAAAGTCTCGCACGCCCCAGCCGTGAATGTCGTCGAGCTGGTCTTCCACGCGTTTTTCAAAGTCATCTTTGGCAGCCTTCGACTCGGTTTCAAACGTGTCTTCTACATATTTGCCCAACGCCGTGAAAATATCGTCGACGTCTTTTTTGGTCTTGTTATAAATGGCGTCGAGCTCGCCTTTGATGCGCTTTTGCTCTTCTTTGTCGTCTTTGTCGTGGTGCGATTGCTTGTCGTAAACCGTGTGGAGCCCTTGGCCACGTACGGCGTGCATGGCCCCAAAATCAACTACGGCGTCTTTGTGCGCAGTTTTCTGTGCCCCTGCGATAACTTTCTGTTCGTCAACACGATACACTTGTGGTGCTTCGCCCGCTTTGGCCTGCGCCTCTTTCTTGGTTTTAAGGGCCTGCTGAAATTTGGGTTCGTTCGACTCGGCGAATTGCTCCTCGGTGTTGTGGTTTTTCTCCATCAACTCGTCCAGCGACTGGCTCTCTTTCTCCATCGAGATTTCGGAGTCCGTTTTGGGCTTGGGCGCGGCCGCTACCGCGTCGATGGGCCGCGGGTTGGCGCCTGCTTTTTCCTCTACCAGCGGTTTGGGCTCTTGCGTAGGCAGGTTGCTTTCGGGAGGGGCTTTCTTCTCTGTTTCCGCCGTGATGGGGGCCGCCACGTTTTTGCTCTCGTCCTTGACCTGCTGCTTAACGTTGTTCTTGATGCCTTCCAGCGGTTTGTCACGCTTAAACTGCTTGCTGTCGTCTTCGCTGTGCGGTAGCTTTTTCTCCAGCTCATTCAGTTGCGTCTGCAACAGTTTTCTGAACTGCGCGGCCGTGAATTTTTTGTTGGCGTCCTTGTTGTTGACGGCCGTTTTGTTGATGACTTCCAGGTGTTGTTTGCGATCGTTGTAGGCTTTCTGATCGGCTACCGGCAGGTGCGCCGATTCGGTAACCGCCGTGTTTTTTTCCTGGGGGTTTTTGTGCGATTTCTGCGCTTTTTTCACCTGGCGCGTCTGCCCAATTACCTTCCCAAATTCCGGGTCTTGCTGCGGCGTTTGGGGCGCCCTCTGAACCGGCGCCTCGCCCGGTTGCAGGCCATCAGTTTCGGGCGTAGCCTGAGGAGATGCTCCAGGCTGGCCGGCGGACCTGGCACCGGCATTTTTTTCAGCGAGCGCCGTGGTTTCAGTTATTACCGGGCCGCCAGAAGCTGTATCCGGTTTGGCGGCTGTGGAGGCCAAAAGATCAGGTGGCGAAAGCTGCGTTTCTGCCCGTATCAACTCATTGATTTTCAGCCCCGCAACGCCTTGTTGCAAGGTATGCGCCAGCGCTTGTACCAACACGCTTTTGCCCGCTTGCGAAGTCGGTTGATACTCGCCCTGCCCGAAGAAAATATGTTGCTGAAAGACGAGTGCCTGCGCCCGCAGCGGCTGGATTATGCCCACCGATTCTGAGTCCCGGTGCACCCGGATCATGCTAAAATCGGCTTGCAGGCGCAACTCGGCCGCCCGCCGAATTTCCTCCGGCACGCTTTCGCCGCTGTCAATTTTGGGCGGAATGGTAGCCTGCGTTTCAAACAGCACATCGGGCAGCCCGGCGGCTTTGCGCAGGATTTTGTTTTGCGTCGGCGTCTGGGTAGCCTGCCGGATAGGCTCGAAAAATTCGCCCCGCCCGGCCTTCTCAAAAAAAGGCTGGGCAGTCCGCATTCCCGAGGGTGCCGGTGCCGCTTTTACCAGTTTTTCCGCCGTGATTCTCATAGCTTCGTAGCGTCCGCAGAGTATTTTAAGGTATATTAATAACTATTTGATAGTCAAATAGTTATGTCCAGTCGGTCCACAGTAAATTGGGCATCCAAGGCAGCTGTGACACGGCAATATTCCAGGGCAGCGATTCGAGCAGCAGGTCGTGGCCGCGTTGCTCTACTTGCAGCAGCCAGTCGTCGTTGCGGCGGGAGAGCTTGCCGGCGCGCTGCAAAAAAGCCTCGCGCAGACCGTCGGGGGAGGTGTTTTTGAGCGCTCCCCAGTGCCGAACAACCGCTTCCAGCAGGGTATTGGCCTCGGCTTTTTCGATTTCCGTCAACTCTACGTTGCCCTCAACTGGCATGTCCACAGGCAGGCCACAGAGGATTTTGGGGAGCACCAATTCGTATTCTTTCGCGGTTTCGGCGCCCGTAGCCAAGTAATGCAGTAGAAATAGCGCCCGTGCGGGCTGAAGTAATTTTTGGGCCTGCGCCACGCCCATCGTTGCAAAAAACTGTGGCAGAAAGGGATGCAGCAACACCAGCCCCGCATCTTCGACATACAGGGCTTCTGTTTCTGGGTAAGTAGGTTCCGGTACGTCGTCGGGGAGAGCATCAGTGCGGGACGAGGCTTTGAGTTGGGCAATTGTTAGCTGCTCCCGCGCGGAGGTTTGCTGGTTTATCAACTCCAAGAGCGTAGCCAAGAAACCCTCCGAAAATTGTTCTGCTAAGCGTTTGCGCGCCGTCTGTGAATGAATAAGATGTTCAGTTTCGGCAACATATACTGCTGGTACGCCCGCCGCCAGCATTCTTTGCAAAGCCGTTTCCAGCGTTTCACCCGGCGGAAGTCGGAAGGACCACGGCAACCGCCCTGTGCGCAGGCAGTGCAAAAAGGCTTCCCAAACCACCTGTGCGTCGGTTTTGAGTTGCACTTCCCGGCCGCCTGATCCGATAGGCAGGCCCGCAGTCCCGACCTTCTCCCGAATGGCCTTTTCGAGCGCCTCCGCCACGGCCGCTGGCAATTCTTGCTCCAGCCGGCTGAGGTCAAATGCCCCTAGGTTCACCTCGAGCTGTTCGATATACAAATGTTCCTCAGTTGGCGCTGAGCGATCGAAAATGCGCTCTATCTCCGGCTGTAACCAATTGTGGCAGAGGGCCGAGAGACGTTTTTGCAGCGCAAGCCCATCGGCTTCGGTGCCGTTCAATTCTACGTGCAAAACTTGTTGCCGAATGAGGTGCGCCATTAGGGTATGTTTTGCTCGGCGGTGCCGAAACAGCCTTTCTGCGTGATGGCCGTAAGCCGCGCCGTGCCACCGGGTTTTTGCAGTTGCGCCTCTACTTTGGGGCCTTCGTAAAAGGGCTCAGTCGGTTGGGCGATGGGCACATCCCACACCCAGGCTACCACCGAATTGACGGGCACATTTTCGACTTTGCCTGCAAACAGAAAGCCGTTGTTTTCCTGGCGCTCAATGCCCACAACTGGTTTGGGATCAGGGCCTTCGCATAGCTTCTGAAAATCGGTGCCGGTACATTGGTTGCGTTCGCGGCAGTCGAAGGCGGGCACGCGCGTTTCCTTGTTGTTGAGCCGCCGGTTGACCAAGATTGCGCCGTTGAAGGGAGCGCCCGTCACGTCGGGCTCGTTGGTGTAACGCATCAGCAGGCTAAAGGCCGGGGTGGGTTTGGCGAAAGAATAATTAAACTCAAGGCTAAATTGCTCACATTCAAAGTGTTCTATCCAGAGAATGCCAAACGGGTCGGAGTCGGCCGGCTCGTAGCTCAGCACCAAGCGGTTGGCCCCAAGTTCAGGCCCAAACTCGGCTACCAGCGCCTGCTTGATGCGCTCGTTGAGTTTTTTGACTGCCCCGCCGATGGCATTGCGGAAATTGCCGTTGAGCTGGCCAGCCTGTATTTGCACTAAGCTGCCCGCATCGGCCAGCGCGAAATCCTGGCCGTTGAACTGGAATTTTACCTCCGAATCCTGCTTGTAGGTTTCGTACGGCGCCCCTTCGACGGGTGGTTGTAGCCACAGCCGGTACGCACAGCGCCGCGATTGGCCGCCGCAGGGCAGGTTGCAGGGTTGCTCGCAGGTATGCTGCACCTCCAGCGAAGCTGTGCACCCATTCTGATCTTTCACCTCGATGGTAGTGGCCGTGCCGCTGGCAATTGGGTCGGTGGCGAAGCTGTCGCCGGTTACGGGTGCTCCGTTAGCGAGATAAGGCGGCACGCCGCCCTCCACGCGCAGGAAAGAGCGGTAAGAAGCAGTGCCGTCGCAGGTAAAGTCCGTTTCTTTCAGCAGCAACTGGGGCGCTACCGTTACGGTTTGGGCCGCGGTTAGGGCTCCTGCTGCGTCGCGCACCACCAAGCTGTGCGTTCCTACGGCAAGGAACATGGAGCCAGCCACGGGCTTAAACGGCTCGTTATCAACCTGAAGCTCGTAAGGCGCAGTGCCGCCCGTCGCGCTGATTTCTACTGGTGCTGCGTTGTTGGGAGTGGTGCAGCCCACTTTGGCGGTGAAGGCCAGCGCGGGTAGGCAGGAGTGTTGCACGCGCTGCGTGACGCTGCATCGGAGGCTGTCGGTAATGATGATTTCGGTTTCCGTGTCGCCCGGCAGCGCGTCGCTGGAATACGTAGTGCCGTTGACCGTGCCGCGGTTGGCGGTGAAAGGCGGCGTGCCGCCCGAAATCTGCAAGACTACGATGTACTCGTTGTTATCGCCAACGCAGTCGAAGGACGGCTCCGATAGTGTTAATTGCGGAGCAATGACGACGGTCTGCGGAGCCGTTTCGACTGCTTCGGCGTCGCGCAGAATAAGCGTGTGCGTGCCCGTGCCGGCCAGCACGGCGCCGGTGAGCGGCCGATACTCCTGGTCGTCCAGTTTGACGCTGTACGGCTCCATGCCGCCTGCCGGCGTGATAGTTACTTCGGCCTCATTGTTGGGGTTGGTGCAGCCGATTTGCACCGTGAAAGTGGGTGGCGCTTTGGGCAGCACAAACTGCACCGGCGAGCAATCGGAACAGCAGATGTAAGGAAGGAAAAAGTCTGCGATGACAGTGCCATCTACCAGCTCGTTGACGGCCGCCGCGATTACTTTTTCGACCTCGTCATTTTGGTTTGGCGGCAACACCGCCGTGGTATTCGGCGCAATTCCCGTCAGGGTGCCGATGATAAACCTAACATCTTCATTAACAACTAGTTCTCTATTGGTGCGAATCCGCTCTAGCGCTTCGGCTACCGCTTCCGTGTTGAGCGCGCTTGCCGCTGAGAGATTGGTTATGGCCGTCGAGAAAACGTTGGCGCGCAGGTTGGTCAGGTCAAACCGATTTAGCCCCAGGCCCGGCCGGCGCCGCTCCGGATCGTCGTGGTACACGAGGATAAACGTGCCGCCCAACGGCACCCCAGCTTTGTGCTGAATGCCGGGGTTCTGTTGCAGGAAATAGCTGAGAAATTGCTTCTGCTTCGCTTCTTTCACGCGCCGCCGGTATTCTTCCAGCAACGCCCGAAATGCAGCAAGACGGCAGTTGTACAGAATGGCTTCGAGGCGGTCGTCGAGCTCCTCCCAACTCAGCAGCCGGGCGTTGCCTTCGAGGTTGTCGGTGGCCTGTTCGCGCTCGCGCTCGATGGCTTCCGTAACGCTAACCAAATCCTGATACCGCTTTTCAAAGCGCACAAAATCCAGCTGCCGGGCATCGGGCGTGAGCTGGTCAAACAGCTTCGAAATGTAGATGAGAATGTAGAAAATGATCAGGTTGGACTGCCCGACATTTTGGCTGTTCAAAAAGTTGATAATGACGCTGGGATCAAGCTCCGGAATTACGCCGCCGGGCTGGTTGTTGTACCAGTCTTCAAACAACCGCCCCAGCGTTTGCGGCTGCACTAGAAAGTCGGGTGCGCACTGCACCAACAGCGGCAGCTTGGCCTTAGTCGGCGTAGGGATTTTAAATCGGCTTTCAAGCGGCAGGTTGTAGAAATACTGCGTTTCCTTACAGAGAAAGCAGGTTAGCTCGGCGCGCAAGGTGTCATACAGCGTTTCCAGATCCTGAAACCGGCAGTCTTCCTTGCTCAAATCCAGAGTAATGTTTTCGTCGAATGCGCCCGTGCGCAACGCCAAGATTTCGATGGGAAGCCGGTAGCGCGTTTTCTGAAAAAGTAGCGTGCTGAGCACCGTTTGGTAGTTCTTGCCTAGGTGTCCTTCGATGCGCAGAAAATTGTGCGGCTCGAGGTCGTAACGCAGCGGTTGGAGCACAAACTGCGGGGGCGCAGGCACGTACTCGTCGGCACGGTAGCTCAGGTTTTGGTTGGCGCGGCCGCGACGGGTCTTTTGCGGGCTCCAAACGTGATATAACGGAGGCGTGCCGTTTTGCAGGTAATAATAGGGGATGGCCTTCTCGGAAAGCGGCACATCGGCGAGTTTGCTGGGCGTAATGCGAATTTGCGTATCGACGCGCGGGTTGGTGGCCGACTTCGGCGGCGGCGGATTGGGCGTAAACCGTACAATCATTTCCACCAGGCGCTGAAACAGCAAAACCACGTCCCGCGTCTGTTCTTCGCAGCCGCTGATAGCGCCCGAGGCCAAAAAATAATGGCGATACAGGGCCGCGTTCGGTACCGAGGTCGGCTCCAGAACGCCCAACATGAGGTGGCGCGGAAACAACTCCGACGGCGGACAGCAGGCGCACAGCAACTCGCCGCCCTTCCAACGAAACTCGTTGTAGGCAGCCAGCAAATCGTCGAAAAAGTCGTAGTAATACTGCAGAAACCGCACTTGGCTGGGGGTGGTCGGGGCGGTATCCAGAAAACCGAACGTCGCACCGAAACTGGCGAAAGGATTAGACGGATATTGGTTTTCTACTACCGGCCGAAAGGCGTTGTAGGCGGCCGTCAGTGCGTTGCCCATTGCCTGCGCCAGTTTTTCGCTGCGAAAGACCTCGAAAAACGCCGCCAGAACCTGGTTGGAAGTGGCCGGCCCCGTATTCGGGACGTCGTAGCGGGGCAAGCGGATGTCGGGCAGGTGGAGGCGGGCTTGGAGCGCGCTTTCGAGATCGGTGAAGGTGAGGTTTGCGTTTAATTTGTTGGCCTCAGCAATGATTTTGGTGAGGTCTTCGATCTTGATCAGCAGGCGGCGCACGGTGGCGGTTACGTCGGCGCCTTTGTCGTCGCAGTTATTGGGGCTGCAATTGCGCAATCCCTCTTTTTTGAGTTCTAAGAACAACAGTACCGCCTTGTCAGCCAGAAAGTTAGCTGGGGTTGCCAGCGCAGTAGTATCGGGCTCGCCGGCCGGAAACAATTCCCACAACGGGTATTGTGCTTTCGAAACCGGGTCTTTGAAAGGCCGATACTCTATCTCGTTAGGAACCTTATAATCAGCACGGTACGAAACCAGCGCTACATCGTCGGGCTCCACGATCAAATAACCTTCCGAGGTGATGCCGCAGCCTTTGGAAAGGTAAATAACCGCCGTGCCCGCCGTTGTGTCGAGCTGAATTTCCAGGCCGCAGACAATGCCAATGCCGATGAGGTTGGCGCGCGTCAGGCGTTCCTGTTCATCCAAATAGTTAAAGACCTGATTTAGATGCGCATTGGTGAGCACCTGATTGGCCTCGAAGACCGGATAAGTATCTTGTGTCGGTCGCATGGCGAAGGGCGGTTTTTAACCATTTAAGGAAAATCAGCTATGCTTTTTTGGGCGGTTTCGGCGGCCTTTTGGGCGTGGCGCGTTTGGCTTTTGCCGGAGAAGTCTTTTTGGCATTTGCTTCGCGGATTTCTGGCGTAAGCACCCGCTGCAAAAGATAATTGCCGAGGGCCGTACTGCCCAAGCGCACCGGGTTTTGATCGCTGCCGTCGTCGCAGTCGTGCAGGGTGGCGCCGGGGTAAGTGTTGCGCAGTTTGCTGAGCAGATTTACCACCACCCAGAGTCGGTACGAAACTTCTCGGTAGGCCTCGTAGCGGTCTTTCAGCAGTGCTTCCAAGGCTGCCTCGGTATCTGGTTTAAAAGTGAAGCCGGGGCACAGCGTAATAGGCGCGGGCACAAAATCGGTGAAGTCAGCAAAGGCCCGGCCGGCCTTGAAATTGGCGTCCATCCAGTCATAAAAAGCGACGCCGTATTGCGTAAGAATAGCGGTGGCGCATTTGCACAACTCATCGTGACTGGAATGGGTCACGGCGGGCGCGGACACTACACCGGCCTTGAGAAGGGCTTCCACGCGTTCCTGCAAACGTTCTTCCGTCCAGTCGAAGGCAGCATTGGCCGTCAGCCACGCGCACCAAGCATCCTCGAATCGCTCGAACTGCCAACCGTATAGCGCGATCTGATGGAAATACTCCACCATAATTGCTTGGATTTCAGTCCATAGGCTAACTTCCAGCACAGTAGTGCAGGAAACGCTGGCAGGGGAGAGCTTCGCCGAAAACTCCGTTTCCAGCAGCGTTTGCAAGGCGTCTGGCTGGATGTAAAGCAGGGTTTTGTCGTCGTACCAAAGGCGGAATACTTCGCTGAATGCGGCGTAAATAGCCAAGGCGCAGGCACAGGCGTCTGTTTCGGTAGGTCTTGTGCCGTCAGAGGTTAACACTTTGTCAGTCAATAGGTTAGCTATTTTGATAACTACCTCATCACAAGGGTTTTCTATGAAGCCGTCGTTGCCAACCCAGCAAACTTTGCCTACCATGTGGGAAGGCGTTTCCTGCTGAATGGTGCGGTCGGCGAACTGCCGCATGTCCAGGTTGACGTTGAACGGCGCCGTCCAGCCGGGCATTACAAACGTCAGGCGGAACGAATAGGGATCTTCGTCGCCGCAGGTTTTGCAGCCGCCGTCGGTGCAGGCCGGGTACAGCGCATCACCCGGAAATTTGGGCCGCAGCAGCAGGTGCTCAACTACAATTGCGCGGGCGTTGCTGCTCCAATTAAGTAATTCATCTTGAAGCTCTTGAGCTGCGGATTTTGCTTTGAATAATTCGGGATGTTGGCCAAGCGGGTTGTTATTTTTATCCTTGAGCGTAAGCCGAAATTGCGCCGTGTCAATTACGATTTCGTAAGCGCTGGGCTGAATCATTTGCGCAATGATTTCCTGAAATGCCAGTTGCGTCGCGGCGGCTTCGGAGGGGCCGCTTACGCTGAGGTCCCCTTCGAGCCACAGGGTTTCGCTTTGGTCTTTTAATTGAAAACCCGTGACGGTAAACGGCCCCGGTGCCGTGCCCGTCAGCGTCCAGGAAAACTTGAGATCAGGGTAACCCAGCAGCAAACTGATGCGGCGTTTCAGGCCCGAAATATTATCTGGCGCGCAAGGTGTTTGCGTGTAATTAAAGGCCTTACCGCGATCGTGGCTGATAATGGGATAGGCTTTCAGAAACGCGATTTTGTCGTCAATCAAATGCGCTAAGCCAATTTCCTGTCCTTGCAGATTGGTGAGCAGTAGGGTGTATTCGCTGAATTGCTCGCCAAAACGGGCCAGCAAATGATCGAGAAAACGGTTGCGGCGCTCGTGAAACTCGGGGAGCGTTTCCGTCATTTCTTCCAGCGCCGATTGGTTGAGCCCGTTGATCAAATCGGTGTAGCCCTGAATGACCGACTCGCTGAACTCGCGAATAAAATAGGTGCGTTTGACCGTGGGGTCGAGGGAAAACAAATCGGCCGTGTGGGCTATCTGGGCGAGCGCATTGCCCAGCAACTGCTCGAATACCAACAGGTAGGCTTTCAATTGTTTAGCCTGCGCCCGGCGCCGCGGCAACACATGCGAAGGCAAGCCCGCGGGGCCAATTCCGTAGGTCAGCGGGAAGCTGTATTGCACCGGGAAATAGTCTTCCGGACTACGGAAAGTGCCGGCCGGTACGGGCAAATCATTCGGCGCATTTTTGATTTTGGGTCGCTCGGCTTCTCCGCGCAATTGCGTGAGGGTATCATGGGCCTCGTCAAGGCGCGGCAGGAACGGCAGGCCATTTTTGTAAAACAGAAACCGCGACAAGTTGAAATACAGCCGCGGCTGGTGCAGCGCGCTCACAAACAGCAGCCACGAAGCACTGGATTTACTTGGGTCAAATACCGGCTTGCCATTTACCCATGTGGGGTCGGCGGCCCCATTTACGACGTTGCCTTCCGCATCGTATTTGGTGAGCAGCAGGTTATTTACCGCAATTACGCCCTCGATATCCATCAGCAGGTTGATGATATCGGAAGCGCGCAAAACGGTTTTCAGTTGCGCTTGTTCCAGTTCTTCGGCCTTGATAAAGCCATTATCGAGCGTCGGGCCGTTGAAAATATCTTCCACCGGAATGCCCGCATCCATCATTTCCTGAAGCGTGTAAAACGGCACGGGCGGATTGAGATACTGCGCGATGGCAAACCAGATTTGCGCCTGCACGCGCTCGATGTCGGCGCCGGGCGTAACTTCTATATCGGCGCAAACGGCTACGTCTTCTATGGCCACACCCTGCACGCGGCAATAATCTTCGTCGAGGTTGCGGTGGGCGTGTAGCGTTGCTTTGGCATCGGCCACGGACTGCGCCACTTTCAGCAATTTCCGACGGTAGCGCGTCACGAAACCAGCAGCGGTTTTATCGGCCAGCATTGCAGCTATGTCGGCGACGCTGGTTTGGTTTTTCGCAGTGGTATCGCCGAAAATCCGCAGCGCCGCATTTTCAATGGTGATTTTCTCGCCGCCGGGCAGGAGTTCTAATTCAAAGCTGGCGTAGAAAACATTTCGCCAATTGCTGCGCAGTTGCGCATCGGTAAGGGGCGTGTTATCGGTTTTGTTGCGGTTGAATTTTAACAGCGTAAGATTAAACGAGGCGCCGTTCTGACTGGAAAAAGCATCGTTGCTTTCCAGAAACAGTTGCCAAGCCTCGCGCTTTTCCAAGCCCCAATCCGGGAAGCGCAATTCAAGCGTGACCGCGTGTCGCTTGCCTTCCGTATCGAATACGAAGTAGGTAAATTCAATTTTGCGATCATTCAAATCGCCTAAGTCCGGGTCGGATTCCAGCTCCAGCAGCACTTCGTACAACCCCAGTACCGATACTTTCTTGGGTTTGAATTTTCGGTTGAGTGGTTTTTCGTAGGCTAGCTGTAATTCGTCGTCTTCGCACCAGGCGTAATAGTGTACGTCACAAGCACATTCCTTGCAGAATAGCCACGCGTTGCGCACCAATTCCCGGTCGATGAGCAGCCGCCGAAAATCGTCGGGTGTGCAGGGATTTACGGTCAGAATATCGCGGGCCGTGAAAAAGGCTTGGTTCGGAAAAGGCTGCTTGGGATTGGGCGCGGGCGTGGCCGGCGCCAGAATATCTTTCACGTCCCAGCCGATGCGATAGGCCAAGTCGGTGATGGCGTAACAGAGCGCTTCGAGAATGGTAATGCCGGGATCGTGGACGTTGTAATCCGTCCACTGGCGGCTGCCCATTTGCTCGATAAAACCAATCCCTTCCCGGCGGAGGCGGAAAAAGTCCTCGGCGGGTTTCAGCGCGGGCTGCTTCGGGATGGTGACGGGCGTCTGGCTCATGCTTCGCAAGGACATTTTTCGTGGTGGGCCTCTTCCTCGGCGGGGTTAATTACCTGGATCAAATGCTTTTTGGCCGGCACGGAAACCAAAATGGAAACTGCTCTGGAGCCTTCCACTTCCTCGCGGTCGGCAGTGCCCGTTACATCGTGGAAGAGCTGAAAATCAGTCACGTAGTCCACGTAGGGTTGCTCTTCGACAAAGTTGATGAGCACCGATTTATAGATTTTGCCGCCGAAGGAAGGGCCGCGGCTGCCGCTCCCCGGAAATGCCCACGGCGACAAAAAGCGGGTGATGCTTTCCTGTAATTTCTTGGTGTAAAAGGCTTCGTCGAACCCGTCGTAGAACCGCACCTTAAAGCTGACAGCCACTTCCTCAAACTGCGGATTTTTGACGTGCAGCTTTACAAAACAGGAGATGCGCTTTTGCAGAAAATCGGCGATTTCCTGCAAAAGGCCCAAGCTGGTGTAAGGCCGCAGCGGGTCGCGCAGATTCTGAGTTTGCAGATCCGGAAGGGTCACCACCGTGACGTGCCCCGGTGCCAGTTCTTTGTAAATGCCGGTACCGCTGTCGTTTGGCTCGTAGTGTAAATGATTGATACACTTGGCTTTATAAATCTGTGGGAAAGCCTCCAGCACGAGGTGCTCGTAGTCCCAGAGCGCGATTGCGCGGTCTTTGTGCCGCAGGCGCTCGCTTATGCGCGTATAAAATGCGTCGGATGCTTCCCGGCCTCGGCCGCCAAAAGTGGCAAAGGGCTGCGTAATACTTTTGACGGCCGCCACCGGCTGATCGAGCTTGGAAATGGTGCCGGTTGGTAGCACCTTGGCCGGAAAAGCCGGGTCATTATCACGGTCGGTGAACGTGGCGCGGAGCGCCTGCGCCGCCACACTGATCAGCCGGCAAACCGCCTCGCTTTTTTCCGACACCGCGGCCCGAATCCAGTGCATCTCGGTGGGCAGCAGCGTGTTGGTAGCAGTCGCGTCGCGGGGCACGGCAAACGTGACGATGCCTGAATTCAGTAGCTCGTCGGTTTGGTCTTCTACGTCATTTTGAGGAAAGGTAATCCATTCATTGTCACGCAAATAGCTCCAATGCACGTGTGGTTCGGGCTTTTGCGCGAGCGGGTCGGCGGTGCCGTCGGCTACCTGAAACAGCAAGGCTACATTCTGGGGCGGTTGCAACGCGCTGAGGCCAATGTAGAATTCGGCCTCGCTTTCCTGTTTGGCATTGTCGCGCTGAAAGTCGAACTGCGGCACTAGGTAAACCTTGTGCGCCGAGTTCAGCAGCGGATGTTGCTCAGCCTGCCCAAATGGCGCGACGTGGAGAAAGAGCGCTTGGCGTTTCGCAAAAGCCGCCTTATCCACAGAGTTCAGCAGGATGGTTTGGGCAGCCTCGTAATTCAAGGAAAGCGCGTTTATCGACGGGCCAACTGGCGGGTTACCGGGGTCGCCCGCACCCGTGTCTTTGCGCAGGTATTTAAGCAGATCGGTTTGGTATTGGCTCTGCCCAAAACCGGCGGCCAATTTCAGGCGCGCAAAGCCGTGCCGGGAAGCGGTGTTGTAAAAATCATCCTCCTCCAAATCGGGCGCATCGACGACGGATGAATCCAGCTTATTGGAGAAAATAAACGTGCCGGAAGTCACCGCAATTGCCACAATGCCAGAGGCTTGCCAATTGCCAGCCTGTAGAAAATCAATGGTGATGTTTGGCACCGTGCCACTCGGATACGCGGCCGGCGTGGTCAGCCACGCCACGTCGAGCGAAGCGCTGGTAAGGTTTTTTTGAAAGGCTTCTTTCGACCCGATAATGACGGCGTTGCCAGCGACTGGCGAAGGGCCAAAAGGCTGAAACGGTTTGGACGTATCGACGGGCCCAAAGTCATTGGAAACAGCCAGCGTCTTGAGGCCCGCGACTTTTACTTTCAAGTCGATTTTCTGAACTACTGTATCCTGAAATAAAGGGTAGATGTAGTTGTCAGAATTCTGGTGCCGCAGCTTCACCAATAGGATCGGCAGGTTGGTGGCGAACGTGTAGCCGTGGGTGTCGGCAGAATACGGCGTCACGGGCGGGTCGGCGCCCGATAATTCGACGACCAATCGCAAGACGCCCGACTCGGTAGCAAACATGGTGGCGGGTTTTTCCAGCCAGCCTTTTTCGGTGGTGAGCAGGCAAATAATCTTGTCGGACAAAGCCGGGAATGTGCCCGCTGTCACCGTAAAATCGACGGTAATAGTGCGCGTGCCTTCGGCCATCCAGAGGTAGTGCGAGGCGATGGCGAAGCCAATTTCCGCCGCTGGCATCTTTATCTCGGCCAGCTTTCCATCGACGTAAATTTTGTTGAAGAAAGGATGCCACGACTTATCCGGCGAGGTCAGTTCGGCGCCCAGTCCGTCGTCGGAATTGGCAACAGCCGATGCGTACAAGCGCCCGATTTGTTTGTCGGCATTGGCATCCGTTCCCACCGGTTCTTTGCCGTGGCGGTAGATCGTTTTTAAGCTCGTTACAAGAGCCTGATTCGCTACGAAATCTCGGTCGTTGGCGAAGAAGGCTTCTTTGCCCAAGTCGTCTTTCCCAGCTTTGAATAATTCGTCTTGCCCGATCAAATACGAATCGACGTGCTTGGCTAATTCCAGCAAAAGGTGCGCGTGGGCTGGCTGCGCGGGCTTTTCGCGCAGGCGCAGAATGTCGCGGTAATAAAAATCGAGGTGCCGCTGGGTGAGTGTATTCGCCTCGTGGCGGGCGTATTCGCGCAGGCGCAGAAACGCAAGAAAGAGCGCATAATGCGGCGCGTGGTCGTCCCAGATGGTGAATGTATTTTCCAGCGCCAATTTCGCATCGGCCACTACGCGGGCGTACACTTTCAGCAGTTGGTCGAAGACCGACGTAAACAGGTTGTGCGTGGCAAGGTGGTTGACCTGCGCGAAGACACTGCCGCCGCTGCCGTACACCGTTGCATCGGCGGCAATACCGGCTTCGTAAGTGGCCCAATCGGGTGCGCCGTTGGTGATCCAGTTCTTGGACAGGCCTGCGGTGATAATGGAAAGAAATGTCGATACAGGGCCACCCAAAATGCGCATTTCCGGCGTGGGTACGGCCTCCGTCAGCACGTTAAGCGTATCGCCGGCTTTGTAGTAGGCAATCAGGCGCTTGAAGCCTTCGGCCAGTTGACCTTGAATGAGGTTTTGCAAACCGGTTTTCAGCGCAATTTCTTTCGGCAGCGCTTCGGCAAGTGCGTCGAGCTGCTTGGCCAGCGTCCCGGCGCTGCTAAACAGATAGCCCAAATGCTCTTTCAACCCCGGTTCATCCCCTTGGTTATCAAGGGTATTCAGAAAGCCAAAAAACTCACTGATTCGGATCCTGTATTGCTCGACATCCTGAATCGAAGCCGTGGCCAGCTGCAGCGATACGTCGTCGGAAAAGAACTGCTGCCAGTCGCCGGCTGCTACGTTGCTGTCGTTGTAATACTTCAGATAACGGCTGTACGCCTGCGCAAACACCATACTGTGCGCGGGCGTGCGCTCGTCCACGGGGGCTGAGTCGGGCGAGAGCGCCTGGCTCGTGCGCTGCGCCTGACTCGTGCCTTCGCGGATGAGTTTGAGCGGGTCCGTGTTCTGAGAGCAGTCCATTTCCGTCGATGTAGGTTATCGGTCCGGCAGCAGGTTGAGGGTAGTCGTCAGGTTGATATCGGTGCCCTCTTTTTTGTAGAAGGGGAAGACGAAATTGAAGCGCGAATTGGTGGTGCGCACCTTGTAAATCACCTCGATAAGCACCACGCCTTCTAGCTCGCGGCTGCTGTCGAGGCGCACGGTTTCGAGGGTAATGCGCGGCTCGAAATACAGAATCGCCGACTCGATTTTATCGGCCATCAGGGTTTTGGTGGTCGTGTCGAGGCTTTCAAACACCAGCTCTTCCATGTTGCAGCCAAACTCGGGCACCATCACCCGTTCGCCCAGCATGGTCGAGAGCAGAATCTCCAGGCTGGAGGCAATGTCTGCTTCCTGCTCCAGCATTTCCACCCCCCGAAATACGGGATTGAAAGTGGGAGGAAATGACCAGCCGCGACCGAGAAAAGTGAGGTTCATAAGAGATGTTTTTATTGTAAATTATTGATAATCAATACATTGTGATCTAAACGAAAAATTTACGTTACGCTTAGCCGCCGATGAGTACGGTAGGCATTCCTGGCCCCAGCACCGCGCCGCCCGACCCGGTTAGGTCGCCGAAACGAGCGGCTGGCAGCCCGCCAATCATCACCGTGAGCGAGCCCTTGACGATGGCATCCACGCCGCACGTATCACCGACGCGGGCCGCCGGCAAGCCGCCAATGAGCACAGTGGGCGCTCCCGGCGGAATAATCGGCGTGGGCACGCCGCTGGTAGCCGGGCTGGAAATCATATCGGTGACGCGGGCCGCTGGAAGCATTGCAATTGATTTATAGCGCGTTAATTGATTCGCACCGTTCCGCCCTGGATGGTGGTCGTGGCGCTGCCTTTCACGGAAGTGCTGGCCCCAGAAAGCTCGGCGCTGCTGGTTCCGGTCGCTTTGAAGGCCGATTTGGCGGCGAGGTCGAAGTTGACGCCCTCGGCTTTGACGTCTTTTTTGGCTTTGAAAACGATGTCCTTGGTGCTTTCTATGGTGATGCCCTTTTTGTCGAGCGTGATTTTGTTGCCGTTTTGGTCTTTGATCGTGATGGCTTTGTCGGCTTCGGAAAGCGTGATCTTGTTGCCGGCAAACGTCTCAAACGCCATCACTTTTTTCTCGTCGTCGAAAGTGATTTTCAGCTTCTCCCGCGACACGTAGCCTTTATGGTGGTTCTTGTCGGAGGGCGGCACGGGGGCCGGTTTTTTGCTGCTGTGGCACATGCCCAGCACTACCGGGTGGCGCGGGTCGTCGTGCAGAAACCCCACAATCACCTCATCGCCGAGTTCCGGCCGGAAGTAAGTGCCGCGGTTGTTGCCGGCATCCAGCGTGGAAATACGCGCCCAAGTGCCTTCTTCCTGCTCGCTGATGAGGGGCAGCCGCACTTTGATGCGGTTTTCGCCGTCGGGGTCGCCTTCCAGCTTCGTGACAACAGCAGCCCGCAGCCCGCTCACGGCCGGCAGCAACCCCGCGGCCGGCAACGGGCGTAGGTTGTAGGTTTCGGCAAATGGCTCGGGGCTGAGGCCAAACTGCACGTCGGTTTCCCAGTTGCCACGGGCAAATTGGTGCCGCACGCCCGCAATAAGCATCTTGCCTTGCATGCGTTCGCCAATGCCTTGTATATCAATAGTTTTGCCCGGCATTACGCCCGCAAAGCCCTGAAACTGCGCGCGGCCCCGCACTTTGCCAAGGCGCTCGCGCTGCAAAGCGCCGTCGGCCCAGGCCTTCAGCTCGGGCGTCGAGAGCTTGCCGCCGTGCCGCAGCAAATGCGCCGCCCCGCCCATGACTTTGGAGAGAGCGTCTGGCGTGAGGTTGCCATTTTTGGTCGTGGCAGGTTCGGCGGCTTCGGCTTCGGCTACTTTCTGTTCGGTAGCGTTCCAGCTATGTGCTTTAATGCCAGGGCTTTGCAAGCGGGCGTCAATTTCGGCGTCGAGCTCCAGCAGGGTGAAGCCAAATGCGGCGTTCACGACGGGCTCTTGCTTGGTATCGGGTTTGGCGATCCGGATTTTGCCGTCCTCGACCAGCACCAGCAAGCCGTTGGCTTCAGCGCGGCAAAGCACGAAATCCCAGTCGGTGGCCTCGTACTGCACTATTTCTTTTAGGTCGGGCTTCGTGGCTTCGACGTCTTTCGAGAGCCCGTAGCGCCCAATGATTTCCTCCAGAATGTCGCTGTCTTTTTTGCCGGCGAAATAATGGCTTTTCAACCCGCACGTCATTTTCACAGCTTCGTCGCGGCATTCGACGATCAGGAAGCTGCTGTTCTTGCGGATTTTGACGCTGTATTTGATCACAATGCCCTTAAACACCGTGTCTTCCTGCGAGCGGTAGCCGAGCTTGATCTCAAGCTTTTTGCCCGGAATAAAGTAGTCCGCATTACCGACTGCGAAGGTGCTGCGCGACGCCTCGCCGTCCTGAATGTGCAGCGTCGCCGACGGAATCCGGTTTACTTCCCGCATCACCACAACAGACTGCACATGGATGGTACCGGGAATTTCGGCGCCTTCCACCAATATTTTAGCTGTGCAGACATCGGGCGTTGCCGGGGTAGGAATAGCGGATTCGTTGGCAGCCATTGGAATTCTTATGCTTTGTAATTACTTGATTGTCAATTAGTTATATTGAATATAGGTATGGGTTTTATCATGCAGTAGTTTTATCAATGGGTGGAAAAACAAGATCTTGCCCCGGCTTTAAGTAGCGGAAATTGCCGAGCCCGTTGGCCGCCGCGACTTGCAGGTAGTAGCGGGCGTCGCCGTAAATGCGGTAGCACAACAAGGGCAGTGTGTCGCCGGCTTTCACCTGCCGGATGTGCGTGAGATCGGGTGATTTTTTGTCCTCTTTGGCCGCCCGAATCTGCTCCTCGATGCTGCTTTTAAACTTCACCCGCGCCACCGCCCGAATCGGGCTGCCGTCCGGATTGAAAAGCTTGTAGGTGATGCTCAGCTCGGTGACGCGGCCTTTGAAAATGGAATTTTGGCCCCACACCAGCTTAAAATGCCGCGGCTCGTGGGAGTCGCCTTTGTACTCGATCAGAATCTGCTTGAGCCGCTTGAGGTCGTCGGCAATGTTCTCGCGGGGCTGCCCGTCGATGATGCCAGTGTTGTCGAACAGAAACTCAAAAGTGATCTCCTCCGGCTCGGTGTATTCGTACTTAAGTTGCTTGCCGCTAGTGCCTTGGCCTTGCCCCGATTCCGAGAATTTCAGCTTGTAATCGAGGGTGTAGGTTTCCGGATTGATCAGCGCCTCGAAGTACGCGTCGTTCTGGATGGCTTCGGGGATGCCACCTTTTTCGGCTTCTTTCGAGTCTTTAAAACCCAGAATCAGCAGCTTTTCCAGTTTCCCCCCGGTGGCCATCAGCGTTCTTGTTTTGCCTGAAAGATTTGCGCGACCTGCTCCACGCACTCTGCGATAATTGCCTGCTTTTCGGCCTCCGCGCTACCATCGCGTGTCGCGGCCAGCAACGTCGTCGGCCGCGACGCCGGGGCTTGGTTTTCGGGGGCGTTTACGGTGACGCGAATGTATAATTCTTTGATTTCGAGGGGCATCACGAAGGAGTTGAGAGCTTAGGTAACCGCTTGATTTACTGCACGCTGAAATAACGATACATCAGTTCGAGCGTTTCGACTACCACGGCGTTGTCGTTGGAATTCAGATCCGACACCAGCCATTTTTTCGGGATGGCCTGCGTGACGTTCCAGGTGCGCAGCGGCTCGCTTTGTTCGTTCAGCAAGATGATGCTCAGATCGGTGGGCCGGAAGTCGCGGTCGCGAAACGCGGCGAGGCACCACTTGATCACGTCCGAGTCGGTGAGCATGCCGCGTTTCAGCACCAGCTCGGCGTATTTGGTGCGCACCGGCAGTTTGTGGGTAAAGCGGTTTTCGCCGCCTTCGCGGAATTCCTCCATCTCGTACTCCACCGACAGGCCCGACACCGACTGAAAGCCCGTGTCGTTCTTGTTTTTGCTGATCCCGAATTCCACGCGGTAGTAGAATCCCCAGGGCGGATAGTAGCCGGCCACGGTCGCGGAACGTTAGATTTTCATCAGTTTCAGGCCTTCATGCGCGATTTCCATGCTTTCCACGGCGATTTCATTGGCGTCGGATTTCAGGTCGGGCGCCGTGATTTTCGTCGGGAAGCAGCGCGTGGCCGACCACGCTGCCACGGGCTCGTGCTTTTCGTTGAGCAGCCGAATCACCACGTCGCGGCGCCCGTTGACGCGCTCGTTGGTGATCTCGTTGAGCCAGTTGTTGAAGTCGAAATCGCCCTCAAACTTGCCGCGCTTGAAGGTCATGTTCTCGTTCTTGGTCAGCCCCGGCATTTTGATGGTGCTGAAATCGCGGCTGTCGCTGTGCCGATACTCGATTACCTGCACCTGCATGTTGAGCCCGGTAACTTCGGTAAAGCTCAGCTTGGCGCCGCCCCAGTCCACCTGAAAGTGAAACCGCGGGAGTGGATATTCCTGTGCCATAATGCGTTACTGCGAAAAGGTGAATGGCGATAAATGGCTCACAAACAAATGGTTAGCCTTATGATTCGGCCAGCTTGTGCGAGAATTTCAGGATGATGAACTCGGCGGGCCGCACCACGGCCATCCCGATCTCGACGTTCAGGCGGCCTTCCAGAATGTCCAGCGCGGTCATAGTTTTGCCCAGGCCCACGGCCACGTAAAAGGCGTGCTCGGGCTTAATGCCTTGCAGCGCGCCCTGGCGCCAGAGCGTGGTCAGGAAGTTCTCGATCATGGCCTGCACCCGTACCCAAGTATTGGCGTCGTTGGGCTCAAACACGAACGATTCGATGGCTTTCTTGGTCGATTCTTCCACGAAAATGAAGAAGCGGCGGACGTTGACGTAGCGCCACTCGTTGTCGTTGCCAGCCAGCGTGCGAGCGCCCCACACCAGCGTGCCTTTGCCCGTAAACGCGCGAATGGCATTCACCGATTTGCCCGCCACCACGTCCACGTTCATCTGATCCTGCACAAGGTTCGAAAACAGGATTGCGGGCTGAATCACGCTGTTTACGCTCACGTTGCCCGGCGCTTTCCACACGCCGCGGCTGTTGTCGACGGCGGCATAAATACCCACCACCGCCGCGCTCGGCGGCAGGATGCAGCTCATGTCGCGGACGGCAGCTTTGGCCAGCTCGTACATGCGGTTGCTGCCGGCCTGGAGCGTATCGAGTTTGGCCGTGGTCGCAGCCGCGCCGTTGATGCTGTGCGCTACGTCAATCTTGGTTTCGTCGATGGCAAAATCCAGCACCGTATCGAGGTTAGGGCCGTAGGCAGCGCCGTATTTGAGGTTGTTGGTGCCGATGCCGCTGGTCCGGAAATTGCCAATGGCCGTCAGCAGATCCGCGTCGGGGTCGGAGAGCGAGATGCTGTCGCCGTGCACATCCATCACCACAAAGCGGTCTTTCAGCGTTTCGCATTGCAGCAGGGCTGCGTCGTGCAGGTTTTTGAAATCGCCGATGCTCAGTTGTTGCGCCTCCGGAATTACGATCAGGGTGGGTTCGTCAACGTTAACCAGCGTATCCAGGGCGTCGTGTAACTCTTTCTCTACCAAAGGGTTACCAAATGCCTTGTAAACGCCCGCCGACACAATGTAGCAAGGCCCGCCGCCGTTGGCAAAAAACATCTGCAAGGCGTAGTACAGAATGTGCTTCGAGCGATCAGTTTCGGCGACGGTAGCTACCGCTTTGATTTCGAGCGTGTTGCCGCCGGCGTCCTGCTTTTCTGCCACGGCTACCGTGATCTTTTCCTCGGGCTGCGGCCCCCCGAAATACTTCTCATAATCAACCATGGACGCAATGCGGGTTGGCTTCAGCACCAGGTCGTCGGCCACCACGTCTTCCGCCTTCTGCGTGTAGCCGATGAAGGCCGGAATCGCCGTTTCGACGGGCGCAATGGAGGGCGGGAACTTGGGGATTTCTTCAATGTAAACCCCCGGCGTTTTATAGAGTGTTGCCATGGCTTATGTTTTTGCAACTAGTTGAAATACAAACATTTACTCGAAGATCTCCGAGAAAATTCCGGTGACTCTGGTGGGGTCTGCGCTATCGAAAGTGGCCTTGATCACGCCTTCGGAAGGCTTGCGCTTGGTGCCCGCATTGCCGAACACGGTGAGTGGCAAGGCTGTGGGCTCGGCCGAGACCGGCGCGCCGGTGCTGCGGTTGAAGTATTGCCAGAACGTAGCGCGATTGCGGAAACGAACCTGAAAAACGGGATAATCGGGCTTCGCCAGGCCGCCGCTGGTGCAGCTGTACTCAAGATCGCCGGGCTTCACGGCCGCGATTTGCACGAGGGCAAATACGTTGTCGGGAATGCCGTTCGTCAGCCGGATGCCGCGGGCCGGCGCGCCAGTCAGGCCCGGTGGCGGCACGATGGCGGGCACGTCGGCTTGGTTTACAAACACCGGCATATCAGTGGCTTGCGCGCTTAGCTGCTGGGTGTTGGCGCCGGGCTGGTCGCTGGTGAGCTGCTCAAGCGCCGCGCCCGCCCGCACCAGCGACTCGACGCGGTCGGTGGGGGAGAGGGCCGGAATTTCCTGGGATAAAAACAACGCCCTAGTTGCGCCCGCCCCGCGCGGTACGCCGGTCAGGTTAGAAAAAACGGGCACGTTTTCCTTGTAGCGATACGTCGTTTTTTCCGGCAGATAATAGATCTCGTAGATCTTGTGTTCCGGCAGCGTCAGGGCTGTATAGTCGAAAAAATGCGCGTTCTGTACGGTGATAACGATCTCAAAAACAGCATCATCCGGAATCACCGTGTCTTTCTTAACGGCCACCACGCCCCCAAGCGCCGTGCTTTTGAAAACGCCGCGCAGCCCCTGCAACGCCTGCGCCGTGGCGGGCGTGGGCTCGATGGCCAGAAACGAACGCACGTCGTAGGTTAGCAGGCGCTTGAGCTGCACGGCGTCGAGCAGGGCGTCGAACACGGTTAGGCCTTCGTCCAGCCAATAATGATGGAGCAGTCTGACCTCGAAAAGGCGCTGGTAGCCGATGCGGATGCGCTCTGCCATGCTATTGGCCCACAGGTGGTTTGGTGAAAAACGTGCTGTCGATCTCGGTAATCAGGCCGCTCTCGCTTTGCACCGCCCGGAACTTGAGATCGAGCATGCGCAGGGTGTAGAGCACAAAGGGGAATTGCTTGCCGCCCAGCGTGCCCCAGAGATAGCTAACCTCCTCCATCATAGGCGAGTACAGATCAAAAATCAGCTTGAAGCCTTCCAGCTGATCGAGTGGATTGGTGGGCGCATTCTGGGTGATGGACTCGGGGGCTACCGAATCCGGTGTGAACACGTTTTGGGCCTGAAAAAACCGGATGCCCCGCGACAGGATGAGCAGCGCATTGACGTAGTCGCTGTGGGTGGCGGCCATCAAGACCTGGAAATTCAGAAAGACCGGCGGGTTTTCGTACGTGACCGTGAGCCGGGTGTCGTTGCGGACGTAATTGGGGATGTTTTTCAGCGCTTTTTCTTCCCGAATGTTCACCACTGACAGGATGAGCCGGTCGCGGGGCACGCCGCCGTTTTGGCCACCCAAGCCCTCGGCCAAGTTGCCGAGCTTGGCTTCGTTGGGCGGTGCAACCGGCCCGTACACGGCCAGGTGCTTGTTTAGCTCATTGACCACAATGGTAAGCGCGTGCGAGATCATCTTTGTCAGATAAATGCTCTATCAACTACCGGGTACCCCGCATTGGGGTAACTGTGCGGCCTGCCTCGCAGGGACCAGAATCTGCTCCGTTACAAGGAGGTAGATAATGGTCTTATAATCAGAATGTTATCGGTTTAGCTGCCTGTTCCCTCCCCTCGATCTATCTTGCGTTGAACAAGTCAATAGCCAGTTTTGGCAGGTTGCGTTACCGAGTAAGCAACCCGCTCCAGACCCCTTAGCGGGTCTTGCCCCTCAAAATTCAGTACACCCAATTCCTAAGCTGGTGGCCGTTTTGGCGGCCAGATCAGGAGGCACTAGCAAATGCAATAGGCTATCGGGGCACCGCGCGTCGGACGCAGTGCCGTAGGGCTGTAAAGATCGCGTCAATACTATATTTTAAGTAATGCATATTTAAGCGAACATGCAAGTTTTGGGACGGAATGTTAGAGAAAAGTTTGGTTGACGGACTGGTACGAAATAGCTCACACGCAGCGCGTTGTAGCAGAGCGAATGAGGATTACACAGAAAAGCCCGGCCTCTCAGGCCGGGCTTTTTGCGCAGATGTGCCGCTAGGGGCAGTATGCTTGTGAGGGGTCAGTGGATGAGCATCACGCGTTGCCGGGCTACCACCTGCCCATTTACCAGCCAGCGGCAGCCATACAGGCCGGCCGGCAGGTCGGCGACCGGCAGTGTCAGCGTGGCTTCGGTCTTGGCTTCGGAGCCTACGGTTAAGGTACGCACGAGCGTTCCGAGGCTGTTGATGAGTTGCACGGAGGCGTTGGCGCGGGCCTGCGGGTTGTCCAGCGTCAGGGTCACGACGCCGTCGGCGGGGTTAGGATAGCAGCGAAACGCCGACGGAGCCACCGCCATCGGGCGTACGGGCGTAGCCACGGCCACCGTAATGACGCCATACATGCCAACGCCGGGGGCACCGTGGAAAGTGCAGTGGTAAGGAAAGGAGCCAGCGTTGTTGAAGGTGATGGAATTGGTGGGGTTGGCCGTGTTGATGGTAAACGTCACCCACGCCGCATTATCGGAAGCGGTAGGGTGGGAGTTGGTGCCGCCTTCGTATTGCCACTTCACCACATCGCCGGGATGCACCGTAACGGTTTGGGGCGTATAGGCGTTATCCGTCACCTTGATAATGACTGTTTCCGCCCAGGCGGAAGGACCGGCCAGCACGAGCAACAAAAGCACGACCAGCGAACGCGTAAAAGTCTTCATGTCAGTACCCGTTAAAGATGAAAGAGGATGTTAAAGCGGAGCAGATGATCAGAGAAAGGCAGCTAGTTCGCCAAGGGGGATGTTGTCTACTCGGAGGGTAGCTGAAAAGGGTTGCCTGGCTTGTGAAATACTTTTGGCCAAGCTGCCGGCTGGAGGCACGTTCGGGTTGTGTATCCCGGTTGCAAATACAACTTGTTGTGGATCAGTGCTTTAATATTTTTTATTATTACCCGACTTTCGGCTTCCTATCTTCCGGGGCCTTCTTCCGTCTTGCTTATATTTTCTGCTATGAATACTCCGGCGTTATTGCTGCGTGTGAGTTTGCTGCTGCTGACGATAAGTTGCAGCACTTCCCAAAAAGCCCCGCGCGCGGAACAGGGCTACCAAGCCATTTTCGACGGAAAAACCCTGAACGGCTGGGAGTACGACTCCACGTACTGGCACGTGCGCGATGGCGTGTTGGTGGGCGAGATCACGCCCGAAACCCTGGTAAAGCAGAATACCTTTATCATTTGGCGCGGCGGCCAGCCCCGCGATTTTGAGCTGCTGGTCGATTATCGGATCTCCGCGTTGGGCAACAGCGGCATCAACTACCGCAGCGAAGACGTGCCGGGCGTGGCGCATGCCCTGAAAGGCTACCAAGCCGACCTCGACGGCCGCAACCGCTACTCGGGCCAGAACTACGAGGAGCGAGGACGCAAGTTTCTGGCCTTGCGCGGGCAACGCGTGCGGCTTCTCGAAGGCCAACCGCCCCAAGTGCTCGATAGTCTGGGCGGCGGCCGCGCAGCCTTAGGCCAACTCGTGAAGCCCGGCGAGTGGAACCAGGTGCACGTAATAGCGAAAGGCAATCACTTGCAGCACTACATCAACGGGGCGCTGATGTCCGATGTGACGGATGACGATGCCACAAACCGCAAAATGGGCGGCTGGATTGGCGTACAGGTTCACGTAGGCCCTCCGATGAAAATCGAATACAAAAACTTCCGGCTCAAAACGCTCCAGTAAGTAAGTCCTGCTCTTGCTTCTACGCTTGGCGTTGGGAGCGTGAGTTTATGCGTTTCTTCATCACATGAAAACCTTGGCTGATCTGTTGCTCTTGGGCGACCCGCGCCTGTATGAGACGTGCGCGCCGGTGCTCGAAGCCGAGTTGCCCTTGGTGGCGGGCTGGGTAGCCGACCTGCACGCCGTCATGGAAGACATTCGTGCCACGTATCGCTTCGGGCGCGGCATTGCGGCCCCGCAACTCGGAATCATGAAGCGGCTGGTGTACCTGAACGTCGATCGGCCGCTGGTACTGATTAATCCCGAGTTGGTGGAGATGAGCGCGGCCACCTTCGAGTTGTGGGACGACTGCATGAGCTTTCCCAATCTGTTGGTGCGAGTGCGCCGCCATCAGCAAGTGAGGGTGCGTTACCGCGATGCCAACTGGCAGCCCCAGACGTGGCAAGTGGAAGACGCTAGCCTAGCCGAGTTGTTGCAGCACGAATGCGACCACCTCGACGGCGTGCTATGCACCATGCGCGCCCTCGATCCGCAGGCCTTCCGCTGGCGGCCCACTCCCAGCGGCGCTTAGGCGGTGCAAGGCCGCTGCAAGCAGCCATTTCGCGCGTTGGGGTTTGCGGAATTTAAGGTATATTAAGTCTTTCGAATATTGAAGGATGCCCGCCGGCGTCCTTCCAGTCAACTTCCTCGTACGCGGCAGGCCTTTTCCTTCCGCGGCCTCCTCTCCCGGCCAGCTTCCTGCGGCATTTCTCGGCGCCCGCAGCGGCTCTTCATCTGGTACAGATAGCCTGTTGCCCAAACCTGTTTTGGACCGCCATTTCCGAAGCCGTTGCCTTTTGCGATTGGGCGCCGCGGTGGCTTTTAGCCTTTTGTATAAGTGATTATATACCAATACGATATGCAAGAATAATTTTTGAGTTTTTGGAGAGTGAATGCGGAGTAAAAAGCAAATGCGATGGAAGGATTTGTAGAGGACAAGAACCCAAAAATACCGGCGTCGGCCCCCGGCTTCTTTTCCGCGGATTTCACCCCCGAAGATTTGATTCTGTATGTGTTTTGCTTTTTGCTGGTCGGTTTTGTGGCCTTTTACTTCACCAGCGTAAACGCGGCGTCGGGCGCCGATTTTATGTCGGCGCACGACAAAGTTATGGTCGATCGGCTCGCGCTGGACGCCATGCCCGACGACCGGCTGCGGGCCAATCTCATCAAGGCCCAATTGCAAATAGCCTACAAGCGCTACGAATACGGCGCCCGGTTTGAGCACACCAATTCGCTAATCAAATACATCGGGTTTATGGTCGGTACGCTGCTGGCCATACTGGGGGCCGTGGTCGTGGTAAAGGGCGTACGCGACAGTCCTATTGGCTTCGAGGCCGAAGGGCTGGAACGCGCCCGGATCAAGTTTACGGCCAGTTCGCCGGGCGTTTTTCTGGCGTTTATCGGGGGCAGCATCATCATTACCACCATTGTGCACGGCATCGCCGCGAATGTCGAAGATCCCACCATCAGCGTGCCGATTTATCCCGGCGACGGCTTTGCGCCGGCGGCACGCGACACCTCGCAAATCCATCCCTTTCAAACGAAATAAACCATGTGGAAAGCTACTCTCCATCTCGCTGCCTTGTTGGCAACAGTAGTGGGCTTTGGCCAAGTGGCGAACGCCCAGCAAACCTGCAAATGCACCGGCAACCAAGTGTGTCAGTGCGTGGCGCCCGGCGGAGGCCTGACGTGGAGCCCGCCCAAAGGTAAAGCCGGCGGTACACACATGCCCGTACCGGTCGAGACGCTGATCGCGGGCATGACGTACGTGCTCAAGCCGGAATCGGAAAAGCAGGCGTACCTGACGACGCTGTCGGGCCCCGACCAGCAATTCATTGTGGAAAACGCCGCTACCCTGCGCGAATCCGTGCAGAATCTGCAAAACGATCACAACCTGTATAAGCAGGAGATGGGCGCCAATCCTGCCGCGCCGACGAAGGTGGAAAGGCCGATTTCCCCTCAGATTAAGGTTCAGGACAGGGTAATCAACCGGCGGGTGCCCGATAAGTAACTACTTGATAAATAAGACGGTACAATCGTTAGCCCCAGTTGCGGAGCAGGCGCCGCAGCAGAATGATCTGGCCGGTGTGGTAAGCCGAATGGTCGGCGATGAGCACGGCCTCGCGAAAGAGATTCTGGCCGGTGCCGTGCGGCAAAGTCGCAAACAGATCCTGGGCCGGATCGCGGATCAGGGTCAGAAAGCGCTCCCGATCCTCCCGAATCTGGGTGAGCGTCGCCGCCCAACTCGCTGCATCGCCCTGCGCGTCCGGAGCCGGCCAGTATTCGTCGGGCCACTTCGGGGATACGTGCGCCGGATTGATACAGAATTCGACGATGTCCCACTGCGCGATGCGGATGTGCTCGGCCAGCTGCCAGAGCGTGTAGGGTAGTTCCGGCACGGCTTGGTTGAGCAAGGAGGGCGGCACGTCGGCGCAAGCCTCTTCGAAAGACACATGCGCATTGCCGCCTTCTAGCAGATGCTGTAATTCGTTGAGGAGGCGTTCGCGGTCGGGCTGGTTCATGGGCGGGAAGTAGGGTTGAGTCGAGAAGGTTTAGAGCCGGCTGATTTACAGAGAAAACACCGTTCCTGCAAAAAAACGGACCGCTCCGTTGAAGAAACAAACCCTGGTGCAGCCACCCGTGGTAGTAACCGGATTTCATGCTGCGGGTGGCAGTTTTCAGGGTTCTGCTCGATAGAAAAACAGTTTTTCGTATCTTATATGAGGCGCTCCTCTTCAAGATCTGGTGCCTGTACACAACTTAGCTGGCAAGGAAAGCATTCCTTCGGTGGCAATTAGAGAAACTCGAAATATCAAAACTTTATTGGCTGATTTATATACAGATATTTATTAAATTATTTATATAAATTAAAGGTCAATATGTCCATATAATAAAGCAAGTAGCATTTCGTGAGTCATTATGTTATATTTATACCGACAAAGGAGTTATGACATCCTCTATGAGAAGAATTCTACTTTATACATTGATCTGTACGGTGTTAGCTAGCCTGTTTTGGTTTCGGTCGGGCCCGTACCGTGCGTTGCGTCACCTTCAGGAAGCCGCCGCGGCCGGCGACGTGGTAGCCCTCAACCGCTACGCCGACTTGCCCGCCGTGCAGGTCGGGCTACACGAGCAGTTGCTGGCCCTTGCCGCGCGGCCTAGCGGGCACATGCCCGACGCCGCGAAGGCTTCCGGCAACTCCTTCCGGCTCGTGGCGGTGTCGGCTGCCAACACTTGGGTCGATGCGTTGGTCGCTTCGGCTTTGCAGCCGCGCCATTTGGCCGCTTTGGTACGGGGCCACTGCGCCGCTGCGTTTGGTCAGGAGCCCGAACCAGCCGCGCAGCCGGGTGAGGAGGAAAACGGACCGATGCAGGCCGGGGTATTTGAATCCATGGACCGTTACACGCTTTGTGTGCTGGACCCCAACACGCACGCGCCGGCCGTGACGCTTACCCTGCGCCGCACCGGCCTGACGTGGCGCCTTACCGATGTGCAGTTGCCCTTCGAAGCCGTCCAACATACAATTCCCGTTGCTGCCTACTGATATTTATAAATAATTGATTATCAAACACTTATACACTTGACTTTGTGGTCAAATTTACGATAGGATTAAGATAGAGAAGATAGGGGCTAACTAGCCCGCTCAGTTTGCGGGTAAGCCGGCGCTGGGTTCTGCCAATCCCAGAGCACGACTGCCCAGTGCTCGTCCGTGGCCGGAGTCTGCATTTGGCCCACAGTTTGAAATCCGAGCCGCTGGTGGGCGCGCAAAGAGCGCGGGTTGCGAAGGGAAATGTCGGTGAGTAAAAAATCGTAGCGCCCGCCGTACACGGCGCGATGGTGCTGGTAGAGGCGGTCAAACAAGCCCTGCCCCCGATAGCCCTGGGCGATGCAGACTTGGCCCATCAGGTAATAGGCTCGCTGCTTCAGGGGGGTGCCGTGGTAGGGCAGCACATCGGCGAAGGCAAACAAACTTTCCAGCTCCGGCACATGGGCTCGCACCTCGGGCAACGCGGTGATGGCGTAACCCACCACGCGGGTGCCGTCGAGGGCGATTACGGAGGGGCCGGCTTGGTGCATGCGTTGCATCTGCTCGAAAGTGTATTCCAGTGTAACAAATCCCTCTTGCGCCCGCACTTCCGGGGCCAGTACCCGCGGCAGGTTTTGCTGTTGCAGCGCCAGAATGCCCCGCAGGTCATCGTCGGAGGAAGCAAGGGTCACGGAGAGCATCGGGCGGGTAGCTAGGAGTGGAAGGAAATCGGCGTACGAAAAGTAAGACCTCAGCAGGAAAGGACCGCAATACCAGCCGATTCCAGTGGGTTCGTCCCATTTTTCCAGCCTTTCGTCACATAGAGTTTTGGCTCTCGCGGAGGCCGCCTAACCTTGCTTTCGATAAGCCCTTGCAAGGAGCCCCATTGTTCCACTAGTTTGCCGGTAACGCCTTCAGCGGATGCGGCCGCGCTTAACCAATTGCCTCTGTATGAACGAGAACGAGTTTGAATCGACAACTCTTCCATCGCCCCACCAAACCTTGCTTCGCGACGCCCTGATTGGAGGGGCAGCGTGGATGGGCTGTATGTTGCTGCTGTTGCTGTCCGAAGCGGAACGAGAACTGCTGTTGTTCTGGACCTTACTGCTGCCTTCCGGGCTGCTCTTTTACGGCTTTGCGGTTAATACACTGATACCTAACTGCTTGCGTAAATCGCATCCGCTGCGCAGCTACTTGCTAAGAAGCGTAGGGGTGTTGCTCGTGCTGCTTATACCGGTGTGGGTGGCGGGGCTGCTTCTGTCGCGTAGCGAAGACGAAGCCGCGGAGTTTGGCTTCTTGGTTACCATCTGTCACCTGCTGGTAACGGTGCCGCTCGCTTGGGTGATTTCTCAGCGCCGCCGGCGCGCACACGCCGAGCTCTACGGACTGAAAACCGAGCTGGGCCAGTCGACGGCCACGCTGGATTTTCTGCGCTCCCAGATCAACCCGCACTTCTTGTTCAACGCCCTGAATACGCTCTACGGTACGGCATTGCAAGAAAATAGCGAGCGCACGGCGCACGGCATTCAGTTGCTGGGCGACATGATGCGCTTCATGCTCCACGAAAACCACCAGCCCAAAATTCTGCTTTCCCGCGAAATCGAGTACCTGCGCAACTACATTGAGTTGCAGTCGCTGCGGACGGCAACTTCGTCCACTGTGGCCATCCAAACCACTATTGACGAGGTTGTAGACGAGCAATTCATCGCGCCAATGCTGCTGATTCCGTTTGTGGAAAATGCCTTTAAGCACGGCATCAGCCTGCAAGAGCCCTCCTGGATTCGGATTACGCTGCATTGCACGCAGAACGCGCTCTATTTTGATGTGTACAACAGCACCCACACCAAGCGGGAACAGGGCGTTGAAAAGGAGAACGCCGGCATCGGGCTCGACAACGTGAGGCAGCGGCTGGCTCTGCTGTATCCGGAGCGGCATGAGTTGGTTATCCGGGAAACCGTAGAGGAGTATTTCGTGCACCTGACGTTGCAGTTGTAAGGCCGCGCACTTGCCGGTAAATTCGTAGAAAACCAGACCTTCGGTCGGCCACTTAGCAGAACAAAATCCCCATGACGGCCCTTGCCCTAGATGATGAACCCATGGCGCTGGAAGTGGTGCGCGCCCTGGCGGCGAAAGTGCCCTTTGTGGAGCTGAAAGCCTGCTTTACCAATGCCTTCGACGCCTTGGCGTATCTGCAACAAGAGCCGGTTGACCTGCTTTTTCTGGACATCAACATGCCCGACCTCTCGGGGCTGGAGTTTGTGCGCAGCCTGTCAACCAAGCCGTTGGTCGTTTTCACCACCGCCTACGCCGAGCATGCCGTTGCCAGCTTTGAGCTAGATGCCGTCGATTACCTGCTCAAGCCCTTCTCGCTGGCCCGGTTTGCAAAAGCTTGCAACAAGGCCCACGAGCTACGGCAACTGCGCGGCCAGGCCGCCGCGCCCAAAGACTATCTGTTTCTGAAAACCGGATACGAGCAGGTCAGGGTGCTTTACGATGAAATTCTGTACCTGGAGGCGGCCGGCAACTATGTCACGTTTGTGCTGGAGGGCAAACGGCTGCTCTCGCGCATGACCTTCACCGAATTACTAGAGGTGCTGCCCGCCGGCAAGTTTGTTCGGGTGCACCGCTCCTTCATCGTGGCCATTGCCAAAATAGATAAAATCGAGCGCCACCAGTTGGGCGTGCAGGGCCATTGCGTGCCGGTGGGCGCCTCGTATCTGCCGCAGGTGCAGGTGCTGTAAGCCCCGGCACAGGGCGCTCCTGCTACCATTCTCAACCGATTTTACTTTCCCCTTATTAGCTCGCCTGAGCGGCGGGCCGGGGCTTCTGTTGCCCATACAAACCCATCGGGGAACGGCTGTTCCCGCAACTATTTTGCCTTATGGAAACATCACGTTTAGGCTCGCTGCCACCGGAAAAAGCGCCGCTGCCTGCCGACTCTTATCGCAAGCGCCTGCTGGTGAAAGACCGCCACAAGCTGTTCTTTATCAAGGCCGCCGACATCCTCTACTTCGATGCCGACGGCAACTACATCACCCTGCACACGCTGCGCCAGACCCATACCATTTACGAGAGCCTGACGCAGCTAGAGCAGCGCCTCGATCCGGCCGATTTCACGCGCATCAACCGCTCCTACATCGTCAACCTCAACTACATCGAGGAGCTCGAATCGTATTTCAACGGCGAATACCTCGTGCGCCTGGTCGGCGGCCACTGCCTCAAATGGACGCGCGGCTACCGCGACCGGGTCAAAGCTTTTTTGGGGAAGAATTGCTAGCCCCGCGCTAGCCGATAGGAGGCAGGCTGGTCTCCAAGCGTGCCCGCAGCCGCTCGTGCTGTTTGGGCAGCATCAGGTGGGTGCCTAACTCGGCCAGCGGCTCGTCCACGGTGAAACCGGGGTTTTCGGTTGCAATTTCAAATAGCACCCCGCCCGGCTCGCGGAAGTATACTGAGTGGAAATAGTCGCGGTCGATTTGGGGCGTGGGTTGTAGGCCCTTCTCAAGCAGCTTGTTGCGGAAGTACAACTCGGCTTCGTCGTCTTTCACCCGGAAGGCAATGTGGTGCACCGAGCCGCCGGCCGTCACGCTACGTGCCTCGCCGGGCACTTCCACCAGATCGATGTAGGCGGCGCCCTGCACTGTATCGGTCGCGTAGCGGTAGCGATTGACGTGCTGTTCTAGCAAAGTATAGCCAAAGACATCTGTCAGAATTTCGGCCGTGGGTTGGATGCTGGCCAGCGTGAGCGTGACGGTATGAAAGCCCTTGGTCGCTACGTCGGCCCCGACGTCGGCCGTGGTCCAGGGCGTGCGCGAGTCAGCAGTTTTCGACTCAATGAGCTCCAGCTTCAGGCCGTCGGGGTCGAGGAAGGTCAGGTAGCGCTCCCCAAATTTCTCACTGGGCTTGTTATAGGTTACGCCGTGCTGCTCGAAGCGCTGCATCCAGAAATCAAAACTGCCGGCTGGCACCGAATAGCCGATTTCGGTGGCCTGCCCGATGCCGCGCCGGCCAGTGGTGATGTGCTCCCAGGGGAAAAACGTGAGGATCGTGCCGGCCGAGCCGGTTTCGTCGCCAAAATAAAAGTGGTAGGTGCCCGGGTCGTCGAAGTTGACGGTCTTCTTCAGGAAGCGCAGCCCGAGCACTTTGGTGTAGAACTTATGGTTGCGCTGGGCATTGCCAGCGATGGCCGTGACGTGGTGCAGGCCCAGAATGCGAGGTTCCATGGGAAAGTAGAAAAAGGAAGTGCAAGGATCAGAGAGTGGTCGCTGGTTGCGAAGTAACTATTTAAATATAAGCGAGTTAGCAACGTCGATTTCTTCCTGCGAAATGGTGTGGCCCATGTGGGGGTAGATCCGCTCGGTGACGGCGCCGCCGAGGCCGGTGAGCAGCTTTGTGGAAGCCCGTACCCGCTCCACCGGCACATGAAAATCCGGGTCGCTGGTACCGATGAAAATAGGAGTACCGGCGAAATCACCGGCGTAACGAGCCGCGTCCAGATGATCGCCGATGAGGCCGCCGGTAAAGGCGACCACGCCGCCGTAGCGGGTGGCGTGGCGGGCCACATATTCCAGCGTGAGGCAGGCACCCTGAGAGAAGCCCAGGAAATAGATGTTTTCCTTACTAATGCCGGCCGCTTCAGCCTCCGCCACGGCGCGGCCCACGGCGGCCAGCGCGTCCGAAAGCCAGGGTTCATTTTGGGCGGGCGGGGCCAGAAACGAGTTGGGGTACCAGGTATTCTGCGTGGCTTGCGGCGCCAGCAGCGCAAACTCCGGCACGTGCACGTGCCGGGCCAGCGAGAGAATGTCGGCGGGGCTGCCACCGCGGCCGTGCAGCAGAATAAGGGCTTTGGTAGCGGTAGCCAAAGGCTGACCGGCCGTGCGAAGAGGTTCTTGGTGCATAAAGCCAATACGAGAAAAACCAAAACAGGAACTCCTGCTTCGGCTCGGCTACTGGTCTAAGCCTAGTAATCGAGTGTTGAGAGTGCGCGGCCGGGCAAGGCGCCGGCCAAATCTATGAAACGTATATCTGCTTTTGTTTTTTTTAGACTATTTTTGTAAGTATCATATAATCAAGTGTTTATAAATTAAAGCAAAGTCCGGCTCCATCTACCAGATCAGGTGCTGGCCGTTGCTTTAAGCTCGGCACGCAACGGTTGCAGCTCGCCGAACACCGTCGGGATCAGCTCCGAAACCGTGGGGTGAATAAACATGTTGCTGCGCATGAAGGTGGCAGTTTGGCGGGCGTACATGGCCGTGATGATGCAATGGATGGCTTCGTCGCCCCCTACGCCCACAATGCTGGCCCCCAAAATCTGGTCGGTTTCGGCGTGCACCAGCACCTTCATAAAGCCCTGAGTTTCGCCTTTTTCTACGGCCCGGCCCACTTTCGTCATGGGTCGCTTGCCTACCAAAGCCGGTGTGCCCGCGGCCCGCACCTCGGCTTCCGTCAGGCCGACTTTGGCGAAGGGTGGGTCGAGGTAAATGGCCGAAACCGGCAGCCGGTCGCTGACGCGCCGCTGACCGCCATCGAGCAGGTTGGCGGCCACAATCTCGAAGTCGTTGTAGGCGGTGTGCGTAAACGCCCCGCGCCCGTTGCAGTCGCCGAGCGCCCATATGCCCGGCGTGGCCGTTTGCAACGCCTCATCCACTGTGAGGTAGCCGTGGGCATCGGCCAGGAGCCCTGCTTTTTCGAGGTCTAAATCATCGGTATTGGGCAGGCGGCCCATGGCCAGCAGCAGGTGCGAACCGTGGCTCGGCGACGAATCTGCTTCGCAGCTGACGTGCACCACGGGCCGCCCATTTTCCTGCCCCAAGCTAATGCACTCGGCCCCAAGCCGCAGTGTAATGCCCTCATTGGTAAGAATATCGGCCACGGCAGCGGCTACGTCGTCGTCGTCGTGGGGGAGCAGGCGCGCGTTGCGCTCCACGAGGGTAACCTGCGAGCCCAGCCGCCGAAACAGCTGCGCAAACTCCAGTCCCACAGCCCCCGCGCCCACGATAAGCAGGTGGGCCGGCAATTCTTCCAAGGCCAATAGTGTGCTGCTGGTCAGGTACGGAACTTGCTCGATGCCCGGCAGCGCCGGCTTGACAGGGCGCCCGCCCACGTTGAGAAAAATGTGTCGGGCTTCCAGCACCTCGTCGCCCACCCGCATCGCCGTCGGCGACACAAATCGGGCCGTACCCCGAAAAAGCGTGCAGCCGGGCATTTGCTTTAGCCAGTTTTCCAAGCCGGTGCGCGACGCTGCTACAATGCGGTCCGTGCGGGCTTTTACCTGGGCCAGGTCGGCCGTGACTTCTCCTACTGGTGCCAAACCGTAGTGCGCTGCCTGGCGCAATGTATGCGCGGCTTTCGCACTGGCAACCATGGCTTTGGTGGGGGTGCAACCCGTATTGACGCAGGTGCCGCCGTAGTTTTTGCGCTCTACAAGGGCGACCTTCCAACCAGCTGCCGTGAGCCGACCGGCCAGCGATGGGCCAGCTTGTCCTGCCCCAATAATCAACGCATCAAAAGAGTGATTCATAAGCGAGCCGTGACCAGAGGTGAAGGCAAAACGACAAAAGGCTACACTGTTTACTTAACTTATTGATTTTCTGAAAATTATGAGCGGAATAGTTCGCGCCAAACCCGTTAAATGCAGTCGCCCAAGAACAAGATGATTCCGGTAAGCCATTGTATTACAAATTTGCCAAAAATTGGCGCTTAGTAAAGCACAGGCTTGAAGCTTACTGCGGGACCGAGCTCGTTTCCATACGCATAAGCTAGACGGTGTCGGCTTTGGGCCGATATTTAGCTGATAAATCCCCGTTGGTGCTCGTAGAGAGGCATCGTCAGCCGTACATGGGCTTAGTGGTAGCTTGTGGCGCGATCAAGGCGAAGCCTGCTCGGGATCGGCGGGTTGCAGCTGCTTTTCGCGCAGCTTGTATTCTTCCAGGTCGAGGACGGTCAGGTATTTTCGAATGATTTCCTCGTCGAAATCCTCCCGCCGGTTCATCTGCTGCAACAAGATCCGTTGCTGCTCCAATACTTCCAGATAAAGCTGCTGGAAGTGTTGAAGCGTGTTGAGCTGCGTGCTGCCAGCGCTAGCCAAGGCCCGCGAGAAAAACGCCGTATCCAGCTGCAACCGCGCCCGCATATTGTGCAGGTATTCGTTCGGAGAGCCGTTGTGGGGGCTCCGGTTTGCCAGGTGACGCAGGGCTTGCTCAGCCAGCTTTTGCTGAATCAGCAGCTCTTGTTGCTCTGCCGGGATGGGGGCAAATTTGTCCTCCAGGCGCATTTTGCGAATCAGCCAGGGCAGCGTCAGGCCCTGAAACACCAGCGTGACGAGGATGACCACGAAGGTGATAAACAGAATCAGGTTGCGGTAGGGGAAGGGCTGCCCCGCCGGGGTCAGCAGCGGAATGGACAGCGCCGCCGCCAGTGACACCACCCCGCGCATGCCCGCCCAGCCCGAAACGAGCGGCAGCTTCCAGCCGGGGTTGGCGTCGGCCACGGTGATGAAGTGGCTGGCCAGCCGAGTGAACAGGGAAGCGCCAAATGAGCACAGCAGCCGGGCCACGATCAGGGCCAGCGAGATGAGCAAGCCGTAGCCGATGGCCGTGCCCAAACTGGTGTCGCCGAGTTGCTGAACAATGTGTGGCAGCTGCAGGCCGATGAGCAGAAAAATCAATCCGTTGAAGACAAAGCTCAGCACCGTCCACACGTTCACGCCTTCGATGCGACTGCGGTAGGTGAGCATGGTGTTGCGCTTGCTAGAGAGCAGCAACCCGCCGCTGACCACGGCCAGCACGCCGGAATAGTGGAAATATTCGGCCGCGTAGTACATGCAGTAGGGCGTCACCAGCGTCAGCACCGTATCAATGCTGGGCGTGGTGGGCAGCTTGCGGTGGAGGGTGTAAAACACCAGGCCCACCGCCACGCCGATAAGCGTGCCGAGCACGATGACCAGGAAAAAACTGCCCGCCGCTTGGCCGAAGGAAAATTGGCCGGTCAGCACGGCCGCCAACGCAAACCGGAACACAATCAGGGAGGAGGCGTCATTGAGCAGGCTTTCGCCCTCAATCACGCTGAGCAGCACCTTCGGCACTTTCACCTGCCGCATGATGGTGGTGGCCGAAATGGCATCGGGCGGCGAAACGATGCCGCCCAGCAAAAAACCCAGTGCCAGCGTAAACCCCGGAATCAGGGCGTGGGACACCACCGCCACCACACAAGCGGTGAGAATGACAATGGGAAAGGCAAAGCTGGTAATGACACGCCGCCATTTCCAAAACTCCTTCCACGACACCTGCCAGGCCGCTTCGTAGAGCAGCGGCGGCAGGAAAATCAGGAACACGATTTCCGGCTTAATTTCCAGGTTAGTGAACAGGCCTGTGAAGCTGAGCGCCAGCCCGCCCAGCACCAGCACAATAGGGTAGGCCAGTCGCAGCTTCTGGGCCAGCATGACCAGCGCCAGGATGATTAAGACCAGAAAGACGAGTTCGGAGAACAGGCTTTGCATACGGAAGAAGCCAAAGGGAAACAACGAAAGCCCAGGTCTGGGCTTTCAAGGTAAAGCTCTTCACGTTAAATGCCGATGAATGGTTAGGAGACAGCCTTAGCAGGTGGCCGTCGCAGACCTTCAACCCAACAAAGCCGGTGCTAGGACCTGGGTTTGTTGATGCCCAGGCTCTACCGGGCATATTACGCGGGCGACTCGATAATCTGGGTGATGAACGTGGCCAGGCTTTATATAATTGATTATCAGTATACTAATGACTGAAAGCCTTACGTAGTTTTTACTCTTGTGCCAGTTCTCCGAACCAATAGGCTGCTGTGACGCCGCCATCCATCAGGAAGTCGCTGCCAGTGATCAAGGCGCCGTCGGGGCCCATTAGCAGGGCTCCCACGGTGCCCACCTCGTCGGGGGTGCCGGCGCGGCCAGCCGCCGATACCTCCAGCATGCGCCGGTAGCCCGCGCCGCGTGGGCCCTTTAGCTCGTCGTTAGCCAGGGGTGTGATGATAATGCCGGGGCTGATGGTGTTGACCCGGGCGCCGCGCTTGCCCCAGCGGACGGCCTCAGCCATTACCCGCAACGAGTTGCCGCGCTTCGAAAGCTGGTAGGCGCGAAGGGAATCCTTGATTTGCTCAGCCTGTAGCGGAGGCAGTGCGAGAAGCTCTTCAACCGGAGTCGTGGCGAGAGCCTTGTCTTGCTTGGCCGTCAGCGCCGGCAAGCGGTGCCCCGACTGCGAAGCCTATGCCTGTGCCCCCTCGGGTCATGACGTTGCCAAATTCTTCCAAAACCAGCGCCGTGCCGTACAGATCGACTTTGAGGATAATTTCCGGCGAGGCTTGGGACGGGGATACCCCAGCGGCGTGAATTAGTCCGGAGACCTGGCTCAAGGCGGTGGTCTGCTCCACCAGCGCGTGCACCGAAGCCCGCGAGGATACGTCGACGGTCGTCGTGGTCACCTCGAAACCGGCGTCGGTCAGCGTTTTGGCCGCTGCATTTTCCGGGCGCAAATCTGCCAGCAACACATGTTTGCCCGCACTCACCCGGCGGGCAATGGCCTGGCCGATCGAACCGGCCCCGATGACAACGATGACGTCCTGCATGGTATCTCTTAGATGGGTATGGTTACACGTTATATTCTGCCTCATTTAGCGGCCGGTGAGTTGCTCTAGATGTCTAAAAGCCAGTAAGGCGTAAAGGATACTGCGGGTTTTTGACCTGTAGTGCCACGGGCAGGCCGTAGCAATGGGCGGGGCAAAGGTCGGTCAGCCATGTTTCACTGAATAAAAGGAATCAAACCATTGCTTATAAAAATCAAACAAGTGTTGGCCGCCTTTGCCCTTGCCACGGCCGTTGGGAAAAAGACTCGGAAATACATCCCACAACGGTTGCAGAACGCTTCGCCTGTATACTCACGCACAGTGCCGCCGGTTAGGAATTCGTCAGCCCCGACGCTCAGCCTGATATGGCAGGAGTGGAGTTCCGTACGCTTACGCACCGCGATCAGGTAACTACAGAACGGTACGCTCGCCGTAAACTCGCTTCTTTACACACTTCATCTTTATTCCGCCCCATGAAAGCTCTTCTTGCGCTGCTCCCTGTTGGCCTAACCGCATTTCTCCTGCGTTTCCCTGCCGCAATTCCTCCGCAGAAAGAAGCCGCCCCTAGAGACTATGTTATCACCCAATTTGGGGCGAGCACCGATAGCACTACGCTGAATACGGAAGCCATTCAGCGTGCCATCGACAAAGCGAACGCCGATGGCGGAGGCACGGTGGTAATTCCTAAAGGCGTATTTCTGAGCGGAGCGCTGTTTTTCAAACCCCGTACGCAGTTGCGGTTGCAGGAAGGCGCCAAGCTCAAAGGCTCCGACAACATTGGCGACTACCCTCTGGTGCCGTCGCGGATGGAGGGCCAAAAGCTGGACTATTACGCGGCGCTCGTCAATGCTTATCAGGTGAATGGCTTTCGGGTGACGGGCCCCGGCACCATCGACGGCAACGGGCTGCGGTTCTGGAAAAGCTTTTGGGCCCACCGCGACTCCATGCAGAAAGTCGGCAAATCGTCCACTAATCTAGAGGTGCACCGGCCCCGGCTGCTCTTTATCTGGGGCTGCGACAACGTGACCATCGAGAAGGTGAAGCTGCACAATGCAGGCTTCTGGACCACGCACTTGTACCAGTGCAACAACGTGCTGCTAGAGGGCTGTGACATTCGTTCGCCCTTCCGGCCCGTGAAAGCCCCCAGCACCGACGCCGTGGACATCGACGTGTGTAAGAAAGTGACCATACGCAATTGCTACATCTCCGTCAACGACGACGGCATCGTCATGAAAGGTGGCAAAGGACCCAACGCCCAACAGCTTCCGGAGAACGGCCCGGTCGAGGACATTCTGGTGGAGAACTGCACGTTTGGGGAAGTGCACGCGGCCATCACCTGCGGCAGCGAGTGCATTCACGCCAACCGCATCACGGTGCGCAATTGCAAGGTCGACAACGACCGGCCGCTGCTGCTCTTCAAGATGCGCCCCGATACCTATCAGCTCTACGAAAACATTACCGTTGAAAACGTGACCGGCCGTTGCGGCACCATCGTCACGCTCTCGCCCTGGACGCAGTTTTTCAACCTGGCGGGCAGCACGGAAAAACCCTTTGGCACCATCCGCAACATCACCATTTCCAAGGTCAAGGTGAACTGCAAGCAGTTTGCGGTTCTGGATGGCAACCCAACCGATAAGGTGTCGAACATCACCTTTAAGAATGTGCAGGCCACGGCCGAAACGGCCGCTTTTCCGAATAAGTATCCCGACGTGAAATTCACCAACGTTACCCTCAACGGGGCACCCCTCAAGGCTGCAAAAGGAGAGGGCCCGGCGGTGAACCCCTTAAAGCCTGATTAGCCAGGCGTGATACAAAAACGGGTACCTTTTCTGCTTTGCTGCCAAGCCGTTCTTAGGGGAACTTCCTGCTGACGACAAGTAAAGCCCTTTATATAAGTAATTGATTATCAATTACTTGTATAAAGGGCTTTTTAACTGAGCCAGTAGAATGGTTTGTATGGGGTTAATCAACACTTACGCCGCGATTCGCAGTCGGCCATTGCCAGTTCTGAATCTCGGGCATGTCGATGCCGTGGCGAGTGATGTAGAGCTTGTGCGCCACGAGCTTGTCTTTGAGCAGCTGCTTGAGGTAGGCGCCGCGGTTGCCCAGCTGCGGTACCCGGTCGAGCACGTCCATCACTAGGTGAAAGCGGTCTAGCTCGTTGAGCACGGTCATGTCGAACGCAGTCGTGATGGTGCCTTCTTCCTTGTAGCCGCGCACGTGCATGTGCTGGTTGTTGGCGCGGTTGTAGGTGAGGCGGTGCACCAGCCAGGGGTAGCCGTGGAAGGCGAAAATCACGGGCTTGTCGCGCGTAAACAGGGCGTCGTAGTCGGCATCGGGCAAGCCGTGCGGGTGCTCGGTGCTGCGCTGAAGCTTGAGCAGATCCACCACGTTAACGACCCGGATTTTCAACTCCGGCAAATGCTCGCGCAGGATGGAAACAGCCGCCAGGGTTTCCAGCGTCGGTACGTCGCCGCAGCAGGCCATCACGGCGTCCGGCTCGTAGCCCTGATCGTTGCTGGCCCAGGGCCAGAGGCCGATGCCTTCGGTGCAATGTTTCTGGGCCGCGTCCATGTTCAGCCACTGCGGGGCCGGGTGCTTGGCAGCCACGATGACGTTGACGTAGTGGCGGCTGCGCAGGCAGTGATCCATTACAGAAAGCAGGCAATTGGCATCGGGCGGCAAATACACCCGCACGATGCTTGCTTTTTTGTTCACCACGTGGTCCATGAATCCCGGGTCTTGGTGAGTAAAGCCGTTGTGGTCCTGCCGCCAGACAGTAGATGTAAGCAGGTAGTTGAGCGAAGCAATGTTGCGCCGCCACGGAATTTCTAACGTCGATTTCAGCCACTTAGCATGCTGATTAAACATCGAATCGACGAGGTGAATAAAGGCCTCGTAGCTGTTGAAGAGCCCATGCCGGCCGGTGAGCAAATAGCCTTCGAGCCAGCCTTCGCACTGGTGCTCACTCAGCATTTCCAACACTGCGCCCGATGGCGCCAGAAACTCGTCGTTCTCAGTCGTTTCGGCGCCCCACTGCCGGTTAGTGGCTTCAAAGACCGCTTCCAGCTTGTTGGAAGCGGTTTCGTCGGGGCCAAAAATCCGGAAGTTGCGCGGCGCAGAGTTCAGCTTGATGACGTCGCGCAGAAACCGGCCGACCACCTGCGTATCGCTGGCCTGTGTGGCGCCGGGCACAGGTACGGGCACCGCGTAATCGCAAAAGTCGGGCAGGTGCAGGGCGCGCAGCAGTAGGCCGCCGTTGGTGTGGGGGTTGGCGCCCATGCGCCGGTTGCCTTGCGGAGCTAGGGCTGCTATTTCCGGAAGCAGCCGGCCCTCGGCGTCGAACAATTCCTCCGGCTTATAGCTTCGGAGCCACGCCTCCAGCTGCGCCAAATGCTCGGGCGGTGTGCCGGCCGACACCGCCAACGGCACTTGGTGGGCCCGAAACGTGCCTTCGTTGGGCCGGCCATCAACGAGCTTGGGGCCCGTCCAGCCTTTGGGGGATTTCAGCACGATGACCGGCCAGCGGGGACGGGTAAGGTCGCCATGCTCGCGGGCATTTTGCTGAATGGCTTGAATATCGGCCACTGCCTGGTCGAGCGTGGCAGCCATCTGCTGGTGCATCTGCGTGGGCTCGTCGCCTTCCACGTAGTAGGGCGTCCAGCCGTAGCCGCGCAGCAGCTGATCGAGCTCTTCGGGGGTGATGCGGGCCAGCACCGTGGGGTTGGAAATCTTGTAGCCGTTTAAGTGCAGAATGGGCAGCACTGCCCCGTCAGTGGCGGGGTTCAGAAACTTATTGGAATGCCAAGCCGTGGCCAGCGGGCCGGTTTCGGCCTCGCCGTCGCCTACGACGCAGGCCACGACTAAGTCAGGATTGTCGAACACAGCCCCGAAGGCGTGACTGAGTGAATAGCCCAACTCCCCGCCCTCGTGCAGGGAGCCCGGCGTTTGGGGCCCCACGTGGCTGGAAATGCCGCCCGGAAACGAAAATTGCCGAAACAGCTTACGCAACCCCGCTTCGTCCGGGCTGATTTCGGGGTACACCTCGCTGTACGTGCCTTCTAGGTAGGTGTTTGCCACTACCGCCGGCCCCCCATGACCGGGGCCACAGACGTACAGCATGTTCAGGTCGTACTGTTTGATGACCCGGTTGAGGTGGGCATAGATGAAGTTCTGTCCTGGCGTGGTGCCCCAGTGCCCGAGCAGTAGGTTCTTGACGTGTGTCAGCGACAAGGGTTCGCGCAGTAAAGGATTGTCGTACAGATACATCTGCCCCACCGACAAGTAGTTGGCTGCCCGCCAGTAGGCATCAATAAGCCGCAGGGCTCCCGGGGTTAGCGGAGCTTCCTGAACGGGTACCAGGGGAGACGGAAGGCGAAGAGTGGTTTCCATAGTAAACAGGGAATTTAGATACTCTTTAGACCGGTGAGTTCCGGCAATAGGGCGGTTCAGCTGCTTCTCACAGCATGAGCTAGTACCGCCCGGCGCCGCAATGCTCGCGGCGGTGGCAATCAAGTACGGGCAAAGAACCGGCCCTCGGCTCACCGACAATATGCGCAACGTCGCTCCGGCACATGATTCTTCTCATGTGGCCAGCCGGAATTATCGCGTAACCTTGTAGCGCCGTTCGCCTGCCCAGTCGCCTGCTCATCAGCAACAAGGGACTGAGGTCGTTTTCCGGTCGGCCGCTCAGCGCATCCTGAGCTTATTCAGCCTCCAATTCTTATGAATGTTACCGTTTTTAGCGCTTATCCCTTTGAGCGCCCGTACCTCGTGGCGGCTGCGCATCAACAATATAGCATGAACTTCCTGAACGAGGCGCTGAATCTGGAAACGGCGGAGCAGGCCGCCGGCAGCATGGCCGTGGCCGTTTTTGTCAACGACGATGCTTCCGCACCGGTCTTAGAGCGATTGTGGGCACTAGGAGTACGCTACTTGCTGGTGCGCTCAGCCGGCCACGACAACGTTGACCTGCCCACCGCCCACCGCTTGGGGCTGCGTGTGGCCACCGTGCCTCACTACTCGCCCTTCGCCATTGCCGAGCACGCCCTGGCCCTGATGCTGGCCCTCAACCGCCACTTGCGCCAAGCGGATGCGCAGGTCCGCCGCGCCGATTTCCGCTTGGACAACCTCGTCGGCTTCGATCTGCATGGCAAAACAGTGGGCATTATTGGGTGCGGCACCATCGGCGGCACGCTGGCGCGGCTGCTGCACGGCTTCGGGTGCCGCCTGCTGGGCTACGATGTGCAGCCCGACGAGGAACTGACCGGGCGCTATGACTTGGAATATGTGTCCCTGGATGCGCTCTGCCAGCAAGCCGACGTAGTCTCCGTGCATGCCCCACTCACGCCGGCCTCCCGTCACTTGCTCGATGCTCGCCAGCTGGCCAAAATGAAACCGGGGGCCATGCTCATCAACACCAGCCGCGGAGCCCTGCTTGACACGGTGGCAGCCCTAGCGGCGCTGGAATCGGGGCACCTAGGCTACTTGGGCCTCGACGTGTACGAATACGAGAAGGGCCTGTTCTTCAACGACCATTCCGCGCAACCACTTCAGGATGAACTGCTACGCCAGCTTTTGGCCTACCCAAATGTGCTGATAACCGGCCACCAAGGCTTTCTGACCCGCGACGCTCTCACCAATATTGCGGCCACATCCCTGGAAAGCTTGGAGTGCTGGCTCACCGGGCAACCTGCGCCGAATGAGTTGCTGCTTGCCCCCCCAGCGACCGCAGAACTGGCGGCGTAGAACACCCGCCGCACCTACCGAGCGGCATTGGTCTTGAAAGCTGCAGTAGCCGGCTAGGATGCACCCCGACAAAGACCATAGTACAAGTGGCCCAGTTAAGGCAACTCAACGAAAAAGGTGGTGCCGGCCTGCTCGCGGCTTTCCAGCCAGATATGGCCGCCGTGCAATTCCACAATTTGCCTGGCGATGAAGAGGCCCAAGCCTGTAGTGGGAATAGGAAAACACAGCGCATTGGGTAAGAAAAGGTGAAGAGTGATTTTGGATTACTGCCTCATTCAGAGATAGTTGTCTATGCTAATGCTTCCCTGCAAAGTCGATGTCACCAACCTCGCCAACGAAGCAGCCCCGCTGGGGTGATTCTAAAGGAATCACCCCAGCGGGGCTGCAACTACAAAGCAAGTAGGGCCTATTGCTGGTCTTGCATTTTTTGCAGCTTTTTGTACGCTTTCTGTGACTGCGTGTACTGACGTTCCACCTCCAAGCGCAGGGCACCGGTGAGGCTCTGGTCGGCGAGGGCGTCTTCGTAGGCTTTCAGTGCCCACTCTTCGCCGTAGATATTGGAGCCGAGGATGGACTTTTCGTCGCTGCCCGTGAGAGCCGCTTTGGTGTCCATCCAGCCGCGATACAGCTTGCCTTTCACGGTCGTGGACGTTTCGCGGTCTTCGCCCTGCTGGCGCAGGTGGGCGTTGAGCTCATTGGCAAACTGCTGGCTTTGGCTGACCAACTGTTTGTAGTAGCCTTGCCGCTCGGGGTCTTGGCTTTCCTTCACGGCCCGCTCGTAGCCTTCGATCCGATCGTTGACGAAGTGCAACAATTCGTGCAGTGTATCAACTGATTCCTTGGTCGAGCCCTCTGGTGCAGCCACGCTGCGACTGCCGGCGCTTGCGCTACCACCACTGCGTAATAGGTAGCCCACACCCAACGCCACCAAGGCGCCCCCAACTACTTTTTGGGTAGTACTCAACTTGTTAAGGCCACCTAATAACCCCGACATGCTGCTTTTGCTGAGCCAGTTCGTCGCTTGGTCGGCTAACGAGCCGCCAGTTTCGGGAGCGTGCGAAGCGGAACGGGAAGAAGTATTGGAAGCATCACTTGCTTGGGAGAATTGCTTGGATTGACTCATGATTTACTAAAGTGAGATGGTATATCTCCTGTAGCGTACGCGAGTCGTTGTCAGGAAGTTGGAAGAAAAGGACCTGCTAATTGGGAGCCAGAAAATACTGTTGAGCACTCTCTATGCCAAATAAGAGGCCGAATTCGGACGCGGGCCATGCACAGCGGAAAACAGCCGTGGTAGCACTCTACGGTAAGGCATCTACCCGCATCATCGCTTAGCCTTCTCGCCTCGTCTCTTCAATCCTGATTTATTTCGCTCATATTGTTCCTGAATCATTTTTCAGATTATCCTGAGCTCATGACTGCGCCCTCTCCCCAAGACCTCTTCGTGCACCACGTGTTGTTTTATGCCCCCGCGAATGCCAGCGAAGCCGATAAAGCCAAACTACTGGAAGGACTGCATATCCTAAGGGGCGTTCCCTCAATCCAACTGTCACATATTGGCACGCCAGCCGCGACCCACCGCGATGTAATTGAGCGCACGTACACCTACTCGTGGCTGTGCTTCTTCGCCAGTGCTCAGGATGAGGAAAGCTACCAGACGCACCCCCTGCACGACGAGTTTCGCACGACCTACGCGCCCTATTGGGAGAAAGTCGTCATCTACGACGCGATTGGGCCAACCTACGGCAGTAAGCCGGCACAGCAGGTAGGTGATGTCGAAGGTAGGTAACGCCTTTCAAATGAGAGCTAGTTGAAGCCAAGGCTGCGTGCGGAAATATCTTTAGGTAGCAAGGACTTCCATGGCACAAGAAAAAACGGGTTGCGCTTCAAATCTCGCGCTTCTGCAGCCTTTTGCGTCTACATCGTTCGTTCCTACACCATGTCTCCTGTCTTGTCGTTATGCTTTTTATAGAATAGCTGAATAACCGGCTCACTGCTACCTAGCAAAAGCATAGAAAACAAAAAACCCGCTCCAGATATTCTGGGAGCGGGTTTTTAAAGTCTCAAAACGAGTGGGTAAGTAGTCCGTAGGGGAATCGAACGTATTTCTGCTTATTACTCAATTATTTAGCAGGATGCTTCGAAATTAGCTTTTGCAGACAGATTTTACAATGATGTTCCGCGCCTTTCCATAACTTTCCGCTGCATTCACTGACTAAATACTGACTAGAAATCAGGGCAAATGCCTTATCTTTAAGGCATGGGCAACATCTCGTTAACACTGCGCAATCGGGACAAAGAAGGCCGGGCCAGCGTGTACCTGCAGTACGTCTATCAAGAAAACAGCAAGCGTTTCGCCACCGGCGTAAAAGTGCGGCCGGAAGAACGGTACTGGGATGCCGCCAACGAAAAGATCAAATCGGGTGGCTCGGAAAACTACAAGCAGGATAACGGGTTGCTGCAGGACATGCGCCGGCGCTTGGAAACCTTGGTGGCTGACTTCCGCCGAGACCATGCGCGGTTACCCACGCTCGAAGAAGCCACCAAAGCCTTTGTGCGCGGAGCAGAGCCCGCACCAATCGAGCGGTCCTTCTTTCATTGTTTGGACGAATACCTAGCGCTGAAAACCAGCACCCGGGCGGCCAACACGCTGAAAAACTTCACCACCCTGCGCCACGCCCTGGTCGACTTTGAACGCACGATCTCCGCACCCATCACCTTCGAAAGCTGGGACAACGTCTTCTACGAACGGTTTGTGGGGTTTCTGGTGCGCGTCAAGAAGCACCAAAACACGACCGTGGCCAAGCGGGTCTCCACGCTGCGCGAGTTCATCGCCTACTACCGCCAAGCTGGGGTACACGCCAACGCTGCTACCTTCAAGCTCACCAGCCTCAAGCGCAAAGTGCGCAACGCCACGGTGATCACGTTGACCAACGCCGAGTTCGAAGCCCTGCGCGCGTTGGCGCTGGACGAGCGGCCCCGCTTGGAGCGGGTGCGGGACCTGTTCGTGCTGCAGTGCAGCACCGGGCTGCGCTACTCCGACGTGGTGCGCCTGCAGCCCAAGCATGTCAAGAACCGCGTTATTCGTATCGTCACGCAAAAAACCAAAGACGAGACCGACATTCCCTTAAATGCAGTTTCGGCGGCCATTCTGGCTAAGTACCAGGGTACCATGCCCCGCATCTCCAACGACAAGTACAACGAGTACCTGAAGGAAGTGTGCGCCTTGGTGCCGGCGCTGCACCGGGAAGAGACCGTAGTCAAGCTGAGCGGCAGCCGGGAGCTCTCGGTGACCAAACCCGTTTATCAGCTCGTGGGCACCCACACCGGGCGTCGCACCTTCATTACGTTGTGCTTGGAGAAAGGGGTGAACCCAGCCCAGATCATGCACTGGAGCGGGCACACGGACCTGAAGGTGTTCATCGAGTACGTCAATAAACGGCAGGGCGCCGTCGAGCAAATGAGCAAACTCTTCGGCTAAGTTGGGTGCAAGAGTCGCTTGAGAATGACAGGTTTTAGGACTCGCCACTTGCCTCGGCAGCATCTGTGCGCAGAGGCTAGCCCCGTGGCCGGCTGCTCGACCAGCGTAGGTATGCAGGAAAAAGCTTCCGCAGGCAGGTGCACTTCGAAAGCTATGTTTGAGTCTGAGTTACCAGTCCTCAAGGGCGGCTTGCTTTTTCACAAACGAGAAATACTAAAGGGTTGACACTTTAAAGTCTCTCGTCCCGCTAGTGGGCCAAGCGATTGCACGCCCGCATGAACTGCCGCCCAGCTGGGTTAGGCTAGCACACGCGAATGACTTCCAATTGCAGCAGCGCCCCCAGCTTCTGAATTTTGGCACTCAGGTGTCCCACGCCCACGGCGCAGTGATGGGCCGGGCCATGGCGGTTCCACTCCTGGGCGAAGCGGCGGGCCCCGATGGCAAACTTGTAGCGGGAGTTCGTATTGCCGATTTCCAAAACCGGTCCCGGCACCGAGGCCCCCTCGGCCACCAGCAGGCGCAACTTGCCATCGTCGCCATCGACCACGGAGAGCAACGTCACGGGGCCGTGCTTGACGGCCATTTCGACGGACAGGCCGCGGCCGACCTTGCCGTGGTACACCTGTAAGGGCTTGACCTTGATTTTGCCTTCGGCAATGGCCAAGTGTCCGGGTCCGTCGTGGCCCATCAAGACCACATCCTCCTTAAAATCCATCGCGTAGTATTCGGTGAAGGAACCGCCGGCGCCGAACGAGTCCATAATTTTCATGGCCTGCGCATTTTTAATTTCGTACTCGCCCGCGACGGGGACGCCGTTGGCGGTCAGCCACGAAGTACCGAGGATAATGGAGTTGAGGGTAGCTTCGTTTTCTGGGATGCCCGTGCCTTTGTAGTAATACGCCAGGGAGCCGAGCTGGTAGCGGGCCACCAGGTGCTCCAGCGCCACGGAAGTACGGGCGGCATGGGCCAATTCTTCAGCGGAGCAGTCTGGCTGCACGTCGAATACCTCGTAAAAGAGCTGCACGCGCTGCTGCACCTGCTCCAGCGGCACTTCGCGGCGCAGGGCCGAGAGTTCATCTACCTCCAGCATCTCGATGTGCCCGCCGAAGTGCGCTACCTGCTGGGTAAAGTCCGAGTAAACATCGAGCATGCCCGAGTAATAGTGCCCCATCACGCCCAGCCGATTGTACGCCATGGTATTGGCCACGCGGGCCGCTTCCACCCATTCGGAGATTTCCTGCCAGCATTCCGGGTCCTCGTGCAGCATCCCTGTGACCTGGTGAAACTGAATCCCCGTGCGGCGGAAGACGTTGGCCATCTCGGGCACGGGACAGGCCGAGCAATACGCCAGCCACTCGCCCGTCATTTTGGTGCGGTCGGCTAAAGCGTTGAAGGCGGCATAATCAATAGCCGCCGCCGGGGTGAGGTTCAACAGAATAACCGGTACGTTGGCCCGTTGCACCACGGGCAGCACCGTCGCGGACAGTGCATACGTGGTCACGTACAAAAAGATGATGTCCACGTTTTGCGCCCGCAGGTGCCGGCCGGCGGCAAAGGCGGCGTCCACGGTATCGATCAAGCCCAGATTTAGTACCTGTGGGTGAATCGCGGCTAATTTCTCTTCCACCACGCCGACGTAGCCTTCCAGCCGCTCCTTCAACCCCGGAAACTGCGGCCAATACGTGTCGAGACCGATGGCGAAGAGGCCAATTGTAAACTGATTCGGGTTTTCCATGGGGCAGTGAACGGCAATGGCCAAGAAGACGAAGCAGGAGACTCTGTTCTAGGACCCGATCCCTTCCTTATGGTTGCGGGCCGTCGTCGGAAACGAAAGTAGGTAATTGATTACTCTATTAGCATCTTCAGCCTTCTGACCGGGGCAGCCCACCTCTACGAGCTAAAAGAAGCCGACCTTGTCAGCCGATTTCACCTCAAACCGGCCCTGAACTCTTGACTTTCAACGCAGTTAATGTCAATTGCTGCTCATGCTTTGGCGTCCGCATGGGCGAGACTCTTGCGCCTTGGGGCCGTTTGACACAAAAGCAGGCATCAGGAAGTTAGCGAATGGGCCGTAGTAGTATAATTTCAGTGTAGCAGCAGCAACAGCACACCGTGGCTGGGCACGGCGGCGGCGTATTTTTTGGAAAACTTCCCTAGGTCCTTATGCGCCCACAGGTCGCGCACCTTTACGCTTTTCGCTACGCCCAGTTTATTGAAATCTACTCCTATTTCAGCCGCAGAAGCTGACCGGTTGAAGAGGGCCACGGCATAAGCCTCGCCGTTTTTGGAGGCCAGTTTTTTCGCCCACACCTGTAAGCCGGGCGCCTGTTCGTACAGCAATTTGCCCTGCTGGCCCAGTGGATCTTGGTCTACCGCAATGGCTTCCCGGTTGGTGACGATGGCTAGGGTTTCTGGGGTGATGCTGCGCAGGTCGTTGCCCAGAATCAGCGGGGAAGCCAGCAGGCACCACATCGAAAAGTGGCTTTTCTGCTCTTCGGGCGTCATCACCATCAAGCGGCCGCCGTCGCTGCCCACGCCTACCAGCAGCATGTCGGCATCGTTCCAGTGGCCGGGGCCGGCTATTTCAGGGAAGGCCGCTGCTTTATCCAATTCATACAGCACCCCGGCCCACTGCGTGGTAGAGCCTTTGGGCATGTGGTCGATATCGGCGCCTACCCGCCAAGTGTTGCCTAAGGCAGGGGCCCAGTTCTGGTACTGACCACCACCTTGGTTGCAGATGCTCAGCAGCATGGGCCTTCCAGCCGCGGCGATCGCTTGGGCGAGTTCGGAAAACTCCTTTTTATAAGCGGCTTCCGTGCGTTCCGGCGCGAAGTTGACGTCCACTTTCACGTAGTCGAAACCCCAGTCGGCGAAGGTTTTCATGTCCTGCGCGTAGTAGCCGCCACTGGCCAGCGTGGCGTAGTTAGCCTTGGTGCCGATGTTGGTGTAAATGCCCGCTTTCAACCCTTTGCTGTGGATATAATCGGCCAAGGCTTTCATCCCGCTCGGAAATTTCGCCGAGTCGGCCCGTATGTTCCCGCTGGCATCGCGGCCCGTACTCCAGAAGTCATCGACGTTGATGTACGTGTAGCCCACTTTCTGTAAGCCACTGGCTACCAGCGCGTCAGCGGTTTGCCGAAGGACGACTTCACTAGGCTCCTTTTTAAACGTGTTCCAACTGCTCCAACCCATCGGTGGGGTGAGGGCCAATCGGTCCTTTGTAGGACTGGCCTGCTGTCCGAAAGCAGGGCCGGCCCACAGGACCGCGCAAACCGTGTAGTAAAGGAATTTATTCATTAAGTTGATAGTCAATAGGTTGCCTTTAAATACTTGTCTTCAGGAGGGCGATGGCTTAGCGCATCTTCGCCGGGCGCAGCACGAAGCCCCCGCTCGGCTGCATGGTCACGGCTACCTTCTGGCCGGTAGCAAGGTGCTGGCGCGAGAAGCTGTATTGGTCAGGTCCGTCGCCAATCAGGTCGAGCGGCGTTTTTGTGCCCATAAAGGACAGGTCAAGCTGCACGGTTTTGGGTTCGGCTTCGGCGTTGATGCCCGCCACGTACCAGGTGCTGCCGGTGCGGCGCGCTACCACGTAGTACTTGCCGGGAAAGCCGTCGAGGAATCGTACTTCGTCCCACACGGCGGGCACTTGGCGCATCACGTCGCGCACGTAGTCTGGCTGCTGGGCCATGCCTTTGGGCTCCTCGGCATAGTGCTGGATGCGCGAGAGAAACACAACAGCCAGCGCCAGCTCGAAGCCGTTGGTGGTTTTGCGCGCCACATTCGGCTTCTCGAATGGTTTCAAACTCACTGGGGTGTAGTCCATCGGGTCAAAAACGTTGCGGGCAAAGGGCGCCATCGTACACATCCGAGCCTCCAGATCTGCTTCCCGCTGCTTGTTGTACACCGCCTCAAAACCCTGCACGGCTTCCGTGGTCATCAGGTTGGGATAGGTCCGCTGCCAGCCGCGGGGCAGGGTTGCTCCGTGGAAGTTGACCAGCAGCTGAGCGTCGGCCGCGTCGCGCAGAATGTCCTGGTAGTAGGTGATGAACGACTGCCCGTCGCCCCCGAAAAAGTCGATTTTGATCCCACGGATGCCCATCTTTTGCAGGCGGCCAAACTCCTTCACCCGGTCGGCGTGGGTCAGTAACTGGCTTTTGGGATGGTAGGCGGTCTGGTTCCAGTTGCCCGACGAGTTGTACCACAGCAACAGCCCCACGTTTTTGCCTTTGGCGTAGTCGGCCAGCGCCTGCATTTTATCGTAGCCGATGCGGGTGTCCCAATCCGCGTCAATCAGCACGTAAGGCCAGCCCATGTCGGCGGCATAGTCGATAAACTGGTGCTGCGTGTCGTAGTTGGTGGCGTCGTCGGTGCCCAGCGCCCAGCTCCAGGCGGCCTTGCCGGGCTGCATGTAGCTGCCCAGGGCTATGGCAGCCGGAGCGGCCAGGTCGGTGCCCAGGGTCGATTCCACAATGGTTTTTAAGCTGCCGATGGTGAAGATGCGCCACGGGGTGCGCCAGGGCAGCGTCGATTCGGGGTTTAGCGCCCCGCCCGGAAATACCTCGGCCGCCTGCGGAAAGCCTACGCGGTATTCGTTATTGGGCGAGTCGGCGCGCAGGTCGGTGCCGCAGTAGGTGCGGCCCAAGTTTGCTTCGGTGAGCAGCACCCAAGTATCGTGCGTGCGGAACAGAGCCGGGTATACCCAGCCGTTGCGTGTTGGGGAAGGCTGCCCGGCGGGTTGGTCGGGCAAGTAGTGCATCTCGTAGGAAGGATTGGTGTTTTTCCAACCGCTTTGGGCTTCGGCCTTGGGTTGAAGCCAGGTGCGCGTGTTCGTGTCGAAGTGAAAGGAAGTAGCTTCCTCCGTTATTCTTTTAACGTCGGCGGAGGTGGTCGGAAACTCATACCGAAAAGCTACCCCGTCGTTCGACACCCGGAAAATGATGTTGAAGGCTTCGCCGGCGGCGTTTTGCAGGTGGTTGACCTGCTCGCTGGCTTCGTAGACACAGTTGGTACGCTTCCCCCCGGGCAGCGAGTAACTTTCCTTCACCCGTCGCGCTTTGTCGGTGGCGACTAGTTTCAGGCCCTTGGAAAAGTCTGCGTCTTCACGCACCAGGCCCAGCTTTGAGGGCAACAGGATGCGGTTGCCGCCGAGGGAGACGGTGTAAGTAGCTTCACCTTGGGCTACCAACACGCTCACGCCCAGCTGCTTATTCGGGCTAAGCAACAGTTTAGTGTCTGTGCGCGGTGCCGCCCGTAGCCCCCCGCCATTTAGCAGCAGCAGGACATTCAGCCAAAAGTAAATAGGTATTGCTTTCATGCGTTGGCTTAACTAAGTATCAGGAATAAACTGTTGATTATTAAAATCTTACAGCATTGCAATCGGGCGATCAGGCATTTATCGCGCGGCGGCTGCCCCGCAGCCCGTACCACAGAATATACCCGTAGCACAGCACCGGCAGCAGCAGCGCCAGCCGCAAACCGCCGTGGTCGGCGATGAGGCCAAACAGCAGCGGCACCAGCGCCCCGCCCACAATAGCCGTACACAGCAAGCCGGACCCTTCTTCGGTGTGGCGACCCAACCCGGCTACGGCCAGTGTGAAAATGGTGGGATACATCAGCGAGTTCATCAGGCCCACGGCCAACAAGCTCCACATGGCCACCGCGCCCGACGTATTGATGGAAATGAGCACCAGCACCACGGCGCCCACCGCATTGACCGCTAGCAGCTTCGTGGGGGCAAACTTATTGAGCAGATAGGCCCCCGCGAAGCGGCCGACCATCGCTGCTCCCCAGTATAGGGAAACTCGCGTGCCGGCCTCTTTTGGATCCATCCCCAACACGTCGGGCAGGGCCAGGTAACTAACGATGTGGGAGCCAATTGCCACCTCAGCGCCCACATAGGCAAAGATGCCCACCACACCCAGCACCAGGTGCCGGGAGTGCCAGGCCCGCGTCGCCTGGCGGCTTTCAGTGACAGCGGCTTCCGGAGCGTGCTCGATCCGCGGCAGGTTAACACGGCTCAGCAGCAGGCTGATGAGCAGCAGCACCGCCCCAATAATCAGGTAGGGCACCTGCACGGCCGTGACATCGATGGCCGCCGCGCTGGTGGCCGTATCCAACTTAGGCAAATGACTTAAAATCAACATACTGCCCAGCAGCGGAGCCAGGAAAGTGCCCAGCGAATTGAAGGCCTGTGTGAGCGTCAGGCGCGCCGATGCCGACGCGGGCGGCCCCAGAATGGCCACATAAGGGTTGGCCGATACCTGCAGGAGGGTGATGCCGGAAGCCAGTACAAACAGCGCGGCCAGAAACAGCCCGTAGGCCCGTGCCGCTGCCGCCGGGTAAAAGAGGAAGGCCCCGAAAGCGGCCACCACGAAGCCCAGCAACATCCCCTGCTTGTAGCCCACGCGCGCCACCAGCTTTCCGGCCGGGATACTGACCAGGAAATACGCCCCGAAAAAACAGAGGTTAATCAGATTAGCCTGCGCGAACGAGAGCTGAAAAATGGCCTTCAGGTAGGGAATCAGAATGTCGTTCAGGCAGGTGATAAACCCCCACAGGAAAAACAGGGTGGTCACGGCGCTCAGCGCTGAGAAATACCGCAGGGAGGTGTTAGGTCCGGCCGCCGAAATATCAGCGGCCGGCCGGTTAACCAGCTTAGGGGAAGGCAAGGCCATGGGATAAACAAGAAGGGCGTGGCAGAGAAAAGAGATTATGTGAGGGGCTTATGGCTTCAGTAAGTGCCTTAGCTCCTTTTTGGTGATGCGCAACACGGTGCCGTGGCGGGTGCCGGTCGGGAAGGCAATGCGGTCCGATACATCAGTCCAGTGCTCAAGGTCAGTCGAGGTCACCGCCCCGTACTTACCTTCGGTATACTTGTCAAAATAGACCAGCCACTGCGCCCCCAGGTTGACCGCCGTGGGCCCTTCGGCCCAGTACTGGCCCGTGATGGGCGCCGAAGGCGGCCCATACGGGCCGGTGAGTTGGTCACTGAAGGCCACGCGCAGGTTTTTCTGGGCCGGCTCGCGGGTTTCGTCTTTCAGAAACATCACGTAGCGCTTGCCGGCCGGCTGAATCGTGGCGTCGATCACGTTGAAGCCCTGGTCATACAAAATCTTGGCTGGCGAGTAGGTCGTGAAGTCCTTGGTGGTGACGTAGTAGATGCGGTGGTTTTTACCGTTGGTCAGCAGCGTTTCGCCAGCCGGAAAACGGCCCGGGATGGTGGTGGCCCAGTAGATCAGGTACTGGTCGCTTTGCGCGTCATAAGTGATTTCCGGCGCCCAGCAGTTGCGGGCCGTGGGCTCGTGCTCCATCACGGGCAGGTAGCGCTGCACGCTCCAGTGCACCAGGTCTTTGGAGGATGCGTAGCCGATGCCGCGGTCCTGCCAGCTCACGGTCCAGACCATATGAAACAGGCCATCCTTGCCCCGAATGATGCAGGGATCGCGCATGAGCTTGTCGTGAGCCACGGTGGGCTTCAGGAAGGACTGGTCGTGGTGCAGGGCCGTCCAACGGTAGCCGTCGGGGCTGGAAGCCAGGTGCAGGCCGTCTTCGCCGTTGCCTTTGAAATACGCAAACACCAGTACCTCGTTTCTTTTCAGAGGGCTCTGAGCTTGGGCGGTCAGGAAAGTAAGCAAAAGCGCGGCAGCGCAGAGTAGACGGCGATACAACATAAAGTCTTGAGAAATACGAAGGGCCAGGCTTATCAATTGGCATTTGATGCAAGCTTCATATACAATTGTATAATCGGCTGTTTTTCAATTACTTATTATCAATTGGGTATTGCTGCGTTGATTCTTGCCTATTTCCCCGGCCACTCCCAGGTGCACAAGTCGGTGCTCCAGGCAATGCCGAGTGAGGCATTCTTGTCGAAGTCGCCCTCTTTCTCGGTTAGCGGCCCCGAGCCGTGGAAGAACATCAGGTAGCGGTTGATACCGGGCACTTGGGTCAAGTCGAGCACGGTGCCGGCCGAGAGGCGGCCTTTCGCCCAGTCCCATTTCTCCTGCCCCAGCGTAATGAGCGTACCGCGGTCGTGCCAGGTTTTCAGGTCGGTGGAGGTCTTGATGCCGATGCCATTTGGTGGGGAGTGGAACAGCAGGTATTGGTTGCCCTGCGTCAGCACGCACACGTTTTCGCCCGATTCGGCCGAGCCGGCGAACGTCCACGTCACCAGGTCGCGCGAGTAGGAGCGGCTCACCCCGTTTTGCTTGTAGAAGCACCAGTATTTGCCGGGCTCGTCTTTATCGGGCAGCAAATAAGGATCAATCATGCGGCCCATGTCGGTCTGTTTCACGTCGGGGCCTTTCACGTGCAGCAGCTCCGGCTTACTCCACTCTTCCAGATTTTTGCTGCGCATGATGTACAAGCGGGAGTCCTTGTTGCCGTAGCGCGGCATCTGCTCGGCGGTATAATCGGGCCGAGGGTAGGTTTGCAGGCACAGCACCCACTCGTTTTTGTAGCGGATGATGTTGCCAGGGCTCGAAAAATCGAGATTCTGATCTTTGACGGTGATTTTCTTCGGCTTGCTCCACTGCACCAGATCTTTGCTCTTGGCATAGGCCGTGTACATATACACCTTGTGATCCGCTTCTACTTCCGAGAGCGTGAAGTAGAGATAGAATGTGCCATCCTGGTAAAGTACAGCCGGGTCGCGGTAGGCCGTTTGGGCGTTGCCTTGGAAAAGAATGGGTGATGTAAGGGCTGCGAGCTTCACCCTTTGCCCGTGAACACGGAGCAGGGTAAGCAACAAGGCGCAGAGCAGCAGAGAAAATTGTTTCATGCGGCGGAGGAGGGCGTGGGTAAGCTCAGCATGGCGTTCTGATAAGCGGAGAATAGAAGCTGCATACTTGATTGGGCTGGCTTACAAGGATTGTTGCAGCAGCAGCTGCACCAGTTTTCCGGAGACTGGCAGCACCGAGCCATGCAGCTGCTCGACCGGAAAATGGATCTCTGCCGAAACATCGGTCCAGTGCAGCAGGTCGCTGGAGCGCCAGGCGCCCATGCGGCTTTTCGACTTGAAGTTGTCGATGTAGACCAGGTAATCTTTGCCGACTTTCATAGGCCAGGGGCCTTCCCAATCGTCGTTGGTGAAGGGCGGCTGCGTCTCGCGCCACGGGCCGTTAAAGTTGTCCGCCACGGCGTAGGCAATGCCCCGGTAGGCGTATTTGAAGAACAACAGGTATTTGCCGTGGTCTGCGAGCAGACTAGCATCAATCTGGGCGTGGCCGGGGTTGAAGAACAGGGTCGGCTTGGAGAAGCGCTTGAAGTCGCGGGTGTGCACGGCATACGTGCGGGCGTAGTGGCGCAGCTTCCCCGTTGAATCGGGCCGCTGCTCCGATTTCAGGGCGCTGCTCCAGTAAATGAGGTAGTCCTTCTGCGTCGCATCGTAGCGGATTTCCGGCGCCCAGGCGTACATGCAGTCGGGCTCGTCGGCCATCACCGGTAAGGCCACCTGCTCAGTCCAGTGCACGAGGTCTTTTGAGGAGCTGTAGCCGATGGTCTGGCCACGCCAAGCCGTGGTCCAAACCAGGTGAAACGTACCGTCGGGGCCTTGGTAGAGGCACGGATCGCGCATGATTTTCTGCTCGCCCACGGCCGGTACTAGAAACGACTGATCGTTTTTTAGGCTGTACCAGGTGTAGGCATTGTTGCTCCAACACAGGTGTAAGCCGTCTTCTCCGTCTTTCCGAAACGACGCAAACAGGTAGCACGACTTGCCCGGTTTCTCCTCCTTGGTAGTTGGTTTGTGCTGCGCCCGACCTGGGTGTGCCCCAAGCAGCAGCCAGAGGCAAAGTGCCCAGACCGGCACCTGGCGCGGCACAGCACGGCTTGGTTGTACTGCGTTCATGTGGTTAGTTGATGGGGTTACTTGCCAGATGATTGGGATAGCCGAGGTGGTGGTGGTTGAATCCAGCTTGTGACGGGTGCCATCTGTAAGTCCAGTTCGAGCCGTCCTCCTTTGGTTAACTCGGCATGGCGCAGATAGCTGTAAGGGTGTTTCTTGCCGTTCCACTTCACCCCGGCGATATACATCGCTTCCGGACTAGCTTTTTTCGCAATGATTTCCAGGGCCTTGCCACCCGGTAGCTGCACGGTAGCGCGGTCGAATAGCGGGGCGCACAATTGGTACTCATCGGAAGCCGGGTTGAGCGGGTAGAGGCCGAGGGAGGCAAACACGTACCAGGCCGACATCTGCCCCGCGTCGTCGTTGCCGCTCAGGCCACCCGGGCCGTCCGTGTACTCTTCGGCCAAGATGCGGCGCACAGCCCGTTGGGTTTTCCAGGGCGCGGCCGTGTAGTTGTACATGAATGGGATCTGGTGGCCGGGTTCGTTGCCGTGCCAATACTCCCCGCGGGCAAACAAGCTATCGAGCTTCGCTTCCAGCTGGGCGGGGCCGCCCATCAGTTGAGCCAGGCCTGGCACATCGTGGGGCACATAGAAGGTGTACTGCCGGGGCGTGCCTTCCGTGATGTAGAACTCGCGTACATCGGGCCGGAAAGGCGCGTACCAGCGGCCGTCGGCGTAGCGGCCTCTTGCCAATCCGGTAGCCGGGTCGATGATGTGGCGGTAAGCCTGCGAGCGTTTGAGCAACGCCTGGTAATCAGCTGTTTTGCCCAGACCTTTCGCGACCTGGGCCAAGGCGTAATCGTCAAAGCCGTATTCCAGCGTGCGGCTCACCTGCTCCATTTTGTGGAAGGCGTCCTTCACGCTATCTTCCAGGGGCACGAAGCCGTATTTCAGGTAGGAGGGCAGGGCCCGGCGGCCTTTGCCGTCAAGATATTCTTGTTGTGTAGGCTGGTCAAAGGCATTGCGGCGCATCAGGCGGTAGGCCTCCTGCACGTCGTAGTCGCGGATGCCCCGCACGTACGCGGAAGCGATAAAGGCCGTGCCGTGGTCGCCGATCATGGCTGCTGTGTAACTGTTCCAGCACGGAAAAATGGGGAGCCAGCCGCCCTGCTGACCTTTTAGGATCATCGACTGCACCAGGTCGTTCGCCAGCCGGGGTTGCAGCAATTCCAGCAGCGGCAACTGCGCCCGGTAGATGTCCCACATCGAAAAATCGTCGTAGTAGTTTCCTTTCGCCACCTTCAGGCGTTGGGCATTGCCCGCGAAGGCCGGGTAGGTGCCGTCCACGTCGTTGAACAGCCGGGGCTGCTGGAGGCTGTGGTAGAGAGCGGTATAGAAAATGCGTTTGTCCTGCTCTTTGGAGGTTTCTACCCGAATCTGCGCCAGGGCTTTTTGCCAGGCCGCGTGGTTCTGCGCGACCAGAGTTTGAAAATCCCAGTTGGGTACTTCGGCCGCCAGGTTTCGGCGGGCGCCTTCGAGGCTGCTGAAGGACGTGCCCACGCGCAGGCGCAGCGTCTCGCCCCGACGTACTTTACAGCCGAGAAAAGCCCCAATATCTTTTTGGTTTTGAATGCTAATCGCTGTGGAGGCGTGGTTACCGCTATAGGTGCCGGCGCGGCTGCCCAGCCGCTCCAGCTGCACCACGAAGTAGCCGCTGAACCCCGCTGGTTGTCCCCAGCCCTGGTAAATGCGGTGCACGGGGTTAAAGCCCCATACTTCGCCTTTTTGCGCGTCTACCTGAACGAAGCCCTGACCCTGGTCGCTGTTGGGCGTGATGAGCACGTACAGACTGTCGTCTTGGGCCGCCACAATCTGCATCAGCCCGCACCGGGCCGTGGCCGTCAGCTCCACGCTGAGTTGGTACTGGGGCAGGGCTACTTTATAGTAAGCCGGCGTGGCGGTTTCCGTGCGGTGCGAAAAAGACGTGGCGTACGCCTGGGCCGAGGTTTTTAGCTTCCCCGTGAGCGGCATGATCGTCAGGCTGCCGTAGTCCTGGGTGCAGGAGCCACTCAGCCAGTGACTGGCCCGAAAGCCAGTTAAAAGCGTATCGGCATAGTAGTAGGGCGCTACACACTTGGTTTCGGTAAGTCGCGTTTGAGGCGTCCATTGCGTCATCCCAAAGGGCACGCCCACGGCCGGAAAGGTATTCGCCAGGTGCTCGGTCGTGCTGTGTCCGTGCTTGGTAGAAGAGGCCGTAGTGCTGGGTGCCGAGCCCGATAAGGACTGCACGTAGTGCACTACATCGGAGCCCTGCCCATGACTGGGCACAGCTAGCAGGCCAAATAGGCTGACCAATAGAAATACGCCGCTGATTTTCAAAGTATTGAGCGTGTCAGAAGAGAGAAAACTACGGCGCTACCTGCTTCTGTTGGCCGCGCACCAGAATGGCTTGCGGCTTATCACCAGGCACGCTCACTTGCTTAAAGATCGGGCCTGGCACGTCGTGGAGCACGATGGTAGGCTGAACGGGTGACTTTGGCACTGTAACCTGTTGCAAGGCAAGCTTTTGTACGTCGTCAAAAACGAAGGCGGGCCGGTAGTCGGCCCCGTTGAGGCTGACGCGCACGTTCTTGAGCGTAAGGCCCTGGGCGTGGCGCACGTAGAAGCCATAAGCCGGCAGTTCGCCGAACATCGAAAACTCGGGGTAGTTGGGCGTGCGCTCGGGCACCGCGGCCAGCGAATCGAGGCTGGCGTAGGCTAGCGTCTTGCTGTTGCCGCCTTCGTAGGTGATGTCGATGTTTTCCAGCGTTACGTCCTGCACCGGGTGCCCAGGCAGGCCCGTAATGGACGAAGGATTAACGTTGTGCGGCTCCTTAAACACCGGCCCTTCGATTTCGTAGCCTTTGTCGGGTTTGCCGGCAGGCACCTGCACTTTCACGTTGCCAATGTACACGCGGCGCAACGTGCCAGGCGCCTCGCCCTTGCGGTGGCCCAGGCGCAGGAAAATGGCGTTGCCCGTGTTTTTGGCGGTAACGTTTTGAATATCAATATCTTCTAAAAAGGCTCCATCCACGGTTTCCAGCGCAATGGCTGAGCGGAAGGTGTCGTACACGGTCAGGCCGCGCACGGTAATGTTGCGAAAGCCGCCCAGTGAGCCCGTGCCCAGCTTGAAGGCACTCGCGCTGGAGCGAACGGTGCAGTTGGTCACGGTAATGTTGTCGCAACTCGCTTTCGGATTTTCCGATTTCAGGCAGATGCCGTCGTCGGCCGCGTTGAAGAAGCTGTTGCTGAGCTTTACATTCTTGCAATCCACGAAGTCAATGCCGTCGTTGTTCCAGTAGGCGGTGCTTTCCACCCGAATGCTGTCGACCACCACGTCGGTGCATTCCCGGTAGGCTTGCACCCAGCAGGCGGCATCCTTAAGCGTGACGCCGGTCACGCGCACTTGCCGGCAGCCTGTGAGCATGAGCAGCTGCGGACGGTTTTTCTCGGTGGGGCGTTTTGCTTTCCACTCGGGGTCGTCGAGCACGCCCGCCCGCAGTTGCACCAGCAGGTCCTGCACCAGTTCTCGCCCGCGTCCGTCGATGGTGCCTTGGCCGGTAATGGCCACGTTCTGCTGGTTTTGGGCGGTAACGAGCGAAGCCGCCACGGTGCCGTAGTCGAGACGGCGGGTGCTGCCGAGCAGCGTGGCGCCTTTAACCAGGTGCAGCTCGACGCCTGACTTGAGCACCAGCGGTCCGGTAACAAACTTACCTGCGGGCACTATTACGCGGCCTCCGCCTTGCCTCGAAACTTCCTCAATGGCTTTCTGGATAGCGGCCGTGCTGTTGGTTTGGCCATCACCCTTGGCTCCGTAAGCAGTGATGGTAAGCGTCTTTCTTTGCCCAAATGCACAGATATGAACTAGCAAAGTAATGATAAGCAACGACTTGCGTAGCATACAGACGGGGTGAGAAGGCTAGGAAGAAAAAGTAGCGCAGCGGGTAGATTGCCTGCTGCGCTACCAAATTTTAAATGGACCTCGTGGCTACTTGTAAAGCCGTTTAGTACCCCGGGTTCTGTTCGTACAAACCAGGAACGACAGTTAGCTCAGTCTGGGGAACGGGGTAAATAATGTTGTTGGGCGTCGCTTGGCTCATGCGATGCTTCACGTCGTCGATGGCGCTCCACGCATTTACCGTGGTGATGGCCATGCCTTCGCGTACTAGGTCATGCCAGCGCGTGCCTTCGCCGGCAAACTCGCGGCGCCGCTCCTCCATCAATTGGGGCAGCGTTACGTTGGTTACAGTGCCAGTAAGGCCGGCACGGGCGCGCACCTGGTTGACGATGGCATCCACTTGGGCTTGGGTACCACCGGCTCCGTGCAGGATGCATTCGGCCCGCATCATCAGCACGTCGGTGTAGCGGAAGACGATGAAATTGATGGGCCAGTCGAAGCGGTTAACGCCCCGCAGGCTTGGGTTTAGGTACTTCGTGATCGTGGGGCGCGTTTCGTTAAAGCCCGTGATACTGGTGTAGCTCAGGGTGAAGTTGAACGCCTTACGCAGGTCACCAGCTGGGTACGAACTCACCAAGTTGTTGGACGCAAAGCGGGCGTCGGGCGAACCGGAAGAGTACGGGATTTTCAAGGCGGTAAACAAGTCATCCGAAACGATCTGACCGGGGTAGGTAGCACCTAGGTTCTGGCCACCGCTCACGTACTGCACGTCGAAGATCACTTCGGCGTTGTTCTCGTTCGTATACGAGAAAATATCCGAGTATTTGGGTAGCAAGGAGTACTTATTGCTGGCGATCACTTCGTTTAGGAGCGTGGCGGCCTGGGCGTACTCATTGGTAGCCAAGCCCGGTCCTTCTACCCCGTACGTAGGGCCCGAGCGGGTCATGTACACCAGAGCGAGCAGGGTTTTGGCGGCTCCCGACGTAGCCCGGAATACATTGGTGCTGCCCGTATAAGACACCGGCAGGTTGGCTACGGCCGTTTGCAGGTCCGCGATGATGAGCTTATAGACGTCGGCAACGGGGCTGCGCGGCACCTGCGACGCTTCGGCCGCCCCCAAAGGTTTATCGATCACCGGCACTTTGCCAAAGTAGCGTACCAAGTCGAAGTAGAAGAACGCCCGCAGAAACTTGGCTTCGGCCTCGTAGCGCTTCTGGGTGTCCGCGTCGACGATGCCACCGTTGGTAGCGAGCTTGTCCAGAAAGCTATTCGCCCGAAAAATGGAGGCATAGTTTGTAGTCCAAGCCTCGGCGATGTAGGAATTCGAGGCCAGGGTCGTCGCAAAGTTGTTGATGGGTTCCCAGTCCCGTACGCCGGGGATATCGCTCACCGCGTACAGATTATCCGAGCGGGTTTCGGATAGGTTGTAGAGTCGGTCAGGGTAACCCCCCGCCTGCGAAAAGCGCAGGGCAGCGTATACGGAAACCAGGGCTTGGTTGTAGTCGTCGGGGTTTTTGTAGAAGGTCGGAACCGAGCCACTGGAAATCGGCACCTGGGTCAGGTCCTTTTCACAGCTGCTGAACACCAGCAGACCAAGGCTGAGAAAGAGGGTAGTTATCTTTTTCATGGGATGAGTTGCAGCAAGATTAAAAAGTGAGGTTCAGGCCCAGGGTCAGGGTCTTAGCCAGCGGGAGCCCGCCGTAATCCACGCCAATGGGGAAGCTGGAGTCACCGCCATTTGTGTTCACCGATTCTGGGTTGTAACCGCCGTAGTATTTGTCGTGGCCGAAGTAGTTTTCAGCCGACACGTAGATGCGCACCCCTTGGGCGACACTCTTCTTAATGAGCAGTCCTAAGTCGTAGCCCAAAGTGATCTGCCGCACGCGGTAATAATCGGACGAGTACAGCCAGTCGGTCGTCTTGGTATAGCCAAACGTCGAATACGCCTTGCCGCGCTCACCAGCACCGGGGTTATCGGCTGAGCGCCACCGGTCACGGTTTAGGCCCAAAATGTTTTCGCTATAGGTGGTACCCGTGCGGTCAACGGCCCGGCCAAACAGCGAGTAGATGGAGCCGCCCTGCTGCCCCTGCACCAGCACAGTCAGGTCGAAGCCCTTGTACCGGAAATTGTTCGTAACGCCCCAGGTGTATTTCGGGCTGGGCTGCCCTACGATCTGGCGGTCGTTGGCGTCAATCTTGCCATCGCCGTTGGCATCTTGGTACTTCGCGTCGCCTGCGCTTTCGGTGCCGAACCGGGCTACTTTGTTGTCAATGTCGGCTTGGCTCAGAATGCCAATCGTTTTGATCGCGTAGATGGCGTACAGCGGTTGCCCAACCTGCAGAATGTTGTTCTGAATGTCCCAGCCCGAGCTGACGAGGATGGGCGCATCGTTCGGCCCTAGGTGTACGACCCGGTTCCGGTTGTGACTGACGTTGATCCCTGTGCTCCACTGAAACTTGCCGATGAGGTTGTGGCTGTTGATTTCCACTTCCCAGCCCTTGTTGAGCACTTCGCCAATGTTGGTGAGTTGCGTGGCAAACCCGGCCGTGGCCGGCACCGGCACGTTCAGCAGCAGGTCGCGGCTGGTTTTGGTGTAGTAGTCCAGCGAGCCCGTTACCCGGTTGTTGATCAGGCCAAAATCGACGCCAAAGTCTACCGTGCGGGAGCGTTCCCACTTCAGGTTGGGGTTGTTGATGCGGTTGGGGGCTTGCCCCGGTATCAGCGTGCCGCCCGAAGAGTAGGTGAACACGCCGAGCGTAGCAATGCTGCTGTAGTCGCCGATGCCGTTGTTACCCGACAGGCCAATGCTGGCGCGCAGCTTCAGGTCGCTCAGCACGTCTTGCTTAGGCATAAATTTCTCTTGCGAGACGCGCCAGCCTACGGATGCAGCTGGGAAAACGCCATACTTGTCGTTCTCACCAAATCGGGACGAGCCATCGCGCCGGATACTGCCCGAAAAGAGGTATTTCCCTTCGTAGGAGTATTGCAAGCGCCCGAATGTGGAAATCAGCACGTTGCGGGTTTCCGTCGTGTAGTTGTCGGTGGTGCCGCTAACCGTGGTCGCGCCGTTGATGGTCGTGACGGCATTGTTAATAAACCCGTTGGCCGCCGTCAGGCGTTGCCCGTCAATCTTAGTCGTGTTGTAGGAGTAGCCGGCCAGGAAGGTGAAGTCGTGCTTCTCCCGAAACAGCTTGTTGTACGACAAGGTGTTTTCGTTCACAAACGTCAGCTTCTTATAGCCGTCGTAGTAGCCGGAGGCCTGGCGGCTGCCGACGCTGCCGCTGACAAAGGCTGGCCGGTAGTTTTTGGTGTTGCCATCCGTGTTGTCGAGATTCAGCGTCGAGCGCAGGTTCAGGCCCGGCAACAGTTGGTAGTCGGCGTAAAGGGTGCTCAGGGTGCGGAAGCTTCGGGTGTCGCCTGTGGTATTCTCCAAACCCCGAATCGGGCTGGGGCGGCCGCCCCAAGTGTAGGGGAGAATGTTGCCCGTATTGGCATCCAAACCGGCCGAGGCTTCCGCTACCGGAATGTTGAACGTGAGGTATTGCAGCTGATTATCCTTGCCTTCGATGCCGGGGTCATGGGTGATGGAATACGAAGGCGACAAGTTCAGGCCGAGCTTGAGCTTAGGCGTTACCTTCACTTCCACGTTGGCCCGCGCCGAGTAGCGCTTATATCCCAAGCCAATCATGATGCCGTCTTGTTTAAGATAATCGCCTGATATATAATAGTTTACGAAATCAGTCGAGCCACTGGCTCCGATCTGGTAGTTTTGGGCCACCCCTTTCTTAAAGGCCTCTTTTTGCCAGTCGATATAAGTTAACCCCGGATGCCCAGGCTGGGTCCAGCGCTCATCGATCATCAGGTTGGGATTGATGGTAGTATTGCCCAGAATAGCTTGCCGTTGGGCAGTGGTCTGGCTGGCCGTACGGCCCGGCCCGGAGGATACCCAGGAGGCGTTGATGATCTCAATGGCCCGGTCGACCCACTCATCTGCGCTGAGCATGTCCAGCCCCCGCACTTTCTCGCTCACGCCCACGTAGCTGTTGACTGTGAACTGGGGCTTGCCGGACTTGCCTTTCTTCGTGGTGATGATGACCACCCCGTTAGCGGCCCGCGAACCGTAAATGGCCGCTGCTGCCGCGTCTTTCAAGACCTCAATCTTCTCAATATCATTGGGGTTGATGTTGTCCAGGGGACTACCCGCCCCGAAGCGGCCCGCGGCATTCTGGGAGGTGGACTCCAGCGGAAAGCCATCGATTACGTAGAGCGGCTCGTTGTTGGCCGTGATGGAGCCGGAGCCGCGTACCTGCACCGAAAAGCCTTGACCGGGCACCCCGGTTGTTTGCTTCACCTGCACACCCGCCAACTGCCCTACCAGCGCCTGGTCGACCCGGGCGATGGGTCGTTCGTTAAGCGCCTTCGCATCGAATGAGGCGATGGCGCCCGTTACGTCGCCCTTTTTCTGGGTGCCGTAGCCGACGACAACGACTTCATCCAACGTCTTGCGGTCTTCGGCGAGCGTAATCGTCAGGGCCGAAGTGGCCCCTTGCACCGCGATTTCCTGCTTAAGGAAACCCACAGCGCTGACAACCAAGGTACTGTTCTCGGGCACGCTCAGCGAGAATTCACCGTTGCCGCCGGTGCTGGCACCTATAACCGTGCCTTTCACAATGATCGTGACGCCCGGCAAGGCTTCCCCATTCGATTGCACCACCCGACCCGAGACGGTCACGTCCTGTAAAGTGGCAACGTTTGCGGCCAGGCCTTCGAGGGATGGTTCTGTTGTAGTGCTATTATCAGGCGTGATAATGTAGTTGTTCGCGTGTAGCTTTTTAAAGCGTAGTCCTACTTGGGGTAGTACCGTAGCAAGCTTGTCTTCCAGCGTACCTACATTTTCTTGTGGCGCAACGCGCTTGTCGCCGACCAAGTCGCTGTCGTAGGCAATGATGGTGTTGTACTGTTTTTCCCAGTGCTTGAGCAGCTGCTTAAGCGGTACTGCTCCGGCGGAAGCCGATCGTTGCGGATAGTGCTGTACCGAAGCCATCGCTTGTGCTACGACTTGGGCACTAGACGAATAGAGCAGCAGCGCTCCGGTGAGCAGCAGGGGAGCGCGCAAAGGAAGTTTGCCAGATTGAGTAGGAGGTAGGCTCATAGCGTGGAAGGGGAAGAAGCGTTGTCCGATAAAACAAGTTGATTTTGATGCCGGGTTATCTGCAGATGAAAGGCCTCTGATAGGTTCTCACAAAGCACATCCAGGTTGCCCATGGGAAAAGTGCCGGTGAACCTGCGCTGATTGAGTGCTGCGCTTTTGATGATTACCTCTACGCCGTAAGTGTCTTCCAAGCGCGTAGCTACATCGGTGATCGTAGTAGCGTCAAAGACCATTTTATCAGCCGTCCAAGTAGCATAAGCAGTAGCCTGAACCTTTCGATGCACAATCGTTTGTGAAAGCGTATCAAAAGTTTGCAGCAATTCGCCAGGCTTTAGGGTCACAGCAGCTTTCTTCTGGTCAGCAAAGGCTACCCGTACCTTTCCGGAGAGCAGCACCACTCTGGCTTGTTCGTGTCGCCGGTAAACGGTGAACTTCGTGCCAAGTACTTCCACCTGAAAGCCAGCCGTGGTATGTACCACAAAGCGCTTGTTGTCAGGGAGATGCTTCACCGCAAAGAAGGCCTCGCCATCAAGCCATACCTCTCGAGGAGCTCGCTGACCGGGCGTTGCGGCGTAGCGCAACGTAGAATGGGCATTTAGCGTAACCTCCGAGCCATCGGGCAGGTGTACCAGTTGGGTGTGTCCGTAAGGCGAAGAGTAGCTGGCCGTTACGGGCTCCAGCAGTTGGTGCCGCTCGTACATAAACCAGCCGGCACTGCTTACTCCCACCAGAGCTGCCGCGGCGGCCCAGCGGTGCCAAGAGCTACCCTGTATAGAAGCGCTGCGTGAGGATGTTTCCAACCCCATACGGGCATGCAGACCTTCTCGCATGGCCGCATAATCGTAGGGACCCTCTTCATCGACCTGCTGCTCTTGTACGGCTAGAGCTTCGGCGTGTAAGTTCATCCAATAGTGGGCTACGAGCTCATTTTTGGGGTCAGCCAGCCATGCACGCACGGCGCGGGCCTCCTCCAACGAGGCTTTCCCCTGCACGTAGCGTATGCAAGCTTCGTATGTGATTTCGATGGGCATAGCGGTGGAATTGCTTCTCTCTGAGTAGTAAAAGCCACGAAGCGCCCAATACCCCAATGCTGGCGAAAAATATTTTTTTCAGCCCCCAAAATAGCTGGCTGAACCTTCCTTGCGGCAACGTTTATTTGGCAGCTGCAAGCTGTCGTCGGTGCAAAGTCGGTGCAAAATGGAGCCTTATAGTCGTAGCTGCTTCTTGCACGAGTTGGAGTACGCTTCGTAGATTTGAAGAGAATACCGACCTGATTTATATATATTTATCAACCCGCTACAAGCTTTCGCCTACTTATTGCCACCCCTTGAGAGTTGTACATGATTTCTCTGACCGTGTCTGCTTAGAACGCCTTAGAAAAGACGATGTTCAGGCATTCGACGTGCTGTTTGAGCAATATGCTCCAGCGCTGTGCCGGTTTGCGCATGGTTACTTAAAAAGCCACGCCGATGCGGAGGAGGTTGCACAAGATTGCTTTCTGAAGCTATGGGAGCGGCGGCATGAGTTCGATGACAACATTATCTTCAAAGCGTATCTCTACAAGTCCGCGTACCACGGCATTTTGAAGCAACTGCGCCGCCAGCAGTACTGGGTATTTGAAGAGTGTGATGAAGAGGTCTTGGTAGAAGAAACATGCCCTAGCCAATTGCTAGAGTACCAAGAATTAGAGCAGCTGTACCAAATAGCAGTAGCCCAATTGCCGTCGAGACGGCGCCAAATCTTTACCCTGAGCCGCCAGCAGGGCTTATCCTACGCCTCTATCGCGAAAGAAATGAACGTTTCCGTGAAGTGCGTAGAAAACCAGATGACCCATGCGTTGAGGTTTATGAAGCTGTATTTCCAAGCTCATGGGATGTCCTTGGCGCTGGTATTGATCCTCTTGTCAGCAACGTAACGACCCTCGGCTATTTCTAAAAAGCGCAACGGGTTGCTTTAAAATGCCCGGCCCGCGCACTAAGCAGGGTGACCAATTTACTTACGGCCAATCGTCGAAAGGAGCATGAGGACCATTGTAAGAATGGTACCATGCGATCGAAAGTAGCTACGCAAAAACTTCAGCGCGTGGGCCATCTGCGTTTCTACGCTTTTGACGGAAATGTTAAGTGTCTGGGCGATTTTGGTGTAAGATAGGCCTTCTTGCCGGCTCAGGGTAAAGATTTGGCGCCGTTTGGGCGGTAACTGCTCCAGAGCTGCCTTATATAACTTTTCAAGCTCCTGGTATTCGATGGAATCTATGGTCGAGGCTTCCGCGAATAATGTGTTGGGCGCAATATCCTCGAAGGCCCAGTACTGCTGGCGACGCAGTTGATTCAGAATGCCGTGGTAGGCGGCCTGGTAGAGGTAGCCTTTAAATATCGTGTTCTCCTCGAGTTGGTGGCGTCGCTGCCACAGCTTCAGAAAGCACTCCTGAACAATCTCTTCGGCCTCGGCATGGGACTTTAAATGCTGAAACGCAAAACGGCACAAGCCCGGCGCGAACTGCTGAAACAACAGGTCGAATGCCTGATCATCACCAGCCCGTAAACGGGCCAGGCAATCAGAGTCCGAGAATTCGCGTGCGACTTTCAAATGCAGCAAAGGGTGGGAAGGAGGCCGAATTTACTACCGATAAATATAAGGGAATAAAACGATTACTTTTTGCGCATCCCGGCAGTTTGGTAGGGCCAAATTCAGCACCGAACGCAATAGCGATCGACTTTTGATTGCTAGGTCTTTAGAGTAAAGATAGCTACATAAACACCTGATTATCATTGCTTTATCCTTTATTCGCAAGGGAAAATTCTCCGTGCGCCTGCCTCTGGAGTGATCAAGAGCATCGGCCGGCTACTTTCCGGAAAATCGCTGGAATACTTTCGCAACCACCTTTTTTTTGGGCATCTGTAAGCAGCTGATGCATCGGCATCGGCTGAGAATATTTTACCTTGGCTTCAGGGTGATAGCTAGTTCAAGTGTTTATCTGTTTGAAGCCCATTGTTTTTGCCGATGCCGACCGAAGTGAATTTTGAAGCCTACCTGCGTTACGTCCGGAGCGAATCAACGCCGGGCGAAGCGCGGGCTGTGCGAGCCTGGTTGGCGCAGCCAACAAATGCCTTTGTCGCTCAGCAATGGATGCAAGCCTATGCCGACATGCCCGAGCACGACACGGCCCTTGCGGACGACAGCCATGATTACGGGCAAATGCTGGCGCAATTACGGATGCAAGCCGGCTTGGCAACGCCCGCCTCGACCGACCAGCGTTGGTACCGCTGGGCAGCGGCGGCAGTGATAGCCGGAGTTCTGGCGGGGGGCGGCTGGTTGGTGCAGCGAAAGTTTACGGACCCCGGCGTAGCGTATGCTACCGCCTACGGCCAAACAAAAATCATACACCTGCCCGACGGCTCGGAAGTTACGCTAAATGCCCATTCTACCCTACGCCACGCATCGGCATGGGAGGCTTCCAAACCACGCGAGGTGTGGCTTGACGGCGAGGCCTTCTTTGCGGTGAAGCATCTGTCTGATAATAAGCGCTTTGTGGTACATACCACCGCTGGGCTGAACGTAGAAGTGCTCGGTACTACGTTTGACGTGTACCGCCGGCATCAGCAAGCGCGGGTAGTGCTTCTTTCGGGCAAGGTACTCGTCGACTTCGACGACCCGCAGCGCTCTGATGTCACGATGCACCCTGGTGAATTAGTGCAAGTACTTGACAAGCAAACGGATGTAATTAAGAAAGCAGTCAGCGATCCAAGCGATTATACCACATGGACGACAAACAGAATGGTGTTCGCAGAGACGCCGCTGGAAGAAGTGGCCACGCGTCTGCAAGACACTTATGGAGTAGAGGTTACTCTGCGTCAGGCAGAGTTAAAAAAGCGTAAATTCACCGGTGCGATTCCCGTTGGCGATGTCGATTTGCTTTGTCAGACTTTAGAGGAAACTCTACAGGTGAAGATTAAGCGGGAAGCCAACCGCATCGTGATTTCTGCGCCCTGAATCTGCCTTTCCCACAGTTTTGCCTATGACTGAAGTGCGTACTCGGCTTGGCGGCCGTTTGGTGCTGTATGCAGCCTTGCTTACAAGCCTGCTGCTGGCTCCGACATACGCAGCCGTCGCGCAACAGGGGCCGACAAAAGGCACAGCGCGGGAAGCCGAGCCGCTCAAGGTGCTGCTGGCCCGTTGGGAAAAGCAGTACAACAGCACCATTGCGTACGCCAGCGACCTGATAGGCGATAGGCAGGTGCTTGCCCCGGCGCCCAACGAGAGCAGCTTGGAGGAGAACCTGACCCGTCTGCTGCTGCCCTTGGGGCTTGATTTTAAAAAGCTCCGGCAAAACTACTACGTCATCAAACCCTTGCAGGCGCCAAAAATGGCAGTCACGAGCCTAACTCTGTCCATTTCTGGCAAAGTTATGCAGGCTAATGGGGAGCCGCTTCCCGGTGCGACGATCTTGGTAAAAGGCACATCCAACGGTGCCAGCACCGGCACCGACGGGCATTTTCAGGTTCAGGCCCAGGTGGGTAGCGTGCTGATAGTCAGCTCGGTTGGGTTTGTACGACAGGAGGTGCCCCTGGGCATGGCCGGTGAGCCGCTGCTGGTGGTGCTGGCCGAAGACAATCAGGCACTGAACGAGGTGGTGGTCATTGGGTATGGCCAGCAAAAACGGGCTACCGTTACCGGATCAATTTCTGTCATCGACACCACCGCGTTTCAAAGCCGGGTTTCGACTAACCCCTTAAGTGCCCTGCAGGGCATCGTGCCAGGGCTGGTAGTTGCGCGGACATCGGGGCGGCCGGGACAGGAAAACTGGGATTTTCGGGTTCGGGGGGCTTCTTCCATCAATTCTACCCCGCCGCTGGTAGTGGTGGATGGCGTGCCATACGGTGATAATTCGGCCCTGAATTCATTTAATCAGAACGACATCGCGAGCATCAGCATCCTGAAGGATGCTTCAGCAGCGATATACGGTTCGCGGGCAGCCAACGGGGTCATCCTGATCACCACGAAGCAGGGCAAGGCTGCTAAGCCCGTGGTGACCTATACGGGAACGTTTGCGCTGAAAACGGTGGGCCTGGGCCGTCGGTTTACCAATCTGCCGCAGTGGTATGAGATGTACAACGAGGCGCAGGTCAACAACAACAACCCCAACCACGTGTATAAAAGCTTAGAAGCCTATTACCTGAACCCACCCAACGATGTAGTAGTCCCGGGCCTGTTTAATACGGCAGATATCGGATTCTTTACCAACGACTTACAAAGCGCGCTGTACGGTACAGGCCGCACCTGGCTGCACAACGTGTCCGTGGCCGGGCGCGGTCCGCGGGTAGGTTATTACTCTTCGGCAGGCTACACCGATGACGGCAGCATTCTGCAGCTTGGCGACAACTTCAACAAAAAGTATAACGCGCGCATCAACCTCGACTTTCAGCCTACTGAAAAGCTGAAAATACTCAACCAACTCACGGCTGAGCGGCAAAACCGGGTAGAGCCATCCGCTTACAACACGTTGCTGAACACGCCGGGGGCGGTGCAGCCCGGTTACTCTTTCTACTCCCGCGATGGCTCCAAGCCTTACGGCTGGGGCATTGGCTATCAAAGCCCCCTGGCGTTGGCCCAAGAGGGGGGCAACCGGCAGCAGCAAGATACCCGACTTAGTGAGCAATTGCAGGGCGAATGGGCCCTTACCAAACACCTTACCCTCAACGGTTCGGTGGCCGTGCGCTACACCATTACCGGCATCAACACCCGGGTGAATCACATTGATTTCTTTAACTACGCCGGCGACAAGCTGGTAAACTCCTTTGGCAACGGCAACGATTTCAACTCCTTACGGCGCGAAAGCCAGGAGAGTGTGTACCAAAGCTACTACGTGAATGCCTTGTACCGCACCACCGTTGCCAAGCACCACAACCTAACGGCGATGGTGGGTACTTCGGAGGAGAAAAATGCCTACAACTCCTTCTGGGTCAAGGTAAATGACGTGCCCCGGGGGCTCGACAACATTGCCCAGGGCAAGCCGCTGCCCAACGCGGTAGATGCCCGGGGCGGCACCAAGTTGGCCTGGGCGCTGGTGTCATATTTTGGGCGGGCTACCTACGACTACCAAAATAAATACCTGCTGGAAGCCATCGCCCGTTATGATGGCTCCTCCAGCTTCACGGCCCTGAATAACCACCGCTGGAAGTTCTTTCCTGGCGTGTCGGCTGGCTGGGTGCTGACGGAGGAAAGCTGGCTAAAAGGCCAACGCCTGCTTGACCATGCCAAGCTGCGGGCCTCGTGGGGCGTGACCGGTAACCAAGCCGGAATCGGCATTTACGATTACGTCGCACTGGTCAACAACAACGCCGGCTCCTATCCGTTCGGCATCAACAATCCTGCTGGGGTGACGACAACCACCGTAGGCAACCTAGTTGCCCTGGACCGCACCTGGGAGCAGGTCGTGACAAAAAACCTGGGACTGGATTGGGCCCTGCTAAACCACAGACTGGAAGGCTCCGCGGACCTGTTCGCGAAGCGCAACCGGAACATGCTTATTCCGGTAACCTACCCGGTAACTTTGGGCGGCACCCCACCGCTTACCAACAACGGCGGCCTGGTTACGCGCGGTTGGGAGACCGCCTTAACCTGGACGGATAAGGTCGGCCAGCTTGGTTACAGCGTCACAGGAATCTTTAGCGACAACGACACGAGGTTGACGGAAGTAGGAGGCACCAACGCCATTACGCTGTCGGGGAGCACCAACAACCCTTCTAACCTGACCCAGAATATTCGCGGTTATCCGCTCAACAGCTACTACGGGTACGAGTACGACGGCATCATCCAAAACCAAGAGCAGCTCGATGCCTACAAAAAGACCTTCGCGGGCGGAGGGTTACCAGCCAACATTGGCATTGGTGATGTTCGGTATAAGGACCTGAATGGCGACGGCCGGCTCGATCAGGCGTTGGATGTTAAATATTTGGGTAATAACAACATACGGTATGCTTATTCGGGGCGGCTGACGCTGACGCTAAGGGGCTTCGATCTCTCGGCTTTGGTGCAGGGCGTGGGCCGCCGCGAGTTGTTTCGGCAGGGCTCCTATTTCCGGCCCATCATCAACACGAACCAGAACATCAATTCGTATTTCTACCACCGGACGTGGAGCCCGCAGCGGCCCAACGCCGCATATCCTCGTCTCACGGCCGACGCAGACGTGACAACTTATAACTACTTGGCCTCGGCGCTCACGATTCGAAATAACCGCTACACGCGGCTGAAAAACGTGGTGTTCGGCTACACCCTCTCGCCGGCAGTGCTGCGGATTGCGCGCCTGAGCAACGTGCGCGTGTACCTTACCGGCGAAAACCTGTGGGAGGTGGCTGGCATCAAGGATGGCTATGACCCGGAAGCCAGCGATGACCCGGATGCCCTACCTTTCTACCGATATTGGGCCTTTGGTATCACGGCTTCTTTTTAAAAGTTTATCTCCCTCGCAGTCGCCGCTATGAAGCTCTCGTGGTTCGCAAAATATGCTCTGCTGCTGGCCGCCCTGTGGCTGGGAACGGCGAGCTGCGTAAACGACTTGGATATCAGGCCGGAACAACAGCCCGCGGATGATGCCTGGTGGACGACTCCAGAACAGTTTCGGTCCGCTTCGGCTAGCTTTTACTTCTACTTGGCGGGCTTCAACCCCGCCCAGGATTTTCAGCAGCCCTATAATCTGGAGAACGACCAGTACTCTGACCTGGCGGTGTCAAAGGCGACGCTGACCACGTTCAGCCAAGGGGTGTATCTGCCCCAAAACGCAATGGCTTCCTGGACCCGGGCCTATGCGCAACTGCGCAACATCAACAACCTGCTGGAGAAAGCCCAAGCCTACCAAGGAGACGCTACTGACATTCAACAGGCGGTAGGCGAGGCCTACTTTTTTCGGGCCTACGTGTACTTCCGCCTGTTGTTTTACTACGGCCGCGTGCCGCTGATTACCAGCACGCTTACTACCGACTCACCCGTGCTGTTCGGGCCACGGGCTAGCCGTGAGGCAACGGTCGAACTGATTCTCGGTGACCTTACTAAGGCCGCCGATAAGCTGGGCGCGGAAAGCGCCATGGGCGCTAATGACGCCGGCCGGGTAGGCCGGCTCGGAGCACTGGCCTTCCGGAGTCGGGTGTGTTTGTATGAAGGCACTTGGCAGAAGTTTCGCGGCAATGCCGCTCGGGCCAACCTGCTGCTCGATCAAGCCATGGAGGCTGCCGACCAGGTGATCAGCAGCAACCAGTACCGATTGTTCACGCCGCTGGCTGACTCGAGCTACAAGTACTTGTTCATCCTGGAAAACCAGCGTTCGAATCCCGGGGGCTATACCAAAGCCGACAACCACGAATACATCCTGGCGAACCGCTATGATTACTCGGTGCGCCAACTGGGGTATAACCTATCACAGGCGACACCCGGAGCACCCACTCAAAAGCTGGCCAGCCTTTATTTGTGTACTGATGGGCTGCCCGTTAACCGCTCGCCTTTATTTCGCGGCTACGCCACCAAAACCACGGAATTTGCGAACCGCGAACCGCGGTTGCGCAACACCATTCGCATCCCGGGCCACCGCTACTGGGATCATGGTTCTGGCAATGGCCGTTATGCCCTCGACGGCAGCCTCACTGGCAACGCCGGGCTCTTGTATATGCCGGTGCCCAACGTAACCCCCACGGGATACACAAACAACAAATTCTGCACGGAACGCGCCATCATCTCCAACCAGGAAGGGTACGACTTTCCCGTAATTCGCTACGCGGAAGTGCTGCTGAACTATGCCGAAGCGGTGTTTGAGCGGCAAGGCGCCATCAGCGATGCGGCGCTGAACCGCTCGCTTAACGTGTTGCGTACCAGTCCACGGGTTGGCTTACCGGCCCTTACCAACGGCTTTGTGGCGGCCTATGGGCTTGACATGCGCACGGAAATTCGGCGTGAGCGCACGGTGGAGCTTGCCTTCGAAGGATTTCGCTTTTTTGACCTCTTCCGTTGGAAAACAGCCGAAACGGAGATTCCTCAATCGTTGCTGGGGATAAAAATTAACGGCACGGAGTACGCCACCGATCCGAGTTGGCAGGGCTACGCCTCGCGGCTGGAAAATGGGTTTCTGGTAGCCGACCCGGCCGCCGGGCGGCGCTTTGATCCCAGCCGCAACTACCAGCTGCCGCTGCCTTTGGGCGAGCTGATTGTTAACCCGCAGCTCGAACAAAATCCGGGCTGGTAATTATCACGGGCGGTAGTAAGTTGATTTACTTTTTTATAATATACTGATGTACAAGGCATTATATAAAGCTATGCGTTAGGGCTTGTTGCCGTGCCAAGTCAGGCGAGGCGTAGATTTTGCTCATAAAGCGCAGTTGGCAAGGAAGAAGGTAGCAGGGGCTGAAAATATTTTTTCAGGTGACTTCAGGGTAGTGACCGGGTGGGGTGTTCTACTAAGTGAGGGTGCACTTACTCAATAGAATACGTGGGCCTTTCTCGACGCCTTACTTCCTGTTCACTCCCACCCAGTTCGAAAGTAGTTTTTGGCCCAGCCCTAACCTGCTTCGACGGTGCCCCTTGCTTATGTACAAGTTGAAGTTCAACCCAACTGACAAAGTCCCGAAGGTCAAGCAGATCGTGCAGTCCGTGGTCGCGGATATTGAGCGCGGCGTCCTGAAAAACGGCTGTCAGCTGCCTTCCATCAGCGAGCTCAGCGAGCAGTACTACGTTGCCCGCGACACCGTGGAGCGTGCCTACCGCGAATTGCGGGAGCGTGGCTTTATCACGTCGGTGCAGGGCAAAGGCTACTATATTCAGTCGAAGGGAGAAGCAAAATGCAAGATTCTGCTCCTTTTCAACGAGATGAGTTCGTACAAGAAGCTCGTGTACTACGCTTTTATCGAGGCGCTGAAAGGGCATGCCACCGTCGATATTCAGATTTACCATTACGACGCGGTCATCTTCAAGGAAATAATCGAGAAGAACCTCGGCCGGTACAATTACTACGTCGTGATGCCGCATTTTGCTCTGGGTACCAACAAAGCCGATTATCTGGAGGCGCTGAACGAAATTCCGGCGGAAGAACTGGTGCTGTTGGATAAAGATATGCCTGACCTCCACACCGACTGCTTGCGGGTATTCCAGGACTTCGAGAAAGACCTGTACTGTGCCTTGCAGGGCCTGAACGACTTGTTGGCGAAGTACCACCGCTTGGTGCTTATACTGCCTTCGGATGGCAATTACCCACAAGAAATTGCCCTGGGTTTTCGCTGCTACTGCATTCAGAACAACAAGGAGTTCTGCATCAAGGAGACCGCAACCGATGAAGCGCCGCGGGAAGGCACGGGGTATGTCATCATCCGGGAAACGGACTTAGTGGAGCTGGTGAAGAAAATTCGCCAGTCGTACCTGTTGCTGGGGCGTGATATCGGGGTGGTAACTTTCAATGAAACGCCCCTGAAAGACCTGCTGGACATCACGGTGATTACCACCGAGTTTGAAGAAATGGGCCGCACTGCCGCTACTATGCTCCTCAACAAGCAGCGGACCCGCGTCAAAAACCCGTTCACGACCATTCGGCGGCGCTCTTTATAAAACCGGAATCGTCAGTAGAGTTCAGAAAGGTTTTCGGATGGCACCCTTCTACTTTTGGTTCGTGGCAGCGAGTACGTGGTTTCAACTACCTGCTCCATGCGGGTGGCAAATCCTGGATCGCTGCCTTGCGGACGTCGTTTTGGCGTCCGCCAACCTCCTTGGTAGTACGCGGACTATGCGGAGCCGCACCACATCCTTTGCGATGAAAAAGAAGTCCATCTACGCTGTTTTCGATATTGGCCAGACGAACAAGAAGCTGATCCTGTTTGACGAAAACCGACAGATCATCGATGAACACCAGCACGTCTGCACTGATGCCCAGGACGAAGACGGCTACCCGTGCGAAGACCTGCCGCGCCTGACGCAATGGGTGCGTACGCATTGGCAGATGCTGCGCCAACATCCATTTTACCGGGTAAAAGGCGTCAACTTTACCGCTTACGGCGCTGGCTTAGTCTATCTCGACCAGAGCGGCCAGCCCTTTTTGCCCTTGTACAGTTACCTGCGGCCGTTTCCGGCAGAATACGCAGCGCAGTTTTATGCCTCGCTGGGCCAATCGCGCGAAGAGTTTGCGCAGGTCACACGTTCGCCCCAGCTGGGAATGCTGCACGCGGGCATGCAGCTCTACTGGCTAAAATATGCCCGGCCCGAGCAGTATGACCGCGTACATACGGCCCTGTATCTACCGCATTACCTTTCGTATCTAATCACAGGTCAAGTATTTAGCGATTATTCATCCGTGGGTTGCCACACGGCACTCTGGGACTTCACCCGCAACACGTACCACGACTGGGTGCTGCGGGAAGGCTTCGACGAGAAGCTGGCTCCCCTGATTAACGATTCAGTGGCCACCGTAGAAGATGGCATCCTGATCGGGGTGGGCATGGAAGACAGCTCGGCGGCGGTGATGTCGTACATGTTCGAGAACCGGAAGCGGCCCTTTGTATTCGTTTCCACGGGTACGTGGTCTGTTACGTTCAATCCCTTTAACAAACAGCCGCTGACGCCGGAACTCTTGCAGCGCAACTGCGTGAATTACTTGTCGCCGCGGGGCGAGCCAACGGTAGCCGCGCGTTTGTTTATAGGCCGGGAGCACGATTACCAAGTACAGCGCATTGCCGAGTACTTTCACACCAAGCCCGACTTCTACCGCTCGCTGCTGCTGGCTCGGCCCACTGAGCAGTTGGTTTCCGAGTTTGAGCCAACCTGGATGTTGGATTCCGGGCAAACGGTCGAACCGGCTTGCGCCGCGTGGCCACTGGTCGGTTTTAATACGGCGACGGATGCCTATCAACATTTGATGCACCACTTAGTCCGTCGCCTGAAACAGTCCATCGATCTGGTTCGGCAGGACGAAGACACTCTTTTCGTCGACGGCGGCTTCGCCCGTAATCCTGTCTTTATGCAGATGTTACAGCGTCATTATCCTGCCGTCGAAGTTCGCACCCCGGAGGTGCCGCAGGCGACAGCTCTCGGCGCACTGATTCACCTAGAACAGGGCGAAGCCCAGAAGAAAACGGAGGCCTTATTTGCTTAGCGAAGTCTTGATTTCAGTACAACACACAGCCATGATCCTGAACCTTTGTTGATGTAAGATTTGTTGGAATAATTATATTATTCAGACTTGATGCTATTGCGCTAAGTGCTGAGCCTATAACCAAGCCGCCAATTGTGGTTTTGGACTTTGGGGTCGGGCGCATGTGTGCGCAATTGTTACCAAGGGTTGCTTTTTCGGGTTGGGGTTCCCGGTGTATATAGTATATAAGTAAGAAATATTTATCCCTTCAGGAGGGTTCAGGAGGGCGCAAGGGTAGGGGCAAGCATACCTTCGTATAGGTTTTAGTGCAATCGAATGCAATTCTGAGTCAATATAGTCTGGCCGCGCATTTGGCACTGTGCAGCACCAGCGACAGCACGCGCCTGATGTGCGCAGCCACCGGTTAAGGCAGCGATTTTTCAACTCGTCCATACTCATCCCACTACCTTATGAACACACTCCGTACCCTGCTGTTGAGGCGCATTGCAAGGGCTACATCCGTAGCTGGCTGCGCACTTCTGCTTTATTCGCCGGGGGCACTTGCCGCCACCCGGTCTTTCCTCGACACGGCACCCGCAAACGTTACTTGGTTTGCTGAGGTGCCGGTATCCGGCCGTGTGGTGCAAGCCAACGGTGAACCGCTGCCGGGCGTGACCGTGGTTGTGAAAGGAACGACCACGGGGGCGAGCACCGATATGGATGGACGCTTCACGTTGAACGTGCCCGAAAACAGCACCTTGATATTTAGCTTCGTAGGCTATGTGCGGCAGGAAGTGTCCGTCACTGGAGCCAACAGCTCATTGAGGATCATCCTGGCCGAAGACACTAAGACGCTCGGCGATGTAGTAGTAGTGGGTTACGGCGAGCAGAAGAAGGAAACCCTGACCGGTGCCGTCGCTACCGTCGACCAGAAGATTTTCCAGAACCGTGGTGTCGTCGATAACCCGCTGTCGGCTCTGCAAGGAGTAGTGCCTGGGGTAGTAGTAACGCGCACGGCCGCTGCGCCGGGCCGCGCCAACTGGAACTTCCAGATTCGGGGCGCTTCTTCGGTGAACGGTAGCTCGCCTCTTATTGTGGTGGATGGCGTGGCGCTGAGTGATCAAAATGCGCTCAACACGATCAACCCCAATGACATCGACAACATCTCATTCCTGAAAGATGCATCCGCGGCTATCTACGGGGCACGCGCGGCGGGTGGGGTTGTCCTGGTAACTACCAAACGGGCCAAGGCCGGCAAAACCACGGTGCAGTATGATGGTTCGGTATCGCAAAAACGCATTGGGTTGCAGCCACACCTGCTGAATCGCCAGCAGTTTGGGCAGGGCCTCATTGATGCCACCACCAACGACAACTACGGCGTCCCCCGCACGGATTATATCTGGTACAAAATGGGGGTGGCGATGGCGAACGCTACGACCCCTTACCTGGACAAGGCTGGTGCCGCCCAAGTTGGTTTTACCGATGTTAATGACCTCCCCCTGTTCGACAACAACTGGGTGGATGTGCTCTGGGGTCGCGCTACTTCCACCCAGCACAACCTAAGTGTTGCGGGGCGAGGTGAAAAAGCGGGTTACCGCGTCTCCCTGGGCTATCTTAAAGATAATAGCTTACTAAAGTGGGGCAACAACTCTAATACGCGCTACAACATTCGCCTGACGCACGATTACCAGTTCACCGACAAGTTTAAGTTAGAGACCAACCTGTCGCTGGAGCGCAACGACATCATCCAGCCTACGATGATCAACAGTGTGCTCGGGCAGTATGCCCAGCCTGGTTTTCCGGTCAACACGATCAACGGCAAAGCCTATTCCTGGGGTACGCAATATAGCCCCAACGCGCAAGCCGAACTTGGGGGCGACACGAAGGAGGGCAACAACCGCGTTTTCACCAACTTCCGCTTGATGTATGACATCACTAAGCACCTGCGCGCGGTGTCGACGTTGGGCTACAACTGGGCGATCTCAGAAATTGCGGCCCAGCAGAAATCAATTCAGTGGTACAACTACACGGAAACGATCCAAGCCGCCGATAACCCAACCCGGCAAAATACCTCCTACGCACGTAGGACGGTAAGAGACGCCTACGCAAACCTGAACGGTTTCCTGGAATACAACAACACCTTCGCCGACAACCACGCCGTGGGCTTGACGGCCGGCGTGAGCTACGAGCGCGACGAGCTCCGCGACTTTCGCACGCAGACCAATTACCTGGCTAGTGACCTGGTGCCGTCGTTGAACCTGGGCATTGGCGACGCTTCTACCCGCAGCAATACGGAAAGCCAGAACCATTATGCCATCGGCTCTTACTTCGGCCGGATCAATTACGCTTTCAAGCAGAAATATCTGCTCGAAGCTAATCTGCGCTACGACGGCACATCAAAATTTAACGCCGCTAACCGGTGGAAGTTCTTCTACGGCGTGTCGGGCGGCTGGCGCGTGTCCGAAGAGGAGTTCATGAAGAACCTCTCGTTCCTGAGCGAACTCAAGCTGCGCGGCTCGTACGGGGAATTGGGTAACCAGAACGGCATCGGCCTCTACGATTACATCCAGACGCTGAACGTAACGGCCACCACGGGCCAAACCAGCTCGGGCTTTCCCATCCTAGGCGCTAGCCCAGCGGTGCTGGTAGCACCCACCACCGGTTTGGTCAGCCTAGACCGGACCTGGGAGCGAGTACAAACCACTAACGTCGGAATTGATTTCAGCGTCCTGAACCGGCGCCTGTCGGTGAGTGCGGACTACTTCGTCAAGCACAACCGGAACATGCTACTCGATCGGACCTACCCGGCAGTGCTGGGCGCTACGGCACCCCGAGCCAACATCGGCCACTTAAAAACCTGGGGCTGGGAAGCTTCCCTGCAATGGCAAGATAAAATCGGCGACGTGGGCTACCACTTTGGGGGCAGCATCACCGACAACCAAAACAAGTTGATTGACTATGGCGGGGCGCGCGTCATCAACGCCGGCTACAACACGGCCGTGGAAGGTTTTCCGATCGGCTCTTACTTCGGCCTCGAATACGCTGGGCGAATCCAGACGCAGGAACAGCTGGATGCTTACCGCAAATTGGCAACCGGCAACAACGTCGGCATGCCGATCACGACTTTCAACGCCGATGGCACAGTCAACGCCAAAGCGCCGGGTGTGCGGTTGGGCGACAACATGTACAAAGACCTGAACGGCGACGGCAAGCTCACGACCGACGACCTGAAATACATTGGTCGGGATGATCCGCGCTACACCTTCTCGTTTAACGTGGGCGCCGATTGGAAGGGCTTCGACTTCAACGCCATCTTCCAGGGTGTGGGCGAGCGGACCATTTTCCGGACTGGCGACTGGCGGGTGCCGTTCGGTTCCGTCTTCCAGGGCCAAACCAACTTCTGGTACGGCAACACCTGGACGCCCGAAAATACCGAGGCCTATTATCCTATTCTCTCGGCGAACACCAACGGCGTGAACTACAACGCCTACAACTACTACGCTTCCGATTGGTCCGTGCAAAACGGCGCGTATCTGCGACTCAAGAATGCGGTGCTCGGCTACACAATACCACAGACCATTTCCAAGCGCTTTGGTCTGGAGCGAGTGCGCGTGTATTACTCAGGCAGTGATTTGTGGGAAGTGACCCACATCAAAGATGGCTGGGACCCAGAAGCGTCTCGCTTGATTGGTCGGGACAATAACCTCTCGACGCCCTTCGAGCGCTACCCCTTCTTCCGCCTGAACACGCTCGGTGTTAACCTGACCTTCTAACGCATTTCCCACACTTGCATAATGAAAAAGTTTCCAAAATTCTATCTGCTGCTTCTGTCGGGGGGGCTTGCACTGACGCAAACCAGCTGCAACGACTTGCTGGATCTCAAGCCCCTGGATGCGATTACCGATGTCTCGTACTGGCAAACTCCGAATGACTTTCTGCTGGCGGCCAATGCTTTCTACACCTACGAGCGCAACTTCGGGGAGGTCGCCTACGATGTTGTACCCAATACCACGACGGTAAACTACCACGCCGACTTCAACGCAGACATTGGTTTCACCGGGGTCGCCAATACAACGAACAACTACAGCCGTGGGCTAAACACGATACCGGTTACGGACAACAACTACAACACGGCCTACTCCCGGATTCGCAACATCAACTACATGCTGGGCAAAGCCGGTGCTTTCGCAACCCCCGCCGCGATCAAGCAGTACGTTGCCGAAGCCAAGTTTTTCCGGGCCTATGTGTACTTCGATTTGCTGCAGTTCTACGGCGGCGTGCCGATCGTTGACAAAACGCTGGAACCCGGTGCCCCGGAGCTGCAGCTGCCCCGCAACTCGCGCGACGAAGTGGTGGATTTTATTATCCGCGACCTGACCGAGGCGCTGCCCGACGTGCCCACGAAAGGAGCGCAGGCCACCACGGATGTGGGGCGCGTAAACAAGGAGGTAGTGCAGGCCTTCTTAGGACGGGTAACCTTGTACGAAGGCACCTGGCAGAAATTCCGCGGTAACGCGAGCCGGGCCACGACGTTGCTCGATCAGTCGTCAGCGGCCAGTAACGCCGTGATTACCAGCGGGGGATTCAGCCTGTTTGCCCCTGCCGTGCTCGGCGACTCGGCACAGAAATACATGTTCATTCTGGAAAACGAGAAATCGAACCCCGCCAGCTTGACCAAGTCAGCCAACAACGAGTACGTGCTGGCCAACCGCTACAACTTCACCCAGCGGCAAATCCGCAATAACATCTCGCGGCAGGCGAACAACATTATTCCGACGCGAAACTTCGCGAATCTCTACCTCTCCAAAGACGGCTTGCCCATCGAGAAGTCGCCGCTTTTCCAGGGATACGCCACGATGAAGTCGGAGTACCTCAACCGGGACAACCGCATGCGCTACAGCCTGAAAGTGCCGGGCCGCGCGTACTGGTTTGGCATCAATAACCCACGGGTAGACTGGACCGGCGGCCCCGCCGACTTGAAGACGGCGAACACAGTTTCCTTTAATCCAACCATCAACAGCTCAACGGGTTATGCTAATCAAAAATGGATTTCGGAGCGCGCTGTTGCCGACAACGAAGAGGGCTATGACTACCCCGTCATCCGCTACGCGGAGGTGTTGTTGAACTATGCCGAGGCCGTTTACGAGAGCAAAGGCAGTATCAGCGATGCCGACCTAGACAAGTCGCTGAACTTGGTGCGCCAGCGCGTCAATAAGACGATGCCCAAGCTGAGCAACGCTTTCGTGTCGACCAATGGGCTGGACATGCAGACGGAAATCCGCCGCGAACGGACCATCGAACTGTACATGGAAGGCTTTCGGTTTGATGACTTAAAGCGTTGGAACACAGCTGAGACGGTGCTGAAACAACCGTTGTTGGGCATCAAATGGACGGGCACTGAATACCAGACTACGTGGGCCGTGAAGGCTTCGACGCCCAAAACGGCAAACGGAGAGTTGATTGTGGATGCCACGCGCTCTTTCGGTACCAAGAACTACCTGCTGCCTATTCCGTCGCAGCAGATTCAGTTGAACCCCAACCTGCAGCAAACGACAGGCTGGTAAGTGAGGGAGCAGGCATTTCCAGAAGTGACCCTGGAAGTGCCTGCCCTTAAGCGATTCAGGCCCGCAGTTGTCTTACCCCCTGGTAGAGGCTCGCTGGGCAAGCACTGGCTGGTGAGCGCCTCGCTGGCTGGCAACTCTTTTCGCGCTACGTGCTTTTTATGACCAGAAGGATAGCTGAGGTTAAATGCCTTGTAATCAATATAATACTGTTTATAAGCAGCGGCTTGACTTACGGTCAGGCAGCTGTTCTGCCCGCCACGCAATTGCTGTCACCTGATGGAAAAGTGATGGTGACGGTGTACCAAAAGGAAACGGCGCCGGGCAAGCGTCACCTGTATTACCACGTCGAATTTCGCAAGCAGCCCGTGGTGCTGGAGTCGGGGCTGGACATTCAGATCGACAACCACGTGTTTGAGCACGCCATGGCGTTGCCGGTTGATCGCCACTCCGACTGGTCGGAAAACCTAATTCTGACCAACAAGCTGACTATCAGCCACGACACGGTGTGGCAGCCATCCTACGGCGAGCGCAGCCAGGTTCGGGACCACTACAACCAACTGGACATCCAGCTGGCAAAAGACGACAATCCCGACTACCGGGTGAGCCTGCAGGTGCGGGCCTACAACGAGGGCATCGCCTTTCGGTATTTCTTTCCCGAGCATCCCAAAGGTATCTACTACCGTGTGATGGCGGAAAACGACGAGTTTACCTTACCGGCCGACACGAAGGCGTACTACACGGCCTGGGCCCAAGGCAAGTACGAGGCACTTCCGCTCCGTAACTGGCCCGAGCCCAGCGAACGGCCGCTGACGCTAGCGCTGCCCAATGGCCTCTACGCCAGCCTGCTGGAAGCCGGCCTGACGGACTATGCCATGACCAAGTTCAAGCTGAGCCCGACCAAGCCCAACACCGTCGTTACGAGCATGTACGAAAGCGTGGACCTGATCTCGCCGGTGGCCACGCCCTGGCGAGCCATCCTGATCGGGGAGAAGCCCGGCGATTTGCTGGAGCACAACGACCTGGTGCTCAACCTCAACCTGCCCACGAAGCTCAAAGATGCTTCTTGGATTAAGCCGGGGAAGATCATCCGGGAAATGACTTTGACCACGCAGGGAGCGAAAGACGCCATTGACTTTGCCGCCACGCGCGGCTTGCAGTACATCCTCTTCGACTGGAAGTGGTACGGCCCGGCCTTCAGCTTTTCTTCCGACGTGACCAAAGTTGTAGCGCCCATCGACATGCCCGCCGTGATTCAGTACGGCCAGGAAAAAGGCATTGGCGTGTGGCTCTACGTGAACCAGCAGGGCTTGCTGGCGCAGATGCGCGAATTGGCCCCGCTCTACAAAAAATGGGGCGTGAAGGGGGTTAAGTTTGGCTTTGTGCAGGTGGGCTCGCACCGTTGGACGACCTGGCTTACGGAAGCCGTGCAGGTGGCCATGGACAACGAGCTGATGGTCAACATTCACGATGAGTACCGCCCCACGGGCACCAGCCGTACCTACCCGAATGTGATGACCCAGGAAGGAATTCGCGGCAACGAGGAATTTCCCGATGCCACCCACAACACCGTGCTGCCGTTTACCCGCTTCCTCGCCGGCGCCGGCGACTACACCATCTGCTACTACGACAAGCGCCTCAAGACCACCCATGCCCATCAGCTCGCATTGGCGGCGGTGTATTACAGCCCAATTCAAACGCTGTTTTGGTACGACAAGCCCAGCGCCTACCAGGGCGAGCCGGAAGTGGAGTTCTTCGAAAAAGTGCCCACCACCTGGGACGAGACCAAAGTCGTGCAGGGCGAAATCGGGCAGTACGTAACCGTGGCCCGGCGCAAAGGCCAGGATTGGTTTGTGGGCACCATCACCAACAACGACAGCCGCACGCTAAAACTGCCCCTTAATTTCCTGCCCAAAGGCCAAGCCTACACCGCCTCTATCTACGCCGATGACCCCACCCAAACGACGCGTACCAAGGTGAGCATCATGCGCAAGAAAGTAAAAGCTGACCAGACGCTGGACGTAAAGCTGCTGCCCTCGGGTGGGCAAGCTATCTGGCTGACTCCCACGAAGTAGCACAACCGCGTACCCTATGAAAGCCTGCGTTCTCTTCTTGCATTTCCTATTGTTGACCCTAGCCCTGACCACGCAGGCCCGGGAGAAGAAATCCTATTTGATTTCTTCTCCGGATAAGAAAACCCGGCTGGAAATCGCCGTGGATGCGCAGGGCAACTTGCAGTACCGGGCAAGCTACGGCGGGCAGCAACTAGTTGCTTGGTCCCGTCTCGGCTTTGACCTTAACGGGCGCGCAGTCGGTACCAATGCCGCCGTGCAGAATGCGGCGCAAAAGCCTGTCAATGACTCATTTACATGGGCGTGGGGCGAGAATGACCACATCGAGAATCGATACCAGGAAATCAACCTGGCCTTGCAGTCGGCAGGGCTGAGCTTGCAGTTGCTGGCCCGCGTATACGACGGGAGCGTGGCTTTTCGCTACGTGCTGCCAGCGCAAGCGGGCGTTGACAATGCCGTGATGGCGAAAGAGAATACCGAATTCAATTTCACCGATTCCTACACCGTTTACCAATATCATCACGAGTCGGTGTTTACTCCTACTCGCCTCGATTCCCTAGCAACTACCTGCGACTTTCCGGCTACGCTCACCAATGGCAAATATTACCTGAGCGTAGGGGAGGCGGCCAACGACAATTTTACCAAGGCGGAACTGAGAAAGGGCACCACTCCCAGCAGCCTGGCCGTAGCCTTCGCCCGCGATACTGCCGTTCGGGTAGCGTTGCCGTTTCAGACGCCTTGGCGCACGATCAGCTTTGCCCGCACGGCCATCGGTCTGCACCAGTACAGCGAATTGAATTTGAAGCTGAACCCACCCGCCAATAGTACACCAGCCGGCCTGAAACCCGGCAAAGTCATCCGCGCCCAGCTCAACACCCAAAGCGGCCTCGACTGCATTGATTTTGCCGCGCGCAATAACTTTCAGTATATCCTCTTCGACGCGGGCTGGTACGGGCCGGAGCGAGCCCTGAGCTCGGACCCGGCCGTGCCCATACCGGCCATTGACCTGCCGAAGGTGATTCAGTACGGCAGGGAAAAAGGCATTGGCATTGTCCTGTACGTCAATTACATCGGTCTTCAAAATCACCTTGATAGCATCCTGCCGCTATACAGGCAGTGGGGCATCAGCGGGCTCAAGTTTGGGTTTGTAGATGGCTTCTCCCAAAACGGCCTTACCTGGCTGGCCATGGCCATCAGGAAGGTGAACGAAGCGGGGCTGTTTCTCAACATCCACGACAACTACAAGCCGACGGGCTTGAGCCGCACGTACCCCGCCTTGTTCACGCAGGAGGGCATTCGGGGCGACGAAAACAGCCCCGATGCCTTTCACACCACTACGCTGCCGTTTACCCGTTTCCTGGCCGGGCCGGCTGATTTTACCTTCTGCTATCCCAATTCGAAGAACAGCTACAGCAAAAACCTGAAGGTGAGCATGGGCCAGCAGCTCGCCCTCACGGTGGTGTATTTCAGTCCCTTGCAAGCCATTTTCTGGTACGGCCGTCCCACTGAGTACACCAACGACGCAGAGATTGAATTTTTCAAGTACGTGCCCACCGTCTGGAACGAGACCCATTACCTCGCCGGGGAGATCGGCCAAAACATCAGCGTGGCCCGGCGCCACGGCCAAACTTGGTTTGTAGGCAACGCCGCCGGACCACAGGCGTGGCAAAGCCGAATTAAGCTCGATTTTCTGCAAAAAGGCCAGCCCTACACGGCCACCGTGTACGAAGACGACGGCCAAGGCAGCATTGCCAAAAGAACGCTGGCAGTTAAAAAAGGAGATGCCCTGGCCTTCGACCTTAAGGCCAAGGGTGGGCAGGCCATCATACTTGAAGTAACGGAGCACAAATAATGCACACCTCAATGAAGACTAGTGCTGGAATAGCCTTTCTGTTTAAATTATTGATAATGAGTACGTTATCAATAGGACAGGGCTTTGTGCATCCGGGTTTGCTGCACAGCCAAGAAGACCTGGACCGCATGAGGCGCGCCATTGCGGCGAAGCAGGAACCCATTTATGCCGGCTACGAGGTGTTTCGGCAAAATCCTGCTTCTCAGGCCACTTACGCCATGCAGGGGCCCCTGGCAATGGTTGGCCGCAACCCTACTGTTGGCCAGGGTACCTACGACTCGGACGCCAACGCTGCCCACCAAAACGCCCTGATGTGGTGCCTGACGGGCGAGCGGGCGTACGCGGAGAAAGCCAAGGCGCTGGTCAACGCCTGGTCGGGCACGCTCACCAGCATCACGGGCCGTGACGCCGTGCTCATGGCGGGCCTGGGGCCGTTCAAGATGGTGCAGGCCGCTGAACTGCTTCGCTATTCGAACGCGGGTTGGTCGGAAGCGGACATTCAAAAAACGGAGCGCCACTTCAAGGAAGTCATCTACCCGGTGCTGCGGGAATACGCGCCCTTTGCGAACGGCAACTGGGACGCGGCGGCGGTGAAAACTGTGCTGGCCATCAGCATTTTCTGTAACGACCGGCCGATGTTCGAGGATGCGCTGCGCTACTACGTGAACGGTTGGGGCGATGGCCGGCTGACGAACTACATCATCAACGAAACCGGGCAGGGCCAGGAAAGTGGCCGCGACCAAGGCCACGCCCAGCTCGGCATTGGCATGTTGGCCGAGTGCAGCGAAATGGCTTGGCATCAAGGCCTTGATCTCTACAGCTACGCCGATAACCGGCTGCTGCGCGGCTTTGAATACGCCGCCAAATACAACTTGGGCTACGACGAGGTGCCCTTCGTGACCACCCTGGACCGTACGGGCAAATACTATCACCAGCGCGTTTCCGCCATTACCCGCGGGCAGCTGCGGCCCTTGTACGAGCAAGTTTACAACCATTACGTGCACCGTCGGGGCCTCTCGGCCCCATTTACTCAGCAGGCTGCCGAAAAGCTACGCCCGGAAGGACCCGGCAAGCCCGGAGCCGACCACCCCGGCTACGGCACACTCTTCTACACCCGGCCGGCGGAAAAAGCCAGTGCAGCGACCACAAAGCCGTCGGCACCGGGCGGCTTGGTAGCCAAAGGGCAACCTTCGGGGGTAACCCTGACCTGGGTGGCCGCCGTGGGCGCTACCGGCTACACCGTAAAGCGGGCCACCCAAAAGGGAGGGCCTTATGCCGTTGTCGCGCAGCGTGTTGTCGCGCCCGTTTATACGGACAAGACAACCCAACCCGGCGCGATCTACTACTACACCGTCACGGCCAGTAACAGCTTGGGGGACAGCCCCAATGCCTATGAAGTTGGCAGCAGTGCCGGCTTGCCGGCGCCGTGGAAGCAACAGGATGTAGGATTGGTAAAAGTAGCCGGCTCGGCCTACTACGACGGAGATCAGTTCCGGCTCGAAGGCGCCGGAAGTTGCATTGATAGCACCAGCGACCAATTTCAGTTTGCCTACGTGCCACTGAAGGGCGACGGGGTTATCGTTGCTCGGTTTGTGCCGCAGGTGAGCTCGCAGTTTTCCCAGTTGGGGCTGATGATGCGGGAAGGCCTGACACCCGGTGCGCGCCACGCTTCGCTGTTGCTGGCGCCGCAGAAAACCGGCGAGATTGAAATGCCGAGCTGGGCCATCCGCCTTGTCACGCGGGATGCGGATGCGGGGCTAACCCAGGTACGAAACACCAGCGCGCCGCTCGCCGAGCCGGTGGTGACCTTTGGCCGTCTCGTGAGCTATTACTGGCTGCGCCTGGAGCGCAAAGGCAATACGATATCCGGCGCGATCTCGCCCGATGGCCAGACCTGGACGCCGGTAGGAAGCGTGGTCACGGCCCTCAAAAAAGATCTGTACGTGGGCCTGCCTGCCTGTTCCCGCCTGACTACCGTGAGCACGACCGTACGCTTCGATCATGTTTCAGTAACGGGCTGGAAGTCAAGTATATAAAATTGAGGCTGTTGCCCTTCCTAAGTGGGTAAGTACCCCCTTCAATTGAAAGAATAGTAGTTCAAATTCCGCATTATGCGCTCGCTCCCCCGCTTTTTCACTTACCTGATGCCGCTGTTGTTACTCGGTGGCTTCGCCCCGAGCTGCACTCCCAAAATACCATCGGCGCAAGCATCAGATTCTGCTGCCACTGGTTTTAAGGTAGACCAGCAGCTGGCGTATTGTGCCGCCCAGGCCCGCAAAACCGTGGCGCTAACGCCGGACTATACGAAGCTGCCGCGGCGCATCGGCGCCGGCAAAAACCAGTGGGAGTATGTAGATCGGGAAGACTGGACCAGTGGCTTCTGGCCGGGCACGCTCTGGTACCTGTTCGAAAACCAGCCGACTGATTTTTGGAAGGGGAAGGCTGACACCTTCACGCGCAACCTGGCTCCCGTGCTCGACCACAAAACAGTGGACCACGACCTGGGCTTCATGTTCTACAGCAGCTACGGCAACGGATACCGCCTGACGCAGAACCCGGCGTACAAACAGGTGCTGCTGCGCGCTGCCGACTCGCTGGCCACGCTCTTCAACCCCAGGGTGGGTACCATCCTTTCGTGGCCGCGCATGGTCAAGCAGATGAACTGGCCGCACAACACAATCATGGACAACATGATCAACCTTGAACTGCTGTTCTGGGCCAGCAAAAACGGAGGCCGCAAAGAGTTCTACGACATGGCCGTGAGCCATGCCCGCGTGACCAGTCAACACCACTTCCGCCCTGACGGTACGAGCTACCATGTGGCCGTGTACGACGACAAAACGGGGCAGTTCATCAAGGGCGTGACCCACCAAGGCTACAGCGACAACTCGATGTGGGCCCGGGGGCAGGCCTGGGCCATTTACGGCTTCACGATGTGCTATCGCGAAAGCAAAGAGCCGGAGTTTCTGGACCGGGCGCGCAAATCGGCCGACGTCTTTATTCAGCGGCTGCCCGAAGACCAGGTTCCTTACTGGGACTTCGACGCGCCCGATATTCCCAAAGCCCCGCGGGATGCCTCGGCGGCCGCAATCGTTGCCTCGGCTTTGCTCGAACTCTCTACGTTGATGCCCGACCAAGCCGTTGCTCAGCGCTACCGGCGGCAGGCCGAGAACATGCTTGCCTCGCTGTCGACGGCCCAGTATCAAGCCCGCGACCAAGGCCCGGCCTTTCTGCTGCACTCGACCGGCCATAAGCCTAACGGCTCGGAGATTGACGCCAGCATCAACTACGCCGACTATTACTACCTAGAAGCGTTACTGCGCTTGCAGAAACTGCAAAGAGGTAAGCCTTTGTAAATCAATCAATTGTGAAGATGGCGTTTTCTGTATGTGGTTTCCTGACAAGAACCAGGCTTTCCGCGCTGCTAGCCCTGAGCCTTGCTGCCGGCGCCGTACAAGCTCAGTATCCGGGCCAGACGAAGGAAAAAACTGCTGTAGCGGTAAGGGCCCCCATTCAGGCCTACAGCTTCAACTTGCAGGACGTGCGCGTGCTCAGCAGCCCTTTCAAAGATAACATGGACCGCGAAGGTCGCTGGCTCCTCTCTTTGCCCGCCGAGCGCCTGCTGCATAGTTTTCGAGTGAATGCCGGCTTGCTGACCGATAAGAAAGCCAGCCCCACCAAGATGCCTAAACCCTTGGGCGGCTGGGAAGCGCTGGACATGGAACTGCGGGGCCACAGCATGGGCCACATCCTGTCGGGTCTGGCCTTTCAGTTTGCCTCGACGGGCAACGAAGCCTTTAAACTCAAAAGTGACAGTCTGATCGCTGGTCTGGCTCAGGTGCAAAAGGCGCTGAATGAAGGCGGCTACCTCAGCGCCTACCCCCAAAACTACATCGACCGCAACATCGCCGGCACCAGCGTGTGGGCGCCTTGGTACACCCTGCACAAGATCTTCGCGGGCTTGACGGATGCCTACTGGTACACGGGCAACCCGCAGGCTTTGGAGGTAGAAAAGGGCATGGCCAGCTGGGCCTACCAGAAGCTCTCGCCGCTGACTCAGGAGCAGCTGGCCAAGATGCTGCGCAACGAGTTTGGGGGGATGAACGATGCTTTCTACAACCTGTATTCTATCACCGGTGACCCGCAGCACCGGAAGCTGGCTGAGATGTTTTACCACAAGGCGGTGCTCGAGCCTTTGGAGCAGGGTCAGGACAAGCTTAATACCATGCACGCTAACACCGTGATTCCCAAGCTTGTAGGCGAGGCTCGCGCCTACGAGCTGACCGGCGACCTGAAAGCGCAGAAGGCGACGACTTTCTTCTGGGATGACGTGGTGAAGCATCATACTTATGCCCACGGCGGCAACAGCGACAAGGAACACTTCTTCGAGCCCGACAAGATTTCGGAGCACCTCACCGGCAACACCGGCGAGACGTGCAACACCTACAACATGCTCAAGCTGACGCGCCACCTGTTTACCTGGAACCCCGAAGCCAAGTACGCCGACTACTACGAACAGGCGCTCTACAATCACATCCTCGGGCAGCAGGACCCCAAAACGGGCATGGTATCGTACTTCTCACCTATGCTGCCCGGCGCCTACCGCCTCTACAGCACGCCTACCGAGTCGTTTTGGTGCTGCGTGGGCTCGGGTTTCGAGAGCCACTCCAAGTACGGCGAAGCTATCTACTACCACGGGGCTAAAGACCTGTATGTCAATCTATTCATTCCTTCGGAACTGAATTGGCAGGAGAGGGGCGTAAAAGTGGTACAGAACACGAAGTACCCGGAAGAGGAAACCACGCGGCTGACCATTCAGACGAAAAAACCGGTCGACATGCCGCTGCACCTGCGCTACCCAGCGTGGGCTACCCACGGCGTAACGCTGAAGGTAAACGGCAAAACGGTAGCCGTAAAGCAGCAACCCGGGAGCTATATCACCGTGAGCCGCAACTGGAAAAACGGTGATCAGGTCGAGCTCACGTACCCCATGGCCCTGCGCGTAATCGCCACGCCCGACAACCCCAGGAAGGCCGCCTTCGCTTACGGCCCCATCATTCTAGCAGGTGAAATGGGCACGGAAGGCATGAGCGGCACCGCGCCCTACCACGACCCCGCCGATCCTTACCAGTACTACGGTTACGACTACCACGTGCCGGCGGACCTCGTGCACACCCTCGCCACCAAAGGCGGCACCGTGACCGACTGGCTCAAGCCAGTACCAGGCCATCCCTTGACCTTCACAACCACGGCTGCTACGGGTGCCGGGGGCATTACGATGGTGCCCTATTATAAAGCGCACCGTGAACGCTACGTGGTGTACTGGGACTTGCAATAAGCTACAAACAAGGATTTACAGCCCAAATTTTACTTCCTGTGCCTCGATTTTCTATTGGCTTTGCTCTCCGTTTTCTTCTGCTTCTCGGCTTCCTTGGCTGGGCGCGCGCCAGCCAAGCTCAGGACTGGCAGTGGTCGGTGCCGGTGACGGGCGGCACGGATAAGGCCGGCCCGGCGCGGGCGTTTCTTTGGATTCCACCTGCCTGCAAACAGGTGCGCGGAATCGTGTTTGCCCAGCACAACATGGAGGAAATTTCCATTCTGGAAAGCCCGCAGTTTCGAAAGGAATTAAGCCAACTGGGCTTCGCGGAGATTTGGGTGTCACCGGCTTTCAACTTGCAATTCAACTTCAACGAAGGCGCTGGGGAAAGCCTGGAGGGGCTGCTGAAAGAGCTGGCGGCCGAATCGGGTTACCGGGAGGTGGCATATGCGCCGCTGGTGCCCATGGGACACTCAGCCGCTGCCAGTGCTCCCTTTTACGTGGCGGCGTGGGCCCCGGCGCGCGTGCTGGCGTGCGTGTCGGTGAGTGGGCAGTGGCCCTATTTTCGGGCCAACCAGTTTGCCCCCGACATCTGGGGAGCCCGGACCGTCGACTACATTCCCGGCCTGGAGACCATGGGCGAGTACGAGGCCGCCGCGACGTGGTCGGCCGAAGGACTGAAAGAGCGGCAGCAGCACCCGTTTACCCCCCTGAGCATGTTGGCTGCCCCGGCCGAAGGCCACTTCGCTACCACCGCCGAAAAAACCGCCTACCTCGCCTTTTACATCAGGAAAGCCGCCCAGTACCGCCTGCCCAAAAAGGTGCCTATGGATCGGGCTCCCGTGCTAACGCGCATCGATCCGACCAAAACCGGGTGGCTGCTGGAGAAGTGGCGGCCCAATCAACCTTACAGCGCGCCCGCAGCGCCGGTAGGCCAGTATACGGGCGACCCTGCCCAGGCTTTCTGGTATTTCGACGAAGAGCACGCCCGCGCTACGGAAGCCTACGGCGCCAAGCATCGTAATGGTAAGGCTCAGTTAGTGAGCTACTTGCAAAACGGTCGGGTGGCTCCCCAACACAACACGCACCAGCAGATAAACCTGCAATTCCAGCCGCTGGCCGACGAGCTGTCCTTCGGGCTGCGCGGTACGTTTCTCGACTCCGTGCCCGCCGTGAGTGGCCGCCTCGCAACCTGGGCCGGTCTGCCGGTGGGCACGCCCCTTGGGCATTCTGCGGCGGGCCCCGTAGCCATCAGCCGCATCACGGGGCCGTTCGTACAGGTGAGCGCCGACACGTTTGCTTTCCAGCTCAGCCGTGGGTTAGGAGCCAACCTGCGCCAATACGAGCTGTGGTTTACCGCAACGCATCCCGGCGACGCGACTTACAAACCCGCCGTGCAGCAGGCCCAGATGCTCGTTCCGCTGCGGCTCACGGCAGGGGGCAGCCAGCACATCACGTTTCCCAAACCCACCGACTGGAAAGCGAGCCGCACCCGCCGTGCCACGGTGCCGCTCGCGGCCACTTCCGATGCCGGGCTGCCGGTGCGCTACTACGTGCGGGAAGGCCCCGCTGAAGTGAAAGGCAACGTCTTGCGCTTCACCCAAATACCGCCGCGCAGCAAGTTTCCGCTGAAAGTAACGGTGGTAGCGTGGCAGCGCGGGCGTACTGCCGAGCCGAAAGTGCAGACTGCCGAACCCGTCGAGCAAACCTTTTACCTCCTGAAATAAGCAGCCTCCTTTTCTGCTCCTCACAGCTTTCCATGGAAAGAAAAACCTTGCTCCAAGGGCACCCTGTGAACGCCTTGTGGTTGCTCTTTGCGAATTTGCTGGCTTTGGTTGGTTTCCCTGCATTGTCGACAGCAAAGGCCCAAGCTATATCAGAAACCGAGGCATGGCAACCCCTTGGCTCACTTGATTTTGCAGGATGGTCAGGCGTAGAAATCCGGAAAGCAGAGGCGATGCTGAAGATACCCGGCACGGCTTCGTTTCACTACCCGGGCGGGCCAAAAGGGTGGTACACCCAGGGCTTCCGCAAGGAGCACGACGGCACCCGCGACTACCGTGCATTCTACGGCTTGCAGGCTGAGGTGTGGGTGCCCAACGAGCACACCCTGGAGTTACGCGTCACCCTGGCCACGCCCAAAGCCGAGCTGCAGCAGCAATACCTGCCCGAAGCGCATGCCACGGTAATCGTGCCGGGAGGTAGCAGCGGATGGCAACGCGTCACCCTGCCCTGGACGTTGTTCGACGTGCCGACCGCCCAAGTCGCGATGTTCAAGTTCATCCAGGGCGTACGGCTGGAAGGTAAGTTCACGGGCGGCGAAACCGGTAAGGTTCGGCTCAGAAATGTGCGCTTGACCCGCGCGGCCCAGGTAGCTATCGAGGTACCCGTGCGGGGCAAAGCAGTAGCGCCGGGCCAAACGGCACGCTACACCGTCACGTTGGTCAACTGCACCTACACGCCGCAGGAAGTGATGCTGACCTTTAAACGCAGCGGATTTTCTGTGATGACTCCAACGGTGGCGCCCGCGCGGGTGCGGTTGGCTCCCGGTGCGTCGGCGGCTTGCGTAGTATCGGTAGCCGTGCCGCAGGAAGGAGTGCCCGCCGGCGGGCACGAGCGGCAACAACTGGTGGCATCGGCCAACGGCAGTGTGCTCCCCAATGAGTTGACTTTCATCACAGCCCGGGAAGTACCGCATCCCAATATCCTGCACACGGCAGCCCGCTGGGACGATGTACGCGCCAAGGTGCAGCGCTACGAGTGGGCCAGGGCCGAGCAGGTGCGCTACGTGCAAGCAGCCGACACCTGGAATGTGCCGGAAGCCACCCTTCCCCCGCACAACTACGCGGCCAACGAGAAGCACGCCTTCGTGTTTCCGGAGGCCAACTTCGTCGCACTGCCCAACGCGGTGTATGCGTGGCAGCTTACCCGCAATAAGAAGTACGCCCAAAAGGTAGCCCTGTTTCTGCGCCGGCTTGCCGATGAGAAAACCGGTTACCCTTCCACCTTTGCCGGCACCAACAACGGCGGCCCGCAGGAAGGCGACAACTTTCAGCGAGTGGCCATTGCCTACGATGCCATTTTAGACGCCGAGGTGCTCAGCCCCACCGACCGGCAAGCCATCGAGCGCACTCTGCGCCTGTACATGGAAACCTTCGAGCCTGACTTGACGGTAGGCAACATGGGCAACTGGAGCACAGCCCAAGCAACAGGCGCGCTGTTTTGCGCCCTCGCCCTGGGCGACCTGACGGCAGCGGAACGCTATCTCTACGGCCCCGCCGGCTTTACCGACTACCTCAGCAAAGGGGTGATGGACGACGGCTGGTGGTGGGAGGTCAGCACCGGTTACAACCTGTGGGTTGCGGCCGAGCTGACGCAGGCGGCGTTGGCTTGCCAGCCCTGGGGCATCGACCTAATAAACTTGGAGGTGCCCGCTGAGTACTCGGCCCACGCCATTATTACCCCTTGGGCGCTGCATCCGCCTTATGGCGTGTCGTTCGAAAAGTGGGGCCCGCAGCGGCACACAACGCGCTCGATTAAGAAGTTCTGGGATGCTATTCCGGCAGTGGCCGACTACCGCGGCATCGCCTTTGGCATGAACGACGGGCACGAGGAGAAGGTGGGTGGGCCGCGGCTGGAGCTCGCTTACTTCGTGTACCGCGACCCCGCTTATGCCTCGGTGATCAAGCTCACGGGCCAGCGCGACTTGCTTTACGGCGTCCCAGAATTGCCTGCCATGACGCCTGCTCTTTACACCAAATCGGGTTACGCCGAAAACATTGGCTATGCCTTGCTGCGCTCCCAGACGCCGAATCGCCCTCCCCGCGAACAAATTCAGGCGGTACTCAAAATCGGAACCCAAGGCGGCTACCACGGCCACTTCGACCGGGTTTCGCTGGATAACCTCACGCGCTACGGCCGCAGCTTCTGGAACCCCGAAACGATCTGGTGGGGCTACCCCAACTTCATGTACAAGTTCTACGTGCAGACCTCGGTCAACCACAACATGGTGGTCGTGGACCAAAAGCAGCAGGAGGCTGTGCCCTCGGAGCAGTTGCTGTTTCACGCGGGACAGATGATGCAGGTAGCCGCGCACGAGACGAACGCTCGCTGGTCAGACGCTCCATATCTGGGCATGCAATATTTCGCCGGCGAAACGCCAGCGGACCAGATGCGCAAAAACCGGCAGAGCCTGCCCCCCGTGACTGACCGCCAATACGGCGAACTGGGGCCGTACACCGACCGGGTGCTGCAACGGCGCCTGGCCATCGTGACGGACGATTATGTGGTAATAGCCGACTACCTAAAAAGCAGTCAGCAGCACACCTTTGATAACTTGCTGCACATGAAAGGGTTATCTAGCCTGGCTGCGGCTGGCAAGAAGCTGCTGCGCCACGACGCGCAGTACAGCCCCGACCCGCACAGTGCCGCGCAAGTCATCACCGATGCGGACTGGTACTCGGCCACGGCACCCGTGGTGGCAAAATTTCAGTTTGATTACGGCCCTGAAGCCGACAACAGCGGCACGCGGGAGATGCTCAATGAGCCAGGCACGTTGCGACTGAATGTGCACTCGCTCTGGCCTCAACAGCAAGAGCTTATGGTGGCCATGCCGCCTGAAACCCACGACAATCAGCAGTGGGTGCGCTATCAGGTAAGCGGCGACGGCAGGATGCTCGCCAGTGGCGAAAGCGGCGTCTGGATTCTAGGCCAAAAGGAAATCGACGTTTCAGTGGCAGGCCTGCATGAGCTAACGCTGCAGGTCAGCACGGATGGCGCGAAGAAAAAAGCTCTCTTCTGGGCTGATGCGCAACTGGTGACTGCGGAGGGGCACGAAATCCCCTTGACCGACTTCGCCAGCGCGCAAAATGTGGAGGCCCCTCCAGTTCCCGGGCAGGACTACTACGGCGGCCCGATCAAGGTTGGGGGGCTGCGGCCAAGCAGCGCGCTGCCTACGCAGCCGAAAGACGCGAAAGCCCCCGCCATCATCCGCGTGCCGCTCACCGGCACGCAAGCCGTGCGCTTCAAAGCCACCCTCGGCGGCGATTATCCATTTGGCAACGAAGCCGCGCGGCGGAAGGTGTACGCCAGCCGTGCCGTAGGCACCCAGGTTCGTTTTCTAACGGTATTGGAGCCTTACGAGCGCCAAGCCGTGGTGGAATCCGCCACGGCTCTCAGCGCCGATAAGCTGCTGGTGAAACTCCGCGATGGACGGGTGCAGGAGCTCACGCTGACCAACCTGGAGGGAGATGGAAGGAACGTTGGGGTGAGCATGACGGAGAGCAAGAATGGGCGTGTGTTGCGCACGGAGAAAACGGCTCAGTAAGGTGTTGGTTCTCTGGCTTCTAGCGCTGGGGTGGCCTTGCAAATGCGGAGAATTCAAGTTTATCAGGAGAGTTCAGGAAGCCTACGCAGAACCGAAGAAGGTTATTTGAACCATCGCAGCAGGGCATTTCTCTGCTTTCCCGTTGCCCCAATTTGCAGCCCACTCCAGCTTCTTCAAAAGCAGACTGCGGACTGCTTCACCGGCTGACTTTTCTTCTCCATGCAACGACGTGACTTTCTCAAGACCACGGCCACCACCTCGCTCGGCCTGAGCCTGCTGCCGGGGTTCGTACGGCCCGGGTTGCTGGCCGCCCCGTCGGATGCATTTAGGCAGGGCAACTTAGGAGTAGCGACGGACGACGCGTTGGCGCAGGGCTTTTTGACCCCGCCTGCTTCTGCCAAGCCGTACACGTTCTGGCAGTGGATGAATGGCAACATCACGCGCGAAGGCATTACGCTCGACTTAGAGGCGATGCAGCAGATGGGGTTGGGCGGCGCCTACATCTTCAACAACGGCGTAGGCATTCCGCGTGGCCCCGTAGACTACGCGAGCACCGTCTGGCTGGAGCTGGTGGAGCACGCCGCTCAGGAAGCGCAGCGCCTCGGCCTGCAACTTTCCCTGCACAATGCGCCTGGCTATTCGGGCACCGGTGGCCCCTGGATTACGCCCGAAAATTCCATGCAGCAATTGGTGTGGACCGAGACGTTGGTGCACAGCACCGGCCGCCCACGCGTGGCGGTGGTGCTGCCCCGGCCGCAGGCCAAGCACGGCTACTATCGCGACGCCTATGTTCTGGCTTATCCATCGCTGCCCGTTGAGACAAGCAGCATGTGGGAGCAAGTGCGCCGCGCAACGCTAGATGGCAAAGCATTGAACGTCAATGTTTTGCAAGATATAGATACTGAGAAGGTTATCCGAATGGTGCCGGCGGCAGCTGCGAAAACCCCGGCGGCTTTGCTGTTGGAATTTGTCCAGCCTTATGAAGCTCGCGCAATTACGCTGCAGCGCCAGCCCGAAGCCCCCCTTGATCCGCACGATGGCCCCCGCGATTACCCGCCCGTTTTTCGCTTGGAAGCCTCCGACGACGGGCAAACTTTTCGTTCTGTAGCCGAGGTGCGCATGCCAGCGCTGCGCGCGATGGACGTGCCCGGGGTAGCCGCCTTTCCGGCCGTTAAAGCCCGGTACTTCCGCCTGAGTACCGGCAGCCCCACCTACCTAAGCGAGGTTGCCCTGCACCAAGCGCCGCGATTGCCTGACTGGCCCGCAAAAACCGGCTACGGGGAGTTCGCTGCGGAGATGGTCGGGCGCGAAGAGTGGCCAGCTGAGCAAGTTATCGGCCCCGACAAGGTGGTGGATGTGACAAGGTTTTTGGATCAGCAGGGAAAACTAACCTGGGCGGCCCCGCCCGGCCGCTGGACCATCGTTCGCATTGGTCATACCACTACGGGTGAAGTCGTGGCGGCGGCCCCCGAGTCGGGCATCGGCCTAGAATGCGACAAGTACCGCAAGGAAGCGTTGAACACGCATTTTGAAACGCTGCTGGTCCCGATCATCACCCGCCTGAAGCCCTACGTAGGCCACAGCTTCGTGGGGCTGCACACCGATAGTTGGGAAGCGGGCAAGCAAAACTGGACCCGCGACTTTCCCGCTGATTTTCAGCAGCGCCAAGGCTACGACTTGCGGCCTTACTTGCTGGCCATGACCGGCCGAGTCGTGGAAAGCATAGACGTAACCGAGCGGTTTCTCACGGACGTGCGCCGCACCTTCGCTGACCTGCTTGCTGAGAACTATTACGGCCACTTTCGCACGCTTTGCCACGCCCACGGCCTGCAGTTCAGCGGCGAGCCCTACGGCGATGGCAACTTCGATTCGCTGCAAGTCGCGGGTCAGCTCGACACTCCGCTGGGCGAGTTCTGGACCCGCTACACGTACGGCGGCATCGATTACATCCGGCTGGCCGCGTCGGCGGCGCACCTGTACGGTTCGCCCGTTGCCGGGGCTGAAGCCTACACCGGGGAGCCGCGCACGTCTAAGTTCACCGACTATCCCTATTCGCTCAAAGCCGAGGGCGATTGGATGATGACGATGGGCATCAACCGTTTTCTGTTGCACGTGATGGTGCACCAACCGCACCCCAGCGCGCAACCCGGCATGACCATGGGACCTTTCGGCACACATTTCGATCGCAACTCGACTTGGATGCGGCAGATGCACGGCTGGACGGGCTACCTCACCCGGGCGCAGTACTTGCTGCAGCAAGGCCGCTTCGTGGCCGACCTGTGCTACTACAAAGGCGACATCATCAACGCCAAATTGCCGGGCAACGCGATTCTGCGTCCTGCGGTGCCGTTGGGGTATGCCGCCGACATTACCGGCCGTGAAGCGCTGCTTTCGCGGTTTTCAGTGCAAAACAACCGCATTGCCTTGCCCGACGGCTTGAGCTACCGCCTGCTGGTTCTGCCGCCTGCACACGCTTTGTCCGTGGAGGTGCTGCGCAAAGTGTGTGACTTGGTAAAGGCTGGTGCTCAAGTACTGGTTCAGGAGCCCCCCACTACAGTACCGGGCCTGAGCGCCCAACGAAAGGCAGCCAGTGAAGCTACCACCGGCGAGGCCACCCTGCAGGCTTTGGTGCAGGAAATCTGGGGTAACCTGGATGGCAAGGCGGTGACCGAGAGGCCGCTAGGGCAGGGGAGAATATTTCGAGGCGTGCCGCTCGAGAAGCTGCTGCCAAAGCTGGGCGCGCAGCCTGACTTCGACTATACGTCCCCGCGAAATGATACGGCCGTACACTACATCCACCGGCAAGTAGGCGAGACCGACGTGTACTTTATTGCCAACCGTCACCGCCGGGTGGAAGAGCTGGTGTGCAGCTTCCGGGCAGCGAGGCAGCAGCCCGAGCTATGGGATGCAGAAACGGGTCGTGTGATTGCCCCCGCGGTGTTCGAGACGGAAGTTGGCCGTACATGTTTGCCCATCCGCCTGGAGCCTGCGGGTTCAGTATTCGTGGTTTTTCGCAAGCCCGCGGCACCGTCGGTGGCTTCCCTCATGCGCGAAGGCAAAGTCGTGCTGAGCAGTAAGCCCTACGGCGCGCCGGTTGCCGCCCCTCATGCCGACGTGCAGGACGACTTTTCGATAAGCCTCTGGGCGAAGCCCGACGTGATGATGCTACCCGGCCGCGGCCTGCTCTTTTACCCGGCAGCCGGCGCTGTGGTTTACGGGGCAGGACATGCTGCCTGCGCCCTTGCTGCGGGGCTGAATGGAGTGCGCCTGCTCGAGCGCACCGACCGCTTAACTGAAGTGCTGTTTGCCGAGCAGCCCCTCACCGGCTGGACGCACTTGGCGCTTGTGTACCGTGGCGGTGTGCCTACCGTCTACCTCAACGGCCAGGTCGCTGGGCAAGGCAAAAAATCAAGCGCTATTGTGCACCCCGGCCTGCACACGCCGGCGGCCTTAGAGCAAGATATGGTCTTCTTCGAAGGCGATTCCACGGAGCCGCTACTGCTACGCGAGGTGCTGAGCGAGGCGCAAGTGTTGGCGCAATACCAGCAGGGTCTGCCCGATGAACTCAGCCTGCCTACTGTGGAGCTGGTTCAGGGTACGGCTGGGCAACGTCAGATGCTACAGGTTTGGAAACCTGGGACTTATGAGCTGCAGCCCGTCGCCGGTGGGCGTGCTCGGCGCGTGCGGGTGCGTCACGTGCCTGCGCCCCGGCCAGTAACCAACCCTTGGCAGATCAGCTTTCTGGGTAAGGGGCCCGGAGTTCCTAAACCCGTTGTGCTGCCCCAGTTGCAATCCTGGCACAAGCAGGAGGATTTCAACGTGCGCCACTTCTCTGGTACGGCCGTGTACCGCACTATCCTGGAGCTGCCCACGCAAGCCCTTACGGTGGGCCAGCGCCTGTACCTCGACTTGGGTCGGGTGGCAGCGCTGGCCGAAGTGAAGCTAAACGGGGAGGAACTGGGGCAAGTATGGAAACCGCCGTTTCGGGTGGAGATCACTTCAGCGGCCCGCGCGGGGCAAAACGCTGTGGAAGTGCGCGTTACCAACCTGTGGCCTAACCGCCTCATCGGCGATGAACACCTCCCCGTGGAGGCTGAATACGAGCCTTGGGGCGCCATCAAGCAGCTTCCCGCGTGGTACCGCAACGGTCAGCCCAAGCCGGGACCGCGCACAGCTTTCAGCACCTGGCGCGTGTTCGCCAAAACCGACCCGCTACTCGAGTCCGGCCTGCTTGGGCCGGTTCGGGTGCTCACGGCCGTAGAGAGAATGATTTAACTTCTGTGGCCCTCTCTTCTTCTCCAATCATTCAATTTCATCGCATATCCCATGGAACACACCACTACGCTGGCTAGTCCGCCTACCGCGAAGGCGGCCTCGTTTACCGAGCGAAAGTACCTGACCACGCTCATCTTCGTCACGTCGCTGTTTATGCTTTGGGGCATCGCCATTACCATGGGCGACGTGCTGAACAAGCACTTCCAGAACGTGCTGAGCGTGAGCAAAGCGCAGTCGGGACTGGTCCAGTTCTCCATCTTTGGGGCCTACGCCATTATGGGCATTCCGGCCGGGTTGTTTATGAAACGCTTCGGCTATAAGAACGGCGTGTTGCTGGGCCTGGTGCTGTACTCGCTCGGGGCCTTCTTGTTTGTGCCGGCTGCTAATGCGCAGTCTTTCAGCTTCTTCCGGGGAGCGTTGTTTGTGCTCGCCTGCGGACTGGCAACGTTGGAAGCGGTGGCGCACCCTTTCATGGCGTCGTTGGGCGCGCCGGCTACGAGTGACCAGCGCCTGAATTTTGCCCAGGCCTTCAACGGATTAGGGGCGGTGATTGGGCCGTTGATGGGCAGCCACTTTATTCTGAGCGGCGTGCACACCAACGGCGACTTATCGTCGGTGAAAACGCTGTACCTCATCATCGGCAGCGTCATTTTGTTTATCGGGGTCTGCTTTGCTTTCGTGAAGGTACCCACCTTACAGGATGCCCACGCTGCCCCGGTGCACGCCGAAACCGAGGCCGGCTTTTACAGCGGCACCGTGGAGGAAGTCGCCGAGCCGAAAGGGTTGTTTCAGCACCGCCACTTTGTGTGGGCTGTGGTGGCGCAGTTCTTCAACGTAGCTGCCCAGGGCGGTACGTGGGCCTTCTTCATCAACTACGGCGCCGAGAAGATGGGCTTCGCCGACGCGACTGCCTCGCGCTACTTTGCCCTGAGCATGGTGATGATGATGGTCGGGCGCTTCGCGGGCACTTTCCTGATGCGCTTCGTTGCCCCCAATAAGCTGCTGGCCACTTTTGCGCTGGCCAATGCGCTGCTGTGCGTAGTCATCGCCCAGAGCTGGGGGTGGCCTTCGTTCATTGCCCTGCTGCTGCTGAATTTCTTCTTCAGCATCATGTTCCCCACCATTTTCAGCTTGGGCATCAAAGACCTGGGGGCCCGCACTCAGCAGGCCTCTTCGTACTTGGTTATGACCGTGGCGGGTGGAGCAATCTTTCCTTATCTGATGGGCAAAATCGCCAACCATGACGTGGCCGCAGCCTACTACCTGCCCATCATCTGCTACACAGTTATCTTCCTGTTCGGCGCTCGTCTGTATCGGGTATCTAAAAAATAATTATCTGACTTTCAGATAATTAACTAGTATTTATCTCCTGATGCGTACCCTTATCCTTTTGGCCAGCTGGCTTTTGCTGCCTCTTGGCTCGGCAGCCTTGGCGCAGCCGGGCCTGGTCATTCATCCGGTGCCAAACGGGGTACTGTATTCGCAGCACAACGACGACTACACGGTCCGGGTACGGCAGGCGGGAGGCGAGTGGCAGGAGCTGTTCGAGTACAGCGTGCAGGTAGACCTGGACAAGGTGCGCGACGCCTCCATGGTTACTTTCGACTTTGGCGGCACGGTGGAGGTGGCCGTGCGCAAAAACAACGGGGCCGTGCAGCAGGTACGCATTCGGCCGCTTTCCTACGGCCTGAGGCCGCGGCAGGAAGGCAACACGGTATACTTCACCCTCGACCGGCCCCGCAAAGTATCGGTGGAGTTCAACGGCGACAAGCTGCAGAACCTGCATCTGTTTGCCAACGCTCTGGAAACCGAGAAACCAAACCCCAAGGACCCGCACGTACTGTATTTCGGGCCCGGCATTCATACCCCGCCCGACTTACCGGGCAGCGTCATCAACGTGCCCAGCAACACGACGGTATATTTGGCCGGCGGGGCCGTGCTACGAGCAAAGTTGCTGGTCGACCACGCGGAAAATGTGCGCATCATCGGCCGCGGCATCCTCGATCAGCCCGAACGGGGAATAGAGGTGACTTTTTCCCGCAACGTCACCATTGAGGGCCTTATCGTGCGCAACCCGCAGCACTACACTGTCTACGGCGGACAGTCAGAGCATCTGACCATTCGTAACCTCAAGACTTTCAGCTCCAAACCGTGGAGCGACGGCATCGATTTGATGAGTTGCTCAGATGTGCTGGTCGACGACGTGTTTCTGCGCACATCCGACGACTGTGTGGCGCTCTACGGCCACCGCTGGCAGTTTTACGGCAGCTCCCGCAACATCACGGTGCAGAACTCCACCCTTTGGGCCGACGTTGCGCACCCCACCAACATCGGTCTACACGGCAACACCACCCACCCCGGCGACACCATTGAGCACATTACCTTCCGCAACATCGACATTCTGGAGCACGACGAGGACGACCCCAACTACCAGGGGTGCCTGGCCGTCAGCTGCGGCGATTTGAATCTGGTGCGCGATATCCATTACGAAGATATACGCATCGAAGACTTTGAAGAAGGTCAGCTCTTCAATCTGCGCGTGCTCAACAACCCGAAGTACAACACCGGGCCCGGCCGCAACATCGAGCATGTAGTATTCAAAAACATCAGCTACTCGGGCAACTTGGCGAATCCTTCGGTGCTACAGGGATTGAGCGGAGCGGGGCAGGTGCGTGACGTGCGCTTCGAGAACTTACGCCTCAACGGCAGGCCGGTGTTGGATGCGGCCGCCGGAAACATTCACGTGGGCGAGTTCACCCAGGAGGTCTCGTTTAAACGATGAGCGCCCGGTTCAGACAAGCTTCTCGGTTGTTGAATGGCCTATGCCTGCTGGAGTATCGGCTGTTGCTGGTATTTCTCCTCCTCGGGGTGTCTATTTCTGGCTGGGCGCAACGGAGACCGCACCCAGCTCAGAACACGTGGGCAGCCGACTTTGCTCCCGTCGACGAGAAGATTCAGCAGTGGATTGCCAAAGGGTATTACCCGGGCGCCAGCCTGCTAGTCGCCAAAGACGATCAGATAATCTACCAGCACTACTACGGCAGCTACACCCCCGAAACCCAAGTGTACATCGCCTCCGCGGGCAAGTGGTTGGCCGCTGCTACCATCGCCGCGCTGGTCGACGAAGGCAAGCTGCGCTGGGATGACCCTGTAGTGCAATACCTGCCCGACTGGACCGACGCCAAGGGCCAGGCGACGCTGCGGCAGTTGCTCTCGCACACGTCCGGCTATCCTGATTACCAGCCTAAAGGCAACCCGCGCGACGACTACCAGACCCTAGCCGAATCGGTGAAAAACATCAAACCGCTGCCCCTGGAAGCTGCGCCCGGCACGCGCTTTCAGTACGGTGGGCTCGCCATGCAAGTAGCTGGCCGCATGGCCGAGCTAGCCACTGGGAAAGATTGGGAGGCCCTCTTCCAGGAAAAGATCGCCCGCCCGCTGGGCATGCAGCATACACACTTTACGCCCGTCGATTTGGGCGGCGGCCACAGCCCCATGTTGGGTGGCGGCGCGCGCAGCACCCTAGCTGATTACGAGCACTTCCTGAACATGCTCAGCCACGCCGGTACGTACCGCGGCATGCGGGTACTATCCGTCAAAGCCCTGGCGGAAATGCAGGCCGATCAAGTGGGCAAGGCGGAGGTAAAGGCCAAAGAATTTGTGGAGGAGGTGCGAGGCAACACCCATCGCAGCCTCTACGGCCTAGGTGAATGGCGCGAGGAGCTGGATGCCCAGGGGCGGGCTATGCTGTTGAGCAGCCCCAGTTGGGCCGGCGCTTACCCCTGGATCGACAAAACCACCGGTGTGTACGGGTTCTTTCTCACCCACGTTGATCCTTCGAAAACTGGGGCCACGGGCTTCAACTCCTTCCTGAGTAGCCCTGCGTTGGCGCGGTTTGTCCGGGAAATTGTGTCGAACCATATCCCCCCAAACCCTAGGGGCTTGCCTGTTAAAAAAGGCGTAGCCGACATTGGCGATGCGCAGCTCTATTACGAGGAAGCCGGCCAGGGTCCAGCTTTAGTGCTGCTGCACGGGCATTCCTTTGACCGGCGCGAGTGGGACCCCCAGTTTCAGGCCCTGGCCAAGAAATTCCGCGTGGTGCGCTACGACTTGCGCAGCTACGGCCTTTCCAGCCTGCCTCAGGAAGGTCGTGAATTCCTGCATGCCGAAGACCTGCACCGCCTGCTCAAGGTGCTGGGCATTCCGCAGGCCCACTTGGTTGGCTTATCCCTGGGTGGCTACGTTGTGACCGACTTTATCGCATTGCACCCTGAGGAAGCCTTGTCGGCGGTGGCGGCCAGCGGCGACGTGTACGAGAAACCCGGCCCGGAGGAGCCCGTCACCGAATCCGAAGTCCGGCGCCGCCGCTCCGAAATAGAGCGGCTGCGGCAGCGCGGTATTATCGCCTTTAAAGAAGACTGGCTGGTGGGCTTGATCAAATCCAGCGGCCCGGCCAAGGATAACTCCGAACCCTTGATGCGCACGATGGTGGGGGAGTGGTCGGCCTGGCAGCCGTTGCACGTGGAGCCGCGCCTGTTGCTTGGCACTTCGGTGCTGACGCGGCTGGCGGCCCGGGCCGTGCGGGTGCCCTACCTGCTACTCACCCCCGAGTACAGGTCCGATGCGGGCCGGGAAAACCGGGCGAAGCTTTTAACACTGATACCCGGTTCGCGAAACCTCATCATAGCCAAAGCCGGGCACGTCTCCAACTTGGATAATCCGGAGGGTTTCACGAAAGCTGTGCTGGATTTTATCGCCGGGGTGCCGGGGGCACCGCCGGCAGACAAGCGCCGGCGGTGAGCGGCTACTGGTGGCCGAAACACGGAAAATAAAACCAAGCTTTTGACCGGGCCCCGACGGTAGTATTATGTATGAATCCTTGTAAATCAAAATGATGTCTTGTGATTTTTCCTTGCGCGAGAAAGTAATCGTGGTGACCGGTGGCACGGGCATCCTGGGCGATTCGTTTGTCAACGGCATTGTGGCCGCGGGCGGGGCCGTGGGCATCTTGGGCCGCAACGCCGAGGTCGCCCACGCGCGGGCCGACGCCATTACCCGCCAAGGGGGCCGGGCGGTGGCCTTGGTCGCCGATGTGTTGCAGGAAGCCGAGTTGGTGGCCGCCCGCGAGCTGCTGCTCAGCACCTTCGGCCGGATTGACGGGCTGGTCAACGGGGCCGGCGGCAACGCGCCCGACGGCGTGCTGGACCCGGCCGAAGACGTGTTCAAGCTGAACATTGCCGGCATGCAGCGGGTGATGAACCTGAACCTGTGGGGCACGATCATCCCCACGCAGGTCTTCGGGCCGGCCCTGGCCGCGTCGGGCAAGGGCAGCATCGTGAACATCTCGTCTATGAATTCGAAGCGCGCCATCACCAAGGTGCTGGGCTACAACATGGGCAAGGCCGCCGTGGATTGCTACACCCAGTGGTTTGCCGTGGAAATGGCCAATCGCTACGGCGACAAGCTGCGCATGAATGCCCTGGCCCCGGGTTTCTTCCTGACCGAACAGAACCGCAACCTGCTCACCACGCCCGAAGGCGGCTACACGCCGCGCGGCGAGCTGGTCATCCGGCAAACGCCCTTCCAGCGCTTCGGCCAGCCCGACGAGCTGCAGGGGGCGCTGGTGTGGCTCCTGAGCGATGCCTCGCAGTTTGTCACCGGCTCGATGGTCTGCGTCGACGGCGGGTTTTCCATCTTTGGGGGCGTGTAGTGGAACGCCAAGAAAAGTCGCTTTCTGATTTTGCTTTTCTATGATGGAAAACTCCATAACGCTAAAGCGGGCAATCGTAACCATTCTGGTTTTGATTGCGGCCATGCCTTCACTAATGGTTGCGACTGCCCAAGTAGTGCAGCTGCCCGCAACACTACCGGCGGGCCATCCGCGCCTCCTGATCAAGGCTAGTGGTAAGGAGCAACTGCGTCAGCGCCTGACAACGCAGGAAGAGGCCCGCCACATCTTCGAGAGCATTAGGGCCAAAGTTGATCCGTATGTGGTGCGTCATCAGTCTGATCCCCAATGGATTGTCTCGCGCCTGCAGATGTACTGGAAAACCAAAGCCACCGAAATTTTTGTCAAAGGTCCGGTTTTCGCCTACGCTGGCGGAGCGGCTGCCCCAGCGCCTACCGTGCGCTACACAGGAACCCGCGATGCCGTGACGCCTTACCTGCGCCCGAAATTAGAAGACATCAAGCCCTACCTGGACGACGCACGGGGTCTGTATTTGCAGCATGCCACGACCAAGCAGTGGGAGTGGGCCGACCCAGCCAAGGCAGGACGCATTGTGGAAGCCATCAACCGCGAGATCATGAGCTTGGCGCAGCAGGCTGCGTTTTTGTACTGGTACACCGGCGAGGAGAAGTACGCCAAGTTTGCGTACGACCTGCTGGATACTTACCTCGTGGGCATATACTACCGTAGGGAGCCCGTGGACCTAAGTCATAGCCACCAGCAAACGCTGGTGGGCCTGACCTCTTTCGAAGTTATCCATGAAGACGTGCTCAACGAGGTAACTTCCACCTACGACTTCCTGCACGAATACGTAGTCAGGCGTGCGCCGCAAAAAAAGCTGCTCTACGATCAGGCCCTGCAGAAATGGGCTGACCTGATCATCAAAAACGGCGTGCCCTTCAATAACTGGGACCTGATCGAAGCCCGTTTTGTATCGCTGATCGCCGTAGTGCTCGACGACGACGCAACCTACGCCAACAGCCACGGCAGCCACTACTACCTCGATCAGATCATCAACCAAACCAGTACCCGGCAGTGGGGCCTGACGGAACTCATTCGGAGGGGATTTGATACAAATTCTGGCATTTGGAGCGAATGCCCCGGGTATTCAGTGAACGTAGTGAAAGACTTCACGGAGTTTGTGATGCTCTTTGATCAAGTCCTCGGCGTGGATTTGGTAGCTCAGATTCCACTTATTCCCAAAGCGGTGCTGGCCACGGCGCAGTATGCGTTTCCAAACGGCAACATCGTCGGCTTCGGCGACACGCACTACGGCCCGCTGCCCACCGAATCGATGCTGAACATGGTGGCCAACGCCCAGCACTTCAACAAGCCGGAGCAGGAGCGGCAGTTTACCAGCCTGCTTAAAACCGTACGCCAGCAAACCGGCCACATCGACGGTCATGGCGGCGGTAGTGGCTTAGCTGCCTTATTTTCTTCGGCGACTTTGCTGCGCGACGACATTCCGGGAGGCAAGCCTTCGGACTTCGTAACGCCTACGTTTTACTCTCCGAACGTAAGCTGGCTCGTGCAGCGGCTGAACCCCAACAGCGCCCGCCGCGGTCTGCTCATCTCGCAGGCCGGCTCGATGGGCAACCATGCCCATGCGAACGGCGTTGCGATGGAATTGTACGGCCAGGGCGTGGTGCTGGCCCCCGAAGGGGGCATTGGTACTTCCTACTTTCAGCCCGACTACGCCGAGTACTACTCCCAGTTTCCGGCGCACAACACGGTTATGGTAGACGGCATTTCGGCCTACCCCGTGATGAAGAGCAACCACGGCTTTTCCGTACAGGGCGTCTACCCGCCGGTGGGCCAAATCACTTCGTCGCCCTTCGGGGCTTTTACCTATTCCGACGTGTTGTTTCGCGAGCCGGAAACGCAAGCCGATCAGCGCCGCCAGATGGGCATTGTCCGCACGGGCGACTCTACGGGCTATTACATCGACATTTTCCGCTCGCACAAAGTCCAGGGAGGCGACAAGTTCCACGATTATTTCTTCCACGGGGTAGGGCAGGAGTTGACTGTAACCGATCCTGCTGGCCAGCCGCTCGCGCTGCAGCCTACCGCGCAATTAGCCTTCGCCGAAGGCCACCTGTTTGCCTTGGATTATCTCTGGGACAAGAAGTCGGCACTGACGACCCAGGATGTATCGGCCACCTTCAGCCTAACTGTGCCCGGACGACCCACGGCGCAGCTGCACCTGTGGATGCTGGGCGCACCCGAGCGCGAAATTTTCACCATGAAAGCGCCCAAGTCCACTGCCTACGGCCGCGACAACATGCTGCCCCTGGACATTGCCGAGTTGCCACTGCCCACAATCGTGGTGCGTCAGCGCGGCCAGGCCTGGACCCGGCCCTTTGCGGCCGTGTACGAGGCCACTGCAGCCGACGCGCCACGGACCATTCGCGCCGTTGCAAGCTTCGCTCCGAAGGGCGCGTGGCCCGAGTTTGTGGGGCTTCGGGTGGAAACTATGGCCGGCCGGCAGGACTACATCTTCTCCAACGCCGGGGTAGCCGCCGTGACACATCAGGACATGGCCGCAGAAGCCGATTACGCACTCGTGAGCTTCCAGGGCGCCGACCTAAGCAGCCTGCTGCTGGGCCACGGCCGCATGGTGAGCAAGGGGGGCTATGCCCTGACGGCCAAGGGCGGAGCAACCACGGCCGCGCTATCAAAGCAAAACAACGGCTGGCATTTTTCCGCTGACCAGCCGCTGACCCTGACGCTGCCCGGCAAAGCCGGTAAGAGCCTGCTTCTGAATGGTGCCCGCTACGCAGGTAAAAAGACGAAAATAAACGGTCAGGCGGCGGTAAGCTTTGAGCTGCCTGCCACAAGCGAAGCAAAGCTAGAGCAGAAATAGATTCTTGAACCAAATGTAATTGATTGATGAACAATGATTTATAAATCATGCGTAAGCTGGCTGCGGTTCGTGGTTATGCTGCTGCTGTGGGGTGAAAGCGCTACCACAAGCTTTGGGCAGGTATGGCAATGGTCGGTGCCAGTGCAGGAAGTTGTATCGCCCGAAACCAACGATCACCCGCGCGCTTTCCTCTGGATTCCGCCGCAGTGCAAACAGGTGCGGGCCGTGGTGGTGGGGCAGCACAACATGCTGGAAGAAGGGGTGCTGGAGCACCCCGAGTTTCGGGCGGAGCTGGCGAGGCTGGGTATCGCCGAAGTTTGGGTGACGCCCGGCATCAACGTGGTCTTCGACTTTCAACACGGGGCGGGGGAGCAATTTGAAGGCATGATGCAGGCTTTGGCGGCGGCCTCGGGATACCAGGAACTGGCCGAAGCGCCGGTGGTGCCCATCGGTCATTCAGCGCTGGCCAGCTACCCGTGGAACTTTGCAGCCTGGAACCCGGGGCGCACCCTGGCCATCATTTCGCTGAAAGGCGACGCGCCTCTCACGAACCTTACCGGCAGCGGCCGCCCCAATCCGGATTGGGGCTCCCGCACGATTGACGGCGTGCCTGCGCTGATGGTTATTGGCGAATACGAGTGGATGGAAGCCCGCATGGCGCCCGCCCTGACCTACCGCACCCAGCATCCTGCCGCCCCGATTTCGCTGCTCGTGGACGCCGGGCACGGCCACTTTGACTTTTCTGACCCGCTGATTGAGTACCTGAATCTCTTTCTCCGCAAAGCCGTTGCCCAACGCTTGCCCATCCGCACCACGATTGGAAAGCCGGGGTTGCTGACGCCCATCGACCCGACACAAGGTTGGCTGGGCGATCGCTGGCGCCCCGATGCCCCACCGCAGGCTCCCGCGGCGGCGTTTGCTGCTTACACGGGCAAAGTGCCGGAAGCCTTCTGGTATTTTGATCAGGAAATGGCTGCGGCGACCGAGCAGCACTACGCCCGCATGCGCGGCAAGCAGCCCCAGTTGCTGGGCTTTGTGCAGGACGGCAAATCCTTGCCGCAAACGGAGACGCACCAGCAAATCAACCTGCGGTTTACGCCTTTGGCCGACGGCATGAGCTTTCGGGTGAGCAGCGTCTTTCTGGACTCTGTACCCGCCGGCAGCCCCAACCCACCTCGGTGGACTCATTTGCCGGTTGGTGCCCCACTGACGCACGCCCCCGGCCCGGTTGCCGTATCGCGCATCACCGGTCCGGTTGTGCAAACTGGCCCCGACACCTGGGCCATCCAATTCTACCGAATGGGCCTGGATAATCCGCGCCGCTCCAACGACATCTGGCTGCTGGCGAGCCACCCCGGCGACGCCCGGTTCAAGAGCGCTGTGCAGCAGGCCAACCTTCGGTTTCCGCTCCAGAATAAAGAAGGGGCCGCTCAGCACATCACTTTTCCGCCCCTGGCCAATGTGAAGGCCAAGAGGCTGAAACACAGTACAGTGCCGCTCGCAGCTACTTCCGACGCGAACGTGCCCGTGCACTACTACGTGCAGGAAGGCCCAGTTGAGTTGAAAGGCAATTCGCTCATCTTCAGCGAGGTGCCACCCCGTGCCAAATTCCCGGTAAAGGTAACGGTGGTGGCTTGGCAGTACGGCCGTGGCCATGAGCCAAAGCTTCAGACGGCTACGCCAGTACTGCAAACATTCTATATCACCAAGTAAGCCTGATTGTAGGCTTTCGGCTCATTCGCATACTCCCCATGCTTACGAAGCACTGATCGTCGTTTACCAAGCACGGTGGAGTACCATTCTATATTTAAAAATTATAGTCATCAGGTAGGTTCAGGGAGGCTAGGCGGAAGTAGCAGTCTACTTTCAGCTTAGCATACCGTCGGTTGCAAAAGCCTGATGGTATGGTTATTACATTCTCAACCCCACCATCTTATGACAAAACCTACTACTAACCTACGGGCCAGTCGGCTCTTGCGCAGAGTACTGTGGCTGGCACTATGGGCTCGCACGTTTACGGTCGCCAAACTCAGGCCCCGGCGGATAAGCGGGACCATGCTTTCGGCATTTTTTTGCCTAGGCGGCCTTACGCTGCTGCACACGTCGGCGCTGGCCCAGCAAGGGGCGCTGAACGATGATTTCTCGACGGGCAGCAACTCCGGCTGGATTACCCCAGTGACCGGCTCTTCCAGCCAGGTAACAAACGGTCAGCTGGTCGTGAACATGGCCGTGCAAGATGCCAGCCGGGGCTACTACCGCGGCGATTTTCAGAAAAGCGGCGGAGTTACTTTTCACGCCGGCACGCACCCCATTGTCGCGGTCAAATTCAACAAGCCCCCGCGGGCAAATTTCTTCTTTGACACCAACCTGGGCTCGTATAACGGCACCAACAACAACGCCACCAAGATCGAGACGGCCACGGGCAACGTGTACTACTGGGACCTGTCAACCGGAAAGCTCGGCAGCACAACCCTGTCACGTACCCAGCCTACTACCGTGTCTTTGTTTCAGTTCAAACTCGCGGAAATCGTCCTCACCCAGGCAGAGATTGCCGCCAAGGATTTTTCCTTTGAGGTGAGCTGGGTGAAGACTTTTAGCTCAGTAGATGAGTTGCGCGCTTACGCAACGCCGGTGGGCACGCCGCACCCCGTATTTGAATATACTGGGCAGTTTGTTCATCCAGGATTGCTGCACAATGCAGCTGATTTAGCCCGCATCAAAAGCTTGGTAGACACTAAGTTTGGTCGCGCTTATAAAAGCTATCAGCTGCTGGCCGCTTCATCTAAGGCTTCGTCTTCTTACGCCAAAGCCGGGCCTTTTAAGCTGCTTACCCGCGATGCTACCCTGACCATCGCAACGCCTACGGGGACGGCCTCCGGCGGCGCCGTGAAGAACGGTGTGGAAAGCGACTTTATGGCCGCCTACTACAATGCCCTGATGTGGAACATCACCGGCAACGAAGCCCACGCCCAAAAAGCCGTGGAAATTATCGATGCCTACGCTGACTTTACGGTTGGCATTGCCGGCACCGACGCCGAACTCAACGGCTTGTACGGCTTTATGCTGGCAAACGCGGCCGAGCTAATGCGCTCCACCTACCCAGCGTGGGGCGCCGACCGGGTGCAGAAATGCCAAGCCATGCTGAAGAATGTGTTTTACCCCACCCTGCAAAACTTCAAGCCCTGCGCCCACGGCAACTGGGACATTATCTGCATGAAGGCGCTGATGGCGATTGCCATTTTCAGCGAAGACACGCCCATGTTCAACAAGGTGGTAAACTACTTCTACTACGGCGAAGGCAACGGCAGCATCGACCGCTATGTGCTGACTCCTGCCGGGCAGCTACAGGAAAGCAACCGCGACCAGCCGCACACGATGCTGGCCATTGGCTCCTTGGCCGAAATCGCCGAAATCGCACTGAAGCAGGGCACGGACCTGTATTCAGCTTCCAACAACGCCATCATGCGCGGGTACGAGTACACGGCCAAGTATAACTTAGGCTACGACGTGCCTTACCAAACAAGCTACGACTACTGCGAGAAAAACTACACGGATTATACTCCCGAGGCTATTTCCGCCGTGGAGCGCGGAGTTTTTCGGGCGGTTTTCGAAATCGCCTACAACCACTACGTGTTTCGCAAAAACCAGAAAATGCCCTACACCTTGGAAGTTCTGGGCAGAACAGGACCTGAAGGGGCGCCCTTCGGGGCCGACAACCCCGGCTACGGCTCGCTGTTCTTTTACCTGAATCCGAAAGAAGATTATGAGTACACCGGCGGCGCTGTTGACCCGGCAGTTGGCCTGCTCAACGACAACTTCACCACGGGTACCGATGGGTGGCAGGCAGCAACTGCGGGCTCCACGGCAACGGCAGCGGATGGGCAGCTGAAAATCACGATTGTGACCCCAGTGGGCGGTAAGGGCCGCGGCGACATGAAAAAGCCCAACACGACCTTATATCCCAACAACTACCCCATCCTGGCCATCAAGATGAAAAAGCCGGCAGCGGTAAATCTGACGTTGGATACCAACTTGGGTGCCTATGGCAACGGCGCCAACAAGTGGACGGGAAAAGTAGGTGAGGACATCTATTACTACGACATGACCAAGGTCGGTTTCGGCGCCGGGCCCATGTTTATTACGACGCCTACTTCTCTGGGCACGTTCCAGTTTAAAGTAGCCGACATCACGTCCGGCGAGAGCAGCTACACCGTCGATTGGGTGAAAACGGTGAAGAGCGTGAACGACTTGCTAGCGTATGATCCGAATACGGGCCTGATCAACGACAACTTTACAGCCGGTACCGATGGGTGGGCCCCGGCAACGAGTGGTTCTACGGCCATCGCTGAAAACGGACAGCTAAAGGTCAGCCTTGCAACCCTGGCGGGCGGTAAGGGGCGGGGCGACATAAAAAGAACCGCCGGCGCCACGTTATACCCTGCCAACTACCCCATTTTGGCCATCAAACTCAAGAACCCTGCCGTTGTCAACCTGACGTTGGATACAAACTTGGGTTCTTTCGGCAACGGCGGCAACCGCTACACGGGCAAGGTCGGCGAGCACATCTACTACTTCGACCTGAGCAAAACCGGGTTTGGCCCCGATGGTACTTTGCTTTCTGCCCCCACGGCGCTCGCACTTTTTCAGCTTAAAGTGGCCGACATCACGTCCGGCGAAGCCGGCTACCTGGTCGACTGGGTAAAAACGGTTAAAACCGTGGAGGAGCTGCAGGGGTTTGTGGCGCCTGATTATCAAGATGTTGTGTTTCCGGTTCTTGCCGAAAAGAAAGTAGGCGACGCCGATTTCACTCCTGCTACGAGCAGTGCTGGCCTGGCAATAACCTACCGGAGCTCTAACCCCGAGGTAGCCACCGTCGTGGACGGCCGGGTTCACCTTGTGGGCGCGGGCAGTGCCGAAATTACGGCTTCCCAGCCCGGCAACAACGCGTATTATCCGGCGGAAGCCATCACCCGCACCCTAACGGTTGCCAAGGGAAATCAGGAAATCACCTTTGCCCCGGTTGGTAACCAGGTATATGGATCGGGCCCCATCGAGGTGCCCGTAGTAGCCACTTCCAGTTCGGGCTTGCCCGTAACTGTGACAGTTAGCAGCGGGCCGGCGCAGCTTAGCGGCTCCTTGCTCACGGTGACGGGCATCGGTACTATAATTCTGCAAGCCTCGCAAGCCGGTAGCGCTAACTATCTGGCGGCCGCCAACGTGGAGCAGAGCTTTGAAGTGCAAGACCTTACCAAGCCCACGGTCCAGACCAAGAATATTACCCTGCAGCTGAACGAGTTCGGCAGCGCTGTCCTTGCGCCCGCGCAGGTGAACGAGGGCAGTTCGGATAACTACACGGCAGCGGCCAACCTGAAGCTGGTGCTGGATCAAACCACTTTCGGTTGTGACCAGGTAGGTCCAAACAAGGTAACCCTGACCGTAACCGATGAAAGCGGTAATTCTGCCTCCGGAACAGCTGTGGTCACGGTGCTGGGCGAGAAACCCAGCCCCAGCATTGTCGCGACGCCGAGCAGTGTGTATGTAAACGGGGTGCCCACGCTGTACATTGGCTACGGGCCACAGAGCGCCACACTTACTGCGTCGGGCGGCAGCTCTTATGCCTGGAGCCCCGCTACTGGTCTGAGTGATGCTACCAGCGCCGCCCCGGTTTTCACACCCACGGCGGCCGGCACTTACATTTTTACCGTGACGGCCACGAGCAGCACCGGCTGCAAGGCCACCACTACGCTCACACTGACGGTGGAGGACGTGCGCTGTGGCGCGGGCAGCGATAAGGTGCAAGTATGCCATAAGGGCCAGGTGATCTGCGTGGCTGCTGGTGCCCTGAACGCGCACTTAGGCCACGGCGACCAACTCGGCAGCTGCGCGCCCACCGCAAGCCGCAATCCAGGGCAGGAACTGAAGGCGCCCGCCCTTGCGACTACGGCCCCCATTTTCGAGGCCTACCCCAACCCGTTTGCAGAAAGCACTACGGTGCACTTCCGGGCCACGCAAACCACGCAAGCCAAACTTCAGGTGTACAATGCGTTGGGACAGTTGGTGGCAACGCTCTATGAAGGGCAAGCCCAGGCTGATCAGGACTACCATGTGTCGTTATCGGGCCAGGCTTTGGCCAATGGACTCTATACCTGTCGATTATCGCTTGGCGGCAAGCTGTACACGCAACGCTTAGCGCTGACCAAGTAGAACTACGGGGTGCAGCATTTAGGAAAAAGGAGGCGGCCGGATAGTCGCCTCCTTTTTGTTTGCCGGATGCTCATTGTCTGCGCCATGCGTGCCCGGATATATTTGGGCGAAAAGCTGGGCAATCAGGAGGGGTCAGAAAGGTTAGGGGTGGGGCTGCACATAATTTGCCTTTCCATTCCTTCTACTTTATGCGCTTCCTTCTTCTTGTTCCCGCTGCCGGGTTGCTCTTGGCTACTGGCCTGCTGAGTGCCACCGCTCCCGCCGTCAACCCAAAGTCGTTCACCGTCCGCAACAAGCTGAACCTCGACCGCAAAGCCGAAACGGTTAGCCTTCCGGCCAGCCGGCTCCGTGAGTTAATCAATACCTACGGCGCCCAAAACCTGCTGGTGAAGGACGCCGCAGGCAAAGCCGTCGTGAGCCAACCCGTGGACAACAACGGCGACGGCCGCATCGACGAGCTGCTGATTCAGACCGACATCAAAGCCAATGCTACCCAAGAGTTTACGATAACGGGCTTTAAAACAATAACCGCGCAACAGTCTAAAAGTCAATACACTACGTATTCGCGCTTTGTGCCCGAGCGCACCGACGACTACACTTGGGAAAACGACCGGGTGGCGTTCCGCACCTACGGCCCCGAAGCCGAGCGCTTGGTGGTGGCCAAAGAGGCCGGTGGCACTCTTACCAGCGGCATGGACTGCTGGCTTAAGCGCGTGTCGTACCCCATAATCGACAAGTGGTATGCCGCCAACGGCAAGGAAGTAGGCTACTACCACATCGACCACGGCGAGGGCTACGACCCCTATCACGTGGGCGACAGCCGCGGCTTTGCCGGCATCGGGGTCTGGGACCAGGACTCGCTCTACGTCTCGCGCAACTTCACTTCCTACAAGAAGCTGGCTGACGGTCCCATTCGCACCCTTTTTGAGCTGACCTACGCTCCCTGGCAGGCTAAGGGCCGCACAATCACGGAGAAGAAACTCATCAGCCTCGATTTGGGCTCCAACCTGACCCGTTTTGAAGAGCAAATTGCGGCCAACAAGCCGTTGCCGAACGTGACCATTGGCACCACCCTGCACGCCGAACCCAACGGGGTACGCGGGGTGGTGAAAGGGGAACCCGCACAAGGCTGGTTTCGCTACTGGGAGCCCATAGACGACGCCTTCCTCGGTACCGGAGTCGTGTTGGCACCCCGGCAAGTGCAAGGTTGGAAAGACCACCGCACCAAAGCCAAGGAACAAAGCCATCTGCTAGTGATGGCCACGCCGAAGGACAACACGCTGGTGTATTATGCCGGCTTTGGCTGGACCAAAAGCGGGCAGTTCAAGAATGCCGCGGACTGGGATCAGTACTTGGCGAAGTATGCGCGCCGCCTGGCCTCACCCCTGGAAGTAGCTTTTTGAAAAAACGGGAAGCGGGTTGCAGGTATTTGACCATAAGCAATTTGTAAATGTATGTATAACCGTCGCGTTTCCATTGCGGACTTAGCGCAGCAGCTAAACGTTGCCACCTCCACCGTCTCGCGGGCTTTGTCGGACCACAGCGATGTCAGTGAGGCCACGAAGGGGCGCGTGCGCCAGTTGGCCGAGAAGTTGAACTACCGGCCCAACCATTTGGCATCCGGCCTGCGCAAAGGTCGCAGCGGCACGCTGGGCGTGCTGGTGCCCCACCTGACGGGGCATTTCTTTCCCGAAGTCCTGCACACCATCACCACCGAGGCTACGAAGGCGGGGTGGCACGTAATGATTTGCGAATCCAACGAAGACGAGCACCAGGAGCGGAAAAACCTAGACCTGCTGCTGAACGCGCAGGTCGAAGGCGTGTTGGTCTCGCTAGCGAGTTCCACCCGGGACTTTGGGCACTTCGAGGCGGTGCGACAGCAGGTGCCGCTGGTATTTTTCGACCGTGTACCGGAAGATCCATCGTTTAGTGCCGTCGTGCTCGACGACTACCGCGGCGCCTACCAAATGACCGCGCACCTGATTGAGCAAGGCCGAACCCGCATCGCCTACTTCACAGGCCCGCTGCACGTGAGTGTCTTCCACCACCGCCTTCGCGGCTACCGTGAGGCGCTACTGGCCCACGGGTTACCCTTCGAGGCGCAGTTGGTGCACGAAAGCGACCTGAGCGTACAAGCCGGGCGGCAGGGCATGGCGCAGTTGCTGACGCTGTCGCAACGGCCCGACGCGGTATTGACGGCAAAAGATGTGGCCGCCGTCGGCGCCCGTCAGGTTTTGGAAGCGCAAGGCCTGGGCGTGCCCGACGAAGTCGCCTTGGCCAGCTTCAGCAACGCGCGGTTTACTGAGTTGGCCGCGCCCGGCCTCACCTCCGTGGATCAGCAGTGCGCCGCTCTGGGCCGCGCGGCGTTGCGCTTGCTGCTGGAACAGGTGCGAGCGGCAGGGCGGCCCGTGGCGCCGTGTCACCTGCTGCTCGCCCCCCGGCTCCTGCTGCGCGAGTCCTCGCAACGGCCCTTGCATCTGCGAAAAGTAGGGTGAGGAAACTGGGTTTAACTGCTGATAATTAAGTTTTTGTGTAAAAAAATAATGAAAAGCAAAGGCGGAGTTCGGAAGCAGTGGAGACGGACTTTGAGTGCAAGCCATAGGCGTTGGGCTGCAGTTTTAGGGTTGAGTCTGCTGTTGGCACCTGGCTGCAAAACGGTTTCCGTCCGGACCTCCAGCAATGGCATGAGTCATGCTGCCACAACGACGAGCAAGACGCCGGTCTCCGCCGTTTGGGTAGCCGATCAAGGCAACGGAACCTACAAAAACCCGGTGCTCAACGCGGATTACTCCGATCCGGACGTGGTGCGCGTGGGCTCGGATTATTACCTGACGGCGTCGAGCTTCAATGCCTCCCCGGGCCTGCCAATTCTGCATTCTAAGGACTTGGTGAACTGGCGGCTTATCGCCAATGCGCTACCCCGCGTACCTAACGCAATGTTCGATACGCCCCAGCATGGCTTTGGCGTGTGGGCACCCTGCTTCCGCTACCACGCCAAGCAGTTTTACATCTTCTGGGGCGACCCGGATTTTGGCATTTACATGATCAAGGCCCCCAACCCGGCGGGGCCGTGGAGCTCGCCCGTGCTGGTGCAAGGCGGCAAAGGGTTGATTGATCCGGCTCCCTTTTGGGACGACAATGGGCAGGCCTACCTCGTGCATGCGTGGGCCGGGAGCCGGGCCGGCGTCAACAGCCTGCTCACGCTTCACCGCCTCAGCCCCGACGGCACGCGCCTGCTCGACGAAGGCCGCAACGTTTACTCGGGCCACGATTCCAACCACACCACCGAAGGCCCCAAGCTTTATAAGCGGAACGGTTACTATTACATCTTCGCGCCAGCCGGCGGTGTGGCCACCGGCTGGCAACTGGTTTTGCGGTCGAAAGACCTGTATGGTCCTTACGAAGAGCGGGTCGTGCTGGATCAAGGCAAGACCAACATCAACGGCCCGCATCAAGGAGCATGGGTGACCACGCCCAACGGCCAAGAAGATTGGTTTCTGCATTTTCAAGATCGGGGGGCCTATGGGCGGGTGCTGCACCTGCAGCCGATGCGCTGGAAAAACGATTGGCCTGTGATTGGCGAAGACCCCGATAGCGACGGTAAAGGCCAACCCGTACTGACTTACCGCAAGCCCAACGTGGGGCACACGTATGCGCTGGGCACCCCACCTGAAAATGACGAGTTCAACTCCGATACCTTGGGCCAGCAATGGCAATGGCAGGCCAACGCCCGGGTGACATGGAGCGCCTTGTTGCGTGGGCAAGGCTTCTTGCGGCTGTTTGCGGTTCCGGTGCCCAAAGACGCTACCAACCTGTGGCCAGTGCCAAACCTGCTGTTGCAAAAGTTTCCGGCCGCCGACTTCACCGCCACCACCAAAGTCAAACTTACCCTTGAATGGGACGTGTGGCAAGGCAAAAAAGCGGGCCTGTTGATCGTGGGCAATGACTACGCTTACCTGGCCGTAACCAAACAGGCCGAAGGTTACCGCGTCGCGCAAATGCGATGCCGAGACGCACCCAGCGGTACCCCCGAGCAGGTCGTAGCCGAGCAGCCCTTGCCCGGCGCCGAAGTACAGCTGCGCGTGCAGGTAAGCGGGCCCGAAGCGACTTGCCGCTTCAGCTACAGCACAGACGACGGCGCTTCGTTTCGGCCCATTGGCGAGCCATTTGTGGCCAAGCCCGACAAGTGGACCGGCGCCAAGGTGGGCCTGTTTTGCGCTGGCACCCAACCCGAAAGGCGCATCGGCGGCTACGCCGACGTAGATTGGTTTCGTATTACGCCATAACCCTTATCTCGGAGAACAACGCAGGGCCTAGGAGCGGGAAGACTAGTCCCAGGCCCTGCTTTTAGTGCTCCTCCCGGTGGGCGGTGGTATGCCGCGTTTTTGATGGATTGATCTACCCAACCCCTTGTCCCCATCCTGCCTAGTGACCCTTTTACTCAGTGCCCAGGCCATGCGGTTAAGCCACGTATCCTAGTATACTGTGGGCTGACACGGCGCTAAATTTTGCCAAAAATTCGCGGGGCGCACCTCCTACAAAGACCCCCGGGAGAGAGGCACGCCCCGAGGGGGGATACTTTCACACGGGGAGGGGGTACCCAACTACCGGGTTTTGTAACGGCCTCGGCGTACGCGCGGCCCTGTTTCTCGTTCAAGAGGCCGGAAATGCCACTGGGGGCTCGTTATTCGGGTGCAAAAATAGCTCCGATGAGGGCTTTTAGGGGCCCCTCATTAGCCGTTATTCGGCGTCGAGGTACTGTTACTTTTTGGATTTGCGGCCCGCTTTGTTGTACCTGAACCTGCCCGGGGCGCGGCCACCGCCGGCGTAGGATAATCCGTCCGAAAAGGAATGTAAAAATAAGTATTGATTTGACGTAACTATTTGATTATCAACAAAGTATAAGGAAAAAAGTAAGTTTCGCGGGTTCGCTGCTCTAGGTCGGCCCTGGGTTACCCAGGTGGCGATGATCAGCGTCGCCTCGTCCCAAAACTCCTTTCGTGTTGCCATGCCCTTCCTCGCGTTCTTCCAAGGCGCTCAGACGCCGTTGACCCTGGCCAACTACCTGGGCATGCTGGCCCTACTCGCGGGGTGGGCCGGGCTTACGGGCTGGCCGCTACTCTTTGTGCTGCGGGCCCTGGTGGCGCCGCTTGACCGGGTGGGCCATGGCTTCACCCGGGTACAGGGCGGGGCGGGCCTCTTTCTGTTGGTGGCCGGCAGCATATTGTGCTGGGCGAGCGAGACGACGCTGGGGCTCGTCGTGCTACTGGGCCCCTTCGTGCTGCTGCTTTCGCTCTTCAACCGGGCGTTGGCCGTGGTGCTGCCGTTGCTGCTGATCGGGGCCTTTCTGCTGGTCGAAGCCGCCCTGTACGCCTGGTTTGCCGAGCTGACCGGCATTGGCTGGCCCGGCTTTGTGGCTTACGTGATCCTGACCGTAGAATTGTGGCAACTGGCCCCGCCACCCCGGTAAGCCGTGGTCGGGGTACCTGGCATGGTCTTTCTTCTACTATTTTCCTATCACCATGGTCTCGAACAGTCTCTACACCCTGCCCAAGCAATACCTACCGAAGGCCGCCTTTGCCAGCTTGGTTCGTGCCCACGCGCCACAAGGCTTGCTGGCGGTGAGCGCCTGCCGTCGCTTGGCCGCGCGCTTTGGTCCAGATGCGTGTACGGCCGCTGCGCTCGAACACAGCCGGGCCCTGAACCGCCACGCCACGGCGAACCTGCGCGTGGACCTGGTCCGGGCCCATGCCCGCTACTTCCCCGTCTTCGGTACCTTCCCGGAGTGCGTGCGTGACGAAGCGGGCCGGGTCTGCGACGAGCTAGTGGACGAGGTAAGCTTCCTGGTGTTTCCGCCGGCGGGCTGGCACGGGGCGCCGGCCGCGTCCTGGTTGTTGGCACTGGGCACGCGCCTGAGCGAAGCCTATTCGCTGGACGGGTTCCTCTACCAGCCGCCCGGCGAGCCCGCACAGGCCCACTGGCGCACCGCCACGGGCGCCGTCGACGAACGGGTAATGCCCCAGCCGCTGACCGACCCGAGCCAGCTGTTCCCCGGGCATCACCCGCCGTTGGAGGCAGATTTTTTCCGCGACATCACAAGCGAACCCGGCACCGCACCCAATGGCGGGCTGCAAGACTACGCTGTGCGCCAGGCCGGCGAGTTTTGGGTCAACGCCCCAGCCGGGGACATGCAAGGGGCCATTCGACGCTATGGCGAGGTATTCTTCCGCATGCCGCATCTGGCGCGCCCAGCCGGCTAATCGCAGCAGATCTCAAGAGGGCTCCGAAGCATCCGAAGCAGAACAAACCAGCCTCATCGTCGAAACGCACAAACCGCTACCCCACTACCGATAAGGCCAGAAAAAGGAGTCCAGCGGGGACCCCCAAAAAACGAAAAGAGGGCCTCCCCGACAGAAGGGAGAGGCACAAAGTGCGAAGTGCAAGAAGTGCAAAAAAAAGGGCCGCAACACAGGAAAATTAAAAAACGCCACCAACCCGGCCCACCGGCGCCTCCAACCCGGGCCACCAACCCGGGCCACCAACCCGACCCACCGGCGCCACCGCCCGGCCCACCTCCAGGGCCCCCGAGGACTCCGCGCTATATATGACTACTATCTTGGTCATTTTTAGCGTCGACCTTGCTTGGCCAAGTGTTGACGCGCTACAGCCGTCGAGCACAATCAACTCGAACTTTCGCAATGCCTGCCCTTTGGGGTACTGAGATCTGGTACCGCCGAAGGCCGTGAAGAGTTGCCCCCACTTCTTGGCGTAACGCTCGCCTTCTGGAACCAGAGGCTTAGCATGCGTAAGATGCCAAAATGCCCTTTGCAGGCGGTAGGGGCATAAAGAAGGAGAGTGTTCCAGGTTTTCGGTATCTTTTACGTGGACCTGACTGCCCAGCTTGCTGGCCCGTGACCCTTTCTCTTTTCGATCTCTTATTCTCCGCCCCTTGCCGATTACCCGTACTCCCCGCAACACTTCCCGGAAGGCAGCCGCAACAGCCAAACCCCGCACGTGCCCGGTGGCCACCGCTCAGCCGATGCTGTACGTGCCGGAGGCCATCGCTGCCGAAACCCTGCCCGCACTGCTACGTCGCTGGAGCAAATCGCCCCGCTGGATCACCGATCACCAGGACCAGGTCGCTTTCGTCCTCCACAAGATTCTATGCCTACGAATGGCCGATGTGCGCTTGGGCCCCGAGGACTACAGCCCCTTGCACTTCGAGTCGCTGGCCGGGTTTATCCCGCGCAAGTATATCAAGGAGATCAAAGAACTTTTGCTTCAAAATGAAGTGATCGAATGCGATAAGTGCTACATCCCCGGCGTGGTCAGCAAAGGCTACCGGTGGCACGCGCGCTACCGCGGTCAGCCCAGCCGCCGCGTGCCGGTGAGCAAGGCTACCTTTGCCAACCGCTTGGCGCGCGGACAACAACGCTGCCAAATGCCGCTTCTGCAGGACGGGTTCCTCCAGCGCGTGCACCAGGATATGCTGGCTTTTCGCATGGAGGCCGCTGCCGCCCGCGCCCACAACGCTGCGGCGACCCGCGCCACCGAGTCGTTTCTAGACGCCCACCACGCGGTCCTGAGCACGCGGAGCTTATCCGGCAATGTATATAAGGTGCTGCGCGCTGCCGCGGCTGATCCGTTGGTGCGCCTGCCGTCGGTCAAGAAGTGGAAGGAGCTGCGCGCCAAAAACCCTGGGCGGACACTCTATGAGTTGGCTCGCCGCTCCCGGCGCGAAGCGCACGAAGAAAACGAGCAAGTTATCACTGTGTTCGCTGCCGGCGACTTCGACGTGCCCTTGCGCCGGGGGCTGGGTTCGCGGGTGTACACGAATCTAACCAACCTGAGTCGTGATTTGCGTCCGTTTCTTGTGCACCAATATTTTCCGCACGAGCGCCTCGTCAACTGCGACATTGCCAATTCACAACCTTTCTTTGCCTGCTTGTTGCTGCGCGAGGCGTACCAGCGCAAGGCGCAAGCCATGCCGGCGAACGTGCAGAACTACATTCGCTTAACCAGCACGGGGCAGTTCTACGAGTACATGGCTGAGCTCGTCGGCGTCGACATCGACCCGGGGCGCAATCCGTTTGGCCGAAAGAACTTCAAGGTGAAGTTGTTTTCCCAGGTGTTCTTCTGCAAAGACTGGCATACGCAAAAGAGTAAGTTCGGCAAGAAGTTCATCGAACACTTTCCCGATGTGTACCGGCTGTTGCAGCAGCTTAAGACGCCCAATTACAAGAATTTGGCCACGACCCTACAGCGAACCGAAGCGGCATTCATGCTCGACTGTGTCATGACTCACTTGCAGGAAATGGGCGTGTGGTGTGCCTCGATTCACGACTCGATCGTGTGCCTGGAATGCGACCAGGATCACGTCATTAATACGCTTCTCGAGGCTTTTGAGCGTGAGTATAAGTTGAGCCCCAAGATAGAACCTGAACTCCTGCGCAAAGCAGAATCTGACCGCGTCCATTTCCAAAGCACTACCGAGCTGAAACAGGCCGCCTGAGTCGAACAGATTCCAAACGGTCCCACTTCTTTTGAAAAAGCACTGACCAAAATGAAAGCCAATAAAAGATACTTCACGCAAATGAACAACCAGCTATTGAGCTGGACAGTTGGAGAACTGAGCTCCTTTTATTTCGAACTGCACGATTTTGTCGTTGACCAGCGCACGGAGCTGTACCTGATTTGGGATGACACCGAGGGCTTTCTCTTGTTCCGTACGAGCACGGATGAATACCTGAAGCTAACCGAGCGCGAGGTACGATTGCTGTTGCATTTCACGTTCTCAGCGCATTTATACCAGCAGCTCAAGATTGGCATTTCCTTAGAGCTCCCGTTCAGGCCTAGAAATTTGTGGTTTATGGACAAGAACTTTCATCTGGCCATTACCTGGGTGCACCTACGGGAGTTACAAAAATGCGAAAGCAGCTGCCCGCGAGAATGGCTGGAGTCGGATGAAGACATGCCCTTTTAGAAACGCCTCGATCCGCAGCCGGCAGGCCGTTGTCATATCAAGCGGGAAGTTACGGCGCGACGAAGGATTAGGTTAAAAAGGCGGGCTGCGTTTTCCGCAGTTCGCCTTTTTTAGTGTTGTAGGATGTTGGCAGGGTCAGCAATTTCTTAAGCTACAGCCGAAAGCGATTCACGCGCGCATCTAACTCTTTCCAGTTGGGCAAGTGTCGGGCCAGCTCGGCCCAGAATTCTTTGGAGTGGTCCTTCACCTTCGTATGGCACAGCTCGTGCACAATGACGTAATCGATCAGCGAATACGGCAGCTTGATCACGTCCGGGTTGAGCAGGATCGTGTTGGTCGGGGTGCAGCTGCCCCAGCGCTTGGCCATGGTGCGCACCTTGACCTCGCGGTACGCCAAGCCCGTGCGGGCCGCCCACAGCTGCACCCGGGGCGGCAGCTTCTCTTCGGCCTTCGCGCGAAAAAACTGATCTAAGGCCCCGTGCATCGTTGCCTGGTCGTGTGCGGCGGGGTCGGCGTACAGCCGGAAGCGGGAGTGGTTGAAGTCGATGTGCGGGGTCGGGCGCCCGGCCTCGGCCACCACCTCGGCGTAGTAGCGGCGGCCCAGGTAGCCAATGCGCGCGCCGGTCACCAGGTCTTCGGAGACCGCCGTTCGCACGAGGTCGAGTTTTTCCAGCACCCAGCGCGCTTTCTGCAGCACCAGGCGGTCGGCCTGCGGCCCGGGCAGCCGCCGGCCCTTGAGCACCACGCCCTCGTGTTGTTCCACGCTGAGGTAATGGGCCTTCAGCTGGGGGCTGTCCTGCACGGTGTAGTGAATGGTGGTCTCGCCGTACTGTACGCTGGGCATGGTTAGTTTTTTCGCAAAATCTCTACGAGCTCCCGGGCCTTCTCCCGCGCCTGGGGGCGCGGCAACTTGTCGAGCAACAGGGTGCGAATTTTGCTTTCCATGTCGCTGCGCACCTCGCCCTTCTCCCGCCAGCCCACGATCTCCAGCTCGCCGCTCACCAGCTCGAAGAGCTGCACGGTGGCTGCGGCGGCTTCCCCGGCAAAGATCGTCTTCATGGAGTTGAAGATGGCAATCTGCCCGTCCGTGAGAAATCCTTCGGCGTGGCCTTCCCGGTTTTCGTGTCGCACGTCCTCGGCCAACGCGCCGAAGGCCAGCAGCAGCTGGGTTTGGTCCAGGCGCTGGGCTTCGTACGCCTGCAGCAGCTCTTCCAGGCGCTGGGCCAGGGGCTTGTAGAAATCGGGGTTGCGGTCCAGGCCCAGCCGGATGACGTGCTTGAGCTGGTTGCGCATGGTGAGCATCTTGGTGCCGGGCGAGGCGTTGAGGAGCTCCTGCCGAAACTGCTCGCGGTCGATGATGCTCACCGGCGCGGCCAGCAGGTTCTGCACGCCCTGGGAGGTGAGGTGCTCGTTGAGCAGTTGCCGCAGCATCTGGCTCTCGTCGGGGCTGATGCGCAGCTCGTCGTCGTCGGGGTAGGCGTTGCGGGCGCGCACCTTGATTTCGTTGAACAGCTTGAAATCCGCCTGGTACTGCAGGGCCGCCTGATTCGGCAGCACGAGGTTCACGGATTTGTTGAAGGCCTTCAGCAGGGCCTTGAACTCGTCGCGGCGGTGCAGCGGCTCGATGAACTGGACGCACTCGTCGATGAAGCTCGCGCGGCGGTCGTGGCGGTCGGCTTTGAGGGGCTTGCAAAAGGCCAGCACTTTGGCGTGGTTCAGCTCGAGCTGGGGAATTTCCTCGCTGAGGTTTTTGAGGAGGTCGTCGGGGCGCACGTCGCCGCTGAAGATCTCCAGGGCCTGCAGCAGGTGCTGGGTGATGCCGTTGTAGTCCACGATGTAGCCCGCCGCTTTGCTCTTGTAGGTGCGGTTGACGCGGGCAATGGCCTGCAGCAGGTTGTGCTCTTTCAGGGGCTTGTCGAGGTAGAGGCAGCCGGCAATGGGCGCGTCGTAGCCCGTCAGCAGCATGTCCGACACAATCAGGATGGCCGTGTTGTCGTGCTTCTTGCGGGTGCCCGACTGGTCGAGCAGGGATTCGTCGCCGAAGGGCAGCTTGAAATCCTCCGTGACGGCCTTAATCTCTTCGGGGGGCGTCACCAGCAGCGGCCGCGGGTCGTGTGGGTTGTCCCGGTTCCAGGCGACCCGCTCGAAATGGTCGGCGGCAATGGGGTCCGACTTGGGCGAACCCAAGCTGACCACCACTTTGGTGGTGAAGTGGTGAAAGCCCGACTCTTTCAGGGCCAACATAGTTTGCTGGTAATCGAGGGCGGCCTGCCGGCCCGCGCACACCAGCAGGGCTTTGTGCCCGTCGGGGAAGATCTTGTCGCGGTAATGCTCGAGCAAGTGCCGGCTGATGTCGCGAAGGCGGCCGGCTGAGCGTTGGTATTGGTGCAGGGCCGCTTCCTTGAGCTGGGCTTGCTTCTCTTCCGACTCGTGGCCAAACCGGGTTTCGAATTCGGCGTCCAGCTCGGCTTTCTTGACGTCGAGGCGGGCAATGCCGGCGTCGTAGAGCAGGGGCACGGTGGCGCCGTCGGCCACCGATTCGACCAGGGTGTACACGTCCAGGTACTGGTCGCCGTAAAACTCGGCCAGCGTCGATTTGTCTTCCTTGGAAATGGGCGTGCCGGTGAAGGCCACGAACTTGGCGTTCGGCAGCACCGTGCGCATGAAGGCGGCCAGGAAGCCGTAGTGGCTGCGGTGGGCCTCGTCGACGAGCACGTAGAGGTTGGGCTTGGCGCTGAGCACTGCGAGCGGGACTTCTTCGCGGCGCTGCTCCTCCCACTTGCCGTCGCGCAGGGCCTTGGTGATGGTAATGAGCAGGTTATCCTGCAGGCGCCTCTCCACCCGCTGGGGTTCCGTTTCCGGGGCGGCGAGCTCGTCTTCGGCGGGCGGGGCGTCCGCAGCGGGAGCATCCGGGTCGTAGGGTTGCTGAAACTTTTGGAGCGTGGTGGTGAGGATGCCGCCGTAGTCGTTGCGCAGCAGCCGGTCGAGGTGGCGCACCGAGCGGGCCTGCTGCACCCCTTTGAAGCCCACGTTCTGGAAGGTGGTCGTGATCTGCTGGTCCAGGTCCTGGCGGTCGGTGAGGAGGAGCACCGTGGGGTTGTCGAAGCCGTACTCGGGGGCCTGGAGCTTGCGCGTCAGGTAGGCCATGGTGAGCGACTTGCCGCTGCCCTGCGTATGCCACACCACGCCGCCCTGCTGGTGCGCTTGCAGCTTGGCGATGGTGTTGTTCACGGCGCGCACCTGCTGGTAGCGCGGCAGCTTTTTAAGGATGCGCCCTTCGTCGAGCTCGAACAGTACGAAGTGGCGCACCAGGTCGAGCAGGCGTTCGGGCCGGAACAGGTTATACAGCAGCTGGTCCTGGGCCGTGGGCGGCCGGCCGTCGAGCAGGGCCACCAGCTCGGGCTCGTCGTCGGCGCGGTAGTGGGAGTAGAAGGCCTGCGGGGCGCCGAGGGCCCCGTAGCGCCCGCCCACGCCCCAGATGCCGGCGCAGATTTGGTTGTACACGAACAGCCGCGGGGAGTTCTTCTGGTAAAAGGCCAAGTCGCTGTAGGCGCTGTTCCAGGCGTTGGCGGCCCCGCTGGCCTTGCACTCGATAACGGCTAAGGGCAAGCCATTGACATACAGGACGATATCCGGAATGGAATGGCCGGCCTTGCCGTGAAACGTAACCTGGTTGACGGCCAGGAACTCGTTGCTCGCCGGGTTCTGGTAGTCCAGGAAGCGCACGGGCACGAAAGCTTCTTCGCCGCTGGGCAGTGCCTGCTTTAGCGTGAGCGTGTCGCCGCGCAGCAGCTCCCACACGCGCTGGTTGTCTTCCAGTAGCGAGGCGGTATGCTCCGTAGTGAGCACATCGTAAGCCTTTTGCTGGTTGGTGTCACTGAGCTCAGGATTGAGCCGAGTAAGGGCGTCACGCAAGCGCTGGGGCAGCACGGCCTGGGTGAGGTAGGGCCGCTCGTCGGCCAGCGCCGTACCCGGGAGGTACTGGTAGCCCAGCCGCTGGAGCAGCGCCAGGGCGGGCTGTTCCGAGGTCAGAAACTCCGGGCCTTGGCTCATGCCAGCACGACTTCTTCCGCGGGCACTTTCACCCGGCGCTGGCCTGTGAGCAACTGTTGCATTAGCCCACGCTTGAGTTCCTGATATTGGGCCTTTTTGTCAGTGAGAACTTGCAGCTTGTCATCGAGAGTGGTAAGAATCTCAGCTATCTGACGTTGTTCAGGCACAGGAGGAATGGCTACCTGCAGTTTTTCCATACCACCTTTCGTGACGTGCAACATAGCAGAACCGTGAGACTGGCTTTTCATCCGTGCGGTTACATTATCTAGGAGATAATAGTGATAGTTCTGATCAAGCCGTTCAGCATTTACTTCGATTTTCCAAATATGGTAGTGGAAAATTGCCTTATCGCCGCGCCACCACACAGGCCCAAAAGTAGCTGACCACATATACAGCAAATCACCATTGTGGCAATATTGATGTGCGGGCAATTTCAGGTTTGAATAATAATAATCTTTTCCAGAACCCGTCAGGTTTTGTAACCTGATCACTGGTGTGCCTTCCGCTTCCCACTCGGTCAGCTTGTATGCTCTGCCATTGTAAAATGTTGCGACATCAGCCTGCTTGACTACCTCCCAGCTTTCGGGTATTTCCCCCAGCTGTGAGTCTTTGAACGCGGTATGGCCAATGCCTTTCGTCAGCAGGCGCTGCATCAGGCCCTTTTTCAGCTCCTGGGTTTGCGCGAGCTGTTCGTCAATCACGGCCATCTTCTCGTCCACCGTGGACAGGATTTCGGCGATTTTCTGCTGCTCGGGAAGTGGAGGAAACGGTACGTCAATATTCTCGAAAGCCTTTTTGGAAATTTCCAGAAACGTACTGCCACTTGACAACCGCCGAATTATTTCCTTGCTGTTATTAATCAGGTAATATAGAAAATGTATGTTCCAATTTTCGTTAGGAACAATGCTTTTGAACCCCTGGTTTGTGGTGATCGGAATTAGATTAATAGCGCAATCTCCAAGCGTTGCGCGCGTACAAATAACCAGCGAACCAACAGGCAATAATGAGGCAGAGGAATTTATTAAGCCTGCTTCACTAATTCGTTTTTGGGTTTTATTGATGTAGACTTTGCCCTTGAGCGCGGTTATATCTGTAGGCGTACACCATGCAATCTCTCCATTCCAATACTCAGTCACTTTCGTGTCAGGTGTTGCTCCACTAAAGATCTTACCTGCCTCGCCCAACTTTGCTACTTTCCAGTCGGCCGGAATTTCCCCGATAACGGTTTGCTTCATTCCGGTTTTCATATCCCAATCTCCTCCAGCAAGCGTTCGAGTTTGGCGTCGATCTCAGCCTCTTTGGCTTCCAGCTCGCGCAGAGCCGCGTGCACAGTCGGCAAATCAATGGCAGCGGCGGCTTCGCTGCGGTCGATGTAGCGGGAGATGTTCAGGTTGTAGTCGTTGGCTTTGATCTCGGTCAGCTCCACCACCCGCATAAACTTCTCCTCATCCTGGGCCGCCGCGTAGGCCGCCAGAATGCGCTCCACGTGGCGGTCTTCCAGCTCGTTCTGATTTTTGCCTTCCTTGAACTCTTGGCTGGCATCGAGCATGAGCACCTTTTTCTTCAGGGCTTCGGCCTTTGTTTTGGAAAGCACCCAAATGGCGGCCGGAATGCCGGTGTTGTAAAACAGCGCCGAGGGCAGCCCTACGATGCCTTCCACCAAGTCGGCGTCGAGCAGCTTCTGGCGGATCGAGCCTTCGGCCCCGCCGCGGAACAGCGTGCCGTGGGGCAGCACCACGCCCATGCGGCCATCCTGCTTGAGCACGGCCAGCATGTGCTGCAAAAAGGCCAGGTCGGCGTAGCCCCGGGGCGGAATGCCGTAGTGCAGGCGCCCAAACTTGTCGACGACGGCACTGGCGTAGTTCGGAGCAATTTCCTTTTCCTTGCCCTTCTTGTCGAGCTTCTTTTCCTGGTGGATTTCGGCGGGCGTCCACCAACGGTCCTGCGAAAAGGGCGGGTTGGCGATCACGCGGTCAAAGAGCATGAGCTCGGTGTCGGAGTTCTTGTGCTGGGGGCTAACCAGCGTGTCACCCTTGCGCAGGTCGGCGCTGTTGAAGTTGTGCAGCAGCATGTTGAGCTTAGCGATGGCCCAGGTGCCCAGGTTCTTCTCCTGCCCGTAGAGCGAGACGTTGATGTTGTTACCGACTTTGCCGCCCGGCTGCTGGGCAATGTAGCGGGCCGCCTCAATGAGCATGCCGCCCGAGCCGCACGTCGGATCGTACACGCGGTTTTTGGGCTCGGGCTTGATCAGGCCTACGATGAGCTTCACCACGCCGCGGGGCGTGTAGAACTCGCTGCCTTTCTTGCCGGCGTCGTCGGCAAATTGCTTAATGAGGTATTCGTAGGCGTCGCCGAGCAGGTCGGGGGTGTAGAGGTCGGCGTTGCGCAGGGAGTGCTGGTTGAAGTGGCGCAGCAGGCGTTGCAAGGTGGCGTCGGAGAGCTTCTCCTTGTCGCCGAACTTGGTGGCCGTCATCACGCCTTCCAGCTGGGTGTTTTCGCGCTCGATGGCCGCGAAGGCCTTGTCGAGCACCACGCCGATGTTTTCGGTGGCTTTCTTCACCTCCGCCCAGCGGGCTTCGGCGGGCATTTTGAAGTGGGGCTCTTCTTCGGCCTCCTCGCGGCTCACGCCGTCGCGGGCCATGGTGGCTTCCACGGCTTCCTCGAACACATCGTTGGCACGCTTCAGGAAGAGCAGGCCGAAGATGTAGTTTTTGAAGTCGGAGCTGTCGATGCTGCCGCGCAGGATGTTGGCCGAATCCCAGAGCCAGGATTCGAGGGTTTGCAGGTCGAGTTGAGGCATACTAGGTTGAGCCTGAGCGGGTTGGGTTGGGCGCTCAGCGGAAAATAAATCGAGTTGGGGCATACGGTTACTGTCAGCATCGGCCGAAAGGGACATACTCAAATGTAACGGGCTGGGGGCTGCGGTGAAAGGCGAACCAGTGAATTGTCGTTCTAAAAAGGCTACCTATTTGGTTGTCAGTGCTAAAGCCTGCCTCACCGGCTTGCCGGTTTAGTAAGCACCCAAGTGGGGTCATTCAAAAATGCCGGGCAGCCCTGTGGTAAAGGGTAACCAAGGTCTCGACGGGGTAACCCGGGTAAGCACTACCTCAAGCTACCCGTGGTCGGTCTTCGGAAGAAAGGTTATTCGAGTAAGGGGTACTCGTTTTCGTACCCCGCCTATGTATTGACATCAAGGGGGCATCGAAGGGGCGAACCATCGCCGGAAGTAGCAAATCCAAAATGTGCTCTTGGCGGTTTGCCTGTTCTCTGCCTGGTTGCCCTTGGTACGCTTGCGCATACCGTGTCAGTAAGGTTGCCCACGACCGATGCGTTGGCTGCGGGTGCCTTTGCATGAACTCCTGAATAAAAGCAGCTGCATTGGGTGAACCCGTGCCGATGTACTCGCCGATCAAGAATTTTACCGTGATGCAGGCATTGCTCCGCAAACCGGTCTCAACGGCGGTAGGCTTCTTGGGTAGTACTAACTCCCGGGCCGATAAGAAGCTGGTGTCCAGCAGAGTAAGCGTATTCCTGTACTTCGGGTTTCGGTTTTTCTTATCGTAGTAAAAACTCGGTAAATCATTGAAGGTCAGCGCCCGGCCGACCGCTTTGATGAAAATAGCCGCCAAGTATTCCGGGCTTTGCAGATCGATTAGGCAGAGTTTGAGCTTGCTTAGGTATGAACTACACATTCTCACCTCGATTCGCTCTACCGGCAAGTCAGGGTCAAGGCCATTCAGAGCATGAAACCGGCGGATATACGTTTTTTGACGCTCCTCAGCTTCTTTTGATTTGCTGTACACTGCAACCTGTTTGCCGTGGGCATTGCCGGTGTACTTTCCAAATACGTGTTGATCCCCGCTGTGAAAGGTGTACGATAGGTTTCCTAATACGGGCGAGTACCGCTGCTCCTCGTTGTACTTACTCAAGGTTGAATGAGCAACAACGCGGGCGAGCTCGGGCAAGATACTTTTATTGCGATCTAAGGCGATATCTAATTTGGAGATCGATACTGCCTGTACGCAGAGTGCCTCTTGCAAGCGCTGGTAGTAATAAGGCCATCCGGGCCCAGAATAGAATACTTCATTCCGGAAAGTGAAATTCAGTTTGCCCTGCAAAGTTCTATACCGAGCATCGGTACGCAACGTCCCGATGTGAACCTCGTTTTCCCATACTTCAAACTTGTTCTGGTAGCAGGCTTCCTTGGTGAAACTTGCACGTTGGAGGTAGAGCTCGGGCGTGATTCGATAGCCATTTCCTTCCCAGACGAACTGAGCGTGAATGCTTGCCCGGGTCGCCAGGCCTCTGGTACTGCTCATGGTTAAGGACAGAGCATCGATGACGAGAACATGGGCGTCCGGGCCCACCGATACGGGTGTGCTGGTAAGCATAGCGACAGTTAAAAGTTGGAGAATGGCAAGGCCTTCAGCTCCTGCAAAAAGAGCGAAGTGACTTAGAAAAATGATAAAGCGGTAGTAGCCTGCCCGATTTACGACGGCGTAGTGCACTCCGCTGCTAAGTGCAAAACTTAGCTAGCGGGAGTTTCTGTTAAAAAGCACACACAGGCCCGGATTGATTTCATAATACGCTCTATAAGAACGTTTTATAAAATTGCCTTCTATAGTAACTGATTGCCCAGTGTACATGGCTGTGCTTGCAATATCCTATTCAGCCTTAGGATCCGGTATTTCTTTTAGAAGCCAAATAGCATGAATTTCATCGAGGCTATATTCTTTCCGGGGGTAAGTTCCACATTCGCTAACGCGCTCAACGGTTAATATAAGCGACATTGGATCGTCAAGTTGATTGGCTTCCACGAAGCATTCCAGATCGGGCGAATCAAGCAAATCCACAAGGATATGATCCCGATTACATAACTTCCACCATTCGCCTTGTGGTACTATCGTAGCCTTGTAAGTTATTTCATTACAGAGGATTACGATTTTTGTGCGCTGGGGAAGTTGCTCTTCTTGCATAGTCACAGTCAGGTTTCTGCTGATTTGGGGGATGGTCATGGGGGGGCTTACAGCTCGGGCTCTAGGCTCAATGCCGGTGTGGTTTTTGTAAAAAATTGGACAATAGGGAGCCCTTCACCTCAATTTTAAGAGGCTACGAAGCGGACTATTGAAAATTTTGAACAAAGTGGTTCCTGTACAAAGCACTTGTGGCTTTGTAAGCGATTGATCGGAACTAGGGTATGAAGCCGGTTTTTAAGGGAAAAAGGGAGGTGTGGTAGGAGAGCCTACCGAGTGGCAAGTACTGCCGAGGAAGGTACACGCCACAGGGGCTTATGTACTGTACCTTCATTATAGTTTTTAGCTGGAAGCCTTCCGGTTTGAATGAGTTTCAAGCACGTTTTTGTGCATACTCCCATAGCCGCCGCGGCTTGTTCTACGGTCAACATGCTGGTTGACTCTTGCGATTTGACGAGGTGCAATTCTCGGCTGGTGCTTTCTTTCAGTTGCCTTTCCCAGCGCTGGGCTTCCAGTACGCCAGTAGCAACAGCAGCTAAACGCTCAGCCGCTAGGGCAACCAACCGTGCTTCGCGCTCACCTGCGAAAAAACCATGCTTTTCGTAGTGAGTGAACAGATGGTTGTCCACATCCGCTGTGGACACGACGGTCAGGTGATAAAGAAGCTCGGAAAGAGGCGATGGTTTCATCCGTTGTGCTTGGTGTGACCAGTTTACGGGAAAAACGCCCCCCGCGTTACCGGCGGTGCAGAATTACTCGGGAGATCAGCTGTTCGGTTATCAGTTGATCATTCGGAATACAGGACGACGAAAGCGTTTTAAGGAAATACAGATGGTTTTTTCGTGCCTGCTTCGCTGTGCACAAGCATGTTCATGGAGCTATCGAACCAAGCATTGGCAAGCCCCAGTACTGTGCGTCGGCGATCCACGTCTGTTTGCCAAAGTAAACGCCGTACTCGTCGGCGGCGCAGGTTGTGAGCACGGCGTAGGCTCTGGAATTTAAAGGAGCTATTGTTAATCTACCACACGCCATTTACGCTGATGTGCTCAGCTTTCAATAAGCAGAAGAGATCGCGAAGTTGAGGTCGATCAGGAAAAAACGCAATAGTAGCCTGGGACGCTACTGAAGAGGGTCCATGTTGTCGGGTAGCCGCAAGCGGTTCGTAGTGTGGGTCGCTTTGCAGCCTACTTTGCCGTCGAGTTGCGAGCCGGGCAAGTCGGTGAAGCGTTTATGCAGAATGCCTAGTGAAAGGAACATCCGCGGGCCATCTTCGCCAGAAGCTGAATCGGCGCACCACGCCTTGCTAGGTAAGAAGTGCCCGTGTGGAAAATGGTTTGAGGGGAGACGAGTCGCTGGTACCCGGTCTTGCGCTTGCAAAAGAAAGGCTACAAGTAGATTGCCTACGGCCTCTCCATTTGTTAGCCGCGCGAGCGACACGTCAAATGAGGCAAACCGCGTAGGCAGATAATTTTATTTAAAAGGCCTTGCACGACAGAAGGAACGAAGGTCGTACCTTAAAATTCTCACTCTTGCTGAGATGCTTTTGCAAATACAGCGCTTAAACTTCATTTCTAAACAACTTCGTCTGCCTCTCCATGGAGTTTTCTTAAAATAACTGACTAAATACTGACTAGCGAAAGCATAGAAAATGGAAAAACCCGCTCCAGAAGCTCTGAAGCGGGTTTTTAAAGTCTCAAAACGAGTGGGTAAGTAGTCCGTAGGGGAATCGAACCCCTGTTGGTAGAATGAAAATCTACTGTCCTAACCCCTAGACGAACGGACCATGTGACGTGCCTTGTTCGTTTTGATGGTGCAAAGATAGAGGAGAGAAAGTTTAGCGCAATACCTGGCCCGAAAAAAAAGTGTGCCCAGGATCAAATGGACTGACTTTCAAGGAGAAAAGTTATTTAAACGTAGCTAGCCCAAGTGGCAAGGCGCTGCCAAAAACCAGTACCTATGGCTTTCTAAGCTTCAGATTACCCAGAATCTTATTCGCTCGTACATTGTTTATAACGCTGTCAAACCGCGCTTAGTTGATTTGGCGATGTTACGGCGTCCCTTTACCTTCGCTGCGCGTTTCCACTTGGGCCTTACTGAAGGCCACTAACCCCATTTTTCTGTAATTATGGCTAAAATCAAAGTCGCCATTAACGGCTTCGGCCGCATTGGCCGCCTGACGTTCAAGTCGTTGCTCGAGCGCGACAATGTGGAAGTCGTGGCAATCAATGACCTGACGGACAACAAAACGCTGGCGCATCTGCTCAAGTATGATTCTGTGCATGGCCGCTTCCAGGGCACTGTTTCGTATGACGAAGAAAGCCTCACCGTAAACGGACAACGCATTCATGCCTTGGCCGAACGCGATCCGAAGCTGTTGCCCTGGGGCGACATGGGCGTAGATGTAGTGCTGGAATCGACGGGCCGCTTCGTAGACGAAGCCGGTGCTGGTCAGCACATTACGGCGGGTGCCAAGAAGGTAGTGATTTCGGCGCCGGCGACCGGCAACATTCCAACTGTGGTGTTGGGTGTGAACGAAGATATTCTGACGGGCGACGAAACCATCATTTCGAACGCGAGCTGCACGACCAACTGCTTGGCTCCCATGGCCAAAATCCTGGACGAAGCATTCGGCATTGAAAAGGGGTACATCACGACGGTGCACGCTTACACTTCGGACCAAAACCTGCAGGACGCGCCGCACAAAGACCTGCGCCGTGCCCGCGCTGCTGCCCTGAGCATCATCCCGACCAGCACGGGTGCCGCCAAGGCCGTTGGTTTGGTGTTGCCGAGCCTGAAAGGCAAACTCGACGGTATTGCCATGCGCGTGCCCGTTCCAGATGGTTCGACCACCGACCTCACGGTTATTCTGAAGCAGGAAGTAACTAAGGAGCAAATCAACGAGGCCGTGAAAAAGGCAGCTGAAGGCGCTCTGAAGGATATCGTTGAGTATTCGACGGACCCGCTTGTAAGCACCGACATCGTAGGCAACCCGCACTCCTGCATCTTCGACTCGGGCCTAACTTCGGCCAACGGGTCGCTGGTGAAAGTAGTAGGCTGGTACGACAACGAAACCGGCTACAGCACCCGCACTGCTGACCTCATTCAGCGTTTGGGTGAGAAAATGGCTAAAGCATAACTATTTGATTGTCAACTAGTTATATTGGAAAGCCTGCCCATCTCGGGCGGGCTTTCTTATTTTGTAGTACATCCAACGTTGCCTGCATACCGGATGGCAACCGTGTTTTTGTCTTTGTATGTCGCCTGCTAAGCTGCGCATCTGCTTCATTCTCAACCCGAACTCCGGCACCAATCGGCGGCAGGATGTGCCCGCGCTACTTGCGCAACACCTCGACCCCGCCCTCGTCGACTATGAATTGCAGCTGACGCAGTACGCCGGCCATGCCGAAACGCTGGCGCGTGAGGCGGCTCTAACGAGCTTTCGGGTGGTAGTAGCCGTGGGCGGCGATGGCACGGTAAACGAGGTGGGGCGCGGTCTTCTGGGAAGTCGGGCAGCGCTCGGAATTCTGCCGCGCGGTTCGGGCAACGGATTAGCGCGCCACTTGCGAGTGCCGCTCAGTTTGCCCGCTGCGATTAAGCGCCTCAATGCTCCTGACTTTCAACGTATTGACGTGGGAGAAATTAACGGTAGGCGCTTTTTTTGTACGGCGGGCCTGGGGTTTGACGCGCACGTAAGCAAATGTTTTGCGGCCGCCGGCACGCGTGGGTTGGCTACGTATGTGCGCGTAGCCCTGCGCGAATACCGCCGCTTCCGGCCTGTGCCCGTGAACGTCGCGTTTAATAATCAAACGCTCGAAACGGGTTGTTACGTACTGGCTTTTGCCAATGCCGCTCAATATGGCAACAACGCTTACATCGCGCCCCTGGCGGACATCCGCGACGGTCTGCTGGATCTGTGCCTGATCGACGCGTTGCCACTGGGCCGGGCCGTGCGCGTAGGCATTGGGCTGGCGCTGGGCGATCTACCAACATCAGGAGCCGCGGTTTTTCATACTTCTCGCCAGATTCAGGTGCACGCTGCTGCGCCCCTTGGCTTTCACGTCGACGGCGATTATGTGGAAGATGCTCAGGACTTCAACATCGGGCTAGAGCCGCTGGCGCTTGAAGTTGCTATTTGAGTTTGTTGCAATAGATTGATATCCAATTGGATATGCAATAGGTATTGTTTTTGGCCCTAGTGCACTTCTGGGTTTCTTACCTTTATTACTATGAAAGCAGACAAAAATCATCGCAACCGCGAAGGCATCGTCTACTCTACCAGTTCCGAGTTTGCCTATCAATACAATGCGGAAGAAGAAACGGCGACGCTGCCTCCTCAACAGCAAAACCTGCGCGTTCAGCTCGACCGCAAAGCCCGCGGCGGCAAACAGGTAACACTAATAACTGGCTTTGTAGGCAAAGACGCTGATTTGCAGGTGCTTGGAAAGCTCCTAAAAACTAAATGCGGCGTCGGCGGCAATGCCAAAGACGGGGAAATCCTGATTCAGGGTGACTTCCGCGATAAAGCGCTTGCCGTTTTGATTGAGCAAGGCTACAAGGCCAAAAAGGCGGGTGGCTAGCTTTATTGTTGCGTAAGCGCCAGTAAATAAGGTATTTACAGAGAGGGGTTTGCGGCTAAGAATTCCAGCGCCCGCGCTACGTCCTCCGGCGTGTCGATGCCGATAGTGGCCAAATTGGTTTCAGCCGTCAGGATGCGGTAGCCGTTTTCGAGCCAGCGTAATTGCTCCAGCGACTCGGCGAGCTCCAGAGAGGAAGGCGGCAATTGGGTGATTTCGGCCAACACATCGGGGCGGTAGGCATACAAGCCGATATGACGCAGATAGCGATGGTGCTCGAGCCAGTGTTCGGATGGGTGCTGACGCTGGTAGGGCAGCGGATGACGGCTGAAATACAACGCGTTACGTTGCGCATCCAGCACTACTTTAGGCAAGTGCGGGCTGAATAGTTCTTCCTCGTCCACAACCGGCTTAACTAGCGTGGCTATCTGAGTAAGTGGCTCGTCACTAAATAGTTGCAACAAGCTATTGATTTGCTCTGGGTGGATGAATGGCTCGTCACCCTGGATGTTTACCAGGCAATCGGCGGGGGTAGCGAGCTGGCGGTAGGCATCATACACGCGGTCGGTGCCGCTGGGGTGATCGGGTGAAGTCAGGAGAGCTTCGCCGCCAAATGCCAAAACATGTTCTAGAATGCGCTCGTCGTCGGTGGCGACCACCACGCGGCTCAGGGCCGACTTCTGGGCCTGCTCGACCACGCGCTGGATCATGGATTTGCCGCCTAAGTCGGTAAGCGGTTTGCCGGGCAAGCGGGTAGAAGCGTAGCGGGCCGGAATGATGCCGATGGCGTGCAGCATAGCAATCAGAGTGAAGTGGACGGCTGCAAAGGAGGCAGAATTCCGGCAAAAAACAGAAACCACGCTCATTTAGCACCGCCATTAGTTCGTTAAAAACATGCCTTCTGCCCAATGGAAAGCGTGTTTTGGCACTGTGCTGGGATTATTTTTTATCTTTCGGCAGTATTTATGCTGCTGGCAAGGCAAGGTGCTGCTTTTTCGCTGGTATCTGCCTTTTCCCGCAAACCGTCCGTATGACCCGTTTTTCGTTGCTGTTTGCCGCGTTCGTTGTTTCCAGCCTTTCTGCTTCCGCCGCCTTACGGCCCGTGTTGCCTGATTCTATAGGCGTTGAATACCGCAACAATAAGATGTTGATTAAGCACCGGGTTAATCCTGGTGAAACCCTCTACGGCCTCTCGCGGCGCTACAAAGTGCCCGTCGATCAGATTGTAGAGGTCAATCCGAATTTGCAAGGCGGCCTAAACACCGGCCAGATTGTGCTGGTGCCGCGGTCCCGCGTCGTCCTGACCAATCCGCCGGCGGCGCGCCCCGCCGAAGCTACTAGTGCACCGACCTCGGCCGCAGCGCGGGCGCTGGCCACTGATGCACACGGCAACAAAGTGTACAAAGTGGAAAAAGGCCAAACCCTTTTTTCCATTGCGCGCCGTTTCGAAACTACCCCGGATGCGTTGGCTCAACTTAACCATTTGCCGGCTGGCGGTGGCGTTCGTATCGGTCAACTCCTCGTTATTGTGCCAGCGCATGCCGCGCCTAGTGCGCCACCCACCCCAACTCAGCCGCAACCCCAACCTGTGGTGGCAACTACTCCCGTAAAAACGTCGCCGCCCGCAACCGCTCCGACAACGCCCGCCAACAGGCCAGAGCGCGCTGAGGAGGCCGAAAAGTCTCGGGAGACTGCGCCGCCAACAACCAGTGAGTCGACTACCGACGAAGACCGAGCACCGGAGCGGGCCAGCGAAATCGTGCGGCGCGTAAAAGAAAGCGGCTTGGCGGCCGTCATCGAAGGCGGCGGCACCGACAAATACCTCGCGCTGCACAAAACTGCGCCGGTGGGCACAATTATGCAGGTGCGCAACATCATGAACGGGCAGGCCGTGTACGTGCGCGTAATCGGTCAACTACCTGATACTGGTGAGAACAGCAACATTCTGGTGCGGCTTTCCAAAAAAGCGGTGCAGCGCCTCTCCACGCCCGATAGCCGCTTCCGCGTCGAAACTTCGTATGTGCCGTAAACGCATGGCGCACAGCCGCTAAGCGCATGGAGCATCGCTCTACTGACTTAGCGGCCGCGGGCGATATTTTTACCTACGCCGAAATGTGTTGGCTGGAAAAAACCAACCTGCGGCGCGGGATGAACTTTCGGTTGCACGGGCGCCAGACAATTATTCTGATGTCGAGGCGGCCGGACGCGCCCTACGCCGATCGGTTTGAGGAGCATGGACGCATCCTGATTTACGAAGGCCACGACATTCCGCGCAATGAGCTATCTGCGTCCAAACTCGCTGATCAGCAGCTCGCTACCCCGCGGGGTACGCTCACCCAAAACGGACGCTTCTTCGAGGCTGCCCGCCGCGCCAAGTTGGGCGAAATTGAGCCTGAGCCGGTGCGAGTGTATGAGAAAATTGACGCTGGCGTGTGGGTCTTCAACGGCGTTTTTGCTCTTATAGACGCGTGGCGCGAAGCCGATTTGGCGCGGCAGGTGTTCAAATTCAAGCTTCGGCTAATTGAGACCGATCCTGCAAACCCTGTAGAAAACCAAGCTATTGGTAATGAATTGATTATCAATAGCTTGCTTTCTGCTTCTGTCAAGCAGGAAGTTTGGAAGCGGGAGAAAGGGCGTTGTCAGGTTTGTGGCAGCACCAGCAACTTGCACTTTGCCCTCCGGTCCGGTGTTTCCTCCTCAACTTTGCCCATTACTGCCGCTAACGTACAGCTTCTGTGCGCTTTCCATTATCCGTTGGAAGGCGAGGGGCTGCCATAATTTTTGCTCTTGAATCACGCCCAAATCCGCCAGTTGCTCGACGATCGCTACGACCATTACGACCGGCCAGCCTTCATCCTCAACGACCCCATTAGCATTCCGCATCGGTTTTCGCTGCGCCAGGATATTGAAATTAGCGGCCTGTTCGCGGCCTTGTTGGCTTGGGGGCGTCGGCCTACAATCATTAAAAAATGTCAGGAACTGATACAGCGCATGGACAACGCGCCCCATCAGTTCATCCTGCACCATTCCGACGACGATTTGAAGGGTCTGTTAGGCTTCTGCCACCGCACCTTTTGCGATACCGATCTGCTGTATTTCGTGCATTTTCTGCGGTGGTTTTATGAGCAGCACAACACCTTGGAAGACGCTTTTTTGCACGGTGTCACGCAGCGCGAACGGCTAGAACAATTTCATAATCTGTTCTTTAGCCTGCCCGATGCCCCCGGCCGAACCCGCAAGCACGTAGCCACGCCGGCCCGCAAATCGGCCTGCAAGCGCGTGAACATGTACCTGCGTTGGATGGTGCGCCAAGACACCCGCGGCGTGGATTTTGGCCTCTGGACGCGCCTGCCCATGTCGGACCTGATCTGCCCGTGCGACGTGCACGTGGAGCGCGTCGCCCGCCGCCTGGGCCTGATGACGCGCCCCGCCGTGGATTGGGCTGCTGCCGAAGATCTGACCGCCCACCTACGCGACTTTGACCCGAATGACCCGGTCAAATACGACTTTGCGTTGTTTGGGCTGGGTGTGGAGGGCGAAATGTAATGCCGGTAACTTGCTTGTACTCGTGCATCATTTATTAATATTCCTGAATCTTTATCGCTGCTAGCCGTGTTTACCATAGCAGTCTTTTCTACACCCTGAATTCCGATTTCTCTTTGATTCTTCCAAATAACTTCGAGCAGAAAATAGGCTTCGCGCAACTGCGCGAAATGCTGGAGTCGTTGTGCCTGAGTGCATTAGGCCGCCACTTTGTGGGCAAAATGCAGTTTCAGACCAAGCACGACCAACTGCTGAAACTTCTGCAGCAAACCGACGAATTCCGCGCCCTGCTTCATTCTGGCGCCGATTTTCCGAGTCAACATTACCACGATGTGCATCCACATCTGGTGCGCGCCGCCATTCCGGGGGCTTACCTCGACGTGCCTGCGTTTTTCGCGGTGAAAATGTCGTTGCGCACCATTCGGCAAGCCCTGACTTTTTTTACCCAAGCAGAAGAAAGTCTGTACCCAACGCTGCGCCTGCTGGGCATTGGTGTGCAAGTCGACCGTAACCTGCTAGCCGCGCTCGATAAAGTGGTGGACGACGAAGGCCAGGTACGCGACAACGCTTCGCCGTTGCTCATGCATTTGCGTCAGGAACTCATCAACCGTCAGGGGCTTCTGCGTAAACAGATTGCCGGCATTCTGCGCCATGCCAAGTCGGAAGGGTGGGTGCCGGAAGGTGCCGAACCCACGATTCGGGGCGGGCGGTTGGTGCTGCCCGTCATTGCGGAGCACAAGCGCCGGGTGAAAGGCCTGATTCACGACGAATCGGCTTCGGGGCAAACGGTGTTTATCGAGCCGGAAGCGGTTTTTGAGCTAAACAACGACATCAAGGACCTCGAAAATGCTTACCAGCGCGAGCTGATCCGCATTCTTACTTCCCTGACCGACCAGCTGCGTCCGCACATTCCGGATTTGCGGAAAGCCTATCAGTACTTGGGATTGCTAGATTTTATTAGAGCCAAGGCACAGCTAGCCAGGCAGTTAGAAGCAACGTTGCCTGCGCTGAACCCGAAGCCGTTGGTACGCTGGAAAACGGTGCGCCATCCGCTGCTCTACCTCACGTTCAAAGAGCACCACAAAGAAAATCCGCGTGAAGTGGTCCCGCTCGACATAGAGCTCAACCACGAGCAGCGCTTGCTTCTGATCTCAGGACCGAATGCCGGCGGTAAGTCGGTGTCGATGAAGACGGTAGGATTGGTGCAGTACATGCTGCAGTGCGGCCTGCTCATTCCGGCTGGCGACGGCTCTGAAGCCGGGATCTTTGAGGATATTTTCCTGGACATTGGCGACGAGCAAAGCCTTGAGAATGACCTCAGTACGTATTCGTCGCACTTGCTGAACATGAAGCAGTTTCTGCTGTTTGCTGGCAAGCGCAGCCTCGTGCTGATCGACGAATTTGGAACCGGCACCGAGCCCATGCTGGGCGGTGCCATTGCCGAAGCGGTGCTGGATCAGTTGAACCGCGCTCGCGCATTTGGCGTGATCACGACGCACTATACCAACCTCAAAAACTACGCGGAGCGTACGCCGGGCATTGTCAACGGTGCCATGCGCTACGATCCGGAGCAGTTGCAGCCGCTCTACCGCTTGGAAATCGGGAAGCCGGGCTCGTCGTTTGCCATTGAAATTGCTCGGAAAATTGGCTTGCCCAAGCAAATTGTGGAGCGCGCCACCCAACTCGTCGGCAAGGATAAAATCCGGTACGACAGGCTGTTGGAGGGCTTGGAAAAGGAAAAAACCGACCTGGAACAGCGCACGGCGGAAGCGGCCAAGCAGGAGCGGCGCATGAAAAAAGCGGCGCAGGAATATCAGGATCTGAAAAAATACCTCGACGAAACCACGCTCGACGTGCTGCGCGACGCCAAGGCGAAAGCCAAGTTGCTGCTCAAAGACACGAACCAGCAAATAGAAGCCACGATTCAGGAAATAAAGACTTCGCAGGCGGATAAAGAGCAAACCAAACAGGCACGCCAGAAGCTGGACGATTTCGTGCGCAAGGAGTTGCAAATTGAGCCGCCCAAGCCCAAGGCCCACCGCGAAGTAGCTGATCCTAGTACCCTTAAGATCGGCGACAAAGTTGCGCTGATTGGCCAGGAAGGTTACGGCGAAATTATGAGTCTAAAGGGCAAATCGGCTGAGGTGTCGTTTGGCGGCATGAAAACGCTTGTGAAAGTTGGCCAGCTCGAAAAGGTGAGCCGCTCCGAAATTCGCGAACGCGAGAAGCAAATGGCCCGCACAGCACCAGCCACTTACGCCGGATCCGGGTTTGATATGACGGGCCGAATGTCGGGCTTCAACACCACACTCGACCTGCGCGGCGAGCGGGCCGAAGACGCGTTACAGAAAATAATGTCCTACATCGACGACGCCGTCATGCTGGGCATTCCGGAAATCAAGTTTCTTCACGGTCGCGGCAACGGCGTACTCCGCCAGGTGGTGCGCGATTATTTGCGCTCGGTGCGCTCCGTGGCCAGCGTCGCCGACGAGCACGCCGACCGCGGCGGTGATGGTGCTACGGTAGCAGTTCTAAAGTAAAGTGTATTGCAACTATCTGATTGTTAGAAGGTTGTAAGAATTTTCGTCATCCTGAGCAACGCGAAGGACCTTATCACGGCACAAGAACTTGTTCTGCTGTGATAAGGTCCTTCGCGTTGCTCAGGATAACAGATGCAAGGGAATAGGGCAAAAGAAACAACGGTGGCGCCGCTACGGCTACATGATATTCACTTCGGGGTGCAGCTCGATGCCGAATTTTTCACGGACTGAAGCAATGATTTCTTGGGCTAAGCTCTGAATGTCAGAGCCTTGCGCGCCGCCGTGGTTTACGAGTACCAACGCTTGCTTGTCGTGGACGCCGTGAGGGCCGCGGCGCTGACCTTTCCAGCCGCACTGCTCGATGAGCCAGGCCGCGGGCACTTTTACACCTCCGGGCACGGGATAGCCCGGCAAGTCGGCGTATTGTGCTTTGAGTTCGTCGTATTTGTGCTGCGAGATTTCGGGGTTCTTGAAAAAGCTGCCTGCGTTGCCAATTTCGGCCGGGTCAGGCAGTTTGCTTCTACGAATCTGGATAACGGCTTCGCTCACATGCTGTGGCGTTGGCTCGCCTTCGATTCCCATATCGGCCAAGGTCGTGCCGATGGCGCCGTAGCTGATGTTGACGCGGTGCTTGCGGTGCAGCCGGAGCAGCACGCTGGTGACAATGTACTGGTCTTTGAGCGGCCCTTTGAACACGCTTTCGCGGTAACCAAAGCCACATTCCGCTCGGGTAAACGTGCGCAAGTGCCCGGTGCTGGTTTCGAGCGCTTCGAGGCTCTCAAAGGTGTCTTTTAACTCCGCTCCGTAGGCTCCAATATTTTGGAGCGGCGCAGCGCCAACTGTGCCTGGAATCAGAGAGAGATTTTCGATTCCGCTAAGATTCTGATCCAGAGCGTATTGTACCAGGGCGTGCCACGACTCGCCAGCACCGGCACGGACCAAAGCTGTATCGCTGGCCTCGTCGGAAGACAACGTTTCTAAACCCCGAATCTCGTTTCGGAGTACTACACCATCGAAGTCCTTGGTAAACAGTAAGTTACTGCCGCCGCCTAGCACCAGCTTTGCGGCTTGCTGGACTTCGGGCAATGCCAACAGTGCCCGTAATTCATCGGTGCTGGCAAAGCGCGCAAACAAGCGTGCTTTCACATCGATGCCGAACGTGTTATAGGTGCGGAGCGAAACGTTGTGTTCAAGAAGAGGAGCCGAAGTCATGCGGAAGGCGGGAAGTGATTTCTCGGCAAAGGTAGCCGTTTCGTATTCCCGCTTTTGACGCTTCGAGAAGTAATTGGATTGCGTCTCGTTCTAATGTAAGAAGCATTGTACTCGTATCTTTGAGGTAATTTACCTTCAACGAAGCCCCAATGGCCGAGCATTCTTTACTGCTTACTTCGATAGATGCCTCATCTTCTGCCGGGCTTGTCAAGCCCCCTAAAGCGCAGAAAGTATATTTCGACAACCTCGATCTGTTACGTGTTGTGGCTTTCGGAATGGTGTTTTTGGCGCACAGCGAGTTGGGCAAGACGCTGGGCCATTTCAGCAGCAATTCTTTCTATATCCGAGTTGTCAACTTGCTGTCGGATGGCGGATCGGGCGTATCTTTTTTCTTTGTGCTAAGCGGGTATCTGATTACGTATCTGCTGCTGCAAGAGCGAGAAGCAACCGGGCGGATTCACTTGAGCAACTTCTACGTCCGGCGCACCTTGCGAATTTGGCCTCTGTATTTCGCTGTGCTGCTCTTCGGCTTTTTCGTGTACCCAGCCTTCAAAAGCGTCATTGGCATCACTACTGACATAGCACACCGGGCACCTTTCTATTTTACCTTTCTGAGTAATTTCGATTCAATCTATCTGGCTCACAATCATTTGCAGCCACTCTCCGTGGCGATGATCGGGATTACCTGGTCGGTAGCCATTGAAGAACAATTTTACCTGGTGTGGCCGCTGCTGTTTTTGGTGGTGCCCAAACGGTATTACCAGGCAATTTTTTACGGAGTGATACTCTGCTCATTGGTTTTTCGCTATCTGCACCGCACGGATGGCGACACCCTTTATTTCCATACGCTATCAGTAATGTCGGATTTGGCAATGGGCGGTTTGTTTGCCTACCACTGCCGTTTCAATCCGCGGTTTGTTGGCTTTTTCCAGAACCTGCCCAAACTGGTGATCGGGTTGGCATACCTGCTCGGTTTCGCGTTGCTGTTGTACCGCGATGATTTGTACCCCGGCACTTCTGCGGCCGTGGTTGCGCGCTTGGTGAGCACTTTGTTTTTTGCTTTTATCATAACGGAGCAGAACTTCGCAGGGCATTCACCCTTGAAGCTGTCCCGCCTCACTACGCTTTCCCGGTTAGGCAAGTATACCTACGGCCTGTATTTGCTGCATCCCATCGCCATCCAAGTGACAATTCTCTTGTTTCGGGGCGCGCATCTGTCTCGTGAGAGCGTGGAAGGTGGCTTTAGCTACGCTGGTATTGCTCTGGCTATATCCTTGATAATGAGCTATGTAAGTTATCGGTATTTTGAGGCTTATTTCCTGCGCCTCAAGCATAAGTTCTCTTAAGCGTTAATCACCAAGCAAAGCGTACCCAGCAAAAAGTCCGGCAATATGCCGGACTTTTTGCTGGGTAGAGGGAGCGAAAATACCTCAACCTAATTTTCTGGGAGAGGCTTGCTTACCGCACCCGGTAGCCGCGCAACGCGTAAAACAACAAATAAGTATAGCACAGGGCCGGCACCACAAAGGCTACCCGTAGCCCTCCGCCGTGCGTGGCGATGAAGCCCATAAGCGGAGGAATGATGGCTCCGCCCACAATTGCCATGATCAGGTAGGACGAGCCCTGTTTGGTGAATGAGCCGAGGCCTGTAATCGCCAGTGGAAAAATTACGGGCCACATGATGGAGTTGCACAAGCCGCAGAGCACCACCAACCACAAAGCAGTTTCACCGTGGCTCAGGATCGAAGCAACTACCAGCATCACGCCGGCGGCGCACACTGCCACTAATAAGGCCCGGTTGTGAAAGCGCAGCAGCAGCGGAATGCCCACCAGTCGGCCCACTAAGGAGCCAAACCAGTACGAGGAAACCAGCACCGCGCCCACTGCCTTGGTAAAACCAGCCGACGTATCGAGGGCGTCGGCGTGGCGGCCAAATAGCACCAAGGCGTAGTTGGTTGCCACGTTCAGGCTGCGGACGAGGGTTTGGGTAAACGAGCTAAGTTGTTGAATGCCTTGTGATTCGCCGTAGCGGATCAGGAAGGATCCCAAGCCTACTTCCACACCCACGTACACGAAAATAGCCACGATGCCCAGCACAAGGTGTGGAAATGCCAGCGCACTTTGCCGGGCGGCCGTCTGCAATTGGCCGTTGGCGGCAAGGTCGGCTGCTTGGGGTTCATCTTCGGCAGGCAGGCTCTCAATTTCGGGTAATTTCAAGACGAAAAACACACCCGCCAGCACCGCCAAGAACGCGGCCAAGCCGAGATAGGGGGCTTTTACCAGTTGCGATTCTTCAGCCAATCGTTGGGCCACCGGCAGGGCTGCCAAACGCGCTTTCAGTGCTACCGAGCCACCGAACAATAAAATTCCGCCCACCAAGGGCGATAAAGCGCCACCGAAGTTGTTGGCCACACCTACAATGCTCACCCGCGCCGCCGCGCTACGCGCAGCGCCCAGCACCGACACATAGGGGTTGGCTGCAACTTGCAGTAGGGTGATACCAGCTCCGAGCACGCCCAGCGCCGTCAGAAACAGCCCGAACGTGCGCGAATTGGCCGCCGGCACAAACAGCAGCGCACCGCCCGCCATTACCAGCAAGCCCACCACGATACCGCGCTGGTAACCAAGGCGTTTCAAAACGTAACCTGCTGGCAGCGACATCAGGAAATACGCCCCGAAAAAAGCCGACTGCACCAACGACGACTGTAAATCGGTGAGCTGACACACGTCCTTGAGGTAGGGCATGAGCACGTCGTTGAAGTTCGTGACGGCCCCAAACAGGAAGAACAGCGACGTCATGGCGGCCATGGGCAGCGCAAAGCTGCGCTTGGTTTCGGGGCCGGTAGCCGCAATCGGGGAGGAAGAGGTGGTGGGAACGGCCATGCAGGCGAAGTTTTGGAGAGGAAAAGCAAAAGCGAGGCCTTAAAGATAGAAAAACCGCTTGGGCTGTTGCGTTTACTTTCGCCTAGGGCTGCGCGGCGCAAAAGCACGCGTTGCATTCCTGCGCATTTGCCGACCTTTGTGCCTTCTCCTCACATTTGCCGCTTTTTATGGCTGATAACCGCCGCGACGCTCCGTTTTTTATGACTGCCACCACCCAGTTTGGACTGGAAGAGGTGTTGGCTGATGAGTTGCGCCAGCTCGGCGCCAAAATCGAGAAGATGGGCAGCCGGGCCGTGGAGTTTACCGGCAACAAGCAATTACTCTACGAAGCGACCCTATGGTGCCGCACCGCCATGCGCATACTCAAGCCCTTCGCCGACTTCTACGCCCGCGACGAGCGGGCACTGTATCGGGAAGTTGGTAAAATTGATTGGAGTAAGTATATAGCTGAAAATCAGACTTTTGCTATTACGGCCGTTGTCAATAAATCCAGCTTCGAGCACTCGCTATTTGTAGCGCAATTGGCCAAGGACGCCATCGTCGACCAGTTCCGCGATCGTACGGGCCGCCGTCCAAGCGTCGACGTCAACCGCCCCGACATCCGGTTGCACCTGCACATGCTCGAAAACGAAGTGGTGCTGTCGCTGGATGCGGCGGGCGAATCGTTGCACCGGCGCGGCTACCGTCAGCAAACCAACGCCGCGCCGCTCAACGAAGTATTGGCCGCCGGGCTATTGCTATTGTCGGGTTGGGACGGCAAAAAAACGCTTGTCGATCCGATGTGCGGCTCCGGTACGCTCCTGACCGAGGCCGCGCTCATCGCCCAGCGCATTGCGCCTGGTTTGTATCACCAAGGCAAATTCGGCTTCGAAAATTGGGCCGACTTCGACGCTTCGCTCTGGGAAACCATTCGGCTCGACGCCCGAAATGCCCGCCTCGAAGAGCCCCAAGCCGACATCGCCGGCTCCGACATCTCCCGCGAGTTCATCGAGCTGGCGCGGCAAAACGTGGAAGCTGCTGATTTAGAGGATTATATCCGGCTTGGTGTGCGCGATGTCAAGGAAGCCAAAGCTCCCAAAGGCGAACCCGGTATCGTGATGATGAACCCGCCGTATGGCGAACGCATCGGGGCGGAGCAAGAAATGGCCGGGCTCTACAAAACCATCGGCGATACGCTCAAAACGAACTTTCAGGGCTACGACGCCTACATTTTTACCGGCAACCTGGAGGCGGCCAAAAGCGTGGGCCTGCGCACCTCCCGCCGTGTGCCGCTCTACAACGGACCAATTGAATGCCGGCTGTTGAAGTACGAGCTTTACCAAGGCACGCGCAAACCAAAGGCTGTCTAAATTGCTCCTAATCATTCTGGCACAGGCAAACACTCCCTCGTGTCATCCAGAGCGTAGCGAAGGATCTCTACATGGAACGTTGTGTAAAGCGGTAAAAATCCTTCGCTACGCTCTGGAGGCCTGCAAAGGCTATCTTTTACAATTAACTGATATTCAATTATTTATAAAAGATAGCTCTTGCAGGCATCTGCGCAGGCTTTACAGGCCTCGGCGCACTTCTGGCAGTGTTCGTGTTGGTGCTTAGAGCACTCATCGTAACACAGCCGGCAAACTTCTACGCACTCGCGCATGACGTGCTTTGCATGAGGCGAATGGCGAGCCACCAAGCGCGCCGTCAGTGCGCAGATGTCGGCGCAATCGCGATCAAGCAGAATGCATTGGACCATCATCTGCACGTGCGGTTCCTGCAAGCAAGAAGTGGCGCAGTTTTCACAGGCGGCCACGCACCGGTTCAGCACGCTAAGGATGGTGTGGTCGAGTTTGGTAGAGATGTTGGGGGCAGTTGGCTGGTTCATAATGGTTCAAGCTTAGGCGAGTTAGACGTTAAATTCTGAAGTATTCTTACGGTACTAAGCGCACAGACGATGGTGCAGAATTGAGTCAATGAAGTGCACGATTTCCCCGCCGCGGTGGTTCAATTAATCTTTCAACTCCTCCCGATTAGCCGTATTTTTACCGAATGCTATTTGCCCCCGAAACCTTCGAACCTACCGTTGATTCTGCCCGCCGCGTCCTGAAGCAATACTACGGCTACGACGCGTTTCGGCCTATGCAGCAGGATATTATCGAGTCTATCCTGGCGGGGCGCGATACGGTGGTGCTCATGCCAACGGGCGGCGGCAAATCGGTGTGTTTTCAGGTGCCGGCTGTCATCAGCGAAGGAACGTGCGTGGTCGTGTCGCCGCTGATCGCCTTGATGAAAGACCAGGTGGAAGCCCTAAAAGGCAACGGCATCTCGGCTGCTTACATCAACAGCAGCGTAGGCCAGAGCGAGCAAAACAGCATTGCCGGCGATTGCATGAATGGCCACCTGAAGCTGCTGTACGTGAGCCCCGAAAAGCTGCTGTCGTCGGGTTTTTTGCAGTTTCTTAAGCGTCTCAAAGTCAGCATGTTCGCCATCGACGAAGCGCACTGCATTTCGTCGTGGGGCCACGATTTCCGGCCCGAGTACACGCAGCTGCGCGTCCTGCGCGAGCAGTTTCCGCAGGTGCCCATCATTGCCCTCACCGCTACCGCCGACCGCCTTACGCAGCGCGACATTCAGCAACAACTGCGTTTGAACGAGCCGCAGGTCTTTCTCTCGTCCTTCGACCGCCCCAACCTCAACCTGATCGTGCGCCCCGGCCAAGACCGGATCGGCGGCATTCTAGAGTTTCTGGATCGACATCCGGGCGAGGCAGGCATTATTTATTGTCTGTCGCGCAAGCAGTGCGAAACCATCTCGCAAAAGCTGCTGGCCAAGGGCATCCGGGCCGGCCACTATCACGCCGGCATGACGCCCAACCAGCGCGGCGCGGTGCAGGAAGCTTTCTTACGCGATGATATCCAAGTAATTGTGGCTACGATTGCCTTTGGTATGGGCATCGACAAGAGCAATGTGCGCTGGGTAATTCACTACAACTTGCCCAAAAACATAGAAGGGTATTACCAGGAAATCGGTCGTGCCGGCCGCGACGGGGCTCCGGCCACGGCGCTGATGTTCTACAACTTCGGCGACGTGATGAGCCTGCGCGACATGCTCACCAAAGAGAATCCGCATCTCACCCAACTCAACCTCACGAAGCTGGAGCGTATGCAGCAGTTTGCGGAAGCGGCTTCGTGCCGCCGCAAAATTCTGCTCAACTACTTCGGCGAAACATTGGGCCAGGACTGCGGCAACTGCGATATCTGCCGCAATCCGCCTACCACCTTTGATGGTACCTTGCTGGCACAGAAGGCGTTATCGGCCGTAGCCCGAATGCGCGAACGAGCCAGCATTGGCTTGCTCATCGACGTGCTGCGCGGCATGCGCAACCAAGCAGTGCTCTCCGGCGGCTACGACCAGATCAAGACCTACGGTGCCGGTGCCGACCTGCCTTATCTGGATTGGTATAGCTATATCCACCAGATGCTCAACGATGGCCTGTTGTATATTGCTTACGAAGAAGGCTACTCGCTGAAAATCACAGAGCTAGGCAAGGAGGTGCTGCAAGGCCAGCGTCAGTTGCCGCTGAAGAAATTTCAGCCTGCTGAGAAGGCCGAAAAACCGACCCGCGCCAGCAAGAAAGCGGCCGCGGCAGCTGCTACGCCCACCGATGCTACGGCCGAGCTGTTTGGGCACCTGCGTGCCCTGCGCAAGCGCATTGCCGACGAGCAAAATGTGCCGCCCTACGTGGTGTTTTCGGACACGACCTTGCAGGAAATGGCGCAGGAACGTCCCGTTACGCGCACCGCCATGCTGGCTATTTCGGGTGTGGGTATGAAGAAGTTCGAAACCTACGGCGAGGCATTTATCAAGGAAATTTTGGCGCGTGGCGGCAACCCCGCCGAATCCGAAACGCCTGCCGACTCCGCCGACCTGCCCGCGCCAAAGGCCCGCAAAGCGCGCACCGAAATCAACGATACGCAGGACACCACTTTCCAGCTACACCGCGCAGGTATGGGCGTCGACGACATTGCCGTCCAGCGCGGCCTAAGCCCCAGCACAATCCGGGCGCACCTCGAAAACCTGTACGCCAAAGGCTACCAGATTCGGCTGGAGGAATTTCTGAGCATGGACGATTTTGCCGAAATCCAGACGGCTGTGGGGCAGCTTGGCGGTTCGTCGCTGCTGCGCGATCTTTTCGATCACTTGCGCGAAAAGCACGATTACTTCAAGCTGCGATTGGCTCTGACGTACCAAAAGCGGTTGCGCGGCGAGTAAATTCTTGGTTATTAAAATGTAAAGGCCCGATTGCTGTCAGTTTACTGACGTGATCGGGCCTTTACGGTTATGATAGACTTCGCCCAAATTAGTTGATGGAGACGAACCTGAAGGCTGTTGAGGAACATATTGGCACGCCAAAAAAAATTAGCAAAACTTTCGGCTAATTGAATTAGTAAAGAATGTGTGATGTTAGTAACTTCACGAGCCGTTAACCCTTTGCTATTGAAGTATTTCCCGGCTCCCCACCGCGATGATCAACACCAACCTTAAATTCTGGCGGCGCGAACTGAGCTTGACGCAGGCCCAGATGGCCGAAAAATTAGGCATCAAACGCTCCCTTGTGGGCGCATACGAGGAAGGCCGGGCAGAACCTAAGCTCACCACACTCGTGAACATGGCGCGTCTGTTTGGCATTAGCCTCGACGCGCTGGTTACTACCGACTTCAGCAAAAAATCGGTGGCCAAAGCTGCGTTACGCCAACTCGAGCCGGCTTCGGTAACACCTGGTCCGCCTACGCGCCCGGCCAATAACCTGCGCGTGCTGGCCCTGACAGTCGATAAAGAAGAAAACGAAAATATCGAACTGGTACCGCTCAAGGCCAGCGCCGGTTACCTCAACGGGTACGCTGACCCTGAGTATTTGGAAGAACTGCCTAAGTTCCGTCTGCCAATGTTGGGACAGGGCGGCACTTACCGCGCCTTCGAAATCTCCGGCGATTCGATGCTACCCATCGCCAGCGGTACCGTCATCGTGGGCCGTTACGTCGACGACTGGATGACCATTAAGGACGGGACGCCTTGCATCGTGGTGAGCGGGAAAGAAGGCATTGTGTTCAAGCGTATTTTCAACCGCCTGAAAGACAGGGCCGTACTCACGCTGCACTCCGACAACCCCGTATACTCGCCCTACGAAATCGACGTGGAGGATGTGGTGGAAATCTGGGAAGCCCGTGCTTACATCAGCAGCACATTCCCGATTGCCGATCTATCGTTGAGCCGCCTGGCCAGCATCGTACTGGACCTTCAACAGCAGATGTCGACGCTGAAAAAAGCGTAAGTAGTTCGTAGCCAGTGTATTACAGTGGGATGGCTTCCTCGTCATCTTGCGCGCAATATGTTGAAAAGCCCAAAAGTCCGGTTTCATAACTGGGCTTTTGGGCTTTTTTGATGCGCAGTGACTGCTGCTTTTTAACTCCAATCAGCGGAGATGCGTATGCGAAGGGCAACGCCTGTTCTTAACATTCAAGCCATGCTCAAATACATTCCTGCTACCGATCGTTATCATGCTTCGCCCGTGGGTTGGCTCAGCAGCTACTTTCTATTCTCTTTCGCCGATTATTACGATCCGGGCAATATGCACTTCGGCCCGTTGCGGGTATTCAACGACGACACGGTGGCTCCCAAGTCGGGTTTTCCCCAGCATCCGCATTCCGAAATGGAAATCGTGACGTTGGTGCTGGAGGGCGAAGTAAGCCACGAGGATACGATGGGCAACAAAACCACCATCAAGAAAGGCGAAGTGCAACGCATGACTGCCGGTACCGGCATCGCTCACTCCGAAATGAACCAGAAGGATGAGACGCTGCGCATCTACCAGCTATGGTTTCTGCCCAATCAGAAAGGACTGGCACCCAGTTACGAGCAAAAGGACATCGATTTCCTGAGCAAGAAAAACGAGTTGGTTCCGCTCGTTACCGGCCAGAAAGTGTTGGAAGACGTGGTGTACATGAACTCCAACTCGGCCATATACTGGGCCAATCTGTCGGCTGATAAAACGGTCATGTTCAAGACGTTCCCGATTCGTAACACCTTCATTTACGTCAAGGAAGGTACTATTTACGTCAACGGCACCGAGCTTGGCCCCAACGACCAGGCCCGCATGACCGATGAACACGTAGTGGAGATTCGTGCTGAGAAAGATGCACAACTCATCCTGATTGACTTGCCTGGAAACGAAGCGAATTACTAGCTTCCTTCAGACCCAACTTACAATAAAAAAGCCGGATGTCCATCCGGCTTTTTTATTGTAAGTATTTGATAATGAAATATTTGTGATTTGTTGTATCAGCGCTTATTTTACTACGATTTCATACGTCTGCCCGGCTTTTGTCGGGAAGGAAGTGAGGTACTGTGTTCCGGCGGGGCCTTTTGCGGTCGTGGCCGTGGTTTGGGCTCTTTTCACTTGTATCGGCAGATTGGTGCGCAAACGGCACAGGGCCCCCACTCGTGACGTAACCGAGGCTTTGGTCAGTTTGCCGTTTTCCCAGTATATATTCATTACAAAGCCACCGCGTGCTACGAGCCCTTTCACGTAGCCGGTTCGCCATTTGTTAGGCAATGCAGGAAGTAATTGAATATCAGATAATTGACTTTGTAGCACCATTTCGGATATGCCTGCCGTGGCGCCAAAGTTGCCATCAATTTGGAAGGGCGGGTGCGTGTCGAAAAGGTTGATCAGCGTCGAGTTTTTCAGCAACTCCTGGTACATTTTGTAGGCATGGTTGCCATCGAGCAGACGCGCCCAGAAGTTGATTTTCCAGGCTTTGCTCCACCCGGTGCCCTCGTCACCTCTGATTTCTAAGGTTTTGCGGCTGGCGGCAGCATACTTCGGGTCGAGTAGGGGCGAGATCTCCCGGCCCGGATGCAAGCCAAAGAGGTGCGACACGTGGCGATGATGCGGGTCTTCGTCCTCCCAGTCTCCGTACCACTCCTGTAAGTTGCCCTTGTGGCCAATGTGCAAGGGATAAAGCCTAGCTTTTTTCTCCTTCAACAGTTGCGCAAACTCCGGATCGACTCCTAGGATAGAATCGGCTTCGATGACGTTGGTGAACAGATCGCGGATGATGGACATGTCCATCGTGGAGGCAATCGTGACGACTTCCTTGCTGCCGTTGGGTAGCAGATAGCTGTTTTCTGGCGAAGTCGAAGGCACCGTAACCAGATAGCCGTCTTTTTCGACCAACCAATCGAGACAAAACTCGGCGGCGCCCTTCATCAAAGGGTACGCGGTTTCCTGCAAATATTTGCGGTCGCCTGTAAAGCGGTAGTGCTCATACAAATGCTGTGACAGCCAAGGACTTCCGAGCGACCAGTTGGCCCACTTTGGGTCGCCTACGCCGTCTCCTACAGGGTTGGTTTGGGCCCAGATGTCGGAGTTGTGGTGCACGGCCCAGCCACGGGCGTTGTAGTAATTTTTGGCGGTCGCAGTGCCATTGGCGGCCAAATGCTTAATGTGCTCAACAAGAGGTTGTTGCATCTCGTCGAGGTTGCACACCTCGGCGGGCCAGTAATTCATCTGAAGGTTAATGTTGGTCGTGTAATTGCTACGCCACGGCGGTCTAATCTGCTGATTCCAAATGCCTTGCAAATTGGCCGGTACGCCGCCGGGCCGGGAGCTAGAAATCAGTAGGTAACGACCAAACTGATAATACAGCATTTCCAGCGCCGGGTCGTCCTGCCCGTTCTTATAGCGTTGCAGGCGCTCATCCACGGGGAGATTAGGTGGCGTCGCGTTGTTCAGCGACAGCTCCACGCGGTCGAAGTACTGCTGATAATCCTTGATGTGGGCTTCGCGCAATTGCCTGAAATTTTTCTGCGAAGCGGCTGATAGATAGCGTGTTGTCAATAGGTTTTCATCTTTGCCATCCTTGTCGGGGCATTTGTCGAATCCGTTGAAGCTGGTCGCGCCCGATACCAAAATGAGCGCCTCGCTGGCCCCTGAAATGTGCAGAATGCTATCGGTGGCGATGTGGCCATCGGTGCTCACCACCTTGATGCGCGCCTGGTAGCGCATGCCGTTGCAGCTTATGCTGTCGGAGTAGAGGAAGGGTTTGGGAATGCGCCGCTCGTCGCCCCAGATGCGGGCTTTGCCTTTCAGTACCAGCTCGTCATGGCCTTCAATGGATTTCTGAAAGGCCAGTTGGTTGCGAGTGGATAAGCTGAAATTTAGGCTCTTGGCTTTGCTGGCTTTCAGCCGAATCACAATCACCTGATCGGGCGCTGAGGCAAAGTATTCCCGCGTGTATTCCACCTCGTTGGCCGTAAAACGCGTCGAAGCGGTGGCGTTGGAGATGTTCAGGTTGCGGTAATACTTGCTGACTTCGCCGTTCAAATCCTGCTTCAGAATAACATCGCCCAGGGGTTGGTAGGCATTGGTATTCGGACCCTGCATTTTGCGCATCAACTTGACTGCTTGGTCGTTGTGGCCCTCAAACAACAGCTTCCTGACTTCAGGCAGATACTTTGGCGCATCCGGATTGGGGTTGAGATTGGCCGGTCCGCCTGTCCAGAGGGTTTCTTCATTGAGCTGAATCAACTCTTCCGCAACCCGACCAAAAATCATGGCGCCCAGTCGTCCGTTGCCGATGGGCAAGGCTTCCTCCCACACGCTAGCAGGCTTGGTGTACCACAATACCTGCTCGGTTTTTCGCTGAGAAAAACCCGGTACCGCTGCTAGCATAACCAACCAGAAAGCCAGATTTTTAATCATTGTATCTAATTGATAATGAGATATTTATGACAAGGCATAAGCCTGCGTCATTTACTTGTTCCCGCTACGTTTGCTAGCTGCGGCGGTGGTAAGCTGCATATAGGTAGGTTGATCGCGGTCGCAGGTGAGCTTCCCGTTCAGGTAGTGCAGTTCCGTAACCTGAATCAGGCTGCGTTTGGTGGCAATGCCGGTGGCCGCCGAAGGAGCGCCTGGAATTCGGCCGGGATGCGTGAAGTAAAACAAATAGGCCCGATCGCCTTGCACCACCACATCGGGGTGGCCGCCAATGGCTTGGTCCTCAGTGCCTTTGCCGGGAAGCTCGACTAGCCGTTCTGGCTGAGGCTGCCAATGCAGCAAATCCGTGGAGCTGTACACGGCCATGCCCTGCCACTTGTCGATGATCATCCAGTAGCGCTCGTGCCAGCGGAATACTTTGGGGCCTTCGCCGCGCTCTTTCAGGGCCAATCCTTTGTCCTGCCAGTGGTAGAGATCGGGGCTGTCGGCGTAATAAATGCTTTTGCCATCCTTCTCGTTGTTGTACCACATGCGCCAAGTGCCATTAGGCAAACGAAATACGCTGGCGTCAATCACCTTCTCCGAAGACAGCGCCAACGTCGATTCGTACTTCCAGTTCAGCAAATCGGTGCTGGTCAGGTGCAGGATGGCGCGCGGGTGATTCCAATCGGTAAAAATGCCCGGCACGTAGGTCAAAAACATGTGATAGAGGCCGTTAGCCTCTACTACATCCGGCGCCCAGTGCGTGTATTGAGGTGTGGGGCGATAGTTGACGTTGGCTGTGTCGCGGTAGCGCCAGGTAGCGCCCCCGTCGCCGGATTCGGCAATGCCGATGCGCGTGCCGTGCACCCACGTTACGCCCGTGGCCGTGGTGTCGGTGGCCCGGCGGTTGGTGTAAAACATAAACCATTTCTGCTCCCGCTTATTCCAGATCACCACCGGATCGGCGGCTCCGTCGAACACCGGATCGCGGTACAAAGGCTTGGGCGCGAGCTTGCCTGCCGGTTTTGACTGAGCCTCTGCAAAAGCTGGCACCAGCCACAACAATACCAATAAGCAATGAAGAAAATGCCGCATAGCGCTAGTTGCCATCGGGTTTTGTGACGGCACTGCGTGGACTTTCGATCCAGTGCCAGGCAGTCAGCGCGTCGGGTTTGGCAGGGTTGAAAGCAGGGGTGTCGTTGATAAGGAACTTGCTGATAGCAAGCTTGTTAGCTTTAATGCCTTCCACAATGCATTTCGCGATTTCGTATGCGCCGTAAGGGTTGAAATGCGTATTGTCGGCCAGGGGCTGGGGTTGGTTGGGGTACGAGTTGGCGGGGTAATGCACAAATGCTTTCTTCGACTCCTCCACGCCCATGGCTTCGTAAAGCGTTGTGGTCATGGCGTTTAGGTCGATAAGAGCAACCTGCTCTTCCTGCGCCACTTTGCGGGCCGCCTCAGGATAATCGCCGAGGCTGTTCACATTTTTGCCCGTGGCCTCGTCGAAATTGCGGCGGGCCGTGGAGGTCACGATCACCGGAATGCCGCCTTTCTTTTTGGCTTCGCTGACAAACAGCTTTAGCCGCTCGGTGTACGACTTAAAAGCGCCGTCGTTAACGCCTTTTTCTTTCTGGTCGTTGTGCCCAAACTCGATAAATAGGTAGTCGCCGGGCTTCATCACGCTCAGCACCTTCTCCAGGCGATGCGAACCGAGAAAGCTGCCCAGCGTCAGGCCCGATTCGGCGTGGTTGGCAATGGCCACACCGGGCTTAAAGAAGCGCGGAATCATCTGTCCCCAGGCCGCCCACGGCTCGTCATCCTGATTCACGACGGTGGAGTTGCCGGCCAGGAAAACCGTCACGACGTCTTTTGCCGGCGTGATTTCCAAGGCGTTAAGGCAAGTCGTGCCGTCAAATTCCAAGGTTAGCTTCTCGTCCCAATCCAGTTTGTTTAACTCCCGCGGCTTGAGGTCTACAGTGCCGCCCGTCGAAATTTGGCGGCTTTTGACGTTGATGGTGAACGTGCGCGTCACGAACTTCCCGGGCTCGGTGGAAATATTTTCCGCCAGTAGCCGCCGCGATTCGGCCTTCAGCATCGTCGCCGATTTGCCTTTCGCGTCGCCGAGCGTTACCGTGACGTTGTAGTTGCCTTCGGGCACCGCTACCGAAAAATAAAACGGCTTGTCGCTGGCCACAAAACCGTCCTTCCCTGCATCTTTCCCGCCGCGTTCGACGGCCGAGACCGTAGTGCCAAAATCAAACCCGTATCCGGTTTCTTTGGTGTAAGTATTTGAGGGTAAAGCCTTTGTGTAGCCAGTAGCTGTTTTCCCTGGACCAAAGTCAAACTTAAAGCCGGTTTTGGCTGATTGGGCGAAAGCGCCGGCCTGGAAAGCTATGCCAAGGAGGCAAACTGGCAGAAAGACAGGGAGTTTCAGTTTCATGTGGGAACGTTTGCCCGCTACTAGAGCGCTCAGTATACTTTGGAAGCTTACGAAACTCAAGTAGCGCCGCATCGCTTAGCCCGCCGTCCTGTAGTCTGCTGGTTTGAGAAAGCTCCCCTTGCCTTCCCCACGGCCTATTTACGACAGTGGCCTCCCCAATCCGCGCTTTAAGCGTAGAACTGGGAAGGCCACTTTACGTGCTGAACAGCGTCGGTCGGAGAATTACATTGTGTATTTCCGGCCTTTGTTCTGCTGTTTCAGATACGTCATCAGTGGTTCGAAATACTCCACCATAGCGCGGGCAGAAAGGTCTTCGCCGGTTTTCTCTTTCAGCACCGCGCGCCAATCTTTGCTGGCACCGGGACGCATGATATCCCGCAGAAAATCACCGACTTCCTTATTGCCGTAGTAGTTGGTTGCGTGCGGGTCCTGGTGCAAAATCTGCTTGGCGATGTGGTCGTGCAGCTGAAACAGGATCACGTAAGAGAGGGCGTAGTCATAGTACTGTGCCGGGTCGTCGTTGATGTGCGTTTTGGTAGCCGGATCGAGGTATTGCTCGCCGCGCACCGTGGGCGGCACGATGCCCTGGTACTTCTTAGCCAGCTCCCACCACTTGGCGTTGAGCTGGTCGGCGGGTAGGTTTTCGGCGTAGAAGCTGTTTTCCCACTCACTCATCACACCCGACGCAAACGGAATAAAAGCCGCATAGCTAAGTGCTTCTTTCAGAAGGGTTTGTGTTTGGTTGGTTTGCGTCTTGGGGTCGATGAGGTTGAGGCCGGTCAGGAAGGGTTTCTGCGTGGCGGCGAGGCCCATAAGGCTGCCCATGGCTTCGTGATAGGCGCGGTTGGCGCCGGCGCGCAGCAGCACGGGCACGTCGGGGTTGGTGTAGGTGAGGTAATAATAGATGTGGCCCAGCTCGTGGTGCGTCGTCTCGTACCACTCGGTGTTGGCCTCCACACTCATCAGGCTGCGCACGTCGTTGTTGAGGTCGATGTGCCAAGCCGAAGCGTGGTTATTCTTCTTATAGTTGGCCCCGGCCGGCAGCGGATACAGGCTCGACTTCTCCCAGAAGCTCGCCGGTAAGGCCTGAAAACCAAGGCTTTGGTAGAAGCGCTCGGCTTGCTTTACCTGCCACTCAGCGCCTTTCTTAGCCAGCACCGGATCAAGGTTCAGGCCTTTTACTTCCACCATCGAGCTCCAATCCTGGCCCCAACGGTTGGGCAGCCAGTGCGCGGGCAAATAATCGGGCACCTGCTTCACGCCATACTGCTTAGCTAGCTCGTAGCGTGCATACGTGTGCAATTCGCGGTAAAGCGGGCGCAATTCCTCGTTGATTTTACGCACCAGCTGCATCATTTCCTCCCGACTCATGCCGTAGTCGGAGGCTTGATAGGTGAAAAAGTCGGAGTAGCCAAGCGCCTGCACGGTTTGGTTGCGCAGGTCGCGCAGGTTTAGCAAGCCATCTTTCAGCGTGGGGCCGATGGCTTTGCTGGCTTCCCAGATCGCTTGGCGCTTCGCCGGATTTTTCTCCTTGCGCAGCAGATTGTCTAAGTCGTTGGTGGTAACCGATTTGCCGTTGTACTTATAGTCGAAGCCGTAAAGCTTTTCGGTTTGCTGCGTTTCGGCCTTGATGCGTTGCTTTACAACGCCCGCAATGGTCTGAGGACTGTTGGCAGCATTATACAAGGCTGCTTGCAACTGTTTGACTTGCAAGTTATTAAGCTGGTCTTTGTGATCGAGGAGCTCACGCAGACGCTTGATATTTTCGGTGCTGCCAGCAAAAGCAGCGCTGGCTTCGTTGGCGCGGGCTGTAGCGGCGGAGTTGGTAGTGTCGCCGGCCACAATGTGCGTGTTGGAGCGCCATTCGGCTTCCGACGATTGCGTATACAACCGCTGATACGTAGCTGAATACTCGCGAAGAAAGGTATCGGCCTGCTGGCTCCAGTCAGGAGCTGCGGCGGGAGCGGGAGTTATGGCGGGCGGAGCGCTGGCCGTGGTTTTGGCGGCCGGCGCGCACGACCAAAGCGTGGAGCCCAGTGCTGCCAGGGCGAATCCGGAGAGAAAGATTTTTTTCATGGGGTGGAATAAGTGCGTTGCCAACGAGCGCTGATCCTTTCTCGTTTGCGATCCCGAAAATAACTAACCCAACGGGAAGTACCTGTTTTGTTACCCCGAGACGGGCGAACGAAGTTTTTACTCCATGCTTAGCAAGAAAAGTATTAAAGTTTTTAGCGGAATTATTACCATGCAAATGCTTGACAATCAAATATTTATATGGTAATGCCTTATGCCGCTTTTTGTTTTGCCAGATGACAGTCTTTGTATTTCTTGCCGCTGCCGCACGGGCACGGATCGTTGCGGCCAAACTTGCGTTTGGTACGCAGACTACGAATCCAGTCGCGCGGGTCGATGCTGAAGCGGAGGTAGCGTTTTTTGGGGTTTTGGCGCAGCGCACGCGCAAGCAGGTCGTATAGCTCCGGGTGATTTTCTTGCAATTTTTCCGGCTTCTCGAAGAAATATTCCATTACCACAGCAAAAAATTCGGCCTCGTTGGTGCCGCCGTAGGAATTGATATCCGATTTGCCCTCCCGAATAGCCTCAATCTCGCGCTGCATCACCTCGGCCCACGGCTTAAGCAACTCGGGCGGAAGGGCCAGCTTCGGCACGCCATCGATTACGCCGTCGGCCTCGTCGAGCATGTGGGCAAATTCGTGGATGCCCACGTTCTGCTTATCCAACGTGTCTTTAAACCCTTGTTCCAAAGAGGCTTTCGACAGCCGCATATAGTGCTGATTCTGAAAATTTTGTACACTGCCTAACAGCGTACCCTGCAAGGGCTTGACTTCCTTATCGGGATCATTTTCCAGCTTCCAGGCGTCCGGCACGATCAGCACCTCGCCGAGGTTGCCGTATTGCCAATCGCGAAAGCCAAAAATGGGGATAATGGCGGAAGCAGCTACCAAAATGCGGGTGACGTCGTCGACCTCGGTTTCAATGCCGGTAATGCGAGTTTTGGCCAAGAACACCTGCATTTGCTTTTCAAAACGCAGTTTGTCGTCCTTGGTTAGGGACAGATAGAAAGCCACGCGCTCAGCCAAAATCTGGCGCCAAGCTGCCGGGAAATCAGCCGCCAAAGCCGCTTTTCGCTGCCTCGATTCGCGAGTGACGTAGCGATAATAAAGCAAGATAACACCGGCAAAAACGGCCAGCCAGAACAGATAATTCATAAGGCGCGAAAGCAAAAACAGCATCCTTTACGCGTTTGAGCTATCTGCGGACGTTTTCTGCTGGCAATACTTTCTATTTGGTTAAGCAACAAAAGAGCGTTTCATGCTGGTCTTTTAACACAGCACATAAATAGTAGGCCTGGGCTAATAAGCACGGTAAAACCTTATTACGGCAGCCTCAACAAAGTAACACCCAGCGCTCAAGCCCCTAAATGAATATCAAATGAAGCAAGGGAATACCAACATTTTGAAAAGTAGTGCGTAAGGGAATTCTAGAACAACCCTGCCAAAGCAATCTTAGAATACATTTGTAAAAATGGCTTTGGCTGGTAATTAAATTAAATTTCTTTTATTTGCCCCTGTTATATAATCTTCAACTGCTTTAAGTCCCAAGCAAATGGCTGATGTTAATTTAAACAAGCTCCAGGAAATCATTACTAACGCGGAAAACAACGCGCAAACTATTTCTCTGATTCGCAAGAACATTGAAAAGGTCAATTCGCTGATGGCTGAGGTCAATGCAATGCTTGAGCCCGGCTTTAAGCCTGAGCAGAAAGAGCGTAAGCCACGCGCTCAGGGCTCGACTGGTACGGGCCGTCGTGGTCGTCCGAAGAAAAGCGAGTCAGCTCAGTAGTAACTCTGTTGAATAAAGAAAAACCCGCTCATCGAAAGATGAGCGGGTTTTTCTTTGCTATTACTTGCTTTTGTTCAGCATATCGGACTAAATAACTTTCAATTGTCCGCTGTCAGGAAAATTACGGTGTACGCAGTCTATGCGCTTTTGCGTGCTTAGATGTAGATAAAAACGACTTATACACTATTAGGTAATTAATTGATTTTCAGATAGTTATAGTTTTGATTGCGTTTCTTGCAAAAATTGTGTCGCTATTAATTAGCCAGTTCGCTCAACTCCTAGCGAATTTGCCTCATAAAAATGGATAAAAAATTATCTCATTATTTTTATCAATCAACTGAACCTCATTGTGTCAACTGTTCCATTTGAGATCATCGTAGAATTTCTCCGTGTCACCCTGGAAACGTCATTTGAGAAATTTGCTGTACCCTATATTCAAGAACTCTCAATGCAAATTTTCAGGAACGAAACATATTCCTGACCGAGCGTCCTAGTTGACCATAGAGAAAGCGCGCTGATGCCATGGTCGTGAAGAGGCTGCAAATTCTATTTAAAAGCTCACATCCTGAGCCTAAACTGTAATCCGCTCCTCGTCTATAAATAAGCGTCTGTTTGGTTCACCATGGCAACTATTGGCGATCTAGTGGTTGTCTAAATTCGGTGTAAAACCTCGGCAGTCCTCCGTAAATCATAGAAATGATTTCTACGCTGTTTTGAGTCTGCTTCTGCTACTCACTGCAAAAGATCAACTACTTCCGATTGATTTATTAGTGCCTTCAATAGGTGCATTTTTGTATTCTGCTGGGCACAGGTGAAACCTGATAACAAATAGAAGGTTAGGCAAAGAACGGCAGCAAACTGATTGCATCTGTTAAATAAAATCTTGTGATACACAGTTTTACAGGGACTGGTTTGGGCTATAATGTTGATTTAGGCACTACTAAAAATACACTCGCTTTATCATGAAAAAAGCCAGATAAACTGGCTTTTTAAAAGTGAGCAACAAGGTTTATAGTGCCTCCGCACCCAGATGGTCGCGTAGACGCTCCCGCAGCAGATCGAGAAGAATACGGTCGAGGAATTGAAACTTGTCGGGGATGCGCAGGCAAATGACTGGCTTGCCGGCTGTCTCGGCGGCAAACTTTTCGCGTAGGCGGTCGACGTGGCGCTTTTCCATCACGAAAATGACATCAGCCCAGCCCAAGTGTCCCACCGTGACGCGCACACGGGCACCCGACTCGGTGCCCGCTGAGCGGGCTTCGTAGTATGGATGCCCGTCAAAGAGGCGTTCAGCGGTTAGACTGCGCCAGCGGTTCTGGCTACAAATAAATAGAAGATGCCTATCCGTAAGCTTCAGATAATTAGATATTTATCGTGGTTATTCAACTAAGGATACGCGGATTTTGCGGCCTTTGATTTTGGCCCCGGTGACGCGCTGGGCAACGTCAGTAGCTTGCTCGCGCGGCACGGCCACGTAGCTGTAATGGTCGAATACTTCGATGTGGCCGACCGCTTCGCGCTCCAGTCCGCCGTGCGCTACAAAAGTGCCCACCAAGTCGTGCGCGCTCACTTTGTCGCGGCGGCCGGCCGATACGTGCAGCGTGGCACTGGTGGGGCGGGGGGCTTTGGGTGCGGCGGGCGGCAAAGCAGGCGCGTGCATAGCTTTCCACTGAATTGTCTCAGCCACAGGCCATTTCTGAACGTGCTCTTGCTCTTTGGGGGTGGTAAGGATGTGTGCAGTACCCACGGCACCTGCGCGAGCGGTGCGGCCGGCGCGGTGTTGGAAGGCATCAGCTTTGTCCGGCGACTCATATTGCACGACCGTGTCAAGGGCCGTAACGTCGAGGCCGCGGGCGGCTACGTCGGTGGCTACTAATACCTGCGAGGAGCCGTTGCGCAACTTCATGAGGGCTTTGTCGCGCTCAGGTTGGGGCATTTTGCCATGCAGCACCTCGGCCGCAACTCCGCGGCCAACCAGGAAGCGAGCCAACTCTACACAGCGTTCGCGGGTGTTGCAAAAGATGAGGGCGCGACCGGTTTCGGGCTTTTGGAGCAGGTGCAACAGGGCAGCCGGCTTCTTCTCAATGGGACCTACATGGCCGAGCAGCGTCAGGTTTTCGGGCAGGTTACCGCCTTCTTCTTCGCCCGCCGATACCACGCGCGGACGCGTTAGGTTGGCGCGAATCAGGGCCAGTACTTTGTCCGACATCGTGGCCGAGAATAGCAGTGTCTGACGGCGGCGGGGCAGGCGTTTCACGATCTCTACCAACTCGTCCTGAAAGCCCAGTTCCAGAAGCTTGTCGGCTTCGTCTAAAATCAAGACTTTCAACTGGTTCGGGACAATCGTGCGGCGCTCGAAGTGGTCGAGCAAGCGGCCCGGAGTGGCTACCACGACGTGCGGTGGTTGCTTCAGGGCCACCGTTTCATCACGGAAGGCATGGCCTCCGTAGAAGGCCACCACTCGGAGGTTTGGTAGGTATTTGCCCAGCTTTTTCAGGGCGTCGCGTACTTGCAGGGCCAGTTCGCGGGCCGGCACCAACACGATCACCTGAACGGCATCGGTCTTGATATCAAGCTGTTGCAGAATGGAAAGTCCGTAGGCCGCCGTTTTGCCAGAACCTGTGGGTGCCTGCCCGGCCACATCTTGCCCGGCCAAGGCTAGCGGCACGACTTGCTCCTGCACAGGCGTAGGAGCGGTGAAGTTTAATTCTTCGAGCGCCTGAAGAAGATAAGGGGCAAGACCGAGGTCGGAAAAAGAGGGCATAGGGCTGACTTATTTCCGCAAAGGTACTGCGCCTTCGCGTGGAAATTGGTTTTGGCCCTGCCGCGAACGGATAAGCAGCCGTTATTCGGCTTCGTTGATGTTGACGAGGCGGTAGCGAACGGCCATTTTTTTGGGTTTAATGTCCATTCCTACGTAGTGGGCATACACTTTCGTGAAAGCAGCACCGAAGTAGAAAATCATGGCGCAATAAAACACAAACAAGAGCACGAGCACGATGCTGGAAGCGTGCCCGTAGATCGGGCCGAGATTACGGGGAACCAGCAAGTACCCCAGCAGAAACTCACCCAAATCAATCATGACCGCCGTCAGGACGGCGCCGCGCAACACGGCTCGCCACGGCACTTTGGCGTTGCTGAGGTTGCGAAACGTGATGGCAAACCAGACGGCCAGGATCAGGAGCGATGTAATCTGGTTGAGACCCTGGATGACGAAATAGCCGAATGTCGGATCGAAATCTTTGATGTAATCCGAAAGAAATGAGAGAGCGGCGTCGGTCAGAAAAGCCAGAATGGACAGGATGCCCGTACTCAGCAGTTGGCCCAACGACCGCGACCGTTCGGAGAGAATTTTGTGAAAGCGGCCCTCCAGCTTAGTAGTCCGGATTTGCCAGAGCTGATTCAGCGAATTCTGGATGACCACAAATAAGGTAGTGGACACGAAAAGCAGGAAAGCAAAGCCCCCCCACGTCACGAGGCGGCTGCGCTGGCCGTTGGTGACGTTGGTCAGAATCTGCTCTACAAGCTCAGCGGCCGAGGTACCCAGCAAAGAAGATAACTTGTTGAGCAACAAGGTTCTAACTATCGAAGTAGAATATAGCGAACCCATTACCTGAATCAAGATGATAAGGATGGGCGGCAGGGCAAACGTGGTAAAAAAAGCGGTAGCCGCGCCCAACCGCAACGGGTCGTTGGCCGCTAGCTCGCTCGCGGCGCGGCGCAGCAGCAGGAAGAAATCAGTCCAGTCCTTTGGCCGTGGCTGGCCTGGCTCGCGTACTTTTGTCATCGATCTCGCGTAATGTCGGCAATGTGCCGGCCGGGCGCGCGGGTTGCGAAGTTACTATTCCGGCGTCGCATCATTTCGTTTATACTTTCAAAAACCGCTTGATTTTGATAGCCCCGCCTTCTTCCTCTACTCCCCCAGTAAAGCGTAGCAGCTGGATGCGGCGGCAAATCGCGGACCCACTGCTGAATTTGCTCAAGCAGGGGCTGTCGCCCGCGCAACTTTCTCTTACTGTGGCCATTGGCGTAGGCTGCGGACTGGTGCCTTTGCTGGGCGTAACAACTGTTATGGGTTCCTTTTTGGCGCTGCGGTTGCGCCTGAACGTAGCGGCCATGTTGCTGGTGGCCCACCTGATGAGCCCGCTGCAACTGCTGCTGCTCATTCCGCTGCTGCAATGGGGTGCCAAACTACTGGGCAATTCGCAAGCCGCCGAGCTGACCCTAGACAAAGTGCGCTACCTGCTGTCGCATGATTTGGGTGCTGCCTGGAGCCTGCTGTGGCGGGCCGAACTGGGCGCGCTCCTGCTCTGGGCCGCCGCGATGGTGCCGCTGGTTACCGGGCTTTATTTTGGCCTGCGACCCGTGTTTCGCCACGTTGCAGCCCGGCAAAAAGCGGCGCAATAAGTGGTTTTGTTCCAGTAAAAAAGCTCCTGCCAAGCCGCAACACCGAAGAAACTCTCCAGGGATGCGGCTCAGCAGAAGCTTTCTCAAAAAAGGAAACGTACTCTACGCTTCTGTCCGTTGGTAGAACGGTTCTATTTGGGTAAAGTATTGAACGATAGGCTCTTGCGAAGCAGGGTCGAGTAGCATCATATCCACGGCCATCTCCTTCTGCTGCAAGCCAGCCTGAATGACCGGACCAAGCTCTTCTAGGAAGGCCGGGTCGCTGTTGTCGGAGCGGAAGGCGAGCAACAGACGCGGAGCCTCAGGCGCGTTCTGCACAATCATCTGGGTGAGGTAGGCCGCCTGAAGCGGCGGGTGAGCCGCGCAGAACTCGCTGAGCCCCTTAATCAGTTCGGAAAGGTCTTCAGTAGGTGGCCCCAAGATCACCTGCATGCCTTGTGGTTCTGCTGGTTGCCCGTCGGGACCCTGGAAGATGCGGCCGCTCAACATATCCGCTATCTCGTCGGCCTGCAACAGCTTGCCTACCGTCGAGAAGGGGTTGAGCGCAAACTCAGCACCTTGGGCCATCGAAAACAAATCGTGGCCGCGCAGGCGCAGGAAGGGCACTTGTTCCTTCACGACCTCGGCGTCAAAAATGCGGTCTTGAGAAGTGAAAACGGGCAATTTGCCATCGTTGAGCACCTGCAACTGAATCTCCGTACCCGCCTCGATTTGCTGTTCGCCCGCATCGAAGCCTTCTTTCGGAATGGTCAGCACCAACAGATCTTCTTCCAATAGGGCGTGGTAAAACGCAAGTCGCGAAGCCGCATCGTTGGTAGCAGCCGCTTGCAGCAGCACTTCCTCGAGCCGGTTGGTGGGCTGGAAGGGCGGCGGCGGCGCGGGCATGGGTGGAGGCGGTGGCAAAGAGGGGGAAGCCGCCGGAGTTGGCATGGTGTAGTTGGCGCCCTTATAGCGCGGCCCGGAAGCGGGCGCCGAAGGGGTAGGCGTAGACGACGGAGCCGGGGTGGCCGGCGCTTCAGTCGGTTGTTTCTTGGATTTCAGGAAGTCGAAAAGACCCATTGCGAAAAAGAGAATAAAAAATTAGTAGTGCCAAACTAGGCATTTCGGCCCAAATTGACCCCATCCGAATCAGCTATTGGCCGTCGCTGCCGTTGCAGGCACCTAGCTGCTGCGAAACCTCCCGAATGGTGTAGACTTCGCCTTTATTGCCCCAGGCCGTCTGGATGTAATTGAGGATATTGGTAATCTGCGAATCGGTAAGGGGTTCATTACCAGGCATTACCTGATTATAGTCGACGCCGTTGACGACCATCTGTCCTTTGTAGCCGCGCCGAATCAGGCAGGGAAGCTCGGCACGGTGCTGCTTCAGGTAATCGGCGCCGGCCAAGGGCGGAATCAGGCGGCGCAACCCCTGGCCTTGCTCGCCGTGGCAGTTGGCGCAGGTTTGTTTGTAGAGGCGGGCTCCTTCGTTCTTACGTTCTGTAAAACAGCCCGTTGCCAGTACCCCCAACAACACGGCAGTGCCGCCCAAACGCAGCCACCGCGAAATCATTTAGCCTTTTTGGAGGCTTCCACCTCTTGCAGCAGAATGGGCAACTCTTGGATCAGGCGGTCGACTTCGGCCGGTACCATGCCGTCGTAGAGGCCGCGCACGTGGCGCTCCGGATCGACGAGGGCGAAGGTGCCGTTGTGCGCAAAGCCGCCTGCCGCCTGCTTGTCGCGCATGGCGCCGGTCATGTAAGCGCGCGCCAAGTTGAAAATGGTATCGTGCGGAGCCGTGGCAAAGTGCCAGCGCGAGGCATCTTTCACGCCTAGCCGCTCGGCGTAGTCACGCAGCACTGGAATGGAATCGTGCTCAGGGTCAATGGTATGCGAGAGAAAAACTACGCGCGGGTCACCTTTGTATTTCTCGTACACGCGCAGCATTTCGCTCTGCATTTTGGGGCAAATGCTAGGGCAGGTCGCAAAGAAAAAATCGGCCACGTAGACCTTGCCCCGAAACGTGTCGTTGGTGACGGTTTTGCCGGCTTGGTCGGTAAGCGTAAAGTTGGGAATGGTCGCGTACACTGTGTCCGCCGCGCCGCCATCGGCGCGGGGCTTTACCTCGCGTTCGCCGATATAAGGAAGCTGATTAGCGGCAGCATCGGCCGTATTTTTCTCCGAGCAGGCCGGCAATAAGAATGCGCTGCCCAAAGACAAAGAGCTTATTATTAAATACTTATACAATAAGATGGATTTCATTGAGCGGAGGGTTTTGCGGTGGTCTCTACCTGCTTCAAAACTAGCTGGGCCGAGTCGATGCTGCCGCGCATGACGCGGGCAACGGAGTCAATTTTGGTGCGCTGTGCCTCGAAGTATTTCATCTTCGACTCGTGCGCTACGGTGTCGGCGGGCTTGCGGTACTGGTGCATCCAACCCATCATGGCCGCGTCGGCGGCCAACAGCGAGCGGCGGCGCTGGCTCACAACGGCCATGTAGGATACGGGCGCTTTCTGGAGCTGCTGACGGAGCGTGTAGAGCTGATCCATCTGAGCCATTAGCTCGTCGTGCTTGGCGAGCACCGATTTTTCGGCTTCTTCCTCTTTTTGCTCGTCGCTCTGGAGCGAAAGGCAGCCAGGCAGCACAGCAATCAGAAGCAGGAAGAAGGGCAGGGTAAGGAGGCGGGAAACTTTCACGGCGCAAAGGTAGCACGGCAGCAATCGCGATACCGTAACAGCACCCAGAACAATTATATGGGTGCCGTTGTGCCCTGCTACTCAGCTAAATCTATTGCCAATGCTGCTGCCCGTAGTGCACCATCCAGACGCCCAATGTCCATAGCCCCCAAATCAGCAGCCCGAAGAATGCCACAAAGCCCACTAACACCAACGCCATCAGGCCTTTACCACTGCCTTGGTGCCGGCCTTCGGCGTAATGCCGACGCAGCAGCGCCACATTACGGTCGTTGCTTTTGTAGGCGAAGTCGAAGATATTGCCTAAGATGGGAATAGCGCCTATGATGGTGTCAATCAGTACGTTGAGGAGCATGCGCACGACCACGCTGCCGCTGGCGCCGTGCCGCATCATGGTCAGGATGAGCGCCCCGGAAACGGCAAACGTCGACAAGTCGCCAACGATGGGAATCAGTCCCAATATCGGGTCGAGGCCGAAGCGAAAGGACGTGCCGGGCAGCTGAAACTGGCTGTCCATGAGGCGGGCAACGCGTTCTACCCAACGCAGCCGCTCGTCGGCATCGAAGGAAGGAGTACGGAGTACGGGTTGGGGGCGGACGGGCATAGGGAAGGGGTTTGTCCTTTAACGGAAACGAGTGCTGAAGGGTGAAAGACAGCGATTTGAGAAGGTCAACTGGCTTACGAGGCCAAGTCGGCGCAACTAATACGGCTGCTGTCGGTTATTCTGGCTTCCGACCTTCCACCAAAAAACTACTCATCCCTATGGAAACTCGCACCTTAGGCCACAACGGCTTGCAGGTATCCGCCCTCGGCTTAGGCTGCATGGGCATGTCCGATTTTTACAGCGGCCGCGACGACGCAGAAAGCACCCGCACCTTGCAGCGCGCCCTGGATCTGGGCATCACCTTCTTTGACACAGCCGATATGTACGGGCCCTTCAAAAACGAAGAGCTCGTCGGGAAGGCGTTTCAGGGCAAACGCGATAAAGTGGTCATTGCCACGAAGTTTGGCATCGTGCGCGACCCCAACGACCCGAACGTGCGCGGCATCAACGGCCGTCCCGAATACGTGAAGCAAGCCTGTGAAAACAGCCTGCGCCGCCTCGGCACCGACTACATCGACCTTTACTACCAGCACCGCGTCGACCCCAATACGCCTATCGAAGAAACGGTTGGTGCGCTGTCTGAGCTGGTGAAAGAGGGCAAAGTGCGGCACATCGGGCTATCGGAAGCCGCCCCCGATACCATCCGCCGGGCGCACGCGGTGCATCCCATTGCCGCGTTGCAAAGCGAATACTCGCTTTGGAGCCGCGATCCCGAAGACGGTGCGCTGCAAACTTGCCGTGAACTGGGTATCGGCTTTGTGCCTTACAGCCCGCTGGGCCGCGGATTTCTGACGGGCCAAATCCAAAAGTTTGAAGATTTGGCTCCCGACGATTACCGGCGTTTTACCCCGCGATTTCAGGGCGAAAACTTTCAGCGCAACCTCGATCTGGTGGCTAGCATTAAGCAGTTAGCCGAGCAAAAAGGCTGCACACCCGGCCAGTTAGCGTTGGCCTGGGTGCTGGCGCAAGGCAATGACATCGTGCCTATTCCGGGTACGAAACGGGTAAGCTATCTGGAGGAAAATGTAGGCGCCCTCGACGTAAAACTGACACCTGAAGAACTGCGCCGCATCGACGAAATCGCGCCGAAAGGTGCCGCAGCGGGCACCCGCTACCCGGAAGCTATGATGAACTCGGTAAACGGGTAACCTCAGCCACCTAAAAAAAAGCCCCGCCTCAGTTGAGGCGGGGCTTTTTTGCGTATTTAAAAATAATTGATAGTCAATTACTTGCGCACAGGCGGCAAAAGGTCAATCAAGCCGTCCTCGCTGACGACTACTGCTAGACAAGCGTAGCGGCTGCTTTCCACATAACGCAGGGCCGAATTATAGCGCGAGCCGCGGGAAGAATCGCCTTTTTCGGTCGCTAAGCCGTCCAGAATGACGCCGATGGCATAGCAAACGCCGGAAGGCTCGATAAGGACGGCACCGTCGATGTTGGTGACCAGACGGAGCACGGTGGGCGTCATCAGGCGCGGCGAAACGCGGAAGCTTTGCCGCGTCAGGCGCACGGCCTCTTTAGCCGCCCCTTCCGAAATGACGAGGATGGTGCCGTTGGTCTGGGAAGTGGCCTTTTGCGTGAGTTGCCAGAGATAGGAGATGCCGGCTTCGTCCACTGAGGGAAACACCCGCTTCACGGCGCGAGCGAAGTTTTCGGCGTCGATGGTGCCCTGCGGCAAACGCGGCGTATTGGACACGACCTTCATCATCAGGTTGCGGTCATGGCTCAGCTCCCAACTGTAGTGTTTGGTGAAATGCACCGTAAATACCGGCTCGTACTGCGGGTCGTCGGGCTCGACCAAGTAGCCCAAGCCAAAGACGTCGGTGGCGTCGGTGATCAGAGAAGTACGGTCTTCACTGAGTTCGAGCAGCTTCCGGATGGAACGGTGGTCGCGTAGCGGAATCGGGTTTTCCAACGTCAGCACGGGCACCACCGCCGGGTGGTGGCGCCTGACTACCAACATAGTACCTACGCCTTCGTCGCCCTCGTGGCGCAGCGCGGCCACGCCGTTGCAGGCATCGTAGAGGCCATGCGTGCCGGCCGCCACACGCAGCATGAAGCGTCGGCCCGCGGCGCGGAGCACTTCGTTGTAGTCGCGGTCGAGTACGGGATGGTCTTCGTCGTCGGTATCCGATTCGCGCAGGGCACGGGCACAATCCTGCAAAAATTCCTGCACCGCCGCCGCCAGCAGCGACGAGGCCCGCGGCCCACTCACCACCGGCAGGTGATAGTAGCTGCTCAATGTTTCGGTCGATAGCTGCAACACCACCAGCACAAGGTAGCCGTGCACGCTCACCGGCAAGGAGCAGAAAGTAAGGCGGTCTTCGTTGCGTTCAATGGCCTTTTCCCGCAGTGTAGTTTCGGTGGCGCGGCGCAGCAGTTCGTACCAGCGCAGTTTTTCGAAGCGGTCGTGGTCGCCGGGGTGAAGGTGGTACACTACCTCGCGCGGGCCATCGGCCTCGAGGGCCGCGGCGCGCAACTTTACATCGGCAAAATCGGCGGGCGAATAGCGGTGTTTTTGGGGCTCTACTACCACGGCCATGGGCTCGTCGCCTTCTTTGGCCGAGGCGAAGCCCAACAAGAGCACTTCAGGCTTTAGGTTGCGATCAAGTAGATTGAAAACGCCTTCGGCAAATAACTGGGCCGTGACGCGAAACAGACTCTGGTGTTCCCACATAGGGGTATGGGTCGGGCGGAAAAACGGTGGGGCAGGTGCGGTTTGAGAAATACGTGAAAAAGCACCAGACGTTAACAAATTCTACCGCAACATTTCGGCCAGTCTCGTATAACATCTGAAGGCGGCGCAGGTTATTGTGCCGGAAAGGCGACGAATCGAGTTGTGAAACGTCCTGGTCTCGTGTATCTTCGGAGAATAAGTTGCCCGCGCAAACGCCGCTGTCATGTTTGTCGATTTACTGTTTGGGTTCGTATGCGCACTGTCGTTTCTGCCGCTCACCACGGGCTACTGTGCGTATAGCTATGGGCGCTCGTTTTGGCTGTGGTTTGCGCTGGGCTGCGTGCTCCCAATCTTCTCTTTCTTTATTCTGTTTGCCCTCATTTGCCGCAAACAGCTGAACCCCGGCGAACAATTGCTCGAAGAAGCCAAACGCATTCTGGCCGCCGCCGAGATAAACAGAATCGAAAAGTAAATTCTTGCTAATCAATTGCTAAGCCGATCCGCTGATGAAGCCGATCGGCTTATTGTTGTTGGGTCAGCCAACGATGCACGCCGCGCGCTACCCACGCGCCGGTGCTAAAGCAGCCCTGAAGTAGGTAGCCACCCGTTGGAGCTTCCCAATCGAGCATTTCGCCGGCCACAAAGGTACCGGGCCGGCGCCGCAGCATCAGGTGCTCATCAACTTCCTCCCACGCCACGCCGCCGGCTGTTGAAATGGCTTCATCCAGCGGGCGGAGCGACGTAACCGGGAGCGGCACTTGCCGCAGCAGCCGCGCCAAGGCTTCGGGCGTGGCCAGCGCTTCGGCTGGCGCTACTTCGCGCAGCAGCGTCGGGACGGGGGTAGCCAGGCGCAGCGTTTGTTGCAGAAAAGTAGCCAGCGACTTGCCGCCACGGGGTTTGCGCAGCTTCTCAAGAAGTTGTGCATCAGATAAATCTGGTTTTAGGTCCAGTACCAGCTGCGCGGTTGAGTTGTGGGCCAGGGCTGCACGCAACGCCGGCGTAAGTGCATACACCGGCGTGCCTTCTACACCGTAGTCCGTGAGCATTAGCTCGCCCCGGGCCGTATCGGTGCCACAACGCAGGGCAATGTTCTTGAGCGGTGCCCGCCCTACCTTCTCCCGGAAAAAAGCTGACCACGGCACTTCTGCTCCGCAATTGGAAGGTGCAAACGCAACGCACTGGATACCAATGTGTTCTAAGATGCTGGCCCAGCGGCCATCGGAGCCGGTTTTGGCCCAGCTGGCGCCGCCCAGCGCCAGTACCGTTGCGGCAGCCTGGGTTTCCATCTCGCGTCCGGTGGCTTCGTCGCGGAGCAGCAGGCCGTTATTTGGTGTAACCCCCAGCCAACGGTGCTTTGTAAATAGCTGAACATTAAGCTGTTGCAAACGCTCCACCCAAGCCCGCAAGAGCTGCGCGGGCTTGTGCTCTTCGGTAGGGAAAATGCGTCCGCTGGTTCCCTCAAACGTATTGATGCCCAACGCCGCCGCCCATTGGCGCAAGTCATTGGGAGAGAAATAGTTGAGATACTCAGCAAACTGTGTTCGTTGCAAGCCGTAGCGCGGCGCAAAGTCAGGCAGCGGCTCGCTATTGGTCAGGTTGAAGCCGCCGTGACCGGCCACCAAAAACTTGCGGCCCACAGTAGCTTGAGCTTCGTAAAGCGTTACTTGGTGGCCGGCTTCGGCCAGCCGCTCAGCCGCCAGCAGGCCCGCCGGACCGCCCCCAATCACGACAACAGAAGCAGAAAGAGGAGTGGACAACACGCCGCAAAGTAAGCTGATTTTGCTCGGCCAAGTGAAGCCAAAACGGGCCGAGGATTTGGGTGCGTCCGGCCGCAACTCGGCGGTATAACCCATTCGCCCGTATAGTTTTCGAATCGTTACCTCAAACTCTAGCGCATGGGTCCGTATTCCATCCTGATAGGCCTGAGTATCGCCGTCATCCTGTCCTACCTGTTTGATTTGGCGGCGCGGGCCACCAAAATTCCGTCGGTGCTTATGCTGCTGCTCACCGGCATTGCCCTGCGCCAAGCCGCCGATTACGTTGATTTTTCCTTCACCTTTCCGCAGGTTGTGCTGGAGCTGTTTGGGATTATCGGGCTGATTATGATCGTGTTGGAGGAGTCATTAAACCTTAAGCTTTCCCGCGACAAAGGTACCCTGATTCGGCGATCCTTTTTTGCAGCAGTCTTCATGCTGCTGATACAGTCGGTTGCCATTGCCCTGTTGCTCAAGGCCTACGTGGGGGCCTCATTTCAAAGTTGTTTGGTGAATGCCGTGCCGCTGGCAGTAATCAGCAGCGCCGTTGCGATTCCGAGCGTGGCAAACTTACAAGGTGAGAAACAGGAGTTTATCATTTACGAAAGCACGTTTTCCGACATTCTGGGAATCATGTTTTTCAACTTTGCGCTCCAGGAGAATTTCGCCCAGGGTACGTCGATCGTGACGTTCTCCCGCAACGTGATCGCCATCCTGCTGGTGGCTGTGGTGAGTACGGCCGTATTGGCCTTTCTGCTCGATCGTATCCGGTTGCATATCAAGTTCTTCTTGATTTTTGCGTTCCTGATTCTGATGTACAGCCTGTCGAAAGAGCTGCATCTGTCGTCGTTGCTGCTGGTGCTGGTATTTGGTTTGGCGGTCAACAACGCCCAGATGTTTCTGAAAGGCCCAAGACTGAAGCGCTGGTTTCGGCCCGAACGCCTGAGCGAGGAGCTGCACCAGCTCAAAAGCATCACCGCCGAGTCGGCGTTCCTGATCCGGACGTTCTTCTTTTTGCTGTTCGGCTACTCGATTACGCTGGGTAACCTCTTGAGTGGCAAGCTGTTGCTGCAAGGGCTGACGGTAGTAGCTGTCCTGACCGTGATTCGCTTTTTCTACCTGCGCTATATCGCCCGCACCGACCTCATTCCGGAGCTTTTTATTGCGCCTAAAGGTCTCATTACCATTTTATTATACTACAGCATTCCGGCTACGCACAACATTGGCCAGATCAGCGAAAACATCCTGTTCGTCGTGATTTTGCTGACCGGTCTGATGATGATGGTGGGCCTGCTGATGACCCCCGGCGAACCGGAAAGGGAGGAAGTATGACCGTCTGTCAGTGCCTAAGCTGATGTTCATAACTATTTGACTAACAAATAGTTACTCCGTTTCCTTCAGGAGTTGCCGCCGGTAATTTGCTAGGATAGTAGTTTTCAGAATAAAGCCGATGTAGCGGCCCTGATTGAGCACGGGCAGCGCCCAGGCATCTACCTGCTCCATGCAGCGCAGCGTGTCCAGCATGGTATCGTCGGTATTGACCACGGCGGGCGGCTCGCTCATCAGGTCGCGGACGCGCGTGGTTGTGTAGTGCTCGTCGTCGAAGAGGGCATCGCGCACCGTATCCAGGGTTACGATTCCGGCGAGGTGCCCGTCGTCATCAACCACTGGAAACAGGTTGCGCGTGGCGTGCCGGAAGACGGTCACCAAGTCGCCGAGGGTGCTGTCGGGGTGCACGGGCACAAAATCGGTTTGTACCAACGCCAGCAAATCGAGCTGTGAAAGCAGGCCGCGGTCGCGGTCGGCGTGCATATACACGCCGCGCTTCACGAGTTTGCGGGTATAAACCGAGTACGGCTCGAAGTAGCGCGTCACCAGATACGAGCTGGATGCCACCACCATCAAGGGCACGAAAAGCGCGTAACCGCCGGTAATCTCCGCGATGAGGAAGATGGCCGTCAGTGGGGCGTGAATAACGCCCGCCAACATGCCCGCCATGCCCAGCACGATGAAATGCACTTCCGAAATCGGGTACACGCCGCTCATGTTAATCAGCCGGGCGTAAATGAAGCCGGCCAGCGCCCCCACAAATAACGACGAGCCAAACATGCCGCCATTGCCCCCCGAGCCCACCGTAATGGTGGTGGCCACCACCTTCAGCAGCATACTGCCCACGGCCACCACCAGCACCAGCCAGATGCTCTCGTCGCGGTACACCGAAAACAGCGACCCATCGACGAGGTGTGAGGCTTGGCCGCTGAGCAACAGCTGCACGATATTGTAGCCTTCACCGTAAAGCGGCGGGAAAATAAACACCAGCAAGCCCAGCGCCAAGCCTCCCAGCAGCACCTTGCGGAAGTTGCCCTGCCAGCGTTCAAACAGCTTTTCGGCTGCGAAATACACCCGAATCATGTATACCGAAAGCAGGGCCGTAAACAAGCCCAGCATAACGTAAAACGGGATGCCCTCGACCGGCCAGCTCGTGGTAATCAGCACGAACGGCTGCCCGGCGTACAGCGCTTTCGAGACCACGGTGGCCGTGGCAGAAGAAATCAATAAGGGAATAAAAAACGGCGCCGACAGCTCCGACAAAATCACTTCCACCGCAAACAGCACGCCCGCAATGGGGCTGTTGAAAATGGCCGCCACGCCCGCCGCCGCTCCGCACCCCACCAGTAGGCGCCGCTCGCGCCGCCCGATGCGCAGGATGCGCGCCAGGTTGGAGCCAATGGCAGAACCCGTTACCGAAATCGGGGCCTCCAAACCTGCCGAGCCCCCGAAAGTAACTGTGAGATAAGAGCTTATAAGCTGCGAATACAGCTTGCTGCGGGGTACCACGCTGCCTTGGCGGGCGATGTTATAAATAATAGGTCCAATGCCGCGGCTCAGGTTGCCGCCCAGAAAGTACTGCGTAAATAGCACCGAAAGCCCGATCCCGATGATTGGGTACAGGGAAAGGGTGAATACTCGGTATTGCTCTGGTACCCAAGTATTTAGCAAGTCCTGGGTGTGGTGTACCGACGTTTTCAGCAGCACAGCGGCCAGGCCCGCCAGCAATCCCACCATGACGCTCAGGATGATCAGGTAGACCCGGTCGTTGATGTGCCGGAGGCGCCACAGCAGCAACGGGTTGAGCACACGGTGGAAGGTACGTCTGGGCATCGGGCGCGGAACAAGGACGCGTTATACCTGAGGCTTGGGCAAGCTTCTGCCGCTCAAGGTATAGCAATGAAGATGAAAGGCAAGTGAGCTACACCGCGCGGTCTGCAAAAAGCGTGCGAGGCAGGTTTACTGCACCGTAGCCGGCTGAGCAAAACCGGCTTCTAGCAGCTTGCTTCGGATCTCTTTCATCAGGTCGCTTTTGAGCTCAAGCACTTGCCGACGGTAGTCTTCCGAAAATGTCCAGAAATACACGCGCAGGTCGGCGGTGGTGCCAGTGCTTTTTTCGAGGGTGATGTAATTGACGTGCTCCTCGGTGCTGGCGACATCTTTTTTACTATTGACATAGTTGATAATCAAGTCAATAGCCCGGTCGGGGTTGGGGTCGGGGCTGTAGTCGAGGCTCACCAGGAAATCCTGCCGGATGTAGCCGTCGCGGGTGAAGTTGACGAGCGGCTCGCGCAGCACCATGGCATTGGGCAGATAGATATGCTTACCGTCGAACGTTTTGATAAGCGTGGTGCGTAGGTTGAGCGCCTCCACATGGCCCAGTAAGTCCTTGATTTGCACCGTGTCGTGGATGCGAAAGGGCCTATTGAACGCCAGCACCACGCCCGCCAGAAAGTTTTCGGCGATGTCTTTCAGAGCGAAGCCCACGATGAATGCCGAGAGGCCGGCGCCCGCCACCAGCCCCGTCACCACTCCCGACATGCCGACCACCTGCATGGCCAGCAGCACCCCGGCCAGCAACAGCACCCACTTGCTCAGGCGGGTCAGAAATTCGGCCAGCAATGCGTCGTGCGACTGCCGCTGGAGCCGCCGGCCCACCACCGTACTGATGCGGTTGGCAATAAATATCGTCAGCGATACTACTACTAAAGCAATTAACAGCTTGGGTGCCAGGTATAAGAACTGTTCCCAGTAATCAGAAAGTACGCGTTGCAAGTCGTGAACCATAGAGCAGGATAAGGTAAGCCACGGGCCTGCATACCACCTGCAAGCCCTTCGGAGCTAACGATGTACGCGCAAAAAGGGGCGAAGGGTTGAGCCATGAGCCAAACCCTTCGCCCCCGGAAAATTATCGGATGTTAGATAAATTATTGGCTATGAGACGATTATGGTTCGACTGACGCTACATTGGCTGGTGCCGTCGAGTGGTCTTGCTGAGCTTTTTGGGCTTGGTCTTGTTTTTCCTGCGCCCATTCTTCGTTGCTTTCGCTGGGCATGATGATGGGCACTTGCAGGCACACGCTTTGGGCCGGCAACACCTGCCGCCAGTCCTTGATCAACTGCTTATAGGCTTCCCCAACGGGTCGAATTTTACGGTCTAAATCGAAGAGACCCAAGGGATTGACCTTGCCGTTGTTTTCGCGCAGCGCCGTATCCCAATCCACCTGATCGGTGAGGGAGTACCACGTAAAGCCCACGATGGGCACACCGTCGTTGCGTACGCGTAGTACGTTGGCCCATTCTTTCCAGAGCCAATTTACGGCCTCGTCGCCGCAGGGACCCTGCCACAAGTTGGTTTCGGTGTGCATGACGGGCAGCCGGTAGCGGTCGTGGTATTGGCGCGTAATAACGTGATAGCCAAATACTTCGCCTGCGGCGCGAGTAGTGCCGTCGGCACACACACGGTGCTCGTTGGTGCGGTAGTAGTCGTTGCCCATGATGCACTGGTGCTTGAGGTTGTTCTTCAGAAAGAAGTGGTATTCCTCGCGCGTCATGCCATTGTCCATCAGGTATTCGTACATCTCCGAATCGACGCGGCGGCCGTAGTTCAGGTCGAGCGACAAAAACCGGCGGGAGTTCATTAGCTCCGCAGGTCGGATGGCGGCCGGGTTTTCGGCGTGAAAATATTCCGACGATTCGCTCTGGATAAAGATGGAATCGGGGCGCACTTTGGCAATGGCGCGCATAGCCAACACGTTGGCTTTCACGATATTCTTGAGTGCCGTTACAAAGCTCTGGTCGGAGTGGAGCTGCTCATTCCACCACCCAAACAACGCCGAAAACTCCGCGCAGATGTACATCTCATTGACAGGCGTGTAGAGTTGTACCCACGGGTAGCGCTTCGCAAAATCGCAGGCATACCCCGCGAACAGAACTGGAAAATCGGGGTTTTGGAAATTGCCAATCCAGTCGGGCACCCCGAAGTGGCACAAGTCCACGATGGGCACGATGTCGCGCCGACGCAGGTCGTTAAAGGTTTTGTCCGCAAAAGTCCAGTCGTATTTGCCGGGTCCCAGAAACGTGGTGTGAATGGGCGGGCCGTAGCGCAGAAACGAAATGCCCAACTCCTGCACCAGGTCGAAATCGGTGCGCCAGTGTTCGTAATGGCCGCATTTTTCCATCTCATCCACGCGGACTTTGCCGCCCTGAATCGTGGGATTGCTGTTTTCGATGCCCGTGGCAAAGAGGAATTGAGGTGTCATATCGGAAGGGACTTCGTCGGAATATTCCCTTTCTACGGTCGCGGTTCTGGTTTCGCTGCATCCTCGCGTCTGCTGGCCCATAAATTAATACGGGCACTTCATCCGTCTGCCGCCTAGGGCCTCCTGTGCAGGGTTTGCTACCGCCGCGGGCCAATGCTAACCGCTTAGCTGGCCTCGGTAGGTTGATTAGCTGTAGGAGTTGGTTTGTAAGCAACTGTGGTAGAGCCCCTTACGATAAGCTCCGATTTCAGCTCGACGCTGTGACTTGGCAAAACCGGTCTGTTTTTGGTGATGGCCTGAAACAGTATTTTAGCGGCCTCCTTGCCAATGTCGTAGGCAGGTTGGGTGATGGTAGTGAGAGATGGGCCCAGCAACGCCGCAATTTCCAGGTTGGAAAAGCTGATGATTTTAATGTCTTGTGGAATAGAGAGTTGCAAATCCTGGCAGGCTTGGTAGCTGCTCATGGCAAGGCTTTCTACCGAAGCAAAAAGACCGTCGATATCCGGCCGGCGCTGCAACAATGCCTTGATGAGGGCTACGTTCTGCTCGTGCTCGTTGCCGCCGTTCACTACAAGGTCGGCGTCGGCGGCCAAGCCGTGATCGCGCAAGGCATCGAGGTAGCCTTGCATGCGTTTCTGGCCAATGGATAAGTTGCTGGATACCAATAAGTAAGCTATCGATCGGCAGCCCACCGAAATCAGGTGCTCCGTGGCCTTATAGCCGCTGTCGTAGTCGTCGGTGGTTACGTTGGCGGTGGCAATCTCTTCGCACACCCGATCGAAGAAAACGAGAGGTACGTTCTTGGTCTTCAGGATGTCGAGGTGCGAGAAGTCCAGGCTTTCGCTGGCCACCGACATCAAAATGCCGTCGGCGCGGCCGCTGGCCAAATGTTGGGCAATGGAGAGCTCGCGGCTGTAGTCGTCGTGGGTGAGGTAGATGAGTACATGGTAGCCGTTGTAGCGGGCAATCTCCTCTATGCCGTTGATTGCCAGCGAGAAAAAGTTGTTGGCAACCTCTGGGATGACTACCCCAATGGTTTTGCTGCGCTGCCGCCGCAAGCTGCTGGCGTACGGATTGGGCTCATAATTAAGCTGTTGCGCCAGTGCGCGCACCCGATCTTTGGTTTCCTGCGAGACTTCGTAGCTATCGCTCAAAGCCCTGGATACGGTAGAAATGGACAGGTTTAATTCCTGTGCAAGCCTTTTCAGATTGACGGAAGCCATAACGATGATGCGAAGAAGTACTCCAAAAGCCTACTCTGGTTGAGATGGGTCAAGTAAAGCATTATCCCAGTTGAATCTAGCTTCCGTACAACGCCAGCTTCTTTTGTGCGGCCTGTTTTGGGCGAACTATCGCAAGGTTAGGCAAAAACTTGCTTTTATAACTCCTGTTTTAGACGGGAATAGTTATAAAAATATTAGTTTAGGACAAAAAATACAGCCCGCAAACGTCTTCGCAAACGTTTTCGTAAAAAAACACTTCGGTTTCGCATTTCACCAAGTTGAGTTTCCTGTACTTGCCATCCAAAACCTATAATTAATAGAGTTAATAGGATCGGCTATGAACAGAATTCGCCTCTTTTTGATGCTACTCGCATCCGTAATTGCCCTGACCGCGCAAGGGCAGACCCGACAAGTGACAGGCAGGGTATTCAGCGGCACTGATAAGTCGCCTCTACCTGGCGTCTCGGTAGTGTTAAAAGGAACGACAACGGCCACGGCCACTGACAACGACGGCAAGTTTACGCTTGCCGTTCCTGCTTCCGGCGATGGGGTGCTGGTGTTCTCATCCATTGGGTACGATGCCACGGAAGCCCGCCTCGGCAGTGGCTCGACGGTAGACGTGACGCTGAAAGAAAAAACCACAGCCCTGAATGATGTGGTGGTGGTTGGGTACGGTACCCAGCGCAAGCGCGACGTAACCGGCTCCGTGGCCTCGGTCACGGCCGAGCAGGTGGCCGAAACGCCTATCGCGCGGGCCGACCAGATTTTGCAGGGCCGCGTGAGCGGCGTGCAGGTGACGCAAACCAACTCGGAGCCGGGCGGCAACGTCTCGATCCGGATTCGCGGTACGAACTCCATTAATTCCGGCAACGAGCCGCTGTTTGTGGTAGACGGCTTTCCGGGCGCCGGCGATCTCAACTCCATCAACCCCAGCGACATCGAATCGATTGAGGTACTGAAAGATGCCTCGGCTACGGCCATTTACGGCAGCCGCGGCGCCAACGGCGTTGTGATTATCACTACCAAAAAAGGCAAGGCCGGAAAGAACACCATCAGCTTTGAGGCTTATACCGGCATCAGCAACGTGCGCAAAAAGTACGATCTGATGAACGCGCCGCAATTTGCCAGCTACCTGAACGATGTTCAGACGCTCAACAATCTGGAAAACAAGACGACCACGGCGCTGCCCTACACCCAGCAGCAGATTGCCGCCATGGATAAAGGCACCGATTGGCAGGATGCCATTTTCCGGCAGGGTCGGATGAGCAACTACCAACTGGGCTTTAACGGCGGCAACGAAGACACACGCTACAACCTGAGCTTCAACTACTTCGATCAGCAGGGCATCATTCTGAACTCCGGCTTCCAGCGCGGCTCGGTGCGCCTAAACCTGGATAAGAAGGTGAGCAACAAGATCAACGTTACATTTTCGAGCCAGATTTCCCGCACGCTCCAGAAGATCACGTCGGTGAACACCAACGGCGGCAGCAACGGCGGCGTGGTGCTGGATGCCTTGCGTTTCAGCCCCATTCAGCCCGTGAAGGATGCCAACGGCGATTATACTTTCCAGAACCAGCCGCTGCCGGCAGTAGAGATTGCCGGCAACCCGGTTGCCTACGCCAAAGGTTCGCGCGACAACCTGACCACCTTGCGGGGCTTGCTCAACTTGGCTGGCGAATACCAGATCATTGAAGGTCTGAAGCTGCGGATCGCGGCGGGCGCTGACTTGTTCAACAACCAGCGCAATCAGTACATCCCGTCCACGGTGTATGTGGGCCAGAACACGAACGGTTCGGCCACGAAAGCTTCGGTAAACAACTACAGCTGGCTCAACGAAAATACGCTGACCTACGACCGCAAGCTCAACGAAAACAATGCCCTGAACGTGGTCGCGGGTCTGACCTTCCAGCAGTTTGTAAATGAGAACTACAGTGCTTCGGCTAATAACTTCTTTACCAACGCATTAGGAAGCGACAACATTGGCATTGGGGCCAACGTGCTGACGCCGGTTTCGGGCAAGAATGCCAACACGCTGGCTTCGTATTTCGGGCGCGTCAACTACCGCCTGTTTGAGCGCTACCTGTTCACGTTTACGATGCGTGCCGACGGCTCCTCGCGTTTCGGTCCTAACAATAAGTGGGGCTATTTCCCTTCGGCGGCCTTTGCGTATCGCGTTATTGATGAGCCATTTATGCAGGGCATCACCAGCATCAGCGACCTGAAGCTGCGGGCTAGCTATGGCATCACCGGCAACCAGGAAATCGGCTCTTATCAGTCGCTGGGTCGCTACGGCCTGAATGCTTACACCTCGGGCACCACGCGTTTGGTGGGCTTGTCGGCTTCTAACATCCCAAACCCCGACCTGAGCTGGGAATCAACGGCCGCTTCCGACTTCGGCGTTGACATCGCCTTCCTGAAAAATCGCATCAGCGTAACGGCTGACTACTACTTCAAGAAGACCAAGGATCTGCTGTTGCAGGTGTCCGTTCCGCAGACTTCGGGCTTCTCCAACATTCTGCAAAACGCGGGCAGTGTGCAGAATAAAGGCTTCGAGTTTTCGCTGAACACGGTAAACTTCGACAGCAAGAAATTCTCTTGGAACACCAACCTCAACTTCTCGCTCAACCGCAACAAAGTTCTTGACCTGAACGGTGAATTCCAGCGCTTTGTGGGCCAGTCGAGCACCAGCATTTTCCCCGGCGCCACGGGCGCTACCAGCGTACTGCGCGTCGGCGAGCCGATCGGTTCGTTCTTCGGCTACCAATTCTTGGGCATCTGGCAAACGCCAGAGGAGATCACCGCCAGCGGCATCACCAACGTGGTGCGCCCCGGCGACCCACGCTACGCCGACCTGAACGGGGACAAGAAGATTGACGCCAACGACCGCACCATCATCGGGCGGGCCCAGCCGAAGTTTATTTACGGCATCACCAACGGCTTCAATTTCGGGCCCGTAGGGCTGAACATCTTCATTCAGGGGGTGCAGGGTTCGGACGTACTGAACCTAAACCGCTACGAACTGGAATCGGGCTTTACGACGACCAATAAGCTGGCAACGGTGGTAAATCGCTGGACCGGCCCCGGCACCAGCAACACCATTCCGAAGGCCAACAGCGTGGTGCGCCGCAACACTGGCATCACCAGCGACATCGTAGAGAACGGCAGCTTCGTGCGCCTCAAAACGGCCACCATCTCCTTTAAGCTGCCCCTGCCCGAGACCGTAACGGGTACCGTGAAATCGGCCAGCATCTATGTGACCGGCCAGAACCTGATCACGATTACCAAATACTCCGGTTACGACCCCGAAGTCAACTCGTTTGGCAACTCCGGCTTGAGCCTAAACACCGACTATAACGCCTTCCCGAGCACCCGCACATTCATTGCCGGTGTGAAGATCGGATTCTAATAACTAGCTAAGTATCAATCTTTACTGACATGAAAAAGAAGATAATTCTTCTCGGCATATGTTCGCTTGGGCTTTTCTCTTCCTGCGAGAAATTTCTGGAGGAAAAGCCCTATGATTTCCTGACGGGTACCAACTTTTACCAAAACGAAAGCGACGCCATTGCTGGCCTCAACGGCGTGTTCAGCACGATGCAGGCCCAGACGCACTACGGCCGCACGGTGTGGCTGGTCACGGAGCTGCCCGGTGAATACATGGCTGTGGTAGGCGCTACCACAGGCGACCGTGCCGAGCTTAGCCGCTATTCCTACACCGCCAACAACGGCGAGATAACGTTCTGGTGGGTAAATACTTACCGCATGATCAGTCGGGCCAACGACGTGATCGAGAAGGTGCCGCCCATCAGCATGGACGAGGCCCGCAAAAACAACATTCTGGGCAATGCCTACTTCCTGCGCGCGCTGGGTTACTTTGAACTAGTGCGCAGCTTCGGCGACGTCCCCCTGATTTTGAACCCCGTGAAGGGGCCCAACGACGACCTGCGGCCGGCCCGTACGGCCAAGGCGCAGGTATACGAGCAGATCATTGCCGACCTGAAATTCGCGGAAACGAACTGCCTGAAAGAGAACCAGATCGTAGCGGGCAACAAAGGCCGCGTTTCCAGCGGTGCGGCGGCGGCCATGTTGGCCAAAGTCTACCTGACCCGCGGCAGCTCTGCCGATGCCAAAAGCACTGACAACCAAGATGCTTTGGCGGCCTGCAACCGCGTAATCGACTCCAACCTGTACAGCTTGTCGCCGGTGTATGGCGACGTGTTTTTGCCGGACAAGGAAAACGGCCCGGAACACATTTTTTCCGTGCAGTTCGACCTGCCGCCGAACATCGGCAACATTATCGTGCGGCAAAACTTACCGGCGGCACTGGGCGGTTTTGCTTCGTTTACGGCCGAAGATTCCTTCGTGAATTCCTACGCCCCGAACGATGTGCGCAAAGACTGGAATCTGAGCAACAAAGCCGGTACCGCTACGCTGCCCCAGTATTACTTCAACAAGTTCCGCGACGACCGCCGCATCGGCAACGACTCGCGCGTTAACTGGCTCATCACCCGCTTTGCCGACGTGCTCCTGATGCAATCAGAAGCCTTGAATAACCTGAATGCGGGCGATGTCACTAAGTATCAGGGTATCAATAAGGTACGGGCGCGGGCCGGCGTGGCTCCGCTGCCCCTGACGGCTACGAGCAAAGACGCTTTCGTGGATCTGCTGGTGAAGGAGCGGGCTTGGGAGCTCTGCGACGAAGGCCATCGCCGCTACGACCTGATCCGGCTGAACCGCCTGAAGCAGATCGAGAAAGCCACGTTCAACCGCGACATCGACGACAACCACTTGCTGTTCCCGATTCCGCAATCCGAGATCGTGCTCAACTCCAATCTGACACAAAATCCTGGTTTCTAATGCGTATGCGCGGAATACGAAGGCTTGGCTGGGTGGTGGTACTGCTGTTGCAAGCCGTTGCGATGGCAGGGTATGCCGCCCCCGCAAGCCCGTTTCTGCTGCTTGAGGCCTCGCAGATGGCCGCTTACAAAGCGGCTTATGCAAAGGGTAGCGCCTCGGAAGTAAAGCAGGTAAAAGCGCTTTTGGCTGAGGCTGATCAAGTCTTGGCTACTGGCCCTTACGCAGTTACCTTCAAGAAGCAACTGCCGCCCAGCGGCAACAAACACGATTACATGTCGCAGGCTCCGTATTGGTGGCCCGACCCCACCAAGCCCGACGGAAAACCATACATCCAGAAGGACGGCCTGAAAAACCCGGAATCGACTAACCTGAAGGACAGCGAGAGCCTGACGAAAGTCTGCGAGGGCGTAAAGGCCTTAGGGCTAGCGTATTATTTTACCGGCGAAGAAAAATACGCAGCGCGCGCAAGCAAGCTGCTCCGCGTGTTTTTTCTGGATGCCGACACCCGGATGAACCCAAATCTGAGTTTTGGGCAAGGCATTCCGGGCATGGCGGATGGGCGCAGCTATGGCATCATCGAAAGCCGGCATCTGACGGAAATTCCGGATGCCTTGGCCCTTATGAACGGCGCCAAAAGCATCGATGCCAACCTGGTGAGCGGCCTGAAAAGCTGGTATAAGCAGTTCACGCAATGGCTACTGACCAGCCAGATCGGCCGCGAGGAAGGCAACAATAAAAATAACCACGGTACATTTTACGATGTGCAAGTGGTTGATTATCTATTATTTACAGGTGACAAAGCTCAGGCAAAGCAACACCTTGAAAATCAGACCGTTCCGCGGTTGGCTTCCCAGATAGAGCCCGATGGCTCGCAGCCTTTGGAGCTAGCCCGCACCCGGCCCTGGAACTACACCACCATGAATTTGCAGGGCTGGGTAGAGCTGGCCTTGCTTGCCCCGAAAGCCGGCGTGGATTTGTGGCACTATGCAACCTCCGACGGCCGCGGCTTGCGCCAGGCCGTAGCATGGTTTCGGCCGTATTTATTGCAGCAAAAAAAGATGGAGCGGCCGGACGTTGCGCCTACTAACAATAACACCATTCTGGCTCTCTACAACCACGCCGGCCGCATTTATCCGGAGTTGGAAGTCGCCAAAGTATTCGCCCTTTATCCCGATTACGTCAGGGTTCCCTGGGCCTTCTGACCCGCGACTGACCTTCCGCTGAGCGCCGCTTAGCGGAGGGATCGTTTCTGTTTGTTGCCTATGATTCAGACTTTCAAACCTGCGCTAGTGCTGTTGTTGCTATTGCTTTCGGGCGAAGCGTTGTTTGCCCAGCCGACAACAAGCGGGGTGCCGGTCGAGCGCGTTGTTGCGCTGGCAGAAAAGCAGTATCTGGCTTATATCCAGCATTATCCGGATAGCACCCAACACCCCCGCAGCACAAAAGAAGACGGCTCGATTCTGCTGACTTCTTCACGCAACTGGACCAGCGGCTTTTTCGCCGGCAGCCTGTGGTACGTGGCCCGCTTCACGGGGCAAGAGGCCTGGCGCCGCCGCGCCGCCGCCTGGACCGAAACGCTCGAAGCCGAAAAAAACGTGACCATCACTCACGATTTAGGGTTTATCCTGTACTCGTCGTATGGACAGGGCTTCCAGCAAACGCACAACCCTAAGTACCGGGACGTGCTGTTGCAGGCCTCGGCTACGCTGTCGCGGCGGTTCAGTCCGGTGGTGGGCGCCATTCGTTCCTGGGATTTTCCGCAGTATTCGTATCCCGTGATCGTCGACAACCTCATGAACCTGGAAATGCTGCTGTGGGCGTCGAAGGCGAGCGGGGATTCTACCTTTGCTCGTATCGCTAAATCGCACGCTAACACCGACTTGCGCTACCGGTTTCGGAAGGATAACAGCAGCTACCACGTACTGGATTTTGACCCGGCCACTGGCAAACTGCTCCGGCAAATGACCCATCAGGGCTTTGCCGATAACTCGTGCTGGGCGCGCGGGCAGGGGTGGGCCATTTATGGGTACACGATGCTCTACCGCGAAACCGGCAACACCAAATACTTGCAGGCCGCCACCCGCGCGGCCAATTATTTCATCAAGCAGACCAACAAAATCGCCGACCACATTCCCTATTGGGATTTCAACGATAACGCCATTCCGCAGGTGCCGCGCGATGCTTCGGCCGCGGCTGTAGCGGCATCCGGAATGTTGGAGTTGAGCAAGTACGCTAAGGGAGGAAAGAAGTATTATAGCGCTGCGGTTACAATGCTAACCAGCTTGTGCTCCGATACATACCTGGCCGCGCCCGGCACCAATAATTACTTTCTCCTCAAGCACAGCACCGGTAACAAACCCTCCAAATCGGAGGTGGATGCCCCCTTGGCGTACGCCGATTATTACTTCCTGGAAGCGCTGTGGCGCTACAAAAGCTACTCGACTCTAACCCTTAAGTAAGTATCATGAACGACAGCTTTTCCTTGCGCGAGAAAGTAATCGTGGTGACCGGTGGCACGGGCATCCTGGGCGATTCGTTTGTCAACGGCATTGTGGCCGCGGGCGGGGCCGTGGGCATCTTGGGCCGCAACGCCGAGGTCGCCCACGCGCGGGCCGACGCCATTACCCGCCAAGGGGGCCGGGCGGTGGCCTTGGTCGCCGATGTGTTGCAGGAAGCCGAGTTGGTGGCCGCCCGCGAGCTGCTGCTCAGCACCTTCGGCCGGATTGACGGGCTGGTCAACGGGGCCGGCGGCAACGCGCCCGACGGCGTGCTGGACCCGGCCGAAGACGTGTTCAAGCTGAACATTGCCGGCATGCAGCGGGTGATGAACCTGAACCTGTGGGGCACGATTATCCCCACGCAGGTCTTCGGGCCGGCCCTGGCCGCGTCGGGCAAGGGCAGCATCGTGAACATCTCGTCCATGAATTCGAAGCGCGCCATCACCAAGGTGCTGGGCTACAACATGGGCAAGGCCGCTGTGGATTGCTACACCCAGTGGTTTGCCGTGGAAATGGCCAATCGCTACGGCGACAAGCTGCGCATGAACGCCTTGGCCCCCGGATTTTTCCTGACCGAGCAAAACCGCAGCTTGCTGACCACGCCGGAAGGCGGCTTCACGCCGCGCGGGGAACTGGTCATTCGCCAGACGCCCTTCAAGCGCTTTGGCCAGCCCGACGAGCTGCAAGGGGCGTTGGTGTGGCTCCTGAGCGACGCGTCGCAATTTGTCACCGGCTCGATGGTCTGCGTCGACGGCGGGTTTTCCATCTTTGGGGGCGTTTAACCTATAAAAATCAAGAAACAATGGCGTATTCCATGCAGCAAACCATGCGCTGGTTTGGCCCCAACGACCCCGTGAGCCTGTCTGATATCCGGCAGGCCGGGTGCAGCGGCGTCGTGACCGCCCTGCACCACATCCCGAATGGCGTGGTATGGTCGGTGGCGGAAATCCAGCGGCGAAAAGCAGAAATTGAAGCGGCCGGCCTGCTCTGGAGCGTGGTGGAAAGCGTGCCGGTGCACGAAGCCATCAAAACTCAAAGTCTTGGTTTTGAAACGTATATAGAAAACTACCAGCAGAGCCTGCGCAACCTGGCAAGCTGTGGTATCTACGTCGTTACCTACAACTTTATGCCGGTGCTCGACTGGACGCGCACCGACCTGAGCTACACCCTGGCCGATGGCTCGAAGGCGCTGCGGTTCGAGCGGGCGGCTTTTGTTGCGTTCGACACGCTGCTTCTGAAGCGTCACCATGCCGAGCAGGAATACACTGCCGAGGAGCTGGCCGTGGCAAAGGCCCGCTTCGAGGCCATGAGCGAGGCGGACAAGTTGCAACTTCAGCGCAACATCATTGCCGGGTTGCCGGGCAGCGAAGAAAGCTTCACGCTCCAGCAGTTTCAGCAGGCGCTCGACGCTTACGATGGAATCGACGCGGCTAAGCTACAGGCCAACCTGATTTATTTTCTACAGCAAGTAGTGCCGGTGGCTGAGGAAGTGGGCGTGAAGCTGGTCATTCATCCCGACGATCCGCCGTACCCAATTCTGGGTTTGCCGCGGGTAGTGAGTACTGCCGCCGACGTGCAGGCGCTGTTCGTCGCCGTGCCTTCGCCAAGCAACGGCCTGTGCTTCTGCACCGGCTCCTTCGGCGTGCGGCCCGACAACGATTTGCCGGCAATGGTGCGGCAGTTTGCCGAGCGCATCAACTTCGTGCATCTGCGCAGCACCCGTCGCAACGAGCAGGGCGATTTCTACGAAGACAACCACTTGGAAGGCGACGTGGACATGTACGGCGTGGTGCGGGAGTTGCTCGGCGTCATGCAGCAACGCGGCCTGGCCATCCCGATGCGGCCCGACCACGGCCACCAAATGCTTGACGATCTGCACAAAAAGACCAATCCGGGCTACTCCGGCATCGGCCGCCTGCGGGGCTTAGCTGAGTTGCGCGGGCTGGAAATGGGCATTCAAAAGAGCCTGTTTTAGACTCTTGACGCCCATCAACTTAAAAACGCCGGTCAAGCTGAGCGCAGTCGAAGCATGACCGGCGTTTTACAAGAGCTTTCAAAGTGAAAACGGAATTATTATCGCATTGATACATAGAAGGTTACTGCTGCTTTGGCTGGGTTTGGTGCTGAGCATTTCGACTGCGTTTGGCCAGCAGCGAACCCGGCTAAACGACGACTGGGAATTCGTCCGGCAGGACTTGGGCGGCGTATGGGAAGCGGTGCGCCCCGTGGTAGCGGGCAACCCCGAAAGCGTGCCGCTGTGGCAAAAAGTGACGCTGCCGCATTGTTTTAACGCGCGCGACGCCGTCGACCCAGACGTGAATTACTACCAGGGGCCGGGCTGGTACCGCACCCAACTCACGGTGCAAAACCCCTACGCCAACGGCCGCACGCTGCTGCATTTTGAAGGCGCCGGCCAGAAAACCGAGGTCTACATTTACACCACCAAAGTCGGGAGCCACGTCGGCGGTTACGACGAGTGGACGATGGACATCACACAGGCCGTGGCCGATTTTCAGAAAACGGAGGCTTACAAGACCCAGTTCAAGGGCAAAATTCCGCTTTCCATTCGCAGCGACAATTCCCGCGATCTGGAAATGATACCTTCTGATCTGTCGGATTTCAACGTGTACGGCGGCATTTATCGCTACCTGAACCTGGTGTATGTGCCGGCGCTTTCGCTGGAAAGAATAGCGGCCAAAGCCGAAGTAGATAAAGCCGGAAAACAGGGCCAGCTTACAATTAAAGCAACTTTCTTCAACCCAAACCAGCTGGCCAAAGCCGAAATCAACGTGCGGATTCTCGACCCCAAAGGCAAGCAGGTTGAGAGGTATCAGGCTGGTGTGGCGGTAAAAGCAGGGGAGCAGGAGCTTCATGCCTTTCGGGTCAAAAAACCGCAGCTGTGGTCGCCGGACAAGCCAAATCTGTACACAGTGCAGGTGACGGTGAAAGCCGGTTCCGATGCGTATGTGCAGACCGAAAAAGTAGGTTTTCGGCACATCGAATTTGTTGAAAAAGGGCCGTTTATGCTCAACGGCAAGCGCCTGCTATTGCGCGGCACCCACCGCCACGAAGACCACGCCGGCGTAGCTGCCGCCATGACCGAGCCGATGATTCGGCAGGAAATGCGCATGATGAAGGAAATGGGCGTCAACTTCATCCGGTTGGGTCATTACCAGCAATCGCGCATTGTTTTGCAACTATGTGATAGTCTGGGGATTACGGTATGGGAGGAAATTCCGTGGTGTCGGGGTGGCTTGGGCGGAGAGGTGTACCAGAGCCAGGCCAAGCGCATGCTCACCAACATGATTGAGCAGCACTACAACCACCCGGCGGTCATCATCTGGGGCTTGGGCAACGAGAACGACTGGCCCGGCGATTTTCCGGAGTTTGATAAGGAGAAGATCCGCACGTTCATGAAGGAATTGAACGCGCTTTCGCACCAGCTCGATGCTTCGCGCTACACGGCCATTCGTCGCTGCGATTTCTGCAAGGATATCCCCGATGTGTATTCGCCCTCGATCTGGGCGGGTTGGTACCGCGGCATCTACACCGAGTACAAAGAGGTGACAGAGAAGGAGTTTCAGGGCGTGAAGCGCTTTCTGCACGTCGAGTGGGGCGGCGACAGCCACGCCGGTCGGCACTCCGAAAACCCCGACAATGCCTTAGCCAAGATCAGCCGGGGGCAGGGCGCCGACGAGCGATCCGGCGACGCGTCGCTGTTTGGTGGCAGCGCGCGCGTATCGAAAGACGGCGACTGGAGCGAGAGCTACCTCTGCAACCTCGTCGATTGGCACCTAAAGGAACAAGAAACGATGCCGTGGCTCAGCGGTACGGCGTACTGGCCCTTCAAGGATTTTTCGACGCCCGTTCGCCCCGACAACCCCATCCCGTACATGAACCAGAAGGGTGTGATCGAGCGCGATTTCACCAAAAAAGAAGCGTATTACGTCTTTCAGTCGTACTGGACCACCACGCCGATGGCGCACATCTACGGGCACTCGTGGCCGGTGCGTTGGGGCGAGGCCGGCGAGCAGAAGATGGTGAAAGTGTACTCGAATTGCGAGCAGGCTGAGCTGTTTGTGAACGGGAGAAGCTACGGCGTGAAAAAGCGCAACAGCCAGGATTTCCCGGCGGCGGGCCTGCGGTGGCTGGTGACCTTCGACAACAGCCGCGAAAACACCATCAAAGTCGTGGCCCGCCAGGGCAAAACGGTGGTGCAGGATGAAATTCAGCAGCGCTACCAAACCGACAAATGGGGCAAGCCCGCCAAGCTCATTCTGGAGAAAACAGCTGAGCAAAATGGCCTCGCCACGGTGCAGGTGAAGCTACTCGATGCCCATGGCGTGCAGTGCCTGGATGCCGTCAATTGGGTGAGCTTTTCGCTCAGCGGCGACGGACAACTGCTAGACGACTTAGGCACGTCGTCGGGCTCGCGCAAGGTGCAGGTCTACAACGGGCGAGCCGTTATTCGGGTGAAAACCAACGGCGGCAAAAGCGTGGTCGGCGTGCAGTCGGAGGGGATGGCCACGGCCTTGCTGCCCCTCTAGAGAAATCCGGTTTCTTGATTAGTTTGCGCAGGTATACTTTTAAAATTAAATAATGATTAACATAAATATCTCATTATCAAATACTTGTATAAATAAAGCAGTTGTATTTCTTGGCCTTCTCGCCTTGGCTACATCGGCGGCAACTGCCCAGCGCACACGCCCCGACGAGATCCAGGTGATGGTAGTGGGTTTCGATCACCTAAACCAGCTCTACAACAAGCAGCCTTCTTCGGATGTGTTCAGCGCCAAAAAGCAGGCGGAGCTGGCCAAGCTGCGCGCGCGCTTAAAGCAGTTTCGGCCCGATGCTATACTGCTGGAAGCCGAGCCCAAGGAGCAACCCGAGATCGACAGCTTGTACGCCTTATACCGGAGCGGACAGCTCCACCTTTCGGCGTTGCCCACGGGGCGCAGCGAACGGTATCAGGTGGGCTTTGCGCTGGCGAAAGAGCTAAATCTGCCGGCTCCGCAAGGCGTTGATTACTATGCCGCTACGTCGCAAAATTTATTAGCCACCGGCGACAACATCGATGCCTTCAAGCAAGGCTTGCTGAAGTTGCAGACGACTTCCCGGCCGCTGAAGCGGCTGGTGCAGCACGATAGCCTGTCGGTATACGATTATATTGCCCTGGCAAACACGCCCACAATGGTTTCGCTGATCCATCGGGTGCAATTCAATACGCCGGCGCTGGTCACCAACGGCGCGTTTTTCGCCACCGGCACGAATACCAACGACTTAGGCAAAGTGGATTCGGCTTACGTGGGGGCGCATTACATCACGTTGTTCTACAACCGCAACCTGAAAATCTACTCCAATATTTTGCGGGCCCAGCAAAAGACCCAGGCCCGGCGCGTGCTGGTGATGCTGGGCCTGGCCCATGTGGGGGTACAGGAAGAACTAGTGGCCGCCAACCCCGATTATCAAGTGGTGCACGCCACTAAGTATCTGAAAACGAACCAGACGAAGCTGTTGCAGCCCAAGCAGTAACAAAGGTCGGCACCGCTGACAGTCCGCCGACGCCCCTCGCGTGCCATGCTGCGCGAGGGGCGTCGGCGTTCTTATCGTTTTCTAATAATCTTCTAACGAAATTCTAATAGCCTTATAACCTGGCTTTAATTCTGGCTATAAGGTTGGGTTTTACCTTTGTAGAAGAAAATCCAACCTTCTGTTTTCGACGCTTTTTTGCCCGCTAAGCCAATGAGCAGTCCCGCTAAATACAGCTCCCGGCGCTGCCGATTGTAGCGGATCGGCCCGTTTTTTCCTGTTAGACATCCTGTTGCAACGCTGCTTTTGGGCAGCGCCAACTCCCTCATGCCTTTTCCGAACGCCTATGAACACTGCATCTGTAAAACCCCGTAGCTGGGATTTTTCTTATTTCAAAAGCGACTTGCAGGGCGGCCTGGTGTCGTTTTTGGTGGCCGTGCCGCTGTGCCTGGGCATAGCGCTGGCTTCCGGGGCGCCGCTGTTTGCTGGCATTATTGCGGGCATCGTGGGCGGCTTGGTGGTGGGCGCCCTGAGCCGCTCGGCCGTGAGTATTTCGGGGCCGGAAGCGGGCCTTATTCTGGTGGTAGTGAGTGGCTTAGAATCACTGGGTTCGTTTAAAGCCCTGCAACTGGCCATCTGCGTGGCCGGCGTGATGCAGCTCGTACTGGGCGTGGCGAAGGCCGGCATCATCAGCAACTTCTTTCCATCGTCAGTTATCAAAGGAATGCTGGCGGCGATTGGTATCATCTTGATATTGAAGCAGATACCGCACTTGCTCGGCTACGACGCCGACGCTGTAGAATCCTTAGCGCTGTTTTCGTGGAACGGCGGCAACCTCGAAGGCCTGCTCACGCACGCCATCCGCCAGATCAACCTTACGGCGCTGGCAATTGCTGCGACGTGCTTGGCCGTGCTGCTGGCCTGGGAACGACCTTTTGTTAAGACGCATGCCGTGTTTTCGAAAATCCCGGCCGCGCTGGTGGTGGTGGTGGTGGGCGTGAGCTTAAACGAAGTGGCGCGGGCACTCAACCCAGCGTATGCCTTGGGCGGTACGCACTTGGTGCAGCTACCCGTGCCGCAGAGCGCTGCCGAGTTTGTTGGCCTGTTTACGCTGCCCGATTTTTCGCAACTCACTAATCCTCTGGTCTATCAGGCGGCCGTCGCAATTGCGCTGGTTGCTAGTTTAGAAGCGTTGCTGGCCGTAGAAGCTACCGACGAACTGGACCCGCTGAAGCGCAAAACCCCCACCAACCGCGAGCTAAAAGCCCAGGGTGTCGGCAACTTTGTGAGCGGTTTGCTGGGCGGCTTGCCCCTGACGTCGGTGATTGTGCGCAGTTCGGTGAGCATCAACGCCGGCGGGCGCACCAAGCTGGCGGCCCTGATGCACGGCAGTTTTCTGCTGCTGAGCGTAGTGCTGTTTCCGCGCTTGCTCAACATGGTGCCGTGGGCAGCACTGGCGGCCATTCTGCTGATTACGGGCTACAAACTGGCGCGCGTCAGCGTTTTCAAGCAGCACTTCCAAGCCGGCCTGACCGAGTTTCTACCATTCATCGTCACCATCGTAGCCATTCTGCTCACCGATTTGCTGATTGGCATCGGTATCGGCGCGGTGGTTGGGCTGTTTTTTATCCTGCGCGAAACCTACAAGAACGCTCACTTTTTTCAGCACTATACGGTGCAAGGCCAAGAGCACCTGCGCATTAGCTTGGGCGAGCACGTGTCGTTTCTGAACAAAGCCAGCATCATGACCGTGCTCAAAGACATTCCGGCCGACACGACCGTGGAAATCGACGGCACCAACTCTGCCTACATCGACCGCGACGTGGTGGCGGCTATCGAGAATTTCCGCGAAACAGCCCGGCAGCGCAACATCCAGCTGATTTTTCTGCGCACCGGCGACAGCTACGCCCAAACCATCGCCGAGCAGCCGCACGTCAGTGGCAAGGAAGCCGACTTCGAGGCCTATTACAAGCTCTTCGAAAACAACCGCAACTGGGTAGCCGAAAAGCTGCGCCGTAACCCGCGTTTCTTCGAGGCCGCGGCGCAGCAAACCCCCAAGTTCCTGTTCATTGGCTGCTCGGATAACCACGTGTCCGTCAGCGAGATAACGGGCACGGCACCCGGCGAAGTGTTTGTGCACCGCAACGTGGCCAACCTGGTTGTGAGTACCGATCTGAACCTGATGTCGGTGTTGCAGTACGCTGTGGATGTGCTTCACATTCAGCACATTATCGTGTGCGGTCACTACGGCTGCCGGGGCGTGAAAGCCGCTATGCAAAACGTAGAAGCCGGGGTAGTTAGCAGCTGGCTCAGCAGCGTGCGGGAGGTGATGCAACGCCACCAGCACGAGTTGGGCAAGCTCGAAACCGAAGAAGAACGCTACCGCCGTCTCGTGGAGTTGAACGTGATCGAGCAGGTTTATAACCTGCACCAGACCGACACCCTGCAACAGGCGTATCAGCGCCAGGCGAAAGTACATTTGCACGGCTGGGTGTACGATCTGCACGATGGCGTAATCCGCGATCTGGAAGTGGATGTGCGGCGTGATTTTGCCGAATACGACACGATTTTTCGGTATCAGGTAGCGCCTGAGGGGCTGCGCAAACTGTCCGGTGAACTGTTTCAGGCGCCCTCCATTTACTCGATGAGTACGGGCGCCGGGCGCAGCCCCATCCTGGCCATTCCGCCCTTCGACGGCGGCGATGCGTTGGGCGTGCCGTAGGGGCGTGGGACCCCGAAAATTTCAAAACCTGTAGTACATTAACTTGTTCAGAACGTATTGCCAAGCCCTCCCGCGATAGTAAAAACACCACCCACAGTCGTAGCATCGGCAGTCCTTATTTTTTCAAACCTGCTAATCCTGAACCGTTTGTGATGAAAATACTGATCGTAGAGGATGAGTTGAAAGTAGCTTCTTTCCTGAAAAGCGGGCTGCAAGACTACGGGCTGGAAGCGGCCGTGGCGCTGGATGCCGTTTCGGCCCAACGGATGCTGGCCGCCGCCGATTACACCGTGGTTATTCTGGACGTTAATTTGCCCGAAATGAGCGGGTTTGAGTTGTGTCGCTTCATTCGCCAGCAGTACGCCCAACTGCCCGTGCTCATGCTCACGGCCATGGGATCCACGGACCACAAGCTCATGGGCTTCGACGCCGGCGCCGACGACTACTTGGTCAAGCCCTTTGAGTTTCAGGAGTTGCTGGCGCGGCTGCGGGTGCTGCACCGCCGCTACGCCGGCGCGGGCGAAGAGAGCGTATTGAAAGTGGCCGATTTAGAACTGCACGGCAGCAGCAAACTCGTGAAACGCGGTGACAAGCGTATCGATTTGACTGCGAGAGAGTTAGCATTATTAGAATTTTTCATGCTGAACCAAGGGCGCGCGCTCACGCGGCAGGAAATTGTGGGCAAAGTCTGGGATTTGTCGTTCGATACGGGCACCAACGTGGTGGACGTGTACGTGAACTACCTGCGCAAAAAAATCGACAAGGATTTCTCGCCCAAACTCATTCATACGCTGAACGGCATCGGCTACATCCTCGAAGACCGCCACGCGTAACGCATGCTACTGTTCTTGTTCCTGGGCTTTCTGGCGGGCGCGGCATTGGTGGGAGGCGTGATGGGTTGGCAGCGCCAGCGCACGCTCCGAAGGTTGCAGGAAATGGCAGCTCAAGTAGAGGCAATCCGTGTTTCCAGCCTCTACCAGCGCTTGTCGCTTGATGCGAAACCAGGAGCGGAGGCGCCGCTACTCCATAGCCTCAACAACTTGCTTACGCGCTTGCAAAACGTGTTCGAGAGCCAACGCAGCTTCGTAATCAACGCGTCGCACAAGCTGCGCACGCCGCTCACCATGATCACCGGTCAGATAGAGGTCACCCTCATCAAAGCGCGCACCGCCGAGGAGCACGAGCAAACGTGGCGCTCGGTGTTGCAGGATATTTCGCGCCTCAATCAACTTTCCAACGACCTGCTGGAGCTGGCCCAGCTCAGCGCCGACCGCTTCCGCTTGGTCCCGCAGACCGTAGCGCTCGACGAGGTGATTTACCAGGCCGGTGCCAAACTGAAAGCCCGGCGCCCCAGCTACCAAGTAAAGCTGGAGTTTGCCCCGCAGCTGGACGAACTCGACGGCCCCCTCACCGTACCCGGCGACGCGCATCTGCTGGAGCAAGCCTTCCTGCATCTGTTGGAAAATGGCTGCAAGTTCTCGCCCGACCGGCAAGTGCGCGTGGAACTGGGGCTGGACGCAGAACACGCCGTTCTGCAATTTCAAGACCATGGCAGCGGCATTGCCGCCCCCGAGTTGCCGCGCATTTTCGAACCTTTTTTTCGGGGAGCAAATGCGCGGCAGGTACCGGGTCACGGCATTGGATTGGCGCTGGTGCAGGGCGTGGTGCAGTTGCACCAAGGAAGCATTGAAGTAGCGCCGGCGCCGGAAGTAGGTACTACTTTCATCGTGCGGCTACCATTGTGAGAACATTCACAAGTGATTGATATTCAATTGCTTATTAATATTCTTGCTATTCAAATCCGTTGGCGCTGTTTGTTTCTGAGGGGCCTTGCTGCGGGCGTCGGCGCTGGTTTGCGTTGTCGGCGTTCTGCTGCCCAAACTGGTAGCTGAACGAGAGGAACGCGATGCGCGATTCGCGCTTGTTGCGGCTTACGGCGTCGAGGCCGGGGCCATAGGCGTCGAAGTTAAAGCGCAGGGTATTAAACATATCCGAAACGCGTAGCGAGAGACTGCCCCGATCGTGGAGGACGGTGTATTTGGCGGCAAAGTCGGTGTTGAATGACGTCTGCCGACGGCCCTGCGCCGTCACGACCGGTGAGCGGTAGTTCACCGACACTTGCAAATCCAGCTTTTTCACGGGCGTAATCGTGGTGTTGAGCCGGCTGGTATACACAAAGTTACTGTTGTTGATGTCGGAGCTGGGGCCACTTCCTTTGATGATACGGCGAAAAGCCGAGGCCGTACCGTTGAGCTTCCAGAAGGAAGCGAGGCTGGTAGCGCCTACCAACTCCAGGCCATAGTTGGTTTCGTCGCCCAAGTTCAGGCGCGTGTTGCTGGTGACTTGGTTGCCGGTGAGCGGGTCGGCAATAACCTCCCGATACCCTTTGATGGTCTGGGTTTCGAGGTTGTAGAAGGCCGTGGTGGTGAAGGAGCTGTTTTTACCGAAAAACTTCTGGTGCCCTAGCTCCACGGCGTGAATGTATTCGGGCAGCAGATACGGGTTGCCGGTATTGAGGTTGAGCGGATCGGAGCGGTCAGTGAAGGGGTTCAGCTCACCCTGGTCGGGGCGCTGCACGCGCTTGGAGTAGCTCAGCCGCACCTGTTGATCTTCGCTCATTTCATAGGCCAGTACGGCGCTAGGGAAAATGTTCAGGTAGCTGCGCCGGAACTGCTGGCCCGTGGAAAGCTGCTCGCCGTGGGTGTTGGTTTGCTCAGCGCGCAGGCCCGCCTGGTAGCTCAGGTGGCCGCTGGCGTTGCCATAAGTAGCATAAGCTGCCTGAATGTATTCTTGGTAGAGAAAGCGGTTGGAAGGGTCGAAGCGCAGGGGCACGGAACTGGTGAAACGATAATCGTTGTCGTAGCGGCGCCACACACTTTTGGCGCCGGTTTCAAACCGCCCTTTTTCACCAAACGGCTGTACGTAATCCACCTGCCCGGAGCCTTGGTTAAGCTGGTTGCGGAAGGATTGCTGCTGCTGTGGCGTGGCGCCGCCGTCGAGGTAAAACAGGTGCGAATCGAGGGTGCTCTGGCCGCGCAAAGGGGTGTAAATGGCGCTGGCCGTCAGTTCGCGGCCCTTATGCTCGGCCCATGTACGGCGGTAGTCCAGCGTGATGTCGGCCGAGCGGTTTTGGCTGTGCGTGCTGTTGTAGCGGTTGTTGGTGCCTACCGAGTCGGGCGAAACCTGCCCGTAGAGCTGCCGGGTCTGGCGCGAGTAGATGTTCTCCCAGCTGTGGCCTTCGTTGTAGCGCGGCTGCACCGAAAAAGTCAGCGTTTGCTCAGGCGTAAAACTGTAATCGACCCCCACCCGCAGGGCATGCGAAGTATTGTAGTTGACGCCGTGGCGGTTCTGACGCAGCGTGAGCAGCTGCTCCGTCGATTGCGGCAGCCCGTTGGAGCCGGTGCGGGTAACCTGGCCCCGCGTGGTTTGGTCAAGGGAGCCATAGCCAGTCCGGCGGTCCTGGCGGAAGTCGTAGGTACTGAATACGTTAGCCTTGCCTTTGTGGTAGTTCAGGTTCAGCGAACCGTTGTACTTGTCCTTGGAACCGATGCCCGCGGTGGCCACGCCGTTGAGGCCATCTTTGCGGTTCTTCTTCAGCACAATGTTGATGATGCCCGCCGCGCCTTCAGCATCGTAACGTGCTGATGGATTGGTGATTACCTCAACGCTTTCAATCTGCGAGGCCGGGATCTGGTCGAGCGAAGTGGCCCGCCCGCCGCCCGCCGCTCCGGAAGGCTTGCCGTCGATGAAGATGGTAACGGCGCTGGAGCCGCGCAGGCTCACCGAACCGTTTTGGTCCACTGTGACGGAGGGCACGTTCTGAAGCACATCGGAAGCCGTGCCGCCCACGGCGGTCAGGTCTTTGGCCACGTTTACTACTTTCTTGTCGAGGTTGCCCTGCACCACGGCGCGCTCGCCCTGCACTACCACGTCCTTGAGTTGTGTAGCAGTAGCGCGCAGGCGCAGAATGCCCAACTGTAGATCGGGTGCGGTGGCCGTTACGGCTACGGGCTTGCGGCCGGTGCGGTAGCCCAGCGCCGTCGCCCGTAGTGAATAGCTGCCAACGGCAACATTGACAAGGCTAAATACCCCATTGTCAGAGGTTTGCGCGCCGGCCACAAAGCTGGAATCCTGGGTCCGCAACAGCACTACGTTGGCAAAAGGCAAAGGCTGGTTGGTGGCAGCATCCAGTAAAGTACCCCTGATAGCGCCTGTCTGGGCCTGCACTAATAACGGAAATAAGCCAACTAACAGAGCCAGCAACACCGCCGACCGATATGCACTTATAAACTTAACCATCCTGCAAAAGTACGCCGTCGGGCAGCCAAAAACGCGAGCTTCCCGACGGCTATTAACCCGATTCTTTTTGTTTTACTGCGCCTCAGAGGCTTTTTTCACTTCCTTGCCGTCGGCGTTAAACAGCACGTCCCGTTTCTTGCCGGCTTTGCTCACCTCCGCTTCGTAGGTAGTGGCACCGGTAGCGGCCGTCACGATTTTGGCGGCTTCGGTCACTTTGTAGCTGCTGTACTGGCTGGCAAGCGTAGTACGCACTGGGGCAGGTAGCTGACTAACAGGTAGTTCGGTTTCTGTTTCCAATAAGGTGCCAGTTGGCGTTATCACCACCGACATTTCATCCTTCCCTTGTTTAAAGCCAGCCTCGTAATTGCCGTCTTCCTTTTCCCATTTCACTTCTTTGGCGTTGGAATGGGCTTTTTTGAAGGCGGCTACGGCAGCGGCAGGGACTTTGGCGGCGGGAATCGTCTGGGCTTGGGCAGTCAGCGACAGGGCGGCGAGTAAGACTGGTAACAGGATCTTTTTCATAACAATTACAGGAAGTCAGTGAGGGTGAGGCTGCAAGCTTACCTACGCTTTCTGTAGTTTTTCTGAGGGGCGCTAGAGTATGTGGCCGTACAGGCGCACACTGTCAATAGCACCTCATGCAGAGCAGGAGCGCAGCATCGCTGCTGCTTCGTTGAAATTACTACTGCCACATCAGCAGTAGAGGTGCTGCGCTTCTGTTCTGCATGGCCGCCTTTTATGTCCCTGCTGGCCACACATTCCTGTGCTGCTTTGGTTATATAAATAATTGATAATCATGAATTTATATATTTATCGAAACTCTACGTGCAATGTGTGCAGCGACTCCGGAGCGGCAAATGTGTAACGTAGCCGGAAGCCGTAGTGCGTACAAATCTGCTGCACAATGGATAGGCCCAGGCCCGGCGAATCGGAGGCGGCGTTGTGCTTGCGGAAGCGGCCGAGCAGCTGCATTGGGTCGCCGCTGAGGGGCGGGCCGGTGTTCACGACATCCAGCGTGTTCGCCGTGACGGTTACCTGCAGGCCGCCTTTTTGAAGGTTGTGCTTGATGGCATTTTGCAGAAGGTTGCTGACCAGTGAATCGGCCAGCGAAGGGTGCATAACCACCGCAAGTGGAGCCGTGAGCAGGAGCTGCGGCTCGATCTCTTTGGCTTCCAGAAAGTCTTGCAGCTGCGCGAGTTTGTCCGCCACCAACTCGTCGAGGCGCAGCGGCGCGGCGTCGGTAAACTGCCGGTTTTCAATCTTGCTGAGTAGCGTAAGCGCCTGATGCAGCCGCGACAGCCGCAGGGCGGCGCGGTAGAGATCGTGCACCGACTCCGCCGCCGTTTCGGGCAGCTCGGGCAGCTGCATGAGCTGCTCGAGCTTGGCTTGCATGATGGCCAGCGGCGTCTGGGTTTCGTGGGCAGCGTTTTCGGTGAATTCCTTTAGGGCCCGGTAGTCGGCGGCCACGCGTTGCGTGAGTTGGGTCACGGCTTGGTTTAGCTCGCTGAACTCGTCGATGGGCGTGGGCGGCAATGCCAACGACTGCGGCTGTTGCAGCTGGTAGCCGCGCAACACGCCCAACGTCTGCTGAAACGGCGCCCACAGCCACCGCGACAGCCAGCGATTCAGCAGCACTAAGCTGCTGAACAGCAAGCCCATAACCACCAGCATCACCGTCAGGACCACTTCCAGCACGTCTTCGGTTTCGATCAGCGATTTGCGCAGCGTAATCCAATACGGCTGCCCCTGCACCGTTACCGGAAAAGTAAGCTCCCGAAAGGGCACGCTGCTGCGCTCCACGGGGTCGAAGAGCACCGTGTCGCCAAGCCCGGTCCGGTGCGGCTTGCGGCTGAGGGTGAGCTCCGTAGGGTCGGTGATGGGCGGTAGCGCGCGGGTTTCTTGGATGCGCTTGCTCACATAGGACTGGTGCAATTCCAGTTGCTCGTCTACCTCGTCAGCCAGAATTTTCTGCATACCAACATACAGCACGCCCGTTCCCAGCACGAACAGCACCGTGGCCAGGGCCAAATAATAGCGATTGGTAGTGGTGAGCAGCTTCACTCGGTTTCCAGCTTGTAACCCAGGCCGTAAATGGTGCGGATGTAATTATCGGCACCCAACTCCTGCAACTTCTTGCGCAGGTTTTTGAGGTGCGTGTAAATAAAGTCAAACGAATCGGCCATATCAGCCGCGTCGCCCCAGATGTGCTCGGCAATGGCTTCCTTTGTCAGCACGCGGTTGGGGTTAGCCAGAAAAAACAACAGCAAGTCGTACTCCTTGCGGGTGAGCGTAACCGGCTGATCGTGAACCAGAACCAAGGCCTGTTCGGGAAACACGGTCAGGTCGCGGAAAGCAAGGTGGCGCTGCCCCTGAAACTGCCGCCGGCGCAAAATGGCGCGCAGGCGGGCGTTCAATTCAGCCAGATGAAAAGGCTTTGGCAGGTAGTCATCGGCGCCCAGCTCCAGGCCCTGCACCTTGTCGTCGAGGGCATCGCGGGCCGAGATGATGAGCACGCCTGCCTCCGACTTATCGGCCTTAAGGGTGCGTACCAAGTTCAGGCCGTTGCCGTCGGGCAGCGTCAGGTCGATGAGCACGCAGTCGTATTGGTACAGCTTGATTTTCTCATGCGCCTGCTGGTAGCTCTCAGCCGTTTCGCACACGTAGCCGCCGTGGCGCAGAAACTCCAGCAGCGTTGTGCGCAGCGGCACTTCGTCTTCAACAATCAAGACTTTCAAAGCAACGGCAAAAAGAGGAACAGTAGAAAAATGCGGGGTATATCGATCGGCCAAGCAAAGCTTGAATTCTGAAGATAGGCTGTAGTTGCAAAGGAACGCAACTTGAGCCCGGCCGAGGCGTAGGAGAGCGCATCCGAACATCCGGCATCCTAAATTCACAGAGTGGCTTTCGTCAGGTTTTCCTCAGAATCAAGCTTCTCCTTTGCAACGTCCACTTGCTGCTTGCTGCCATTGTCTGTATATAGCCTAACTCCGTTTCTTCCTCGCTGGCGCTGGATATCTATCTGTTCTGCAGTGCTTTGCATAATAATGCCCGGCTGTCCGGCTCAGGCGCAGGACGGCGTCCGGACGCTGGATGCGTTTTTGCAGCTGGCCCGCCAAAACAGCCCGCTGCTGCTCGACAACGCCGGGCAGGTGGCCCAAGTCCGCCTCGATAGCCTGCGCCGACGTGCTTTGCAACGCCCGCAGGTAACCGGCAACGCTGCGGCCGTGGCGGCGCCCATCATCCGGCGCAACACTACTACCGGCGACGGCGGCTTAGGCTACGACGAAGCCGTATCGAATGGGGGCAACTACACTGCCTACGTGGGCGCCACGCAGCCGCTTTTCAACGCCCCCACGCTCCGCAACGATTACCAGGTGCTGGCCAACCAGGGCGTGGCCCTGCGCAACACAGGCCGGCTGGCGGCGCTGGACTTGCGCCGCTCCATCACCGATCAGTTCCTGACTGCTTTTGCCGCCCAGCAGCAATGGTCGTACAGCCAGTCGTTGCTGCGGCAGCTGCGGCAGCAAGATGAACTGTTGCGCCGCCTGGTAAACGGAGGCGTGTACAAGCAAACCCAATACCTAACCTACTATGCCTCAGTGCGCAACCAAGAGGTGACCGTGCTGCAAAACGAGCTCAGCTACCGCCGCGAGCTAGGCACGCTGCGCTACCTGAGCGGGGTGATTGACACAACGTTACTGCTGGTCGAAAGGCCCGCGCCGCCCACGCACCGACAGCTGGCCGGCCTGGGCTCAATCACGCAGCAGCAGTATGTGCTGGACAGTCTGCGGATTGGCCTGGCCCGCCGCGCCATCGACCTGACCTACCGTCCGCAGGTGAGTTGGGTGGCTGATATTGGTTTGCAATCCTCTACGCTTCAGCAGTTTGGCAACCACGCGGGCTTCAGCGGCGGCCTGGTATTGTCGGTGCCGATTTTCGACGGACACCAGCGCCAGATTGCGTACAGTCGGCTGGCCGTGGACGACCGGATTCGGCAGGGCTACCGTACCTTTCTCACGCGCCAGCGCCGCCAGCAATACGACCAGCTTTCGGGCTTGGCCCGCGCCTCCGACCGGCTGCTGGCTACCATTCGGCAGCAAATCAGCATTGCCAACACCCTCATCGAAGCGGGCCGCAGCCAACTGGCCGCCGGCGACATTTCCATTCTCGATTACCTGCTGCTCATCACCGGCTACCGCGACCTGCAATTCAGCCTCGCGCAAGCCGAAACCGAACGCCTGCGCAACCTCTACGCTCTCGACTACCTCGCGGAATAAGTTGCGAAGCGTATTCTGTAAGACATTGTATATGAACGAGTTACTTCTTTACTTCTTTCGAGCACATTCAGCCCTAAGAGGAGTTGGTTTGGCGGTGACGTTGCTGCTTTTCACGCAGTGTGGCGGCGCTTCCCCAGCCGACGAAGCCGTTGCCGAGGAAGAAGTGCATGCCCGCGCCGCCGTTACGGTGGGCCGTGTGCAGCCGGACACCGTGACGGACGTGCTACACCTGAGCGCCGTGACGGCCTATCCGGCAAAAGATGTGCTGCGGGCCACCACTACCGGTTACCTCATCGCGCCGGTGCCGGTGCTGGGCCAGCGCGTAGGAGCAGGGCAAACGGTGTTTACCCTGCAAACCAAAGAGTCGCGCACACTGCACCTCGACAAGCTCACCGGCGATCCGCGGCTGCATTTCAGCGGCATTATCCGCATTCCGAGTCCGCGGGCGGGCGTGATCGCTACCGTGGATAAGCTGGCCGGCGACTACGTGCAGGACGGCGAGCAGCTCGGCACCGTGTACGACCAAACCCGGTTCGGCTTTCAGCTCGACGTGCCCGTAACCCAGCTGCGCTACGTGCGCACCGGCCAGCACTGCCGCATCACGCTGCCCGACGGCCGCGTACTGGAAGGCGTAGTGGCCGAAGCCCTGCCCGCCGCCGACGTAAGCATCCAGACCCAGCGCTACACCATCCGGCCCGTCGGGAAGGTGCCGCAGTTGCCTGAAAACCTAGCGGTTACGGTGGATCTCGACAAAACCGCACCGCAAGTAGCCAACACGCTGCCCCGCGAAGCCGTGCTCACCGACGAAACCCAGACCAACTTCTGGGTGATGCGCCTGCTCAACGACAGCACCGCCGTGAAAGTCCCGGTGAAAACCGGTCCCGAGCAAAACGGCCGCGTGGTGGTCCTCAGCCCGAAATTTTCTCCTCACGACCGCATCGTGCTCACCGGCAACTACGGCCTGGAAGACACGGCTGCGGTGAAGCTCACCCGCTAACGCCGCCCCTCATGCGCCAATCTGTCTTTCAAGCGTACAAAGCCCCGATTGCCGTGTTGCTGGCGCTGGGGCTGGCAATGGGCGTGTTGGCCTACAAGCGCATTAACGTGGCGCTGTTTCCGGAAGTGACGTTTCCGAAGGTAAAAGTAATTGCCGATAACGGTCTGCAACCCGTTGATAGAATGATGGTTACGGTGACCAAGCCCATGGAAGATGCCATGAAGCAGGTGCCGGGCCTCACGCTGCTACGCTCGACCACGAGTCGCGGCAGCTGCGAAATTTCGGCCTACCTCGACTGGAACGTGGACGTCGTGCGCAGCCAGCAAACCATCGAATCGCGCTTGAATCAGATTCGTGCCGACCTGCCGCCCACCACCCAAATCACCGTCGAGCGCATGAATCCGGCCATTTTGCCGGTGATGGGCTATACCCTGGAAGCGCCGGGCCGCAGCGCCCTGGAGCTACGCCGGCTGGCGCTGTACACCATCAAACCCTTTCTGTCTCAGGTAGATGGTGTGTCGGCGGTGCAGGTGCAGGGCGGACGCACCAAGGAGTTTCAGGTGGAGCTGCTGCCCGACCAGCTAGCGGCCTTGGGCCTGACGCCCAACGCCGTGAGTACCATGCTTGGGCAGACCAACTTCGTGCAGTCGAACGGCTATCTGTCCGACTACCGCCGCCTCTATCTGACCACCACCGACGCTACCATCCACACCAAAGACGACCTCGAAAACGTGGTTCTGCGCAACGACGGCCGCCGCATCGTGCGTCTGGCCGACGTGGCCACCGTGCGCCTCGGCGAGCAGCAGGAATACACCCGCATCAACGCCAACGGCCACGATGCGGTGCTGATTTCAGTGTTGCGCCAGCCCGACGCCAACGTGGTGCAGGTGTCCGACGGGGTGCGCGCCAAGGTGAAAAGCCTGCAAGGCGGCCTGCCCAAAGGTATTACGCTGCGGCCCTACTACGACCAGGCCGATTTTGTGGCGGAAGTAGTGCGCTCCGTGCAGGATTCACTCTGGATAGGCCTGGCGCTTGCCTTGGCCGTTACGGCGCTGTTTCTGCGTTCGTGGCGCGCTTCGCTCACCATTTTGCTGACCATTCCGCTGGCGCTGGCTTTTACCATTGCGGTGCTGTATTTCGGGCTGGGCTATTCCTTTAACATCATGACCCTGGGCGCGTTAGCCGCCGCCATCGGCCTGATGATCGACGATGCGGTGGTGATGGTGGAGCAGCTGCACCGCGTGGGCGAGGAGCATCCCACGGCTTCTACCTCCGAAATCGTGGCCCGCTCAGTGCAGCATTTGCTGCCGGCGCTTATCGGGTCTTCGCTGAGCACCATCGTGATTTTCCTGCCTTTTGCGCTGCTGGGCGGCGTGGCCGGAGCGTACTTTAAAGTGCTGGCTACCACGATGGTAGTTGCCCTTATCTGTTCGTTTTTGGTGGCGTGGCTGGGCTTGCCGGTGCTGTATCTGCTGCTCACCAGCCTAGGCATCCGCCAGCCAAAGGAAACCCGCACCAAAGACCGCCTCGATCAGCCGGAGCCATTTCCTAAGCCATTGCCGGCGCTGCTAGTGCCCGATGCCGCCGGCCACCTGGTCGATGAAGCTGCCGATCCCGGCCTCATCGACGCCGCCCACCACGAGATTCCGTGGGTGCGCTCAGTGATCCGGCACCCAGCCTACAGTGTGGTGGGCGTGATCGTCTTAGTAGGGCTCATGTGGTTTATCATTCCGCGCCTGGCTACTGGTTTTCTGCCCGAAATGGACGAAGGCTCCATTGTGCTCGACTACGAATCGCCGCCGGGCACGTCGCTGGAAGAAACTGACCGAATGCTGCGCGCGTCCGAAAAGCTCATTTTGCAAGTGCCCGAAGTGGCCAGCTACACGCGCCGCACGGGCACGCAAATGGGTTTTTTCATCACCGAACCCAATAGCGGGGACTTCCTGATCAGCCTCAAAACCAACCGCGATCGCACCACCGATGAAGTCATCGATGACATCCGACAGCGCATCGAAAGCTCGCAGCCGGCCCTGATTATTGATTTTGGGCAGGTGATCGGCGACATGCTCGGCGATCTGATGAGCACGGTGCAACCCATTGAGATTAAGGTATTTGGCCCCGATGCCACCCGGCGTTATGCCTTGGCCCGGCAAGTGGCTGATATTGTGGAGCATACGGATGGCACGGCTGATGTGTACAACGGCATCCTGCGCGTAGGGCCATCCATCGACGTGCGGCCTGACCCGCGCCGGCTGGCGCAGTTTGGCATCACCGGCACCGATTTTCAGTCGCAGCTCCAGACCCAGCTCGAAGGCGTAGTGGCCGGCGATGTGCTGGAAGGCGAGCAGCTGCTAAACATTCGGCTGCGCTACCCGCGCGCCACCACGGCCAGCTTGCAGGAAGTACGCCAACAGCCCATTTTCCTGCCCAATGGCGGACGCCGCCGCCTCTCCGACCTGGCCGACGTGAGCGTGACGTCGGGTGGGGCCGAATTGGAGCGGGAAAACCTGCAGGCCATGACCGCCGTGACGGCCCGCCTCAACGGCCGCGACCTGGGCTCGGCAATGAGCGACATTCGCCAGAAGCTCGACCGCCAACTGAACCTGTCACCGGGCTATTTCATTCAGTATGGCGGCAGCTACGCCGAGCAGCAGCAGTCGTTTCAGGAGCTGTTGACCATCCTGATTAGCGCCTGCCTGTTGGTATTTGCGGTGGGGCTATTCCTGTTCCGCGACCTAAAAGCTGCGGCGCTCATCCTGCTGGTGGCGGTGCTGGGCCCGGCCGGGGGTAGTTTGGCGCTTTACCTCACGGGTACGCCCCTGAACGTGGGTTCCTATACCGGCCTGATTATGGTGGTCGGCATCATCGGCGAGAACGCCATTTTCACCTTCCAGCAATTCAACGATGCCCGCCGCGACGCGCCCATCGAGCAGGCCATCGGCTACGCCATCGCAGCCCGTTTGCGCCCCAAGCTCATGACGGCCCTCTCGGCTATTGCGGCCCTGCTGCCGCTGGCTTTGGGCATCGGGGCGGGGGCACAGCTGCACCAGCCGCTGGCTATCGCTGTAATTGGCGGCCTGCTGCTGGCGCTGCCATTGCTGTTGGTGGTACTGCCGAGTCTGCTGCGGATTGCTTATAGCCGCAAAGAAAAAGCCGCGCCGGCCGTGGCAGTAGCATAAAATCCTGATATTATATAAATGATTGGTAGTCAAACGTTTATATAAACATCCGGGGCTGATTCGTTTTTGTCGCTTCCGGTTCTACCGACATGGCGCCCCGTGGGGGCCACTCTCCGGCACCAGTCCGATCGAAGAGATTATAACGGACAAAGTATTAATAAATAGATAGTTACACAGGTCGGCGCCAATAGGCCACTCCGGCCCGCCACCATGTGCGCAGTTGATGGAAATCGGGCGAGAACAGCAGGTGCAGACCCGCCACCCAGCCTACCGAGCATACCCAGCCGGCCAGCACATCGGAAGGATAATGTACACCCAGATACATGCGCGAAAGGCCCACGCCCAACGCAAACAGACCGCCGGCCATGCCAGCCAGCCAGCGCCACGGACTTCGCCAGAGCAGAAACGCCAAGGCCGCCGCAAGCGCCGCTGAGCCCATGGCGTGGCCACTAGGAAAGCTGTAGAACTTGGCCGGGGCAATAGATACCCACAACGCCGGGCGCGGCCGGCCGAAAATCGTCTTGGCCAGTACGTTCAGCACCACCGCGCCGCCCACCGACAGGGTGAAAAACAGCGCCTGCATGCGGTAGTGCCGCACCAGCAAGCTCAGCGTAATAACCCCGGCGATGACGGTCATGACCTCAGGGCCGCCTACGGTGGTAAGCGCCACGGCAAGCTTATCGAGCGCCGGGCTTTCCTGCCGGTGCAGCCACTGCAAAATGGGCTGGTCGCCGATAAAGCCGCCGCTTTCCCAGATGTCCTCCGCAACCTCCACGAAAATAAACCAGGGTGCCGCGATGCCCAGCACCAGCAACGCCAGCAACGGGCCTTGCCCACGCAGGGCCCCACGTACCTTCCGATAAAACAGAAACAGGCGTTCGTTCATCGTCCAAATTCCAGAACCTGAAACGTACCCGGCACAATGCTAGGCCGGGGCCGCGGCGTTTCGGTAGTAGGGGCCGGCGTGGCTCCGTACTGCGCCGTGCTCAGAAACAGGTGGTGCGTAGTGGGGTCGATGGCAATGGTGCGGGCCCCGCGCGCCGAAGCAATGGTTTCGGTTCGGAAGCGGGCGGGCGAGTCTTCGTGAATGACCGTGAGCGTGCCTTCGCCGTTGGACGTGATGGCCGCCTGCGCGGCCTCATCGAACACAGCTCCGTCGACGCCCTTGCCAATGGGAACCTGCGCTACCACCTTGCCCGACTCCGAATCGAGCACTATGGCCTTGCCGTTGCCACAAACGCTGAACAGGCGGTGATGCGCCCGGTCGAAGGCCAGACCGCTGGGCTCCTCGCCCGGCGCCACCGACCAGCGGTGCTTCACGGCCAGCGTTTTGGCGTCGAAAACCACGATCTCGTTGGTATCTTCCAGATTAACAAATACTTGGCCTTTGCCATCGGAAACGCCCGCTTCGGGTGCGCCGCCCAGCGCCACGGTGCCTACTACTTTATCGGTAGCCGCGTCGATGACGGTGGCGCTGGCCCCGCCGTTGTTGAACACGAACACACGGCCCGAATACTCGTCGTAGAACACGGCGTCGGGCTTGGTGCCGGTGGGCAGCGACGCGGTTTCTTTCAGGGTGTTCAGGTCGAACACCGTGACCGTATTGCTACGACCATTGGTGATGTAGCCGCGGCCCAGCTTCGGCACCGGCGCAATGCCGTGCACGCCGGGCGTATTCGAAATAACGCCAGCTTTCTGGTGGGTGTGCAGGTCGAGCACCTCTACTTGCGTCGCGTGCGAGAGGTAAAGCCGCTGCGCCACCGGGTCGACGGCGAGGTAATCCCAGCCGCCTTCGCCGCCCACAGTAGTTGTCTGGAGCAGGTGGTAGCTCGCTGCTTTGCTGGCAGTAGCAGGCTTGGTTTGGGCCTGCGCCGCCACAGCGCAACCGCCGAGCAGCAGGAAAGAGAGAAATGATTTCATGAAATGTGAGGAGATCTAAGTTGCTGTTAGTCAGTTATTTATTGGGGTGCCACGTCAGGCCGAGGCCTATGCCGCCGGGTTGCCAAGCAGGGTAGAAGCTGGTGTCTTCCAGAATATGCGGCTGGCGTCCCCAGCGGTTGCGGTGGGTCAGGTAGCCCAGGTGGGCCGACAGGATGCCAAAGCCCGCGCCGGCCACCACATCGCTTTGCCAGTGCTTGTTATTAATCATGCGCAGGGCGGCCACGCCGGTGGCAATGGTGTAGGCCCCTACGCCGTACCACTGGCTTTTGTCGCGGAACTCCGTGTGCACGATGCTGGCGGCCAGAAATGCCTGGGCCGTGTGGCCCGACGGAAACGAGAGATTATCCGAGCCATCGGGCCGCCGCTCATGCGACATAAATTTGACGGCATACGTGCTGGCCAGCATAATCAGCTCCGACTTGCCAATCACCAATAGCGTATTGATGCGGTCGTCGCGCGACTCCACGCCGGACAGGGCCACGAGGCCTAATTCGGCGTAGGGTACAAAAATCAGGATGTTGTCGAGGCTGGTGTGGTAAGTAGGGAAGAGCTTGTGAATGTCGCGGTTGGCTTGTTGATTGGTGTAAAAACCGCCCCCGTTGAAGGTATACGCTCCGTAACCGATCATCACGGCCGGCACGACGGCGGCTTTGACCAGCTTTCCCCGGTACCAAGGCTTTTTCACTGCGGACGGAACGCCGCTCGGATTTTCAAACTTGTGCGTCGTGTCCGCCGGCGCAGAAACGGGTGGCGTAACCTGAGCCGCAACCGGGTAAATCGCCGACACCGTCAGCGTCGTTGCCAAGGCAAAACGATACCATAAGGAGTTCATCAACAGTAACTTATAATACGGTCCATCATCGTTCCGATGACCTGCCCAATCGGTCAGGAAAAGAGTGTACGCAGCGATTCTGTAGGAATTCTGTGGAAGCCGCTGCAGAGTCCAGCCGGCTTTGCGCCGGGCGTGTCGCCCAACGTAAAGCCGGCTGCGTACCGTTGGGCTTTTTCAAGATTATCGGGTGTAGAAGCTGTTTTTTTGGAGACCCTGCCCAAAGTTGCATTTGTCCAACAAACTCTTTACTTGCAGGCGATTAACCCGCTCATCTCATGGAAGTCGACGTTTTGAAATACCCGGCAGTGCGTAATTACATTGCTGGACAATTTGTAGAAGATGCGCACCCGCGCACCCTAGACATCTTCAGCCCCCTCAGCGGCGCCGTTATTTCCACGGTGCCCCTCAGCGGGAGCGAGGCTCTGAACCAAGCCGTGGAAGCCGCCAAAGCCGCTTTTCCCGCGTGGTCGGCGATGCCGATCAAAGAGCGAGTGCAGGTGTTCTATCGATACAAAACGTTGCTCGACAAGCACTTGCAGGAGCTCACAATGTTGGTGCACGAAGAAAACGGCAAGACCCTCGACGAAGCCCGCGCAGAAGTCGAGAAGGCCATCGAGCTGACGGAATTTGCGTGTTCGCTGCCGCAGCTGGTGGCCGGCGAATTGCTGGAAGTCAGCCAGGGCGTGGAGTGCCGGGCCGAGCGCAAGCCGCTGGGTGTGGTAGCGTCTATTGCGCCGTTCAACTTTCCCAACATGGTGCCGCACTGGACCATTCCGAACGCCATTGCCCTAGGCAACTGTATGATTCTCAAGCCTTCCGAGCAAGTGCCGATCAGTGCCGGGCGTATTGCTGAGCTGCTGAAAGAAGCGGGTTTGCCGGATGGCGTATTCAACGTCGTTAACGGCGACAAAGAAATTGTGGAAGCCATCTGCGACCATCCCGATATCAAGGCGGTGTCGTTTGTGGGCTCCACCAAAATCGCCAAGGTGGTCTACCAACGCGCGACTTCCAACCTGAAGCGCTGCGTGGCACTGGGCGGTGCCAAAAACCACCTGCTCGTGCTGCCGGATGCGCACGTCGACATGACGGCCTCCAACGTGGCGGCTTCCATGTCGGGTTGCGCGGGGCAGCGCTGCATGGCCGGTTCGGCGATGGTGGCCGTGGGCTCCGTCGATCATATTATTACGCGGCTGGTAGAAGAAGCCCGCAAAATTGTACCGGGTAAAAACCTGGGCTCCGTGATTAGCCAGCAGGCCAAAGAGCGCATCGAGCGCTACATTACGGAAGCCGAGCAAGCCGGCGCCAAAGTGCTGCTCGACGGCCGCAATGCGGTGGTAGCCGGGCAAGAAGACGGCTATTACGTGGGCCCCACGGTCATCGACCACGTGACGCCCGACATGGCCATTGCCAAGGAAGAAGTGTTCGGGCCAGTGCTGGCCATCATCCGCGCCGAAAATCTCGACGAAGCGCTGGACATTGAAAATTCCTCGAATTATGGCAACGCCGCCTCCGTGTTTACGCAAAGCGGCGGGCTGGCGCGCTACGTGATGGAAAACGCATCGGCCGGCATGATTGGCGTCAACATCGGCGTACCGGTGCCCCGCGAGCCGTTCTCGTTCGGCGGCTGGAACGAGTCGAAGTTTGGCGCCTGCGACATCACCGGCAAAAGCTCCATCGAATTCTGGACGCAGTTGAAGAAGGTCACTACCAAGTGGAACCCGGAGTCGAGGGTTAACTGGATGAGCTGATATAAATAATTGATTATCAGTAATTTATAATTAAGCGTATTTGTCGCTAATAACGGCGTCTATCATTCTAACTCCGGTTGTCATTCTGAGCAACGCGAAGGACCTTATCAGGATTGAACAACGAGCGACCTCTAACGTGGTAAGGTCCTTCGCGTTGCTCAGGATGACAGGCGTCTGAAGCACAACAAACAAAATCAACCCACCCTCACCACCATGGAAACCTCCACTGATATCGATAAAGAGCAGATTCTGCACGACAACCTTGAGCACACGCTTTTCTCGTGGTCGAAGCAGACGGGACTGAACCCCATCAGCGCCGAGCGGGCCGAGGGCGTGTACGTGTACGACCGCGATGGCAAGCGCTACCTCGATTTCTCGTCGCAGCTGATGAACGTGAACATCGGCCACGGCAACCAGAAGGTAACGGAGGCGGTGGCTGCTCAGATGCAGGAACTGAGCTACGTGTACCCGGGCATGATCACCAAGGCCCGCGGCGACCTGGGCAGAAAGCTGGCCGAGATTACGCCCGCCAACCTGACGAAAGCATTTTTCACGCTGGGCGGGGCTGAATCCATTGAAAACGCGATTAAGCTGGCCCGTCTGTACACGGGGCGACACAAAATCGTGACGCTGTATCTGTCATTTCACGGCGCTTCGTACGGGGCCATCAGCGCCGGTGGCGACCCGCGCAAGCTGGCCGTGGACAGCCAGGCCATGCCCGGCGTGGTGCACGTCGAAAACCCGTATTTCTACCGCTGCCCCTGGTACAGCAGCACGCCCGAAGAGTGCGCCGAACGGGCCGCTGCGCACATGGAGCGCGTCATTCAGTACGAGGGCCCTGGCAACGTGGCCGCCATCCTGATGGAAGGGGAGTCGGGCACCTCGGGTTGCATCAAGTACCCGCCCGGCTACTGGAAACGGGTGCGCGAAATCTGTGACAAACACGGCATCCTGCTCATTGCCGACGAGGTAATGAGCGGCTTTGGCCGCACTGGCAAGTGGTTTGGCTCCGACCACCACGGCGTGAAAGTAGACATGATGGCGATGGCCAAAGGCATTACGGCCGGTTATCTGCCGCTGGGGGCCGTGATGGTAGACGAGAAAATCGCGCATTCCTTTGACGATAAGCCGCTGCCGTTGGGCCTGACTTATTCGGCGCATCCGGTTTCGTGCGCTGCTGCCGTGGCCGTGCTGGACATTTACGAGGAGGAAAACCTTATCGAAAACGCCGCCGAAATGGGCCGCTACATTGAACAGCGGGTGGCCGAAATGGCCGAGCGTCACCCCAGCATCGGCGACTTTCGCAACACGGGCCTGCTGGGCTGCATCGAGCTGGTGAAAAACCGCGAAACCAAAGAGCCGATGGCTCCGTGGAATGCCGCCCCCAACCAAATGGAAGTAATGAACCAAGTGGCGGCCAAAATCCGCGAGTTGGGCATGTACACCTTTGTGCGCTGGAATTACATCTTCGTCGCGCCGCCCCTTACCATTACCAAAGAAGAGGTGGATGAAGGCTTAGAAATCATCTCGCAAGCCATCGCCATCGCTGATGAGCACGTGCACTGATAGCAGCCGTTAAGCGCGGTTAAAAATCAGCGCATTCCCTTGTTTTTCTCTTACCCGTCAACTCCCGCTCATGCCGGAGACAGGGAGCTGTTTTTTGTATTCGGGAAATAGCTAACCCCTTGTGTTTGAATTTGTAGAGAAAAAATTATATATTTTTCGTCTTCATTCCCTCTCTCTTTCCTTCCACTCCATGTCGTCTCTGCTTATCAAAAATGGCCGTGTCGTGACGGCCGATTCCGACGGTGTGTGCGATGTGCTGATTGACGGCGAAACCATCGTGGCCCTCGGGCGAAATCTGGCGGTGCAAGCCGATCAGGTTATCGACGCTACGGGCAAGCTGGTGATGCCCGGCGGCATCGATCCGCATGTGCATCTGGACATGCCGTTTATGGGCACGTTCAGCAGCGATACGCACGAAACCGGCACCCGCGCTGCCCTGCACGGCGGCACAACCACCGTGATCGATTTTGTGCTACAGAAACAGGGCCATTCCCTGCGCGAAGCCCTTACCGAGTGGCAAGGCCGCGCCACTGGCAATGCCGTGGGTGACTATTCCTTCCACATGGCCGTCACCGATTTCAACGAGCAGACCAAGGCGGAAATTTCGGAAATGGTGGCCGAGGGCATTACGTCGTTCAAAGCCTTTATGGCCTACAAAGGCGCCCTCATGATCGACGATGCGCAGATGGTGGGCCTGATGCAGGAAGTAAAAAAGCACGGGGCATTGGTAACGGTGCACGCCACCAACGGCGACATGATCGATACGCTCGTGGCCCAACATCGCGCGCAGGGCAAGCTTTCGCCGCTCTACCACTACCTCTCGCAGCCCGAAGTGACGGAAGCCGAAGCCTCGGGTCGCTTCACAGACATCGCCAACTACACCGGCGTCAACGCCTACATTGTGCACCTGACCTGTGAGGGCGCCCTCAACCAAGTGCGCGAAGCCACGCGCCGCAACCAACGGGTGTTCGTTGAAACCTGCATTCAGTACCTGTTGCTCGATGCCTCGCTCTACGAGCAGGATTTCGACGGGGCCAAGTGGGTGATGTCGCCGCCTTTACGCGAAAAAAAGGACCAACAGACGCTGTGGGCGGGCATCAACCAAGGCTTGGTGCAGGTGGTGGGTACCGATCACTGCCCCTTTTTGTGGGAGCAGAAGAAGCTGGGCGAGAAGGACTTCTCCAAAATTCCGAACGGCCACCCCGCCATTGAACACCGCATGGAATTGCTGTTTTCCGAAGGCGTAAACAAGGGTCGCATCACTCCGCAGAAATTTGTGGAAGTGACCAGCACCAACGCCGCCAAAATCTTCGGCATGTTTCCGCGCAAAGGCACCATCGGCATCGGCGCCGACGCCGACCTGGTCATCATCGACCCCGAGCGGAAGCACAGCATCTCCGCCGCCACGCACCACATGAACGTCGATTACTCGGCCTACGAAGGCTGGGAACTCACCGGCAAAATCGAAACCGTGCTCCTCCGCGGCCAGGTAGCCGTGCACGATGGCCAGGCCAAAGTGGAAAAAGGCTACGGCCAATTCATCAAACGCGGTAAAACGAGCTTCTAGCGCCTGCTGACTTTCTTACTCCTTCTGTCATCCTGAGCTTGCGAAGGACCTTGTCACGCCAGAACAGCTCCATAAAGTGGTCATGCTGAGCGAAGTCGAAGCATCTCTACCGCAGCAGTAATTACCAGCCGTGAGAAGATTCTTCGCAAGCTCAGGATGACAGAGAAGGAATGTTGATTATAACCTGAAATCACAAGTATCAAATAATCAAACACTTACCTAAATGCCCAGAATCATCAAATCCGGTCTAATTCAGATGAGTTTGCCCATGACCGAGGGCGAAGGCACGATTGCGGAAATCAAGGAAGCGATGGTCCAGAAGCACATTCCGCTGATTGAAGAAGCCGGTCGTCAGGGCGTGCAAATCCTGTGCTTGCAGGAGATTTTCAACACGCCGTATTTCTGTCCGGGTCAGGACAATGCCTGGTATGCATCGGCCGAAGCAGTGCCCGGCCCGACCACCGAACGCATGGCCGAATACGCCAAAAAGTACAATATGGTCATGATCGTGCCGGTGTACGAGAAGGAGTCTGCGGGCTTCCTCTACAACACGGCCGCCGTGATTGATGCCGATGGCACGTACCTCGGCAAATACCGCAAGAATCACATCCCGCACACGTCTGGTTTTTGGGAGAAATTCTTCTTCAAGCCCGGCAACTTGGGCTACCCTGTTTTCCAGACCAAATACGCCAAAGTAGGCGTGTACATCTGCTACGACCGACATTTCCCCGATGGTGCGCGCGTCTTGGGCCTCAACGGCGCTGAGATCGTGTACAACCCTTCGGCCACGGTGGCGGGCCTTTCGCAGTATCTCTGGAAGCTGGAGCAACCGGCCCACGCCGCGGCCAACGGCTACTTCATGGGCTGCATCAATCGGGTAGGCGAGGAGAAACCCTGGAACCTGGGTAGGTTCTATGGTTCGTCCTATTTCGTTGATCCGCGCGGGCAGATTTTCGCTCAAGCTTCCGAGGACAAAGACGAGTTATTAGTGGCAGAATTTGACCTCGACATGATCGAGGAAGTGCGCGCCACTTGGCAGTTCTTCCGCGATCGTCGCCCCGAAACCTACGAGAAGCTGGTTGAGCTGTAAGCCTTAGATGCGGCTTTTCTTACAGTTGTCATTCTGCGCAAAGTTCAGAATGACAACTGCTTACCTTGTATAGTCTGCTTTTTACAGCCTGCGCCATGGCCGAGTACCTTCCCCCAACCACCGAACAAGAATTCCACGCGAACTTCGCTCAGATCAAGCCCCGAATGAATAACACCGAGGCGCTGTACGAAAGCTCGCGGTGCCTGTTTTGCTTCGACGCGCCCTGCATCAAAGCCTGCCCAACAGGCATCGACATTCCGCAGTTTATTCGGCAGATCAACACGGGCAACGTCACGGGCGCGGCCCTCACGATCTACGAGGCGAATTACTTCGGGAATGCCTGCGGCAAAGTATGCCCGACGGAGGTGCTTTGTGAAGGAGCGTGCGTATATAACTTGCAGGATGTGAAGCCGATAGAGATCGGGCGGTTGCAGAGCTTTGCCACCCGGCAGGTGATCGAAAGCGACCGCAAGCTGTTTGGTCCGGGCCTCACAAACGGGCGAAAAGTAGCCGTGATTGGGGCCGGTCCGGCGGGTATTTCCTGCGCCTGCGAACTCCGGGCTTTGGGCTACGAGGTAGATGTGTTTGAAGCCAGATCACAGCCTTCGGGCCTGACGGTGTACGGGGTGGCTCCTTACAAAATCACCAACGAAGAGGTCCTGGCCGAGATGGCGTATTTGCAGGCGCAGTTTGGCTACCGGGTACAGTACAATTCGCCCATTACGACCCGGGAAGACTTGCAGGCCTTGGAAGAAGCCTACGACGCCATTTTCCTGGGCATCGGTTTGGGCAAAACCAACGCTTTATTGCTGCCCGGTGAGGAGCGCGAAAATTGCGTGGGCGCGGTAGAATTTATCGAGCAGCTCCGTCAGCACCACCACCGGGTAGCCGTCGGCCGAAAAGTAATCGTATTGGGCGGCGGCAACACAGCCATGGATGCCGCCTCGGAATCGTCACGCCTGGGGGCGGAAAATGTAATTCTGGCCTACCGGCGCGGCAAAGAAGAGATGGGCGCGTACGATTTTGAATACGACCTGGCCAAGAGCGTCGGCGTGAAAGGGCTGTTCAATGTGGCGCCGGTCGAAATCGTAGGCAACGGCAAGGTAGAAGGCGTAAAATTCATCCGTACGGCCACCGTCGACGGGCAAGTGCAAATCGTGCCCGGCAGCGAATTTGTGGAGCCTTGCGACATGGTCATCAAAGCAACCGGGCAAGCCAAACAAACCCACTTCCTGAGTTATATACCTGGTTTGCAAGTAGATAGCAAGGGGCGTGTCGTTGCTGACGCGTACACCGGCCAAACCACCAACCCCAAATATTTCGCCTCCGGCGACGCCCGCAACGGTGGCGCCGAAGTAGTAAACGCCGCCGCCGAAGCCAAAGTAGCCGCCCGCGGCATTCACACTTATCTGACCAGTACAAACTAGAGTTAGAGAACTAAAGTCCCCTCCTTTTTAAGGAGGGGTGGCCGCAGGCCGGGGTGGTAAACGGCGTTGTTTAGTCGAACATCAACTAGCTCTAGTTTTCTAACGCTAGCGGAACCACCCTCAACCCCTCCTTTCAACAAGGAGGGGAGCTAGTTTTCTGATTGTAATTACGATACTCATATGCCGGACCTATCCATAAATTTTGCTGGAATCAAGTCGCCGAATCCCTTCTGGCTGGCCTCGGCGCCACCCACCAACTCGGGCTATCAAGTGATGAAAGCCTTTGACGCCGGGTGGGGCGGGGCAGTGTGGAAGACGTTGGGCGTGCCGGTCGTGAACGTGTCGAGCCGTTACGGCAGCGTCAATTATCGCGACAAGCGCATGATTGGCTTCAACAACATTGAGCTGATTTCAGACCGCCCCTTGGCCGACAACCTGCGCGAGATTGAGGAAGTGAAAAAATACTTCCCCAACCACGCCGTCATTGCTTCCCTGATGGTGCAGAGCCGCGCAGAATGGCATCAGATTGTGCGCGACGTCACCAATGCTGGCTCCGACGGCATTGAGCTGAACTTTGGCTGTCCGCACGGCATGTGCGAGCGGGGCATGGGGTCGGCAGTGGGGCAGGAGCCCGAGGTACTCCGAACCATTGTGGAATGGGTAATGGAAGTAGCCCAGATTCCGGTGATTGTGAAGCTGACGCCTAACATCTCCGACATTACCGAGCCGGCTCGGGCCGCGCGTCTAGGTGGTGCGGACGCTATTTCGCTCATCAACACCATTCAGAGCATTGTGGGCGTCGATCTGGATAAGTTTGCGCCTTACCCAATCGTGGATGGGAAAGGCACAAACGGCGGCTACTGCGGCCCCGCCGTAAAACCCATCGCCCTGAATATGATTAAGAACTGCGCCCAAGACCCGGAGGTGCGCCTGCCGATTTCGGGCATCGGAGGCATCGAAAATTGGCGCGACGCTGTGGAGCACATCTTGCTGGGTGCCAGTTCAGTACAAGTGTGCACGGCGGCCATGCACTTCGGGTTCGGCATCATCCGCGAAATGACCGCCGGCTTGGAGCAATACATGACGGAGAAGGGCTTTCACACCATCTACGACATGGTCGGGAAGGCGCTGCCCAACGTGCTGCATTGGGAAGAGCTGAACCTGAAGTACAAGGTGACGGCCAATATTCACGAAGACAAGTGCATCGGTTGTCAGCTGTGCTACACGGCCTGCGAAGACGGCGCGCACCAAGCCATTGCCCTGCGCGAAGGCACCCGCGTGCCCGAAATCATCGAGGAAAACTGCGTGGGCTGCAACCTTTGCTCGCTGGTGTGCCCCGTGGAAAACTGCATCACGATGGAGCGCACCGACAGCGGCACCGAGCACCTGACCTGGAAAGAGCGCACCGAGGCTGAAACCATCCCGACGACTTTCAACGACGACCGCGCCGGGGGCCTGCACCATTGGGTGCCCGAACCCACGGCGGCGCTCGGCAAAGAAAAGCACAAGACATTGCCCGGAAAGGCCCGCCAGTTAGGCAACCCCGCCCCGGCTACCGATGTAGTGAACGAGTCTTAGATTCGATAATTATTTGGTTATCAAGAATATATAATAGAGCTAAAGCGTCATGCAGAGCGCAGCGAAGCATGACGACCTGAAAATTGTTTTGCTAGATTGTAATCACGTTTAGTGTATTGTGTAAACATCAATAAATCAAAGAGTTGTAGCCTAGGTTCATCTTCATAACTGCTCCCGTATGGAAACGACACAGGAAGTAGCAGCCAGCCAGCCGAACACGGGCCTGATAAGCGAGGACCTCGCCCCGGTTTCCCTCCCCAAACGCACCTGGGATACCTGGAATTACGCCGCGCTCTGGATCAGCATGAGCTTGTGCATCCCGACGTACATGTTGGCCAGTTCCCTGATCGAAGGAGGCATGAACTGGTGGCAGGCGATCCTGACTATCTTCCTGGGTAACAGCATTGTACTGGCCCCTATGATCCTAAACGGGCGAGCGGGCGCCACGTACGGCATTCCGTTTCCGGTGTTTGCAAGGGCTAGTTTTGGCGTGCGCGGCGCCAACGTGCCGGCCATGTTGCGCGCCATCATTGCCTGCGGGTGGTTTGGCATCCAGACCTGGATTGGCGGTTACGCGCTCTACCAGATGGCCCGGCTTTGGGTTCCGGCTTTGGACAGCCTGCCGGCTGTTTTTCCGGCTTCCTGGTCGTTGGAAACCGGGCCGGCGGTCATGTTTTTGCTGTTTTGGCTACTCAATATGTACGTGGTGTACTTGGGTGTCGACAGCATCAAAAAGCTGCTGGTTTTCAAGGCGTTCTTCCTGCCTTTTGCCGCTCTGGCCTTGCTACTGTGGGCCATAAGCGCGGGGCACGGCTTGGGGCCCATTCTGGCGCAGCCGTCAAAGTTCAAATCGTCAGCCGAGTTCTGGACGTTCTTCTTCCCGTCGCTGACCGGCATGGTTGGCTTTTGGGCTACGCTATCGCTTAATATTCCGGACTTTACGCGCTACGCCAAAAGTCAACGCGCGCAGGTAGTGGGCCAAGCCTTGGGCCTGCCGCTGCCCATGACGCTGTTCGCCTTTGTAGGCGTGGTCGTAACCTCCGCTACCTTCATTATCTACGGCAAAACCATCTGGGATCCGGTCGTGCTGGCTGGCCGCTTCGACAGCAAGCTGCTGGTGAGCCTCGCCATGATTGCCGTGGCGCTCTCGACCCTGGCCACCAACATTGCCGCCAACATCGTAAGCCCCGCCAATGATTTTGCGAACCTTTCGCCCGCGCGAATCAGCTTCAAAGTCGGAGGCTACATCACCGGCGTCATCGGCGTCCTGATTTTCCCGTGGAAGCTCATTGCCGATCCCTCGGGGTACATTTTTACCTGGCTGGTGGGCTATTCGGGGTTGCTAGGCCCGATTGGCGGCATCATGATCGCGGACTATTACTTCATCCGGAAGCAGCAACTCCACGTTCAGGAGCTTTACCAGTATACGGGTCGCTACGCCTATCGCAACGGGTTCAATACCAGTGCGTTGCTGGCGTTGGTGATTGGCATTCTGCCCAATATACCGGGCTTCCTGACCACCGTGGGCGCCGTGCCTAAAGAAGCAGTCTGGCCCTGGCTGGTATCGCTTTACAGCTACGCCTGGTTTGTCGGGTTCTTTATTTCCGGCGTTTCGTACCTGCTCATGATGAGCAAGCAGCGCAGAGCCATCAACCAAAGCATGAGTTTTCCGAGCGAAGAATATCAGATTAGCATCACCTAATTGAAAAACGGCCCTACATATAAATTATTGTCAATCAATAACTTATATGTAGGGCCGTTTCCTTTTACCCCCAGTACTTACTCGCCAGGGTGATAAGTTTTTTCGGCGTGCTGGCGAACGTCTTCGGGGTAAAACAGCACGTCTTTGAAGTTCTCTTCACAATACAGCGCGGCTTGGTCGGTGAAGTGAGGCGAGCTAGGATCGCTGCTTTCGCCGCCGGTGAGTACCGAGCGCGCTTTGAGGCGCGGTCCAAATTCGACGACGGCAATGAAACTGTTGCCAATGTTGCCGTACCGCTTCTTGGTGCCCGGATACGTCTGCGCCCCGAACGCCGCTAAGGAGCCCCATTTCGACGACGTAAACGCCACCGGAATGCTCGGCTTCTGGTCGTCGTACACTTCGTCGATGTTGCCGGTAAGGCGCTGAAAGCGATTGACTTCGCCCCACGCCGTTTTCCAAGTACCGAAGTCCCGCGTGAGTTCTTCAAGGGTTTCGGCCAGCGCCGTGAGTTTTTCCTGGGGCGTGGTATGCTGAATGGTGAACGCTGTAAACGTCAGGTAATCAAAGGGTTGATCGGCCGGCACGCGGCTGCGCGCCAGCCGCTGAATGCGCTCGCCCCAATAAATTGCAAGGGTCTGGGCCACGGAGGTTTTGCTATAGCACCGGTCCCAGGCGCGCAACACCTCAACGGCTTCTTTCACCTCTTGCGATTGCGTAGTCGCCACGCCAGGCGTGGAGTTATAGGCCATCACCAAAGCCGGAATCATCTCTTCAAACCCAGCCAGATACGGATCTTTGGCCGCCGCAATCAGGGTGTCGAGCGTAAATAGTTTTTTGCGACTCAGCACCCGCACGGCGTTGATGCCGCGGTAGTTTTCCGCGTCGGGCGCCATGTAGGCCGGGAAGCGCTCCTTCTGCGGGCTGCTGGGGCCAGACACAGTGAAGGGCGTCGAGTTGCAGTTCTGAATCCAGCCGCTGGCCGGGTTGTGCACCTGCACCAACTCCTCAACTTTGTGCAACCCCTGCCATTCGGTTTTAGGGTTGCTGCCATCGACAGGGCGGCTCCAGTCAAATTTAGGGTCGCGCTTGGGGATGAAGTTGCCGTGCCAATAGGCAATGTTGCCCTTGCTGTCGGCAAAAACGGTGTTGTTGGACGCGTTGCCGTTGAGCCTCATCACCTCTTTGAAGCTGGCGTAATCGGTGGCTTTGGTGCGCAGGTACGATTGCTCCAGGGCTTCCAGCGGCGTGTCCATCATGCGCACCGTCACCCATTTAGTGTCAGATTCCTGGCCCACCACCGGGCCATGATGCGTGCGGTACGTAGTGAACTCCTTGCGTACCAGTTGGTTGCCTTGCTTATACGGCAGCGAGATTTTCTGCACCTGCACGGGCCGCAGCTTCTTGCCATACTTGTAATAGTACTTGCCGTCTTTCTGCTCGATGGTTTCCAAGTACTCGTCCATCGAGTCGGAGTAGCTGGAGGTGTGCATCCAGCCACAATTTTGGTTAAAGCCCTGGTAGACAAAGAATTGCCCCCAGGTAACGGCGCCGTAGGCGTTGAGGCCGTTTTCGCTCGTTACCTGCACTTCGGGCCGGAAATAGAACGACGTATGCGGGTTGATTAACAGCAGGGCGTGGCCACTAGCGCTTTTGGCGGGGGCAATGGCAAACCCGTTGGAGCCCACCGGTTCGCGGTCTTGCTTCTCAAAATCGGGCCGCACCCACGACGTCGATTTCCGTTGGCCGTAAAAGGCTTTCACTCGCTCCAGCGGCACCACGCTGATGTTGCCGCCGATGCTGCCTTCGCTGAACATGAGCGGCATCCAGGGCTGGAAGCGCCGAAGCAGCTTGGGCTTCACGGTAGGGTGCGTGTAGAGGTAGTAGTTGGTGCCGTCGGCGAAGGCGTTGAGCAGCTGCTTCATCCAGACCGGGCTTTTTTTGTAAATGCTGATGGCCTGCGTGCTATCGAGAAAAAGGCGGGCGCGCAGATCGCTGTACAGGGCGGCCTCGCCCTGCACTTCGGCCAAGCGACCGATGTTGGTGAGGTAGTTGTCCTCGACGCGGGCAAAATCGTCTTCGCACTGCGCATATAGCAGCCCAAACACTGCGTCGGCGTCGGTTTTGCCGTAGATGTGCGGCACGCCCCAGTTGTCGCGCACGATGTTTACTTGCTTGGCCTGCTGCTGCCAGCGGGCGATTTCGTCGGGTTGGAATGCCTGCGCTTGGGCGCCGAAACCGGGCAGAACCAGCAGCAAAGCAAAAAGGAGTCGCATCATTTCAGGAAGGTAAGAAGACTGGGCGGCGGGTGTGGGCGGCAGTGAGCGTTTAAACCCTGTGTTTATAAGTATTTGGTTGTGAATTACTTATGAAAATGGAGTTTATAGCCACTTTTGCCTGTCAACGTAAAAGTATCACGCGCCGGCAAAAAGCCATTCGGCCGGCTGTGGGCAACGTGCTACCTAACGCACCCACAAGCAGATGGCCAAAGAACATTTCGGGGAAAGTAGGGCAAGTTCGAGACACTGCATACCTTATGGGCCAAATTTCCTTCTTTCTTCTTCCGCATGAACCAGTACCTGATTACGGCCTACGATTATACCGACGACAAAGCGCTCGAACGCCGCATGGCCGCCCGAACCGAGCATCTGACCCGCGCTAGCAAACTCAAAGCCGACGGCACGTTGGTGGTAGGTGGCGCCATTCTCAGCCCCGAAGGTCAAATGATTGGTTCTATGATGCTTATGCAATTCGAGTCGGCCGATGGGCTGGAAGCTTGGAAGCAGGACGAGCCCTACCTGCTGCAAAAAGTGTGGGAGAAAGTGACGATTGAGCCCTTCCGCTCGGCTCAGTTGTAAGCCTTTCGCATCCGCTTTGGTATAACCACTTTTTGCATGTCTTCTTTCCCAATTGACGCCGTCCGGGCCGCCTTTCCTGCGTTGCAGCAGCGCCTTGAGCATAAGCCTTTTATCTTCTTCGATGGCCCCGGCGGCACCCAAATGGCTCAGCCGGCCATCGAGGCGATGGTGGGCTACATCCGGGGCGGCATGGCCAACCTGCACGGCACGTTTGCGACCAGCCGCGCCACCGACGAAGTGCTTCTGGAAGGCCGGCGCGCCATCGCCGATCTGCTGAATTGCCAGCCCGAAGAAGTGGCTTTTGGGCAAAACATGACTTCGTTGGCCTTTGCCATTGCGCGCAGTTTGGGCTCCTGTATTCAGGCCGGGGATGAGATCATCGTCACTGAACTTGACCACCGAGCCAACGTCGATCCGTGGGTGACGCTAGCTAGGGATCGCGGCGCGGTGGTTAAGTTTCTGCCCGTAAACGCGGATACGTACACGCTGGAAATAAGCCAGTTAGATGAATTGATTACGGCGAAAACCAAGCTCGTGGCCGTCAGTATGTCGTCGAACGTAACGGGCACCGTGACGCCCGTGGAGCAGGTAATTCGGCGGGCAAAAGCCGTCAACGCCATGGTGGTGCTGGATGCCGTGCACGCCGTGCCGCACTTCCCGATCGACTTTCGAGTCTTGGGCGCCGATGTGCTGTTTTGCTCGGCCTACAAGTTTTTCGGGCCGCATGTGGGCATCGCGGTGGTCTCGGCCGCGTTATTCGAGAACCTGCCGGTCTATAAGCTGGCTCCGGCCCCCACCAACATCCCCGATAAGCTCGAAACCGGCACCCAAAACCACGAAGCCATCGCCGGCCTGATCGGGGCCATAGATTTTATTCAAACCTTGGGGCAAGGTGCCACCCGCAAGGAGCGCCTGCGCAGCGCCATGCAGGCCGTTGAAGAACGCGAACAGGAGCAAGCGCAGCAGCTGGAAGAGTTTCTGCTAGGTATTCCGCAGGTGCGCCTGTACCGCGCCCCGGCCGGCACGCGCAAAACGCCCACACTGGCTTTCACGCTGGATCAGGTGAACTCGCGCGAGGCAGCGGCTTGGTTTGCAGATACTTACAACATGTGTATCGCCGATGGTCATTTCTACGCTTCTACCTTAGCTGAGAAAATGCACGTCAACGCGATGGGCGGCTGGATTCGGTTGGGCCTCGCCCCTTACAACACAGACGAAGAAATTGAGCTGTTCAAAACGGCCTTGCTGACGTTTGTTGAAAAGCATTGTCAATCAGCAAGATAGAATAGCCAAAAAGCTACAAGCCCCAGCGGGGCGGCACCCCAACTCGTATAGAATTGAGGTGCCGCCCCGCTGGGGCTTGTGGTAATGGTCTATGTCATAACTATTTGATTATAAAATAGTTATGACATTAGTCCGTCTAGCCTTTTTTAGCAGCTTCGTAGCGTTTGCCTACTTCCGACCAGTTGACGACGTTCCAGAAAGCCTTCACATAGTCGGGGCGCTTGTTCTGGTATTTGAGGTAGTAGGCGTGTTCCCACACGTCGAGGCCCAGGATGGGCGTACCGTGCTGAATGCCTGCGATATCCATCAGCGGATTGTCTTGGTTGGGAGTCGAAGAGATGAACAGCTTGCCTTGCTTATCGACGCTCAGCCACGCCCAACCCGACCCGAACCGACCGACGCCGGCCTTCGAAAATTCATCCTGAAACTTCTCAAACGAGCCGAAAGTGCTGGTCAGATCCGTTGCCAAGGTGCCGGTGGGCTGTCCGCCTCCTTTGGCCGCCAGCAGTTGCCAAAACAACGAGTGATTCCAGTGGCCGCCCGCGTTGTTGCGGATTGCATCCGGCTGCTTGCTGGCCGAAGCGAGCAGGTCGGCCAGCGGCATTTTTTCCTGCGGTTTGCCCGCTACGGCTTCGTTAAGCTTCGAAACGTACGTCTTGTGGTGCGCGTCGTGGTGGATTTCCATGGTGCGCGCGTCGATGTGCGGTTCCAGAGCATTGAACGCGTAGGGCAGCGGCGGCAACGTAAAGGGGCCGTCGGCCATGGGCGTGGCCCGCGCTTCGGCCAAGAACCGCTCGTCGCGAGCATGAGCCAGCAGCGCCGGGCTTACTAAGCCACTGATAGCCAGCAACAGGCCTTTCTGCAAAAAATCACGTTTGTTCATAAGACTAATGAATAAAGTGGGAGAGAAGTAAGCGGAACTGCGTTTGCGCTTATGCAAATGAAGCGGTTTCTACGGATTGACGTTTTCAAACGCATGTATAGCGCTTGAGTATGTAGACTACATGAAATATTTGGGGCATTACTGCCACCAGGTGGCCTGCGGCAGCGGCCCGGCTCCGAGCGTGACGGGCTGGCCGAGCTCCGGGGTAGTAATGGGCTGGCGCAGGCGCGTGGCCTCGGCCGTTGCCCGCCGGACGGGGTCGTTCCAGGCATGATGGGCTTCGGTGAAGGCGCCCCAATGAACCGGCATAAACACCCGCGCTCGCACATCAAGCGCTGCCTGCACCGTTTGCTCGGGCAGCATATGAATCTGGCTCCACTGGGCGTCGTATTGTCCGCATTCCAGCAGGGCCAGGTCGAAGGGGCCGTATTGGGCGCCGATGGCTTGAAAATGCGGCCCGTAGCCGCCGTCGCCGCTGTAAAATATGCGTTTCGTGGCCGATTTGATCACCCAAGAGCTCCAGGAAGTGGAGTTGCGGTTGGTCAGGCCGCGCCCCGAAAAATGGCGGGCCGGCATGCTCACGATGGTTAGGTTGGGCAGCTTCACCGAGTCGCGCCAGTCCATTTCCGTTACGCGCGCCGGCTCCACGCCCCAAGCCAGCAAATGCGCGCCTACGCCCAATGGCACGTAGAAATGGCCGACTTTATCCTTGATCCGACGGATGGTCTGGTAGTCGAGGTGGTCGTAGTGATCGTGCGAAATCAGCACTGCGTCAATGCGCGGAAGCTGCTCGGCCGTAATAGCCAGCTCCGGGTTGTAGCGCTTGGGCGTGACCCACGGCAGCGGCCCCATTTTTACGCTCAGCATGGGGTCAAGCAGGATGTTCTGCCCCTCTATTTCTACCAGACTGGCGGAGTGACCAAACCACGTAACGCGCACCAAATCAAGTGTCTTTTTGGTAATAGTAAGTGGGTCAAGCCGTTGCATTGGCAGTGGCTTGGCGGGGTTGGTGTTGGGCTCCTTCTTGAACAAGAAACGCCAAAGCGCCGAGAACGTGCTGCCGCCCGTCATGAGGGTGGTGGGGACCAAATTCTGAAATTCGCCGTCGCGGTAATGGCCGGATTTGGCGTAGGCGGCCCGCTGGACTTTGGTGGGTTTGCCGCCCAGCTCCGGGCTCAGGTTGGCGAAGGCCACACCCGCAACCAGTAGCAGCGCAACGATGCTAGCTAGCAAGCGGCCAATCACTTTCAAAGGTTTGCTCATGCTTATTTAGGCGAAGAAATCAGTAGGGGTAGGGACAGCGGCTTGCGGCCTTGGAGAAAAACACAACAGCGAAAAGCACCAAATGACTATCGTTTCCTTGTGGTTATTTTGAAATAATCAAATAAAAATTTATACTATTATAATTCGGAGCGCTTGATTATTATATAGGGAAACTATATATTTATTCTATACCTGACGCTGTGCCGGTAAAAGCATCCCGCGATAGACTGACACAGAAATACGCGTTCGCATTCGGAAAGCGGCATTTTCTCAAATGGGCTTCCTAGCACCGCTGCCCGCACTTAGTTGCATCTAAAGAAGATTTCGACGACTCGCCACAATGCCTCCGCTATGGGGCGGCGTGGTGATCAAACAAGTACCCCAGGCGCCGGATCGGGCAACGCGGCACCTTCGCTGGTGCGTCGAATTGTAACCTCCGAGGATCGTGTCAGCAGAAGAATGCTTTTTGATAAGGATATGCAAGTATTTGGTAATGAAACAGTTGTATTCTGTAAAGTAAAACCTGCACTGTTGCTGCTGGTGGTTGGGCTGAATGCGGGCTGCATTACCAACCGCATCACCACCATCCAAGACGATTGCGACTCGCCGGCCGCCACTACGCGCACAGATACCGTGCGCACGGCCTATTTCTGGGGCCTGCGGCAGCCCACCGATTTCAAGCCGCCCTGCGATGACCGGTTCAACCACCTCAACAGCGTGACGGTGAAAACCACGTTTGGCTACTACCTGCTGGCCACGGTTACGCTGGGCATTGTAGTAAAACAGCGCATGTCGTGGTGCTGCGCGCCGTTTCACCCGGAGCCCGGCGTCATCGGCTCGCCACCGCCGCCTCCCAAAACGCCCTAATTTCCACCGCTTGGCTCATGGCACTTCCCAACGGAATTTTCGCGGCGCCGATGACTTTGCTCCCCAATCGGCACCAGAATTTTGAGCAACCCGTCATTTCCTCGGCTTGCTTCAAGCTGCGTATCCCGACGGGCATGCCCGTCGGGCAGGAGAGCTACCACCAAACGACGGCTAACTTCCAGTGGCTCATCACCTACGGCATCACCCACAAGGTGCGGCTGCGGGCCATGGGCAGTAACTGGTCGTTTGCGAAAGTGGCCGTCACCAACGGCGGCATTGTGGACACGGCTGCGCTGCACCAGTCGTTTGGGGTGGCCGAATCGATGGTGGCGCCGAAGTATATTCAGGCCGGTGGAAAGGTTGATAATCTGTGGTTTACGGAGTGCGGCAACAACGTCATCAGCCTGGAGCGTGACCTGGAAAAACGCGGCAAATCGCTGCGCGCCTCCGGAGCTAGCAACGGGCAGACCATTGCCGGGGCCACCTCCACGGGCACGCACGGCGCGGGCTTCGAGGTAGGCGCCGTGCACGATACCGTGGTGGGCCTGCATTTGGTGTGCGGCCCCGATCGTCACGTCTGGCTCGAACGAGAGTCGTACCCGGTGGCCTCCGACGCTTTCACGGAGTGGCTCGGTGTGACGGAAGTGCACCGCAGCGACGCCTTGTTTAACGCGGCCATCATCAGCTTTGGCAGCTTTGGCTTTATTCACGGGCTGCTGCTGGAAGTGTCGGACAAGTTTCTGCTCGAAGACTACAGCTCCAAGCGGGTGCCCTACAACGTAGGCCTGAAACAAGCCATGACGCGGCTCGACTTCAGCGGCCTGAAAAACGTGCTGGGCCTGCCTACGCCCACCGATACGCAGAAACCCTGGCACTTTCAGCTCATCGTCAACCCGCACCAGTTCGACGCCAACATGGGCAACCCGACCCGTGGCGCTTACGTGCGCATTCTATACCATACGCCTTACCGGCCTATTTACCCGCATCGGCCGCCCCCCAAACCGGGTTTTACTTACGGCGACGACACGATGGGCATCATCCAGACGGTGCTCGACAAACTGGGCGCGGTGGCGCCGCTACTGGTGCCGGCCATGGTCAATAAGCTCTACCCGCTGGCCCTCGACGACACCAACGGCGTGGCGGGCACCATGAGCGAAACGTTTAGCAACACCAATATTCGGGGCAAAGCCGCCAGCGCCGCTATTGGCATTGCCGCTGCCGATAGTCCGCGCGTGCTGGAAGAAATCGTGGATCTGAACTCCAAAACGCCTTTTCCGGGTATTCTGGGCCTGCGCTACGTGAAAGGAACGGCTGCGACGTTGGGCTTTACGCGCTTTCCGATCACGTGCGTGCTCGAGCTGGATGGCATCGAGGCCAAGCTGACGCGCGACTTCTTCGAGCGCATCTGGAACCGGCTCGAAATCCTGGGCATCTCTTACACGCTGCATTGGGGCAAGCTCAACTTCAACCTGACCGCGCCCCGCTTACGGCGCATGTACGGCAACGCCGCCGTGGACAGCTGGTTGCAGGCGCGGCGCGTGCTTCTGGATGCACCCACCCGCGAAGTTTTCACCAACGGTTTCATGGAGAGCTGCGGCCTGGCCGACGCCGTCCGTGATGTCGCTCCTGTTTGACGTAAAAAATGCAAGTCCTTAGTAATCAAATAGTTAATAATAAGATAGTATGTAAAAACCTCTTTATTGAATTGAGTGTCAGCGCTTTTCGACGGAAAACTTATGCGAAATACCTTGTCGCTTCAAAGCAGCATCTCCCGACGCAGCATGCTGCCCGCGGTGGTGAGTGCATGTATAATGTTGTGTTTAAGCTGGTTACATCCCTGTCAGGCCCAGGATCTGATCGTGCGCTCCAACGGTACAAGCCTTGAAGCGCAGGTGCTGGACGTAAAAGGCACCCAGATTTTCTATAAAAAGTGGGCCGAGCGCGACGGCCCTACCGTGGTGCTCAGCACAGAATACGTGCAGTACATTCTGTATCAGAATGGCGTGAAGCGCACCTTTGAGCAGCACACGCCTGCGGCCAGCACGTTGCCGGTCGAAACCGTGAACTTGGGACAGAACATCGTTTCCGTCCGGCCCGCCGACCTAATTTTTACCAACCTGACTCTGGCCTACGAACGGCTGTTGCGCGCCAACCGGCTGGGCATCAAAGTGCCAGTTACCGTGGGCATCAATCACCGTGGGCCGGGCTACGACTTCAGCTCGGCCTATTATCAGCACAACAAAGTCTTCAGCACCGGCCTCGAAGTGAACTTTTACCTCAGCCCCGCCGAGCGTTTTCGCTATTTCGTGGGGCCTGCCGTGCAATGGGGGCGCTTCCGCTATCTGTACGTCGGGCGCTACGACTACACCGGCGGCCAGCCGCCCCAAATGCAAAATCGTGTGGGGCAGCATTGGGCTGTCCTGGCCAATGCCGGGGTGTGGTATCAGATAAACGAGCGCCTGGTCTTCACCGCCGACGGCGGCGTAGGGTGGCAAACCAAGAAAATTGACCGAAATGGTAACACGTTCATTATAAGTCAATTAGATACTAATCGCTGGTTCAGGGTTTCGGGCAATCTCAACTTGGGCTATCAATTCTAACCTCAGCAACGGCACTCCATGAACCATGCGCTCCTTTCGGCTTGCCTGCGGGCACGGCTGCTTTCCGTACTGCGTCGGCGCCCGGTAGCCCGGCTTTTTTCTTGGTTTACGCTGCTAGCCATGCTGCCGCTGCACCTGAGCTGCCACAACTTTTACCGCACCCGCAGCCAGGAAGTAAGCGCACCTGTGCTGACCACGCTGGCGGCTTCTAAAGTGTTTTTGGTGCACCAGGGCAGTCTTATCTGGCAGCTGGCCAATCCGCGCCTCAACGGCGAGATGCTCGAAGGCACCAAAACCGAGCTCTACGAGCCGCTTACCAAGTACGACCAGACCGGAGCGCAAGGTACTTCTCCGCGCTACTTGCTCAAAGACAAAAAGGTGGTTCTGAACTTGGTACACGTCTACATCTCGGAATACCAAGAGGGCGAGGGCTCCCAGATTCGCATTCCGGTAGCCGCCATTCAGCGCATTGATCTGGTGGAAAGCGACACGGGCAAAACCACGGCTTCGTACCTGCTCGGGGGCTTGGGTATTGCGGCGGGCGTGTTTGTGCTCGTGGGCATCATCGTGGCACTCACCAAAAGCTCGTGCCCGTTTGTGTATGCCTACGATGGCAGCCAGTACCACTTCGTAGGCGAAGCTTATGGCGGCGCCATTTTCGCTCCCTTGGAGCGCGACGACTATATGCCGGTGCCTGGTATTCAGGCGGTAGGACAACAATATCGGCTAAAGCTGAGCAACGAACTACAGGAGCGCCAGTTTACCAATCTGGCTGAGCTTTTGGTAGTTGAGCACCCCGCCAACACGAACGTACTGCTGGATCAGCGCGGTGGGGCGCACACCATCAGCCGTCCGCAGGCGGCCGTTAGCGCCGTATCGGCTGCGGGGCTTGACTGCTCGCCCCAACTGCGGGCACCCGACCGAAATGCGTTTCTGTTCAACGAAGAGCCGGCCAACGCCGCCCCCAACAGCCTGACGCTGACCTTTGACAAACCCGCGCAGGCAAGCACGGCCAAGCTGGTGTTGCGGGCGCAAAACTCGCTGTGGCTGGATTATCTCTACGGCGAATTTGCCAAGAAATTCGGCTCGTATTACACCGCCTGGGCGCTCAAAGAGAAACAGCTCCCGGCCGCGGAAATCAATCGTTGGATGCTCGACCAAGGTTTGCCGCTGAAGGTGTACGTCGAAACAAAGCAGGGCTGGCAATTGGTGGAGCACATTCCCACGGTCGGACCATTGGCCGCGCGTGACCTGCTGATACCCATTGATTTAGCGAACGTGACTTCCTCGCAGGTGCGCGTGAAGCTGGAGGCGGGCTTTATGTTTTGGGAGCTGGACTACGCCGCCCTGGACAGCAGCCCTGATCAGCCGATTACACTGGAAAAATGCCTGCCCCAGCGTGCCATTGACGAAAAAGGCATCAACCAGCGCGACAACCTAGCCGCCACCGACGGCCGGTACTTGCAACAGTTGCAGCCCGGCATGGAAGTCACGCTTGCCTACCAAACCAAACGTGCAGCCCCGGCCGCCCAGACCCGCCGAACTGCCTTCCTGCACACCCGCGGCTACTACGAGCACATTCGTCGGTACGAAGGACTGCCCAACCTGCCCGAGCTGTACGCCTTCCGCAAGCCGGGGCGCTTCGTAGAATTTTCGAAGGAGAAATACCACGAAATGGCCCAACAGCTTCACCTCACCGCGATGCAACGCTAACGCCCTCTATGGAAGCCCCCACACTTTTCGCGCTCCCGGTGCTGGATGCCGCTCTGCCCAAGGCCCCGGTGGCCGCCTGCCCGTACTCCGTGCCCACGTTGCGGCCGACCATACTGACTTCGCGGCTGAAAAAGCGGTTGCTCGGCGGCCTTTTTGCGCTGGTCGAAGCTGGTCTGTTGGTGCGCTTTCTGCGCAGCCCAGCTAAGGCCCGGCAGGCGTTGAAACAACTTCAAGTGCTTCGGCGGCAATACTTTGGCGAATTTGTGCCGCAGAAAATGGCCTGCGTCGATGGCCGGTATTATCGCGGCTACCACAGTCCGGGCTGGCCCTCGGCGGCGTACACGTCCTACGTAGCTACGGCCATCAACCGCATCGTGCCGTTTCGCCCCGCCCCGGCAGCCACTCTGAACATGGTGTTTCTAGCCATTACCAAAAAGTGCCCCCTGGCTTGCGAGCATTGCTTTGAGTGGGAGGCCCTTAACCAAAAGGAAAAGCTCACGCTCGCCGACCTGCACGCATTGGTGGCCACCTTCCAGCAGAAAAACGTCACCCAGATTTTTTTCAGCGGCGGCGAGCCCATGCTACGCATTCACGACCTAGTGCCGGTGATTGCGGCGGCCCAGCCCGGCACTGATTTCTGGGTGATCACGTCGGGCTTCAATTTCACGTTTGAGAACGCCCGCAAGCTCAAGCAGGCCGGCCTCACGGGTGTTTCCATTAGCCTCGATCACTATTTGCCCGAGCGGCACAATACCTTCCGCGGCTCGGAGAAAGCCTTTGAAAATGCCATGCAGGCCGCGACGTTCGCGCAGGAAGTAGGGCTGGTCGTCAACCTGGCGGTGTGCGTGACGCGAGAGTTTACGACCGAAGATAACTTGCTGAAATACGCGCAGTTAGCTCGCCAGTTGGGCGTGGCGTTTATTCAGCTGCTGGAGCCGCGCGCCGTGGGGCATTACGCCGCTCAGGACGTAGCCCTGAGCGGCGCCCAAACAGCCCTGCTCGACGAGTTTTACGAGCAGCTAAATTTCGATCCGGCGTACCACGATTGGCCCATGGTTACTTATTACGGCTACCACCAGCGCCGGCTGGGGTGCAGCGGGGCCGCCGATCGTTTCCTATACGTCGATACCGACGGCGACATGCACGCGTGCCCGTTCTGCCAGAAAAAAAGCGGCAGCGCGCTGGCCTGTGCCTCCCTCGACGAGTCGCTGGGGCAGGTCCGCAGCAACGGGTGCCAGTTGTTTCACCCTTCCTCAATTTGAATTTCGGCATGGTGCGCGGCGTCCTTGCGCGTAACCTGATGCTGACTACTCACGCCTACCCGAATCACCTTAAAACATAACCGCTTATGGCACAAGATCTTGCGCCCCCGGACCAATTGATGCAAAGGCTGTTCGGCTTTGCCGCGTCGCGTGCCATAAGTGTTTCAGCCGAGCTGGGCATTGCGGATTTGTTAAAAGCCGGCCCCAAAACAGCCGAAGAGTTGGCGCAGCTTACCGGCGTTCATGCGCGCTCGTTGTACAGGGTGTTGCGGGCTTGTGCCAGCATTGGCGTGTATGCGGAAGATGTCGAAAAGCGATTTTCCTTGACGCCCATGGCCGAGCCTTTGCAAAGCGATGTGCCGGGAAGCCTGCGGGCTTTCGCCATTATGATCACGACTGACTGGCAGTTTCAGACGTGGGCCGAGATGCCCTACAGCGTGAAAACGGGTAAGCCGGCGTTCGACAAAGTGCACGGCATGACGTCGTTTGAGTATTTCTGGAGCCACGAAAAAGCCGGCCAAGTATTCAACGACGCCATGACCAGCAACAGCGCTTTTGCCAGCGTTGCGGTCGTGAACGGGTACGACTTTTCGGGCATCTCCAAGCTAGTAGACGTGGGCGGCGGCCACGGCTTTTTGCTGGCGTCCATTTTGGCGCGGTATCCCAACGTGCAGGGTGTGCTCTACGATCGGCCCGTCATTGCCGCCGATGCCGAAAAGCTGTTGGCTGCGCACGGCGTGCGGGAGCGCTGCACGATTGAAGGCGGCGATTTTTTCGAGTCGGTGCCGACCGGTGGCGATGCCTACATCATGAAGCACATCATCCACGACTGGAACGACGAACAGTGCGTGACCATCCTCCAAAATTGCCGCCGGGCCATGAACAAGGGCGGCAAAGTGCTGGTGGTGGAAATGGTAGTGCCGGAAGGCAATATGCCCTCGCCCGCCAAATTCCTTGATTTACAGATGCTTCTGCTGTTGCCGGGCTGCGAGCGCACGGAAGCCGAATACCGCGTGCTGTTTGATAAGGCCGGCTTCGAGTTGGCCCGCATCGTACCTACGATGTCGCCCTTTAGCGTTTTGGAAGGGGTTAGCAAATAGAGAGGTTTAAATATTTTATTTATATAATGTATTGATTATCAATAGGTTGTATAAATAGATCCGTGAACCCGGCTGGCTATAAACAAAACGGGAGCGGCTACGCAGCCGCTCCCGTTTTGTGAGTTTCATAAGGCAAGCTTACAACTCCATGATATCTTCATTCCAAAGGGTAGGCTCGGCTTCGATAAACTCCTGCATCATTTCCACGCATTCGTCGAGGTTGAGATCGACTACTTCCACGCCGTGGCTTTCCAGAAACTCCCGCGACTCGCCAAACGTCCGCGACTCACCTACCACCACCTTCGGAATCTTGAACTGCACAATGGTGCCCGCGCACATGTAGCAAGGCATCAGGGTGGTATAGATGACGGTGTCGCGGTAGGTGCGCTGCCGCCCGGCGTTGAACAGGCAATCCATTTCGCCGTGCTTGATGGGATTGTCTTCCTGAACGCGCTTGTTGTGGCCGCGGGCCACGATTTTGCCGTCGCGGATGAGCACGGAGCCAATCGGGATGCCGCCTTCCCGGCGGCCCTGACGCGCCTCGTCGATGGCGGCTTGCATGAATTCGTCCATGGGGTAGTAGTTGAGGTAGTGCCTTTCAGCACAGCCTGGGGTGAGAGATAGCAGTTTGGGATTGCAAAATAGGGCAAATTCGGACAGGGAGGCCGAAAAGCTACCGCGCGCAAATGCCCCGGTACGGGCAAAATACGCACCGTTCCAGATCATCCGTTTTCCGGATTGGCTCCGCCGGATCTAAGATGGTCTGCACAAACCGCGCGAGCAGGGCTTCGCCTTTTTCTACAAACGACTGCCCATCCTGGGTCAGGAACTCCATGTCGGCCGTCATCGGGCCGGCGCTAAGGTTGCGCAGCGAAATGATGGCTGCGTTGGCGGCAGGCCGGTTTTCGCGCTCCAGCATGAAGCGATAGAGCCAGAGCTGCCGGACTTTGTCGGCGGTAGTGGTCGCCTCCGTGACCAAGCGCTCGGTGGCCGCCGCGGCATCTTCGCCGCGCTTTTGCAGCTTCAGGTCGTAGGCCTGCACCATGCCCGTTTTGTAGTCCACCACGCGCAAGCGGCCGTCGGGCAGCTCGTCGAGGCGGTCGGTGAAGCCGTACACGCGCACCATCAGCGCTTCGCCATCGGCCAACGTCACAGGCACGAACGTTTCGAGAATTTCTTCCAGCGCAGCTACGCGGAGCGGCAAGGCGCCGGGTTGCTCAAGCAGGCTTTCGAGGTAACGCCGCACGAGTTGGGCCGCAACTTGCCCCAGCACGTGATTCAGGCCTTCGTCGGGGCGAGCGTGGCGATCTTTTTCCTCCTTGCGCATGGCCCGCTCTACTTCGGCGGGCACCAGCTTGAGCAAGCCCGGAATATCGGCTGCCGTAATGGCCTGTTTATCCTGTAGATAGGGGCGCATCAGGTTTTCCAGCGCCTCGTGCACCACCGTGCCGAAACCATCCGCGCCTAGGCGCTCTTCGACTTCTTCGGCTTCCTGAAACTTGGCCAGTCGTGCGAAGTAGAATTGTAACGAGCAGGTAATGAACTGGTTAAGTGCCGAAGGAGAAAGGCCACGCTCCAATACCCCGCGCAAACCCGCCAGCATTTCGGCGTCCTTTTCCAGCACCAGATCGCCGCCGTATTCGCGGTGCCCGGCCGAGTCAGGTGCGTCGTCTTCCACGCTGGCCACCAAGTCGCGCAGCACCATGCTGGGGTTTTGAGGCAGCAAGTCGTTCTCAATTTGGAGCAAAAACCGACTGCGCTCGCCGGTGCGCGTGCCCTCGGCGCCGGGCAATACGTGCAGCAGATCGATCTTGCGGGCGCGCTGCAACAACCGCCAGAACTGGTGCGCGGTAGCCGCTTCGTGATCGGCGTAAGTCGGCATTTTAAACTGCGTGAGCACGTCGTAGGGGAAAAGCGAACTGTGGCGCTTGGGCGCGGGCAGCACGTTTTCGTTGCAGCTCAGAATGATGATGTGGTCGAAGTCCAGGGCGCGGGTTTCCAGCAACCCCATCACTTGTACGTCGGCGATGGGCTCGCCGGAAAAGGGCAGGCGCGTGCGGGCCATCTGCTCGTACAGAAACCGCCGAAACGAGCGCACCGACAGCCGTTGCTCCCGGCAGTCGAACACCGAATCGAGCCGCTTGACCAGCGTGAAAAACAAGAACAAGTACTCGGCCTCAATAGCCGAATGCTGATCCTGATAGGCCTTTTTGAGCAAATCAATAAGCGTGTAGCAGGCCGCGATGATGTCGTCGCAGTTGTCCCAGGTAGCAAAGAGCGCCTGTATCAGCGGGTGCTGCTTGCCAATTTCCAGCAGCTCGCTGGCGGGCAGCAACACGGCGTTGCGCTTCACAATCTGGTTGCAGACGTATTCCAGCAGGCCTTGGTATTGTGGGGTATCCGCTTGTTTGTCAAGCCATTGCTGGTAACGACGCAAAAATGGGTGTTGCAGCAGCTTCGTGACCGCCAAATGATGATAGCGCGGCACGCCGTAGCCGGTTTCCGGCGACCCTTCCCGAATGCCGGTCAGGTGTACTTCAAACAGCAGATCGACCAGGTTGAACAGCGGCGTGCTCTGAAAGCTCAAACCCATCGTCACGTTGTACTCCGGCACAGCATCGGGCGGCAGGCCGTGGAGCACGGGCAAGAGCAGCGTTTCGTCGGGCAGCACCACGGCTACTTTGGCCTTGGGGTTCTGTCGGCGCGATTCGGCCAGCAACTGCCCGGCCACTTTGCCCTGCATGGAGGCATTGGCCACGCCCACAAACTGCACTTCGCGCGGCAACGAACGCAACAAATCGGCCGGGCCGCCGAAGTTTTCGTTGGGCAAATCCCACTGCTTGCGGTAGCGGCGCAAGTGCTGGCCGGCGCGGTTAGGCGAGTCGTTGTCCATGTAAAACGCGTCGCCATCGAAGCGCACCTCGGCGCGGCCTTCTTTCAGCAGCAAGCGAATGAGCTTTTCCTCGGCCCGCGACAACGAGCCCAAGCCCAGGAAAATATGCTTCGCCACTGCGTCGCCGTTTTCCAAGCGGTTCTGCATTCTATTGACTGCCAAGCGATAGGCTAAGCCCGGATAGGCCAGCCGGTCTTGTTCCATGCGCTTGCGCAGGCGCCAGTACACTTTCTCCAGGTCGTCCCAGAAGCGGAAATACTGGGCCGTGGTGCTGGCCTCATTAGGTTCCAAGGTCAAGTCCCAGCGTTCCAGGGCTTTGGCCTGGGTCAGGTAGTCGAACACCTTGGCGGGTGACGCCAGGTTTTGGTCGAGGTTGGAAAAGTCTTGCAGCAACAGCCCCGACCAACCCACAAACTGGTCAAAATCAAGGTTTTTGTCGACGCCGCGCAGGATGTCGAACAGCAAGAGTTGCAGCGCAATGGGTTCTTCTACCTGAACACCGGCCAATTCCACCATGTAGTCTTCCATGGCCGCCACCCGCGGCGACCACAGCGCCGAACCTGCATCAGCGGCCAGCGACAGCTCGTTTTTGAGGTAGACCACCGCCCGGCGCGTCGGCACTACTACTACCAAGTCCGAGAGTTCGGAGCCGGGAAACCGCGCGACCAGATCGCGGGCCGTTTGGGTAAGAAAAGGCAATGTAGCGGTGGCTTCCAGCGAAGGCGAAAGGGGCGGCGTGGAGAGGGTAGAGGGCATAAAGCGAGCGGTAAACTATCCTTTAAAGGTACGGTGCATTCGGCGGATCGCCGCGCCGATGAGGCCCGCCGTCCGGATGCAACGGAGCTGTCGCATCCGGTGTCTCTGGTGCTTGGTACCGCCTGCCGCGCCGCTTTTGAAGTTGCCCCGGCCTGCTGTTTGACCACGAAGAGGGGAGCCAAATGGGGCTGGCGGCGCGGCAAGGCAGTACTTTTTTTCCGGCGCAGAAACCGGCGTTCCAAGTTGATCAACAAGCATTTGGCGGCGCCCATCACCATGCAGTTGAAAAAATCCCAGAACAATTTGATGGGTCTGGCGCTTTTCCCACATGCCCGACCATTGCAGCGCCGAGCATAGCTTTTTAGCTTGTTTTATAACTAATTGATAATCAAGAATTTATATACAGTTAACAATACTAGCTAACTGCTCCAGCTTCGCCAACGTAGAAAGCCCTCGTTGTACGCCGACAGGGGTACCACTGGCAACGGGCTCGGGGGATGCATTCGGTTCAAACACTTTGTAATGAAATACACCAAACAGGTTCTGCTGCTGTGGCTGGGACTGATTTTTATCATGTCGGGCCCGGCCAGGGCGCAGGTGAAACCGGCTGGTACCTTACCGCCGCAAGCGACCTTGCAAGAATGCGTAGAATTTGCGTTGCGCAACCAACCCGTTATCCGCCAATCACTTATCGATCAGGAGATAGGGGAGCGCAACATCCGGATCGGGCTTTCCGAGTGGTTGCCCCAGATTCAGGGCACGGCCACTTACGGCCATAACCTGCTGCTGCCGACGTCGGTGCTGCCCAACTTTCAGGACCCGGCCGCCGGCCCGCAGCTGGTGCGCGTCGGCCTGAAAAACACGTCCACGCTGGGCCTGACCGGCAACCAGCTGCTGTTCAACAACGACGTGCTGCTGGCCGCCCGCTCGGCGCGCTTTATTCGGCTGCGCACCAGCCAAAACACCACGGCCTTCAAAATCGACGTGGTGACCAGCGTGAGCAAGGCCTTCTACGACATTCTGCTCACGCAGGAGCAGCTGCGGATTTTGCTCGAAGACATTCAGCGGCAGGAGCGGCAGGTGAAGGATGCGCAGGCCCAATACGACGTGGGCATCGTCGACAAAACCGACTTTCTGCGGGCCTCGATTTCGTTGAAAAACGCCTACGCCCAGCGTCGCACTACGGCCGAATCGCTTACTGGTAAGTATGCTTCCCTCAAGCAGTTAATGGGCTTGTCGCCGGAAAACAAGCTGGCCCTGACCTACGACACGCTCCAGATGGCGCGCGAAGTCCTGCTCGACACGACTACCCAGCTGGCCTACGAAAAGCGCATTGAGGTGCAGCAGCTCCAGACGCAGCAAAACCTGCAGCGCATCAACATCGACTATTACCGCTACGGTTTTTTGCCCTCGCTCAACGCCTACATCAACTACAACCGGGTTTACCAGAACAATAACTTCTCGGACCTCTACAGCCGGGCGTTTCCGAACTCGCAAACGGGCTTGCAACTGGCCGTGCCCATTTTTACTGGCACCCGGCGCCTGCAAAACCTGAAGATCGCGCAGCTCCAGCAAGACCGGCTCGACCTGGATTTGTATGATACTAAAAACCAGATCAATACCGAATACCAGCAAGCGCTGGCTACCTACAAAGGCGCTTTCAATGAGCTGAACGTGCTGCAGCAAAACCTGCAGGATGCCAAGGAAGTGTACCGCATTCTTAACCTGCAATACCGCGAGGGAATTCGCACGTTTCTGGACGTGATCATCGCCGAAACCGACCTGCGTACGGCCCAGCTCAATTATTACAACGCCATGTTCAACGTGCTCTCCAGCAAGCTGGATGTGCAGCGCGCCCTCGGCGACATCACCTTCAATCCGTAAGATCGGCTCTCATGAATCGGAATATCACGCGGCTGTTGCCCGTACTTATAAGCTCCGTACTCGTTGCCTCGTGTGGCAACAAGAAGGAAGAAGAGGCCAAAAAGAATGCCCCGCCGCCGCCCGTTTCGGTAGCCGTGTACAAAGTAGACGAAGAGCCTATAGTGGCACTCGATACGTATCCCGGCACGGTGGTTCCGCTGAACGAAGTGGAAATACGGGCTGAGGTAAATGGTTATCTGACAGATATTTATGTAAAAGACGGTCAGCGCGTTACCAAAGGGCAGAAGCTTTACGCCATCGACCGTACTCGCTATGCGGCGGCCTACAACCAGGCCCAGGCGCAGCTACAGGTAGCCCAAACTAACTACGCCCGCGTGGCCAAAGATGCCCAGCGCTACAACCGCCTGGCGCAGCAAGATGCCATTGCCCTGCAACAAGTGGACGTGGCCAACGCCAACGCCGCCAACGCCGCCTCGCAGATAGCGGCGGCCCGCGCCGCCGTGAGCAGCGTAGCCCTCGACCTGCGCCATTCTGTGCTCACGGCCCCACTCAGCGGCACCATCGGCATTACGCAGGTGCGCTTGGGTGGCTTGGTGAGTCAGGGCACTACGCTGATAAACACCATCTCGTCGGAGAGCCCGATTGCGGTCGATGTGAGTATTGCTGAGCAGGATATTCCGCGCTTTGCCAAGCTGCAACAAAACGCCGGCATTCACCGCGACTCGTTGTTTACGCTGGTTCTGGCTGGTAATCAAGAATATAAGCAAGCCGGCAAAATCGTGACCATCGACCGGGCCGTGGACCCGCAAACCGGCACGCTGCGCGTCCGGATTCAGTTTCCAAACCCCGACCGCATGCTCAAAGCTGGTATGAACTGTACGCTGCGCGTGCTCAACTCCGATACGGGCAACCAACTTACCATCCCGTTTAAGGCCGTAACCGAGCAAATGGGCGAGTACTTCGTGTACGTGCTCGGCGACAGCAGCAAAGTAGCCCAGCGCAAAGTAGCGCTCGGCACGCGTGTGAAGGACAAAGTAGTAGTGCGTCAGGGGCTTAAGGAAAACGAAACCATCGTCAGCGAGGGCATCCAGAACTTGCGCGAAGGGGCCGCAGTCCGTGTCGGCGACCCCAACCAGCCTGCGGCTGCGCCTCAGGAAGGCAAGCCCACGGCGGCCAAATAATGTATTCTAGCGCCCGCAAAGCATGATTTCAGACGTTTTTATCAGGCGCCCGGTCACGGCCATCGTCATCTCCATTGTCATTCTGATTGTGGGCGTGTTGTCGATCCTGAACCTGCCGGTCAGCCAATACCCTAACATTTCGCCGCCCGTCGTCCAGATTTCGGGCAGCTACACCGGGGCCGACGCCCAAACGGTGGAGCAGACCGTAATGACGCCCATCGAAACGCAGGTAAACGGTACGCCCGGAATGGCCTACCTGCAAAGCAACGGCACCAACGACGGTCGCGTTTCGACCAACGTCACCTTCGACATTGGCACCAACGTCGACATTGCCGCGCTCGACGTGCAGAACCGCGTGAGCGTAGCCGAGCCCACGCTGCCCGACGAAATCAAGCGCCTGGGCCTGACGGTGAAGAAGCGGAACCCGACCACGCTGATGGTGCTGGCAATCTATTCGCCCAAGCGCAGCCACAGCACCGCTTTCCTCGACAACTACACCAACGTGTACGTGCGCGACGCCCTCTTGCGCGTGCCCGGCGTAGGCGACGTTACGGCTCTGGGTCAGGACTTTAGCATGCGCATTTGGCTCAAGCCCGACAAGATGGCCCAACTCGGCCTCAACGTAACGGACGTGACCAATGCTCTGCGCGAGCAGAACGTGCAGGTGGCAGCCGGCTCGGTGGGCACGGCGCCGCAGTATTCGAGTCAGGCTTTTCAGTACACGATCATCGTGAACGGGCGCCTCAACAAAGTCGAGGAGTTCGAGAACATCGTGGTGCGCACCAAGCCCGAAGATGGGTCGGTGGTGTACCTCAAAGACGTGGCCCGCGTGCAACTCGGCCAGTTTGACTACTCGCGCTACAACACCACCAACGGCATCCCGACGACGCTGCTGCTCATCAACCAAACGCCCGGCGGTAACGCCCTCGAAACGGCGAAGGGCATTTACGAAACGATGGATAACCTGAAGGCGAAGTTCCCGCCCGACGTTACGTATAAGGCTGCTTTTGAGTCGATTACGGTGGTGCAGGTATCCATCAAGGAAGTAATAGAAACCCTGCTCGAAGCCCTGGCGCTGGTAACCGTGGTGGTGTTCATCTTCCTGCAAAGCTGGCGCGCGACGCTCATCCCGATTCTGGCCATTCCGGTGGCAATTGTGGGCACGTTCATTCTATTTATTCCGCTGGGCTTTACCATTAACACGCTGACGCTCTTTGGCTTCGTGCTGGCCATTGGTATCGTGGTCGACGATGCCATTGTGGTGGTGGAAGCCGTGCAGCACTACATCGACAACGAACAGATCTCGGCCCGCGAAGCCACGTCCAAGGCCATGAAGGATATTACGGCGCCGGTAATTGCAATTGCCCTGATTCTGGCGGCGGTGTTTGTGCCGGTAGGCTTCATTCCGGGCATTGTGGGCAAATTATACCAGCAGTTTGCCATTACCATCGCCATTTCGGTGGTGATTTCGGCTTTTGTGGCCTTGTCGCTCACGCCGGCTCTGTGTTCGCTGCTGATGCGCCCGACCGAGCAACGGGAGGATTCGAAGGGCCTGAACAAGCTGTTCTATAGATTCAACAAATGGTTTGAACGCACCACCGAACACTATTCCAACGGCGTAAAACGCGCGCTGAAAGCCACGCCGTTTGTCGTGATTCTGCTCGTGTGCGTGTATGCGGGGACGTTCCTGCTGTTTCGCTCCAAGCCTTCGGGCTTCATCCCGACCGAGGACGAAGGCCGCTTGTTTATCTCTGTCGAGTTGCCGCAGGGTGCTTCCAGCGCCCGTACCAAGGCCATTCTGGACCAGATGTCGAAGATCATCGGGGAGAAGGTGCCCGCCATCCGGGCCTATACGGCGGTGGGCGGCCTCAACGCCCTGAACTTTTCGTTTAAGCCCAGTAGCGGCACCTTCTTTATTCAGATGAAGCCGTGGGAAGAGCGCAAGGATGAGGCCGACCAGCTACAAGGCGTGATTGCTAGGCTCCAAAAAGAGTTTTCGGTGATCAAAGGCGCCAATATTGTGGTGGTGCCGCCGCCGGCCATTCCGGGCTTGGGCAACACGGGCGGCTTCAGCTTTCAGCTGGAGCAGCGCGAGGGCAACACCGATATCAAGGCTTTTGAAGCGGTGGTAAACAAGTTTGTAGCCACTGCCAACCAGCGCCCCGAAATCGGGCGAGCATTTACCTTTTTTACCGCCAAAACGCCTGGCTACCAAGTAATTGTCGATCGGGAGAAGGCGAAAAAGCTGGGCGTTCCGCTGACTAATATTTTCACGACGCTCTCCACGTACATGGGCAGCGCCTACATCAACGACTTCACCAAATACGGCCGCAACTACCGCGTCGTCGCGCAGGCCGATACCTTCTATCGTAAGGACATTGCCGACGTGGGCAGCTATTACGTGCTCAACCAACAAGGGCAAAACGTGCCGCTTAGCTCGCTGATTACCAGCAAAGTAGTAGAGAACGCGCCCTTGATTTCGCACTACAACCTGTTCCGCGCCGCCGAGATCAACGGCGATGCCAAACCCGGCTATAGTTCGGGGCAGGCTATTGCGGCGCTGCAGGAAGTGGCTTCCGAAACGCTGCCCGCTGGCTACGGCTTCGACTTCTCGGGCCTGAGCCGCGAGGAAATCAGCTCCGGCAACAGCACAATCATCATCTTCTCGTTGTCGATTGTGTTTGTATTCCTTTTGCTAGCAGCACTTTATGAAAGCTGGTCGGTGCCGTTTTCAGTATTGCTGGCCGTGCCGCTGGGCGCTTTCGGGGCCATCGTGGCGCTTACGTTTTTGCCCAAACTCACCAACAACGTGTATGCCCAGATCGGTCTGATTACGCTGATTGGTTTGTCGGCCAAAAACGCCATTCTGATTGTCGAATTTGCCAAAGAGCGCGTCGATTGGGGCATGAACGTGGTCGAGGCGACCATGGAGGCCGTGAAGCTGCGCCTGCGCCCAATCATTATGACGTCGCTGGCGTTTATTTTGGGCGTGCTACCGTTGGCATTCGCCTCAGGCGCGGGCGCCGTATCGCGCCAAACCATCGGCTGGACCGTGACAGGCGGGATGCTAGCGGCTACGTTCTTGGCCATTTTCACGGTGCCGGTGCTGTTTGTCGGCATTACGAAGCTGGCTTACGGCAAGAAAAAACTGGCTGAGCTTGAGGCTACGTACAAACCGGAAGAGCATGGCCACGCGGTTCACGGCTCCAAGGAGCCCAATACGCCGCCCGAAGGCCCGGCCGAAGACGCTAAAAACGACGTTGCGACCGAAGAGAAAAAACGCAAAGTGCAAACGCCGCCGGAGCTAGGCACCTAAGCCTGACTTAACAAGTTGACTAAAGAAGGGCAAAACACGAGTTATTGATAATCAATAACTCGTGTTTTGCCCTTTTCTTCAAATACTACCCTGATTCCGAAACGCTCGGCGGGCCGACCGGTGGGCAGCCAGCCTCGCCCGATGGTCGGCATGATGAACAGGCCAGTATCATCGCCCATTACCACGAATTCGGGCAAGCGGGGACCGCGCACGAAGTACGGCACGTCGTATTGTCGGTGGATCGCCTCGGCGCTCTGCGGCGCATTGGGGGTTGGAAGGCCAATTTCGTTCAGGCCCAGAAAGCAAGCCGAAGAGAAGCCGTTCGCAACGGCGTTGGGCAAGTCGAAGCGGGCGATGCACTCCAGAATGTTGCCGTTGGGATCGTGAAAATAAAACGCCTTGGCGTTCCAGTTGGGGAAATCGAGAATGGTGCCGCCTTCCGGAGCCGGCAGGATGGTCGTGCGGGCGCTTATCCAAGCATGAGCTTCCGCTACTTGGTTGCTGGGAATGGTAAAGGCAAAATGATAAAATGGGCGTTGGGCAGCGTTGGAAAGACGAAAACTCAGCAGCGAGAAGCCCACCCGAAACGCCACCGACGTTTCTGTTTGGGCCTGAATAGGCAACTCCAGCAGTTCGGCGTAAAAGGCTGTGGTGGCAGCCAGATCGGCGGTTTGCAAATGCACTTCTTTCAGAATCATAGCTGTGGGCATGAAAGAGCGACTGTCGGTACTCCGATTTTCATCCGTTCCAGTAATTTGGGCGTATCAACCCTGACCTACCCTAATTTACCATGAAAAAACCGCTTCTTGCCGCTGCCTTAAGCTTTGTTACGCACCTTCTATTGGCTCAGAATCAGATTCTTCCGCTCTATCCCGGTACCGTTCCGGATTCGAAACCCAGCAGCGTTCAGGAAAAAAGTATAAAAGTGGCCGATGGCACCGAGCGCATCAGCAACGTGGTGCAGCCTACCTTGGCGGTGTATCAGCCGGAGAAAGGCAAGGCCAACGGCACGGCCGTAATTATCTGTCCGGGAGGAGGTTACAGCCGCTTGTCTATTGACGGGGAAGGCCGCGAAGTGGCTCAGCGCCTCAACACGATGGGCATCACAGCGTTTGTGCTGAAGTACCGCTTACCCGACGACCTAAGCCAGGTCGATAAGTCCATTGCGCCGCTGCTCGACGCTCAGCAGGCCCTGCGCATGGTGCGTCAGCAGGCCGCGAAGTACGGCGTCAACCCGCAGCGCGTGGGTATCATGGGCTTTTCGGCGGGTGGGCATCTGGCTTCTACGGCCGGCACGCACTTCACGAAGCCCGTAGGCGACACCAAGGATAACACCTCCGTGCGCCCCGATTTTCTGGTGCTGCTGTACCCCGTCATCAGCTTTTCCGACAGCCTCAAACACGCCGGCTCTCGCGATAACTTGATTGGCAAAACGCCCGATGCAACCCATACGAAGCTCTATTCCAACGAGTTGCAGGTGTCAGCCCAAACGCCGCCTACTTTCCTGGTCCATGCCCAGGACGACAAAACCGTGCCCGTGAAAAACAGCATCGTGTTTTACGAAGCTTGCCTGCACCACCAAGTGCCCACCGAAATGCACCTGTACCCGAAAGGCGGCCACGGCTTCGGGATGCACAACAAAACCACCAAAGACGATTGGGTGGCCAGCCTGCAAAATTGGTTTGATGCCAACGGCTGGCTAACGAAGTAGCGCATACGGGTCGTACGCCTGCCCGGCCCACCAGATTTCGGTGCCAATGGGCACTTCCCGAATCAGGTCGCTTTCCAGCAACAATACATGCTCGTCGTAGTAAGCCGGCGCGTCGTCTGCGCCGGTTTGCCGCGACATTTCCTCTATGCTGGCCGTGGCTGCCTCCTGATGCCCGTCGGGAAAAACCAAGTTTACTTCCAGCTTGGTATGCAGGTCGAACTTGCTCAGGGACTGTGTATTATCTTCTTGTGGGGTTACCAATAGCCCCAAGCCCGTCAGGCGAAAGCTGGACGCTACAGTCAGCAGAAGTTGCTTAGCCATGCTACATTTTTGTAAGGGGCGTAAGGCCGATTGCATAACCTGCCTGGCGGTCATGCTTTGCTCCTTCTCGGCATAAGGTTCTATGAATAGCATCAGCAGAAAAGTAATATAGTAGAGCATCTTGTGGTTGCCGCGGCTCCAAGACCTTGTTTTATTCTCTGCATACTTGCTCTATAGGTATAAGGAAGTACTTGAAAGTCAGCGAAAAGGATGCCTCAGCAAGCGCGGAATTACCTGTGCGCCTGAGGCGCAATTGCGTACCACTCAGCGACGGAAAAGCTACTTTTGCCCATCGCCTATGAAAATACTGCTGGTAGAAGACGAGCCCAAGCTGGCCTCCTTTGTGAAGAAAGGCTTTGAGAATGAAGGCTATGAGTTGGATATTGCCTACGACGGGCGCATGGGCCGCTCGCTGTTTCAGCAGCACGCCTACGAGGTGATTATCCTCGATATCAATCTGCCTTATATCAACGGGTTTGAGTTGTGTCGCCTCATCCGGGCCGACGACCCGCAGGTGCCTGTGCTGCTGCTCACCGCCCTGGACAGCCTCGACGACAAAGTAAGCGGCTTCGAGGCTGGTGCCGACGATTATTTGGTTAAACCTTTCGAATTCAAAGAGTTGCTACTGCGAACGCGGGCGTTGGCCAAACGCAACTCCGATGCCGGCAGCGTAAAGCGCCTGCTGCGCATTTCCGACCTGGAGCTGAATCTCGACTCCAAGACCGTGACGCGCAACCAGCAGCGCATCGACCTGACTACTAAGGAGTATGCTTTGCTCGAATACCTGCTGCTGAACCGCGGCAAGGTCATTTCGCGAGTCGATATTGCCGAGCGGGTCTGGGAACTGAATTTTGATACCAACACCAACGTCATCGACGTGTACGTGAGCTATCTGCGCAAGAAAATCGACCGCCATTTCAAGCCTAAGCTCATTCATACGGTGGTAGGCATGGGTTACGTAATGCGCGAAGGGTGAACCGGAAGATGCTGATTCGCAATAAGTTGATACTGCGGTTTATGCTGCTGGTGGTGGCCATTCAGCTCTGCTTTTCTGCGTTTATCTACTACTTCAACGCCGTATCGCGGCAGCAGAAATACTACCACCGCCTCGAAGCCAAAGCGCAGCTCATGGCCAGCCTCCTGATTAGGCGCGCCAACCTGCGCGACGAGATGCTGCGCAGCTTTCGCAGGAAAGACATGATGACCATGCACGACGAGCGCATCAGCATCTACGATGTTCGCCGGCGCTTGCTGTACCATATCGGCGATGCGCCGGCTTTGGCCAGTAACGTGTTGTATAGCAAGGTGTTAGATAAGGAGAAGTTTGTGCGTTTCGAAGAGGGTAAGCTGGAAACCGTGGGGCTGCGCTACCCCCACGCGGGCCAAACGTACTTCTTGTTTGTTTCGGGCTACGATCAATTTGGTAATCAGCAGTTTCGGAAGCTGCGGCTGCTGCTGCTGGTGGGCAACGTCGGGTCGTTGGTGCTCATCATTGTGGCGGGCTGGTACTTCGCCGATGAGTCGCTGAAACCCATTGCGCGGGTGATTCGGCAGGTGGAGCGCATCACGGCTTCCAACCTGAGCCTGCGCGTCGACGAGGGCAACCAGCAGGACGAAATCGCGCGGCTGGCCATCACGTTCAACAAGATGCTCAGCGGCGTTGAGCAGGCGTTTGAGTCGCAAAAAAGCTTTCTTTCGCATGCGTCGCACGAGCTGCGCACACCCCTGACCAACTTGCTCGGTACGCTCGAAACCTCTCAGGCCTACGACACCGACCTGGCCGAAACCAAGCAAAGCATTGGCTCGGCCGTGGAGGAAATCAAGCGACTGGTGGCCCTCACCAACGGCCTGCTGGCGCTCGCCAAAGCCGACGATACCTCCTTCAAGCGCCAGCCCGTGCGCCTCGACGAGTGCCTGACGCAGGCCATGGGCTATTGCGAAACGAAGTATCCCGGCCGCACCTTAAAATTGGAATTTGGCCCGCTGCCCAAAGAGCTCGACGATGCTTTCACCGTGCAGGGCAACGCGCACCTGCTGACCACAGCGCTCTTCAATATTCTGGAAAATGCCTGCAAATATTCGCAGGATGCCGTAACCGTTCAGTTTGGTTATGCAAAAGACAGTATATTGATTATCAAGGTTATAGATAAAGGAATTGGCATAGCGCCGCAAGAGCAACAGCGCATTCTGGAGCCTTTGTATCGCGGCGAAAACGGCAAAAGCATGCCCGGCTATGGCCTAGGCCTGGCCATCACACACAAGGTTATTCAGCGCCACGGCGGGCAGCTGCACCTTGCGTCGCGGGTAGGAGAGGGCACTACGGTTACCGTGCGGCTGCCCGTGCCTCGTAACAGGATGACTGTCAGCGATAAAGCGTAGCTGACCAAGTAAATTATCTGACCGCTAGCGGGGTGCTTGTACCAGACAGGCACCCCGCTTTTTTAATGTTTTCTAATCTCCTTCTCAGACGGTTTTAATGTCGTGGGCGGTCCTTTGCAGCACAACTAGCGCTCAAAACCGATGCTCAAGGACAACCGTCATCTGGTGCTGATCTACCTGCTGATCGGGGCCATTGTGCTTTCTGTGGGACTTAACTGCTATCTGCTCAGTCCTTTAACAAACAACCTGTCGGAAACAAGCCTGCTCAGCGACGACGCAACCGAGTCGGAGGAGGAGCTGCAACTCACGCGCTCGATGCTGGCCCATTGCCAAGCCGAACAAATGCGCAAAGACAGCCTGCTGGTGAAGGTGTTCAACCACATCGAACCGCTGACAACGCGGGCGCAGTACTGACTATGGTTTTGGTAATACATTGATCATAAGATATTTACAAAATAAAATTTCGTTTTAACGCCCTTCTCATGTCGCCAAAGTATCGTAGATCTCTTGTGTGGCTGCTCCTGCCCACGCTTAGTATAGCTGGGGCCAGCTGCACCGAAACCAGCCAGGCCGACAACACCAAAACGGCCGTGGCGGTCGAGGTGCTGCCCGTGCTGGAGCTAGTGGCGCAGGATACGGTTTTGCATCACGATTATGTTGCTGATATTCAATCGATTAAAAACGTAGAAGTGCGGGCGCGTGTCCAAGGATTTATTGAGAAAATCTACGTGGACGAAGGCAAGGAAGTGAAGGCCGGACAGCCGTTGTTCCGCATCAACGACGCCGAATACAAAACGCAGCTGGCCAAAGCCCGCGCCAACCTGAGCAATGCCGTTGCGCAGTCCAGAGTCGCGCAGCTCGAAGCCGAGCGGGTACGGCTGCTGGTCGACAAAAAGATCATTGCCAAGAGCGAGCTGGAAGTCGCGCAAGCCAAGCTCCGCGCTGCCCAGGCCCAGATTGACGAAGCACGCTCGGCGCAGTCTACGGCGGCCCTGAGCCTGTCGTACACGATGGTACGGGCGCCGTTTGATGGCATCATCGACCGCATTCCGCTGAAAGTCGGGAGCTTAGTCGACAACGGCACGCTGCTCACTACCGTTTCCGACAACCGCGCCGTGTACGCGTATTTTGGCGTGTCGGAGGGTGAGTATTTAGAATATATCAAGACGCGGCAGCAGCACCCCAGCCGCAATAACAATTCGGTGCAGCTGATTCTGGCCGATGGTTCGCAATACACGCCGCCGGGCAAAATTGAAACCGTTGAGAGTGAGTTCAACGAAGGAACAGGCTCTATTTCCTTCCGCGCACGGTTTGATAACCCCCACAAAATCCTAAAACACGGCGCGACGGGCCGCGTGCGCCTCAGCAATACCGTGCACGACGTGGTGCTGGTGCCCCAGAAAGCCGTGTTTGAAATTCAGGACAAAAACTACGTCTTCGTGGTGGACGCCGCCGGCAAAGTCAAGCAGAAAAGCTTTGTGCCGAGCACACGGCTGTCGTATTTCTACGTGGTGAAATCGGGCCTGAAGCCGGGCGAAAAAATCGTGTACGAAGGCATGCAGGATCTGCGCGAAGGGGCTACCATCCGGCCGCGCCCCGTGCTGATGGGGCAGATCCTGGCCGGCGCCCACTAACGCCCGCTGCCCCTGTATCTGCGATCGACCCTTGAGGCGTTTCGTGCCACCGTCAACTTCCGCATATGTTTAATCTGTTCATCCGGCGGCCCGTTCTGTCGCTGGTTATTTCGCTTGTTATCGTGTTTTTGGGCTTGCTAGCGTTCTTTACGCTGCCCATTACGCAGTTTCCCGACATTGTGCCGCCCTCCGTGACCGTGACGGCGCGCTATACCGGCGCCAACGCCGAGGTATGCGCCAAAGCCGTGGCCACGCCGCTCGAACGCGCCATTAACGGGGTGCCGGGCATGTCGTACATGTCGTCGGTGAGCAGCAACAGCGGCCTGACGGTGATTACGGTGTTCTTCCAGGTAGGCATTGACCCTGATGTGGCGGCCGTGAACGTGCAGAACCGCGTGCAAACGGTAATCGACGAGCTGCCGGAAGAAGTGATTAAGGCCGGCGTGGCCACCGAGAAGGAAGTCAACAGCATGCTGCTCTACCTCAACGTGATGAGCGACGATCCGGCGGTGGGCGAGAAGTTCATTTATAACTTCACCGATATCAACGTGTTGCAGGAGCTCAAGCGCATCGACGGCGTGGGCTTCGCCGAGATCATGGGCTCGCGCGAGTACTCGATGCGCGTGTGGCTCAAGCCCGACCGACTGGCTTCGTACAGCGTGTCGGCCGATGAAGTTATCAAAGCCATCCGCGATCAAAACGTGGAAGCGGCCCCTGGCAAAACGGGCGAAAGCTCCGGCAAAGCACCACAGATGCTGCAATATGTGCTGCGCTACACCGGCAAAATGTTTGAGCCGGAGCAATACAAAAACGTCGTGCTTCGGGCTAACGCCGACGGTTCGGTGCTCCGGCTTCGAGACGTGGCCGACGTCGAGTTCGACGTGATGAGCTACGGCATGCTCTCCAAAACCGACGGGCGCCCCTCGGCCTCCATCATGCTCAAGCAGCGTCCTGGCTCCAATGCCAGCGAAGTAATTGCGAATGTGAAAGCGCGCATGGCCGAGCTAAAAGTCACTTCGTTTCCGCCCGGCATGACCTACAACATCGCCTACGACGTGTCGCGCTTCCTCGATGCTTCCATTCATGAAGTGGTCCGCACCTTATTTGAGGCATTTTTGCTGGTGTTTCTGGTGGTGTACCTGTTCATCCAGGACTGGCGCTCTACCCTGATTCCGGCGCTGGCCGTGCCGGTGGCGTTGGTGGGCACGCTGTTCTTTATGCAGCTCTTTGGCTTTTCGATTAACCTGCTGACCCTCTTTGCATTAGTGCTCGCCATCGGCATTGTGGTCGACAATGCAATTGTGGTAGTGGAGGCCGTGCACGCCAAAATGCACGAGCAGCATTTGTCGCCACGCGAAGCCACATTTGCAGCTATGGGCGAAATGGGCGGCGCCATCATCGCCATCACGCTGGTGATGTCGGCCGTGTTTGTGCCGGTCGCGTTTATGACCGGGCCGGTGGGCGTATTCTACCGGCAGTTTTCGCTAACGCTGGCCATTTCCATCGTGATCTCAGGTATTAACGCCCTGACTTTGACGCCAGCTTTGTGTGCACTCATCCTGAAGTATGATCCTGAGAATCAGACCGAAAAGAAAGGGTTACTCAACCGCTTTTTCGCTTGGTTCAACCGAGGCTACGCAGCGTTTTCGGCTCGCTATCAGCAGTTGGTAAGCTTTGTGGCGCGGCGCCGTGCTATCACCATTGGGCTGTTTTTGTTTTTCTGCGCGGCTACTTGGGGGGTTAGTGCGATTCTGCCCGGCGGCTTCATCCCGACCGAAGATCAGGGCATGATTTACGTGAACGTAACCACGCCGCCCGGCGCCACCGTGGAGCGCACCGACCGCGTCCTCGACAAAATCCAGCAGGCCACCAAAGGCATTGATGCCGTGGAGTCGGTTTCAAACCTGGCCGGCTACAGCCTGATGAGCGAAGTGGCGGGTGCTTCCTACGGCATGGGTATGATCAATCTCAAGCCGTGGGAAGAGCGCGAAGAATCTGTGAGTGAGATCATTACGCTGCTGGAAGCCAAAACCAAAGGCATCACCGACGCTCAGATTCAGTTTTTCCCGCCGCCTACCGTGCCCGGCTTCGGTAACTCCAGCGGCTTTGAGCTGCGCCTGCTCGACAAGACCGGTCGTGGCGATTTGCAGCAGACCGACAAAGTCGCCAAAGATTTCATTGCCGCCCTAAAGCAGCGCCCCGAAATCGGGAGTGCTTTCACCGGTTTCGATCCTACGTTCCCGCAGTATCTCATTCACGTTGACCAGGATATGGCCGCCAAAAAAGGCGTCACTATCGACAACGCCATGAGTACGCTACAAACCCTGATGGGCAGCTATTACGCCTCCAACTTCATCCGCTTCGGGCAGATGTACAAGGTAATGGTGCAAGCCGCGCCCAACTACCGCACCAAGCCCGAAGATTTGCTGAAGCTTTTCGTGAAGAACGACCGCGGCGAGATGGTGCCGTATTCTACGTTTATCCGGCTGGAACGCGTGTACGGCCCCGAGCAGCTCACGCGCTACAACATGTACACCTCGGCCATGCTCAACGGCGACGCGGCCCCCGGCTACAGCTCCGGCGATGCCATCAACGCCATCGAGGAAGTGGCCGCCAAAGAGTTGCCGCGCGGCTATAGCTTCGAGTGGTCGGGCATGACGCGCGAGCAGATCCTGTCGGGCAACCAGGCGATCTACATTTTTGCGGTCTGCTTGGTGTTTGTATACCTCTTATTAGCAGCCCAATACGAAAGTTTTCTGCTGCCGCTGCCGGTTCTGCTGTCGTTGCCGACGGGCATCTTCGGGGCGTTTCTGGGGCTGAAGCTGCTGGGGCTGGAAAACAACATCTACGCTCAGGTTTCGCTCGTGATGCTCATTGGGCTGCTGGGCAAAAATGCCATCCTCATCATCGAGTTTGCGGTGCTGCGTCAGAGGGAAGGCCATTCTATTCTCAATGCCGCCGTGGAAGGCGCCGTGTCGCGTCTGCGGCCTATCCTGATGACTTCGTTCGCCTTCATTGCGGGTCTGATTCCGCTGTGCGTGGCCAGCGGCGCCGGGGCTTTGGGCAACCGCTCCATCGGCACGGCGGCCGCGTCGGGCATGCTAGTGGGCACCGTGGCGGGCGTGGTGCTGATTCCGGGGCTGTACGTGCTGTTCGCGAAGCTGGCGGAGAAAAAAGGCCGAAAAGAGAGCCAGCCTGCGACCGAAGAACTGGAAGTTGCGCGGGCTTAGGGCAGCGCATAGCTATTTGATAAGATGTTCAGAGTAAAGATGTTACATAAGCTATTAAAGCGCTTCCTGCTTTTTATCTGCTCGGCCGCGCTCGTTACGGGGTGCAAAGTGGCGGCGCCCCCGCAGCTGCCGTCCTTGCCGAAGGCCCCGGCTTCGTTTCTCAATCGCACCGATACCACGGCCAGCATTGCCGATATGCCCTGGTCGCAGTTCTTTACTGATCCGAACTTGGTCAGCCTGATCGACACGGCGCTCAACCGCAATTTCGACCTGCTCACCACCATTCAGCGCATTGAGGTTGCTCGCGCTAACGTCCTGATTACCAAAGGCGCCCTGTTTCCCACCGTCAATGGCGTTGCGTCGGCGGGAGTGGAGCGTTACGGCAAGTACACGCTCAACGGCGTGGGTAACTACGATACGAACCTGTCGCCCAACATCGATGGGCGTCAGCGCATTCCCAATCCCACCCCCGACTATTTCCTGGGCCTGCGCAGCTCTTGGGAGCTGGATATCTGGGGGAAGCTGCGCAACCGCCGCAAAGCCGCTTATACCCGCCTGCTGGCTACCGAAAAAGGCCGGCAGCTGATCACGACCGCGCTCGTGGCCGAAATAGCCCGCCTGTATTTCGAGTTGCTAGCCCTTGATAATGAGGTGAATGTAATTCGGAAGAACGTGGGGCTGCAACAGCGAGCTTACGAAATTGTACAGGTGCAAAAGCTGGGTGGCCGCGCTACGGAGCTGGCCGTGCAGCAGTTCGGGGCGCAGTTGCTGAACACGCGCAGTCTCGAATTTGCGCGTCGCCAGGAAATTGTGCGGGTCGAGAACCAGCTGAATCTGCTGCTGGGGCGTTATCCGCAGCCCATTGTGCGCGGCCAGCCCATTCGGGAGCAGCAGTTGCCGGCAACCGTTTCGGCCGGCTTGCCGGCTACGATGCTGCTGCGCCGGCCCGACGTGCAACAGGCTGAGCTAGAGCTGGCTGCCTCACGCGCCGATATTTCGGCGGCTCGTGCCGCGTTTTTGCCCTCCCTGACGTTGTCGCCGTATATGGGCTTCAACGCCTTCAAAACCTCGCTGCTGTTTCAGGGGCCGGAATCAATTGCGTACGGTATCGTGGGTGGCCTAACCGCGCCGCTCGTCAACCGCGCCGCTCTGAAAGCCGAGTACGTCCGCTCGACGGCCAACAACGTGGGCGCCTTTTACGCCTACCAAAAAGCTATCCGCACGGGCTATCAGGAAGTGGTAACCAACTTGCAGGGTATCGATAACTACCGGCAGGTGTATCAGCTTAAAGAGCAGGAAGTTACCTCACTCAACAAAGCCGTGTCCATCTCCAACGACCTCTTTGTGGCTGGCTACGCCACGTACCTGGAGGTGATAACGGCCCAACGCAGCGTGCTGGAAGCCGAATTGCAGCTCACCAACGCCCGCCGCGAGCAGTTCTTCCTACTCATTGATTTGTACCGGGCATTGGGTGGCGGCTGGGGCGCAACCCGGTAACAGAGACAACGCGCTCGTTACCAAGTGTCTTGTTAAATACTTGGTAATGAGCGCGTTGCGAAATGAAGTTAGTGGACAGGTGTTTCAGTCGCCGCCACTTCCTCTGGAATAATTACGTGTCCGGAATTCCTGTTTAAGGAGCGCATGGCCAGCAGCACGCTGATAATCGTGAGCACAGCACCGGCCAGAAACGCAGCCCCTGGGAAATGCACCGGCGCACTCGGACCCGTGAAATACGAGAACAGGTTGGTCATGAGCGGCGGCCCGACAATGGCCGTCAAGCTAACTAGGCTGGTGAGCGCACCTTGCAGTTCGCCTTGTTCGTTGGCCGGCACCTGTGTGGAAATGATGCTTTGGAGCGCCGGTCCGGCGATGCCGCCCAAGCAATAAGGCACCAAAAAGGCAAACATCATCCAGCTTTTGTCGGCAAATGCAAAGAGCAGAAAGCCAGTGGCATACAGGCTTAGACCGAGCGACACGGAGCGTTTTGCTCCCAGCTTTGGGTTCAGAACGCGAATGAGCAAGCCCTGCACCAGCGCCGTCAGCAGCCCGACTACCCCAAGCGAAGCCCCAACCCATCCTTCGTTCCAGTTGAAGCGGTACATCACAAAGTACGACCACGTACTCTGCACGGCGTGGGCCGCAATATAGAGCAGCACCAGCGAGCCCACCATGCCCATAATGACAGGGTAACGTTGCAGTTGCCGCAGCGACCCCACCGGGTTGGCGCGTTTCCACTCAAACTGGCGCCGATTCTCGGTGGCCAACGATTCGGGCAGCACAAAGAATCCGTAGAGCCAATTGAGCATTGTGAGTCCTGCGGCTACCAAAAAGGGAACCCGCGGCCCAAAATGCCCCAGCAACCCGCCAATTACAGGCCCGATAATAAACCCTAGCCCAAAGGCGGCCCCGATCATGCCGAAGTTCTGCGCCCGTTTTTCGGGTGGGCTGATGTCGGCGATGTAGGCCGAGGCAGTCGTGAAGCTGGCGCCCGTAATGCCCGCAATGATGCGCCCTACAAACAGCCACCCCACGCTGGGCGCAAAGGCCACAAATAAGTAGTCGAGCCCAAAGCCAAACAACGCAAATAACAGCACCGGCCGCCGCCCGTATTGGTCGCTGAGGTTGCCGAGCACGGGCGAAAACAGAAATTGCATGCTGGCAAATGCAAAGCCCAGCCAACCGCCGTACTTGGCTGCCTCGCTCATGCCGCCGCCCGTCAGCTGACTGATGAGCTTAGGGATAACCGGAATGATGATGCCGAACCCAATGACGTCCAGCAGCAGCGTTACGAAGATGAAGCCGAGGGCAGCTTGGCGTTTATCGGACATAGTTCTCTGCTAGTTAGACAAGTGCAGACTACGCATCTGCATGCTGTAAGATACGAATAAATATCAATATATCTAATATTATTAGCATAAAACTAAAAAAATTGGAAGTAGTCTTGGTTATGACCGTCAAGTACCTTGCCTAGGTAAATGCTTAAAAAACAAGTACTTCCTCCGTGTCAAAATAATACAGCACACATTGCACATCGGAGTAGCCCAGCTGGCGAAATAGCTCGGCATATTGCTGCAACTGGCGTTTGTGCTGCGCTTCGGGCGGCGGAATCTTAAAATCAACCAGCGTAACGCGGCCGGGTGCCGGACCCAGGTTGGGCTCGAAGGCGATGCGGTCGGGCTTGTAATCTTGGCGGCGCGCGCCACCCACCAGAATCTCTCGCTCCGTTTCTACCAACACCGAATGGCTGAAGTAGTGCGCCATTTGCGGGTGCTGGGTTACGTGGTGCAGCTTCTCCACCAGCTCTGCGCGCTCGCGGGTGCTCACAAGTCCTTCGGCCACCAATTGCGCGGCCACGCGGTCGTCATCAATGGCTAAAATGATGCGGCGCAGGGCGTAATGAAGCTTGCGGTTCCACTCGCGCTGCACTTGCTGATCGTCGAAATCAAAGACGGTGTTGGCATGCCGGCGCAGCCGCAGGCGCTCTTCCCAAGGCGTGCTGGCCAAGTTAGTAAGAGGATACAGGTCGGGGCTAAGAGCCTGTTTATTAGCACTCGGAACCGCATTTTGGCCGTCGGAAAGGATATATGCCGTGCGCTCGTCGTCCCACTGGTGGGTAGCCACCAAATAGCGATGCAAAAGCTCCGCCACCGTACGGGCCTGTTCGGGCGTATCCGTAGTATCGCCCTCTTTGGTCGCTTTGGTTGGTTTGGGCTGCCGGGTGATGACGTAGAGGCGGTGGCGCGGCCGCGTGAAGGCCACGTAAAGCATGTTGAGGCCTTCCAGAAACGTCTTTTCCAACTCCTCGGTGTATTGCAAGGCGAGGGGCGTGCGCGTCAGCGCCTGCGTCTGGCTGACGACAGCCACGGCGGGCATCTCGGGCACTGGTTTTTCATCGGTCGTCAACCGGCCCCACAACAGCGTGCCGCGGTAGGGCGTCAGCGACCAGTCGGCGAAGGGCACGATGACTACGCCGTACGCCAGCCCTTTTGCCTTATGCACCGTGGTAATGGTGATGGCATCACGGCCGGCGGGCGCATTGATACTCAAAGTGCTTTTCTTTAACTCCCAGTAAGACAAGAAGTTATTGAGGTTGTTGCCGAAGCGCAGGCTGTATTCCAAGGTCAGGTCGAGGAAGCGGAAAAGGTATTCGCTTTCCTCGTTGCGCCCCAATAGCCCAAATGTGCCAATCAGCCGCTCGGTGAGCTCGTACAGGCCCAAATTGCCGGTTTCGCGCTCCTGCACGTCGTAGCCCAGCGTGCGCAATTCGTCGAAGAAGGGCAAGGCGTGCGCTGCGTTGGCTAGTCCGGCGATGTGGCGCGCGCGGTCCGGTGTCGGCGCCGTGCGCCGTACCACTTTGTCCACTAGCAACAAGGCCTCGGCGCGGGCCAGCGTATCGGCGGGCTGGTTGAGCACCCGAAATACCGCCACCAGCAAATTGACCACCTCCGCAAACTCCAGCGAAAGTGAATCGGCAGAAATGATAGGATAGCCTCTCTCTTTCAAGAACTTAGCCACGCGCCGGCTGCTGTCGCGCCGACGGCACAGCACGGCAATATCCTGAAGGCGAAAGCCGTCGTGCACGGCTTGCTCAACCAATTGCAGCGTCAGGTAGAGCGTGCTTTCGTCGTAGTCGAAAACGTGGTTGGGCGCAAGACCGGGCAGCGGCTCCTCGGTGTAAGCGCCGGTGGCGGGGTCGTAGCGACGGGCAAGCGTGTCGTTGTCGGTAAAGAGCAGTTCAACATGACCCGGTGAGCCCGAGGCAGCAGGCAGTCGGTCGGGCGACTCCTGCCCAAACTCCTCATCGTAAATACCTTGCACCAACGGCAGTTGCGGATGCGTTTGGCTTACTTGCCCGAAAAAGTCGTTGTTGAACTGGATAATGCCCGGTGCCGAGCGGTAATTTACATTGAGCTGTCGGGGTTCCAGCGCTTGGTCGAGGGTGATGTAGCGGCTCTGCAACAGATCGCGTAATTCCTCGTCGGCAATGCGCCCGTAGAGGTATTCCGTTTGATTTTTGTGCAGCCGCAGAATCTGCTCCATCTCCCCGCCCCGCCAACGGTAAATGGCCTGCTTGGCGTCGCCCACGGCCAGCGAAAGGTTGCCGGTCGAAACAGCATTTTCTACCAACGGCAGCAAGTTATTCCACTGAAGCACAGAGGTATCCTGAAACTCGTCGATGAGCAAATGCAGGTAGCGCTCGCCCATGCGCTCGTAAAGAAAGGGCACCGGCTCGCGCAACACAATCTGGGCAATGCGGCGATTGAACTCGGCAATGAGCACCACGCCTCGCTCCCGGCTGAGCTGGTCCACGGCTTTGCTCAGTTCGCTCAGCAACGATACCTGAAACAGGTACGGTAGCATCCCGGTAACTATCAGATAATCTGATAGTTGTGCAGAACGCAGATTTTCAAGCTCTTGATAAGCAGCGGTTACATCGACTTTTACTGCATCCACACGCAGCTTGTCGGCCGCCGTCTTGACTTTTCCGCTGTACCATTTGTCTTGCTCGATGGTGGCGCGTACGTAGCTATTGGCTTCTTTATCAGGCAATAAGCGCTCCTGCCACTTCGCGAAATAGCCAATGATGCCGCTCTTACCTTGGTACAAATCAGCCTCCGTGACGCCTGCCGCGTCCAACGTGGCCAGTGCCCGCGCCGCGACGGCCTGAAATGTGGTTTCGATTTCTTCCTTGCGCTTGCGCAGCGTCTCGTGCAGGCGGCGGTAATCTTGCAACGACAGTTGCTGCAGTTGGGCCACGGCTTCGTGAACGGGTTCGCTAAGCAGAAAGCGGCCAAACTGGACTAGCTCGTCGGAGAGGTTGTTCCAGCTACGGCCTTCGTCGGCTTTGGTCAGGGCGTAGTCGGCCAGAGAGCGAGAGAGGAGCTTGCTGTTGGGATCTCGGTTTACTTTATCAAGTAACAGTGCCACAGCACTTTGTAGAACGGTGTCGCTGTCTAGCTCTACTTCAAACGTAGCCGGCAAGCCCAGCTCTCGCGTGAACGTCTGCACAATGCGTTGCACAAACGAGTCGATGGTGCTGACGGCAAAATCGGCGTAGTGATACAGCACCAGCCGAAACGTAGCCGCCGCCCGCCGCCGCAGCTCCTGTTGCCGCTCCGCGGCAGTTTGGGCATGACGCGGCAAGTGGCCGTCCGCCGCTAATTCTTCCGCTATTTCGCGCAGCAATACATCCTCCTGATTATCAATAGGGTATGCAAAGCGCCGCAACGCCTCGATGATGCGATGCTTCATTTCCCCGGCCGCATCGTTGGTAAACGTGATCGCCAGAATGCTTTTGAAATACGCTGGATCTTCGGAGCCCAGCGCCAGCTTCAGGTATTCCTTGGTAAGCTGGTACGTTTTGCCAGAGCCGGCGGAAGAGGAATAGATGCGAAAGGTTTGGGGCATTTTGGAAGGAGAGTGGCTTTCTGCAAAAGTAAAGCAGAAGTAATGTCACTATAGCCCATTTGAGTAGATTGGCCCTAATTGCGCACTATGCCAATAAAATCGGGAGATATACAGGCAACTATTTAGGGCATCTTAGCACTCAAGACTAATACCATGGCACAACCGGGCGATATAATTTCTTATAATGAGATGTGCCTTGAAGTAGGATACTCATTGCAAAGAGGAATGAACTTCCAAGTGGGAGGCGAGGTGAGTGTGATATTGATGTCTTTACGGAAAGGTGCTCCGTACGCTGATAGAATTGAGAATAATGGAGACGTCCTTATCTACGAAGGACACGACGTGCCAAAAAACGAATCAGCAAATCCAAAGACAGTGAATCAGCCAATGGTATTGCCAAGTGGCCGGCTCACACAAAATGGGAAATTCTTTCAGGCAGCAGAAGGGTATAAAAATGGGCGCTCTCCTGAATTGGTCAAGGTATATGAGAAAATAAAAGATGGTATTTGGGTATATAACGGAGTATTCGAACTGATCGATTCTTGGATTGAAAAATCAAAATCAGAGGCTAGAAATGTGTTTAAATTCAAGCTCCATGTGACGGATAGAAGTATTGATCAAAAGAATAAGCGGGTTGAAGAACTAAAAGATATTGGTCATAATAGATTGATACCGACTTCTGTTAAACTGGAGGTATGGAAACGGGATAATGGGAAATGTATTCAATGTGGAAGCGCTGATAATTTACACTTTGATCATATCCTCCCTTTCTCTAAAGGTGGTACATCCCTGAGAGCCGACAATATTCAATTACTATGCGCTAGGCATAATTTGCAAAAGAGCAGTCATATTATTTGAACATAAACAGTATAGGACGCACCCTCTGGGTTTTAATATACAAGAAAGTGGGCTATCAGTTGTTCATTCGATAACCAATGATCATAGGCGCTGTATACTTAGCTTACTGTTTGCTCTACTCTTTTTATCCCACCGGTCCCCACAGCCGCTCGATCAAATCCGGCGTTACACGCTTCGGCCGCTGAGTAGCGGGGTCAAGCAGTACCCATTGCGTTTCAGCCTCACAGAGCAGCACCCCATCTGAAACGCGCTCTATGTGCACAAAGCGCTGACTTTGCGCGCCTTTTACTTCCCCGATCCAGGTGGTAGCTCGTAGCTCCTCGCCAGCGAAGGCCGAGCGATGATAACGAATGCGATGTTCGAGCACTACCCATATATAAGCGTCGCGCTCGCCCGGCGGGTAGGCCGTGAGCCAATGGGCGCCGGCCGTATCCTGCACCCAACGCACATACTGCACATTATTGGCGTGGCCAAGCTCGTCAATGTCGCTTTCGACGACTTGAAATGTGCGGGAAAAGCGAAAAGCAGGGCCAGTAAGGTCAGTCATATAGAAAAAAGTGCAGCAGCAGAAAATGTGCCTTTCAGACGAATAAGAGGCGATTTTCGATTGGTTTTGGGCGGAAGACAGCAGTCCGACTCGCCTCCCTAACAACGTTTCTATGGGGGGTATTGCATCAATTCAGGAAATTATATAGTATCTTTGACTCAACTTAAGAGAATGAGCTTCGTTTCGCCTGCCAGATGCCTAGAGTTTCAGCAGTTTTTTCAGTGGCTGCATTATCTTAAAGAAACTCTTACAAACCCATCATGCAGACAGGAACTGTAAAATTCTTCAATGACACCAAAGGTTTTGGTTTCATCAAAAACGACGCTACTGGCGAAGACATTTTCGTACACGTAAGCGACCTAGTGGATGATATCCGCGAGAACGACAAAGTTGAGTATGAAGTAGCCCAAGGCAAAAAAGGCCTGAACGCTGTAAAGGTGAAGTTGGCGTAAGCTGATTTCGTCTCATAGTCGAAACAAAAAAGCATGCTATCTGGCATGCTTTTTTGTTTTAATGCTTAGGTGTAAATACTTGATTATCAATGCATTATGTTTATGCGAGGAGTTGCGTAGCCCAACTATAAAAATTGGTTTACGTTAACGATGCAGCAAGAAGCAGCAGAGGATTGTTTTTCTGTGCCGTGCGGCGTCTTTTAGAGATTTTCTGTCTGACCTAGATATTGTACTATATTTTTCGTACCTTTGCAGCCGCATTGAGAATGGCCCCGTTCCGCGCAGCTACGGCTGCTTTTGTTTAACATACTGGCCGTCACCGTCTTCCGTCCGTTGCTTCCGTCGCTTGTCGTTGTTGTTGAGTGGGAGAAGAACGTCGCTGAATCTGCTGTTTTCAGAGCATTGTTTATTCTCCATCAACCATTGACATGGAAAAAGTAAAATTTGACGAGCTCGCTCTCTCTGCGGAGATGCAGCGCGCTATCACGGAAGTAGGCTACGAAGAGGCTTCGCCAATCCAAAGTGCTGCTATCCCCGTTTTGCTGGAAGGCAAAGACGTAATTGGTCAGGCCCAAACGGGTACCGGCAAAACCGCAGCTTTTAGTATCCCCGCCATTGAGCGCGTCGATTCCGACTCGCGCGACGTGCAAGTATTGGTGCTGTGCCCTACCCGTGAGCTTGCTGTGCAGGTGTCGGGTGAAATTCAGAAACTCGGCAAGTACAAGCGTGGTCTGGCCGTAGTGCCGATCTACGGTGGCTCGAGCTACGATCGTCAGTTCCGTGCTCTGGAGCGCGGCGTGCAAATCGTAATCGGTACGCCCGGCCGTGTGATGGACCACATCGAACGCGGTACGCTAAAGCTTGACAAGGTGAAAACCGTCATCCTCGACGAAGCCGACGAAATGCTCGACATGGGCTTCCGCGACGACATCGAAACGGTGCTCTCGAAGATGCCGGCCGAACGCCAGACGGTGTTCTTCTCGGCCACGATGAGCAAGCCGATCATGGAACTGACGAAGAAGTACCAGCGCGATCCGCAAATCGTGAAGGTCAATCATCAGGAAATGACCGTCTCGAACATCGAGCAGAGTTACTACGAAGTGCGCGGTCCGCAGAAAAAGGACGTGCTCACCCGTCTGATCGACATGTTCAACCTGAAGTCAGCCATTGTGTTTGCTAACACCAAGCGCATGGTAGACGACATCGTAGGCGACCTGCAAGCCAAAGGCTATTTTGCCGAAGGACTGCACGGCGACATGGGCCAGCAGCAGCGCCAGAACACGCTGGATAAGTTCCGCAAAGGCACGCTGGAAATTCTGGTAGCCACCGACGTAGCCGCCCGTGGTATCGACGTAGAAAATGTAGAAGCTGTAGTAAACTACGACCTTCCCGCCGACGAAGAATATTACGTGCACCGCATTGGTCGTACGGGCCGCGCCGGCAAATCGGGTCGCGCCTTCACATTCGTGTCGGGTCGCGATATTTACAAGCTGCGCGACATCATGCGCTTTACCAAAGCGCAGATCAAGCAGGAACGCATTCCGTCGTTTGAGGACGTATCGGAGGTGAAAACCACGCTGTTCCTGAACCAGATCAAAGAAATCATCGAGAAAGGCAACTTAGAAAAGTACGTTGCCCGTGTGCAGCGTCTGCTCGACCAGGAAGAAGAAACTACCTCGTTGGACATTGCAGCTGCGTTGCTGAAAATGACCATGAAGGAAGGCAAACAGGCTGAAAAAAGCCTGGAAGCCGACCGCGAGCGTGGCGCCGTTCGTCCGGGTTTCACGCGTTTGTTCGTGACAATGGGCAAAAAAGACCGTGTGCATCCACGTGATATCGTGGATCTGATTGCCGAAAACACCGGCCTCACCGCTGGTAAAGTTGGCGATATCGCGCTCTACGATAAGTTTAGCTTTGTAGAAGTGCCTTCCGAGTTTGCCGATGAGATCATCTCGGCGCTGGGCCGCACCTCCATCCAAGGCCGTCCGGTTTCCTTCAACATCGCCACTCCTCGTCAAGAAGGAGATGCACAGGAGGAAGGCGGCAACCGCGAACGTCGCAGCTTCGGCGCCGATGAAAACCGTCCGGCTCGTCGCGCTCCCTTTGGCGATCGTCGCGAGGGTGGCAGTGGTGGCTACGGTGGCAACCGCGGTGGTGGCAGCAGCTACGGCGGCAACCGCGGCGGCGGAAGCTACGGCGACCGTCGCGAAGGCGGCAGCAGCTACGGCGGAAGCCGCGGTGGCAGCAGCTTTGGTGGCAACCGCGGTGGCGGTAGCAGCTACGGCGGCAACCGCGGCGGCGGAAGCTACGGTGGCAATAGCCGCGGTGGCAGCAGCGAAGGTGGCTATAAAGGCCGTCGCGACAACCAAAGCTTTGACGAATAGCATCGCTTAGCATAAAAAGGAAACGCCCCGATTGCCAAAACAGTCGGGGCGTTTCCTTTTTATCTTATTTCCGCAACTGACTTAAAGTTAAGCAGTTATGAGAAATGGCTTCTGATTGCTCAGCAGTCGAATACTATTTTGACGAATCGCGCAGGGCCTTGATTTCGTCGTGGCCTTGCTTGATACCAGCAGCCTGCTTGTCGATGATGGTTTTCAGCTCGCCCGGCAGATCCTGGATTTTTTGCGCGGTTTCGTAAGCCTTCTTGGCGTAGTCTTCGCCACGCTCGCATTCTGCTAGAATGCTATGGCGGTCTTTGCTGGTTACCAGCCCTTTAAGATTGATAAAGGCACGATGCACGGTGCCGGTTACGGAGCTGCTTTCGTCTGGCTTGAGGTCCAGCTTGAACATCTGGTCTTCCAACTCCGTGATGTAGCTGGAGCGCTGGGCAGCATATTTCTTAAAGGTATCTTTCAGATCGGCGTCTTCCACGTCGGTCATGGCTTCTGCATAGCCTTTCTGGCCATCTTTTAGCGTTTCGAGTAATTCGTTGAGGGCGGCCGTTGTTGTTTTGGCATCCATGAGTGGGTCGGTTTAGGTGTAGAGGGAAACAAAGTTGTGTTTCTCTGTACTGCTAAACCCCAGGTAGGGTTGCAAACTGGCCTGCCCAAACACATGCGCTGTATCTCCGCTTCATGGCTTACTTAAAACTGGCCCGCGCCAATATCAACCCTGCTCCTGTTGGGTATATGCCATTGCTTGTCCGGCCAGATAGCCCGTCGTCCAGGCAGCTTGAAAGTTGAATCCGCCCGTAATGCCATCAATATCAAGTACTTCGCCTGCGAAATACAGGTCCGGTATGAGGCGGCTTGCCATTGTTTTCATATTGACTTCAGCCAGCAGGATGCCACCGCACGTCACAAACTCTTCTTTAAATGTCGTTTTGCCGCGCACTGCCAAGGGCATGCGTAACAAGTTTTCAATCAGGCGATTCTGAACTTTGGCTGCTAGTTCGCTCCAACGCGTTTCGTCTATTACTCCGGCTTGGTCGGTGAGGGTACGCCAAAGTCGTTGTGGCAAACCAAACAGGGGATTGGACTGCACCACCTTGCGGCCATTCTGAGCCCGAAATTCGTGCAGCCATTGCCGCAGCTTTTCTTCTGTATGCGTTGGTACCCAGCTTACTAGGGCTGTGCCGGTATAGTTGAGTTCGTGCAGGAGGCGTGAGCCCCACGCCGATAGCTTGAGCACGGCCGGGCCGCTCACGCCCCAGTGTGTAACCAACAAAGGCCCTTCATACGAAAGCGTTGAACCCGCCAATACCACGCGGGCGTGTGGCACGCTCACGCCCATTAGCTCGCGCAGGGGCGATTCGGGCACGTTGAAGGTAAACAGGGAAGGCACTGGCTCGGCAACGCTGTGGCCTAAGGCCCGCAACCAATTATAGCCTTCGCTTTTGGGAACGCCGCCCGTAGCGATAAGTAGCTTATTTACAACCAGTTCCTGCGCATGAGTGCCCGTGAGACGCAAGGAAAAGCCACCTTCCGGCAAGGGAGTAAGCTCTTCAGCCGCCGTGTTATTCCAAATTTTTACGCCGGCCTGCCGCGCAGCTTCCAGCAAGCACTGGGCAATGGTTTCGCTGGAATCGGTGGTAGGAAACATGCGCCCATCGGCCTCGGTTTTGAGCTGGACGCCGCGGCGCTCGAACCATTGCACCGTATCCTGGGCGCCAAACTGTTTGAACGGCTCTTTCAGCTGTTTGCCACCCCGTGGGTAATGCTGCACAAGCTGCGCCGGCGAAAAACAAGCGTGTGTTACGTTGCAGCGACCGCCACCCGATACACGCACTTTGCTCAGCAACTTGCCGGTTTTTTCGATAAGAATGACCGTGAGCTGTGGGTTGGCTTCCGCACAGGCGATGGCGCCAAAAAAACCCGCCGCCCCGCCGCCCAACACGGCTACTACAGAAGAAGAGGAATTCACACCGCAAAGATACGTGTGAAACACCTGAGCTTCAGGCCTTCAACGCTTCAAACAAGTTATTATGTAAGAACTTGTACTTCAATGATTTATGCATCAGCGCACTACTGATGGTTTTGCCACTGCTGGTATCGTCGGCGCGGAATATTGGGGGTGCGGTGTGCAATTGGGCGGCGGCAGCCGTGTAAAATTCCTGCCGTGTAGGGTGATGGTCGGCGCATGCGTTGAAGGTGTATCCCCAGGCCTGCTGACGAATGATGGCCATCAGCAGCCCAACACAATCGTCGAGGTGAATGAGGTTGACGGGCGCCTGCGCATTGGGAACATCTTGGCGGCCCGCCAGAAAGCGGCCCGGCGGCCGGGCCGGCCCGAAAAGACCACCAAAGCGAACCACTGTGGTAAGCCAGTGGCTTTGCTGGATGAAATTGCTTTCAGCCCGCAACAAATCCGAGGAAGCGGTAGCCGTAGAAACCGCATCAACCTCTGTCATGACGCGGGGTTCATCGGGATAGACGCTGGTAGAGCTTACAAACAGAATGTGCCGCACGCCGCAGGCCGCAATCGCTTGTTGCACAGGTCGTAACAAATCCGGATAAGTGCTTGCTGTCTTACGCGGAGGTACGTTGAGCACCAATACATCCGCGCCGATGAGCATGGCTCGAAGCGTATCGTCGTCGGTTTGGGTGAATTCCGGACCAAGGCGCAGCAAATAAGGCGTAATGCCGGCATCGCGCAACTTCAGCAAATGACTCGGGCGGGTCGTGGAGCCGGTCACGACGTGGCCCGCCGCAACCAGCGCTTTCGCCAAGGGCAGGCCCAGCCAACCGCAACCCAACACGGCAATGGTCGGAAGAAAGGGATCTGTTGTCATGCGTCCCAAAGGTGGTAAAAATTCCTTCGCTTGGTTTTTTTCTCTGCCAAATCCAAAAATGCCGTTCTTGTGGCTTTCCCCCACTTACTTCTCAACCTCGTTCCATGCCTGCCTACTCCCAACCCATGCTCCGCGATAACGCTCTTCAAGGCAAAACCATCGTCGTAACCGGCGGCGGCACCGGCCTGGGCCGCGCCATGACCACGTATTTTCTTCAGCTCGGCGCTAACGTTACCATCACCAGTCGCAAGCTGGACGTGCTGGAAAAAACCGCCGCCGAGCTACGCCAGCAAACCGGAGGCAAGGTGCTGGCCGTGCAGTGCGACGTGCGCAAATATGAGGAAGTAGAAAACATGTTGCAGCGTACCCACGACGAATTTGGCGGTGTCGATGTGTTGCTCAACAACGCGGCCGGCAATTTCATCAGCCCCACCGAGCGTCTTTCCCACAAAGCCTTCGATGTGATCGTGGACATTGTGTTGCGCGGAAGCTACAATTGCACCCTGGCCTTTGGCAAGCGTTGGATCGCCGATAAGAAACCCGGCACCATTCTGAATATCGTAACTACTTATGCATCAGTTGGTTCTGCATATGTTGTTCCTTCGGCGGCCGCTAAAGCCGGTGTGCTGGCCATGACGCGCTCTTTGGCCGTGGAGTGGGCCAAATACGGCATTCGCTCTAACGCCATTGCGCCCGGCCCGTTCCCGACGGAAGGCGCCTGGAGCCGCTTATTCCCAGCCCCACTGGCCGAAAAGCTCGACCCAGCCGGATCAGTGCCCCTCAAGCGAGTAGGTGAATATCAGGAACTTGCCAACCTAGCTGCGTACTTAGTATCCGATTTTTCGGCTTATGTCAACGGGGAAGTCGTGACCATCGACGGCGGCGAATGGCTCAACGGCGCCGGCGAATTCAATAAGCTGGAAATGATCCCCGCGCCCATGTGGGACCAAATTGAAAAAGCGATGCGCCGATAAGCGAGTGCTGACTTAGAAGGGGCGAACAATGTTTCCTGCAAAACACAAAGTCCGTCTTTTACAGCGCTTGTTTGCTGTGAAAGACGGACTTTGTGCTATAGTAACTCGGCCGCGACGGGCGTAGTCACAGCAGCTGAGTTGGCCGGTTTGTGCGGTTAATTCCAGCCGCCACCCAATGCCCGATACACATTAACGGTGGCATTCAATTGCTGCATTTTGGTTTCGATCAGGTCAAATTTTGACTCCAGGGCTTCCCGTTGTGTGAAGAGCACTTCCGTGTAATCGGCCCTTGCCGAACGGAAGAGGCTGTTAGAAATCGTGCTCGACTGGTTCAGGGCCTGCACGGCCTTCGCTTTCTCGTCGTAGCTCTTGGCCAAATTGTTGATGTTGGCCAGCTGATTGGCTACCTCCACATAAGCGTTCAGCACGGTGCGCTCATACTGGTAAATGGCCTGGGTCTGAAGGGCATTGGCACTCCCATACACCGCCTTGATTCCGTTGCGGTTCACCAGCGGCGCGACCAGATCGCCCGCCAGCGAATACATCATGGATTCGGGCGACGTGAACAGCAAGCCGGGCTTGAAAGCCGCGAAGCCCGCTCCGCCGGTTATGCGCAGCGCCGGGTAAAAGTTGGCGCGGGCTACCTGCACGTCCAGTTTGGCCGCTGCCAGCCGTTGTTCGGCCTGCCGGATATCCGGCCGGTTTTGCAACAGCTGCGCGGGCACCCCCGCCTGAATGTTGTTCGTGGCTAAATCATTGAATGACTGATCGTTACGAACAATAGGCTGCGGGTACCGCCCCACCAGAAAATTGATCCGGTTTTCGGTTTCGGTGATGCGCTGCTGGATATTGTACTGAAGGCTGCGGGTGTTGTGCACCTGCGCTTCAAAACGTTGTACCGCCAGTTCGGTCACCCGGGCCGATTCTTTCTGAAGTCGCACCAACTCCAGCGCATTGCTCTGAAGCTCAATGTTTTGCTGGGTCAGGGCCAACTGGTTATCGAGCGCTAGGAGTTCGTAATATGAGTTGGCAATTTCGGCAATCAGATTCGTGACCGTGAAATTCCGGCCTTCGACGGTAGCCAGGTACCGCAGGGCTGCTGCCGTGCGGGCATTGCGCAGCTTGTGCCAGATGTCCACTTCCCAGCTCGCAAAAGCGCCGATCTGGTAATTGGGCAGCGGATTGGGGTTTCTTCGCTCCTCCTGAATATTGACGGCTTCCTCGGTCGCGCCCTGAAGCGTGTACCGACCGGGACGTTCGGCTTCTGCCTTAGCACCCAAGCCCAGAAAGGGCAGGTACTCGCCTTTGCGGATCTGAACCTCGTTGCGGGCAATCTGAATCTCCTGCAATGCAATGTTCAGCTCCTGGTTGTTTTGCAGCGCCGTATCGATGAGGGCAGCCAGGTTCGGGTCGGTGAAAAACTGCTTCCACCGAAGCTTTGCGGTGCTGGCCGTATCCTGCGCGTTGGCATTGTTGTAACTAGCAGGAAATCTTCGGTTTACTGTTTTCTGAACCAGATTCGGCGTTGCACAAGCCGCAACTGCTAACGAGAGGCTGGCTGCGCTAAGGCATTGATAGATGCGTCTCTTAAGCATAAGGTTCTGTTTCTTCAATTAATACGCGCGGCTCAACGCCTTCCAGTATGGGGGATTCGTTTTCGTCCCGAATCAGTTGGTGGCTGCCGGCCAGCGTACCAAAGAAGTAGTACAAGCCAGGAATGATGACCACCCCGAACACGGTGCCGAACAGCATACCGCCAAGGGCCGAGCTACCGATGGTGCGGTTGCCGATAGCTCCGGCGCCCGTCGCCAGCACCAGCGGAATCAGACCCGCAATGAAGGCAAACGAGGTCATCAGAATCGGGCGGAAACGGACGCGGGCCCCTTCGATGGCCGCCTCGCGGACCGACATACCTTCGGCGTGCTTCTGGGCGGCGAATTCGACAATCAGTACGGCGTTCTTACCCAGCAAACCGACCAGCATCACAAGGCCCACCTGGGCATAAATGTCGTTGGCTAGGCCCATTACTTTGATGAACAGGAACGACCCGAACACGCCCGCAATCAGCGAGAAGATTACCGCCAAGGGCAGCAAAAAGCTTTCGTACTGCGAAGCGAGCACCAGGTAAACGAACACCAGCACCACCAGGAAAATAATGGTGGACTCGTTGCCGCGCGACACTTCGTCTTTCGACAAGCCGCCCCAGTCAATGTCGTAGCCGTGGGGCAGGTCTTGCGCTACTTCCTGCACGGCTTTGATGGCCTCTCCAGAGCTGTAGCCCTCGGCGGCACCGCCCCGGATGGAAGCGGTGGTGTACATGTTGTAGCGGTTGATTTCGTTGGCGCCCTGCGACTTCACGATTTTCATGAAGGCTGAGAACGGCACCATTTCGCCTTTGTCATTTTTTGCCCACATGTTCAGGATGTCTTCGGGCAGCTTCCGGTATTCGGGCGAAGCCTGCACGTACACCTTGAAAAAGCGTTGGTACTTGATAAAGCCCAGCTCGTAGGTCGAGCCCACCATGATGCTCAGCGTGTTCATGGCGTTGCCGATGCTCACGCCCTTTTGCATGGCCAACTCGTTGTCAATCTTCAACTCGTACTGCGGATAGTCGGCTGAGAAAAAGGTGAACAGGCCCGCAAGCTCCTTGCGCTTTTTCAGCTTGGCCATGAATTCCTCGTTCACCTTTTCCAGCGCTTTGTAGTCGCCGGAGTTGGTTTTGTCGAGCAATTGCAGCTGGAAGCCGCCTGCTGCGCCGTAGCCCGGAACTGCCGGTGGCTCAAAGAATTCGATGGTCGCACCGGGAATTTCGTGCGCCTTTTTCTCCAAGGCTCCGATGATATCGGCAATGGATTCTTTGCGCTCTGACCACGGTTTCAAGTCAATCAGACAGGTGCCGGCATTGGAGCCCCGACCTTCGGTGAGTACTTCGTAGCCCGCCAGGGTTGAAATGTTGGCGATGCCGGGCACGTCCTTGGCTAGGCTGGCGAGGCGCTGCGACACGGCGTTGGTTTGCTCCAGCGTGGTGCCTGGCGGCGTCTGCACAATGGCGTAGATCAGGCCCTGGTCTTCGCTCGGAATAAAGCCGGCCGGCAGCTTGGCCGTGATGGCCCAAATGCCCAAACCAAAGGCCAGCAGCATCGCGAAGGTGATGAGGCGGTTGGCCACAATTTTCTCCAGCAAGCCGGTGTAGCTATTGGTCAGATTCTCAAAACCGCGGTTAAACCAGTCGAAGAAGCGCTGCATCGGCGTTTTCTTCTTGGGCTTGCCGTGGTTGTTTTTCAGGATCATGGCGCAAAGCACCGGCGTCAGCGTCAGGGCCACCAAACCCGAAATCACGATGGCCGTAGCCATGGTAATGGAGAACTGGCGGTAGAAAATACCCACCGGACCGCTCATAAACGATACCGGGATGAACACGGCCGTCATCATGATGGTGATGGCGATAATGGCCCCGCTGATTTCGCCAACTACCTTACGCACAGCATTATAGGGCGACAGATGCTCTTCCTCCATCTTGGCGTGCACGGCCTCAATCACCACAATGGCATTGTCGACCACGATACCAATCGAGAGCACCAGCGCAAACAAGGTTATCATGTTGATGGTCAGGCCGAAAGCCTGCATGGCCACGAACGAGCCGATGAGCGACACCGGCACGGCGATGGCCGGAATCAGGGTCGAGCGCCAGTCGCCGAGGAACAGGAACACCACCAGGGCCACCAGAATAAAGGCGTCGCGCAGGGTGTGGATTACGTTCTCAATGGAAGCGTCGAGGAAGTTCGACACGTCGTAGGTGATTTTGTAGTCCATACCGGGCGGGAAGCTGGTTTTCTTCAGCTCTTCCAGCTTGGCTTTCACCTCTTTAATCACGTCCGAGGCGTTCGAGCCGTAGGTTTGCTTCAGTACGATAGCCGCCGAGGGGTACTGGTTCAGGTTAGAGTAGATGTCATAGAACTCCGAGCCCAGCGCCACGTCCGCCACGTCTTTCAGGTGCAGGCTTTCGCCGTTGGGGTTGGCCTTGAGAATGACGTTTTTATACTGCTCCACGTCGCTAAAGCGGCCCTGGTAGCTGAGTACGTATTCCAGCGACTGCGCCTGCCCGCCATCCGAGCGGCCGATACGGCCCGGCGAGCCGATAACGCTCTGTTCGCCAAGGGCTTTCATCACGTCATCCACCGAGATGTTGTAGGCGCGCATGCGGTCGGGCTTCAGCCACACGCGCATGGCGTACTGCCGGCTACCCAGGATGTTGGCCCTGCCAATGCCGCTGAGGCGCTGCAGCTCGGGCAGCATGTTCACCCCGGCGAAGTTGAACAGGTACTTCATGTCCGTGTTCTTGTCTTTCGAGTACAAGTTCACGTACATCAGCATGTTCGGCACCACGCGGTTTACCACCACACCTTCGCGCTGCACGAGTTCCGGTAAGCGGTTCAGTACCTGTGCGATACGCGTGTTCACGTTCACGACGGCCTGGTCGGGGTCGGTGCCTAAGTTGAAGACAATCTGGATGTTGGCTTCGCCGGCGCTCACGGCGTCGGAGGTCATGTATTTCATGCCCGGCACGCCGTTTACGGCCTGTTCCAGCGGAATCAGCACCGATTCGGTGAGCACCTTGGCGCTGGCGCCGGGGTAGGCCGCGCTCACCATAACGAGGGGCGGCGAAATTTCCGGGAACTGCGAGGTAGGCAGCTTCATGATGGCCAGCGCGCCCATCAGGACGATGACCACCGAGATAACAATGGCAAAAACTGGCCTACGAATGAATTTACTAAACATATTCTGTCTGGTTATTTATAGGATAGGACCTTATTCGCTGTACACTTTCAGGTGCGAGATAACCGACTGTGGCGCCTTGTAGTCGTAGGTAATCTTGTCGCCATCCTTCACCTTGCGCAGGCCCTCCAACAGAATCCGGTCGTTGGGGGAAATGCCGGATTTGATGATGTACAGGTCGGGCATTTCGGAGGCGATGTTCACTTCCCGCTGGTGCACCACGCTGTTCTTATCGACTACATAGACATATTTCTTCTCCAAGATTTCGAACGTGGCTTTCTGCGGCACAATCAGGGCGTGTTGCAGCGGCACGGTCATGAGCACACTGCCGGTTTCGCCGTTGCGCAGCAGCCCGTCGGGGTTGGGGAAAGTGGCCCGGAAGGCGATGTTGCCGGTTTCGTTATTGAAGTCAGCCTCAATAGTTTGCACCACGCCAGTTTGGTTGAATACCTCGTTGTTGGCCATCCGCAGCTTCACTTTCGTGGCGCTGTCGCTGGTTTTGGCGTGCTTCTTATAGTCGAGGTACTCGGCTTCCGGTACGTTGTAGTAAACCCACATTTTGCTGTTGTCCGATAGGGTCGTCAGCAAGTCGCCCTCATCAACCAAGCTGCCCAAGCGGGCTTGGAAATGGTCCATGATGCCGCTAAACGGCGCCTTCATCGTGGTAAACTGCAGGTGCGTTTGGGCCAGCGAGACATCGGCGTTGGCCTTGTCGTACTTCGCCTGCGCCAGCGCCAGCTCGCTGCTGGATACGATGTTTTTATCGGCCAGCTTCTTGGTATTCTGGTACTCCTGGCCCACATAGTTGGCTTCGGCCTGCGATTTTTTCAACTCGGCCTGGTACACCGTGGGCTTAATCTGAAACATGAGCTGTCCTTGCCGGACGTGTTGCCCCTCGTCGACATAAATCTTCTCCAAATAGCCTTTCTCCAAGGCCCGTAGCTCAATGCGCTGGATGGAGTGAATCTGGGCGACGTACTCTTTGGTGATGGTTGTGTCTTTCTGTAAAGGGCTGGTAGCCAGAAGCTTAATCTTCTCTTCCTTTGCCTCTTTTTCTTGCGAGCAGCTTGTAGCGCAATACAAGCCGCACAAGCTCACGAGTGCGAGCATGGACGTTCTTTTCATAAAGACGGTAAATCCCCTGAGGGGTGTGATAATCTTAGGAAATGTGATTTTGAAGGGGGCAATGAACGGTCATTACCTGAGCTGGTGGTGCGTTGGGTGCTTGCACCAAGCGGAAAATCAGGTGGTCTTGCTGTTGATTAGCTCGTTGGCAATCCGACAGCTGCTGTTGCCATTTCAAAAACTCCGTCGACGGGACGGCGTGGCTTACATCGTGTTCGTTCATGCTTTGCAATGGGCTTTGCTGGTGTAGCAGAAAGCCATTCGACTCCAGTGAAAATGTCAGGCCCGCCCCCAGTCTAAAAGATCAAAATCGAACGAGAAATGCCGATTCAGCCCAGCTTGGTGTCGGGTATTGACGGCACAAGCTAGACCGTGTGGCATGAAGCCGACATGAAGCGATGAATTAAACGCATTTACTTACTGAGTCTGTCTATAGAGTACACCCTTCTATTTAACTATTTGACTGTTAGATAATTACATCAAAATATGTGTGCTTTTGCACGAATGCTGAGCAGCCGAGATTTATTTATTATGCGGTTAGCCGGAGCACTTACCTGAAGCGCATAGCGGATAGCAGCAGCCCGTGACGGCATACGTACGCTGAAACGACAAAGGAGAAGTCGCAACTTCTCCTTTGTCCTGAATGAAACGCAGCATTTTGGGGCATATCCTACGGGAAAGGAATAGATGCCCATTTCCCAAGCCGACCACTTACAGGCAGTTGGGTTAGCACTTTAGGGGTTTTTCTGCAAAATGCTACAGCTTGTATCCTTTGTAATCTTTGTTAAATTCTGCTAACGGAATAGGTTGATTAGCAACCACTTCCGAAAAGTCAAATTTTTCAAACAAGCCTTTGTCGTCGAAAACCTGCACCGATATTGGCAGGAATAGCTTCTGATCAATGCAGATGATCGTGCGCCGCCCGTAGGCATTGGGTACTTGCAAAACTTTGCCTTCGGGAATGGCGGTTTCGGCGGAAAGGCTGTTGCGTTCCATGATTCGGTATTCGCCGCAGCCAAAGCGAGCGGCGACCCGCGCTACGGTTTCGCCTTTGCCGGCTTTGTAAGTCACATAGCGAAATTGCGGAAACTCGGAGCGCAGGACGTAGCACGGATGCCCCGCCACGAGCGTATCGCCGTCGTAGTGAAACGAGCGATCGAAGGCCCGATCCTGGCGCAGGTTGGAGCCGCGGATGATGTCGGCAATGGTGCCGAAACCCGCGTCGAGCACGCTGTGGTGCTGGTTGCGGCGCATCAATGTACCGTTGGGATCAAGGCTGAGCGTGACGTACGGGAAGCTATTGGGGTACACCCAGGCATCGCCGTCGTTTTGGCCCGTAACCCACAGTACCTCAATGCCTTTTTGGTTTTTCAAATACACCCGCAACGGACTCAGCGTCATTTTCATGCTGGTGCGGGCTTGCTGGTAGCTGCTGCCAATGCGCTCTTGGGCCCGCACGTTGCAGCGCAGGGTTTTAAGATCGTCGATAGCGTCGGTAAGGCGTGTAAGTAACTGATCAGTAGTGAGTTTTTCAGCCGGTGGTGCTGCGGGTAGGAAGGCCAGCAGCCCCGTGGCAAGGGCGGTAAGCCAGATAAAACGGAGCATGAAATAAAATTAATACAGAAGCGAATAGGCGCAACGCCATTCTGCACAAACCGGGCCGGAGCTGCCGCTGTTGCGGAATGCGCTAATTGAGGCTGACGCGCGGAAACCGGGACGTACTGCTGTCGAATAGGAAAAGCTCGTCTATTTCGACGCGGCGGAAAAACCGGTAGAGCGGGAATTGCTCGACGATGGCCCGCACGGCTTCCGGGGTTTCGCCGTTCATGGTGATCCAGCCCCGGGTACGAGTGGCGCTGATGGCGTAGGCTTCCACGATGTTGGCTTCGATGAGCTGGTTAACCAGCGCCCGGTGCGGTGGAATCAGGGCCAGAAACTCTTCGTCGAAGAAGTCGGGCAGGTTGAAGGTGATGACAAATTTGGCCATGACAAAGCGGGTGGATACTGGATTAACGCCACCTCCGCCCGGAAAGTTGAGCTTGACCGGGGGCGGAAGCAACTTTTTTTGGCCAATTGCAGAATAGGAAGGCATGCACTTTAGCGTTATTACTCCGACTCACAACCGCCGCCAATTCCTGCCCGAAGCTGTGGCCAGCGTTCGGGCCAGCATCACGGCCCCCCTTGACATTACGTTCGAGCAGTTAATCTGCGAAAATGGCTCTACCGACGACACTGCCACTTGGCTTCGCGAAGCAGCCAAGCAAGACGGCGCCCCGGTGCGCTACTGGAGCCAGAAAATCAAGTCGTTGCCCGGCCCCGCCCGCAACACGGTAATCAAGCACGCGCCCGCCGAGGCATGGCTGGTTCCGCTGGACGACGACGACATTATGCTCCAGCGTAATTTGTTTCATTATGCCGATCTGATTCAGCAAAACTCTAGCGCACAATGGTTTGTGGCAGATTTCCTGCGCATGGACCAGGAGCGCCGCTACCTGCCCGGCGAAGATTATTACGCTTGGCGCTTCGACTCGCCCACCGACATGCTCCGGGCAATTTTCAAGGCCGAGCATTTCATTCAGGGCAACGTCTGCTACAGCCACAAGCTGTTTGAAGAAGTCGGGGGCTACGACGAAACCCTGCCCATGGCCGAAGACCTAGACTTGTATGTACGTTTCTTGCTGGCGGGGCATCAGCCGGTCATCTCGCCGCACATCAGTCACCTGCACCGCTTCCACACTAGCAACATCAGCGTCGGTGTTGATGCCGACAAGCACGGTAACGACCTGCGCGAGATTTACGATCGCTACGCGCAAGAGCTTGGTAAGCAAGGGATTGAACGACCTTGAAATACGTCTATGGCTGCTTATACATCGCCCCATCTTTCATCACCAGCTGCACCTGTCTCAGGGCGGCTACGTCTTTCGTGGGGTCGCCGGTGACAGAGACTAAATCGGCAAGCAACCCGGCGCTAATGCTGCCGCGGTCGGTGAGGTGAAAGATGCGGGCATTGCCGCTGGTAGCTTCTTGTAGCACTTCGAGGGGTGTGAAGCCGTATTCGCGCACCAGTAGTTCCATTTCGCGGGCGTTGTCGCCGTGGGCAAATACGCCCACGTCGCCGCCCATTGCGAAGGTTACCCCGGCTTTGCGCGCTGCCGCTATGCTCACGCGTTTCTCGCGAATGCGTTCGGGCTCTGGATCTTGGCCTTTGCGCCAGCCTAAGTATTGCGACACGGCATCGCCGGCAGCCACCGTTGGGCAGAGCGCAACGCCGCGTTGTTTCATCAGCTTGAAGATTTCCGGCGTGCCGGCGTCGCCGTGCTCGATGGTTTCGACGCCCGCCAGAACGGCGCGGCGCATGCCCTCGGGCGTCGACGCGTGGGCTACTACCGGGCGGCCCGCGGCGCGTGCCGTCTGCACAATCAGGTTGAGTTCTTCCTGCGAAAACGTAGGGCGCGAAGGTTCGCCTTTGCCCCAACGATAATCGGAATACACCTTGACGACGTCGGCCCCTTTGCCGATCTGCTCGCGGGTGGCGCGCACCACGCCTTCGGGGCCGTCGGCTTCTTGGGCGCCCTGTGGTACTTCCACATCCACGGAAAGCTTAGGTCCGTAGCTGCCCGACGCCACCAACGCCCGCGTAGCCACCAGCAGGCGCGGGCCTGGTATAATGCCTTGATCAATAGCTTGTTTCAACCCCACATCGGCAAATCCGGCGCCTTCCGTGCCGAGGTCGCGGGCGGTGGTGAAGCCAGCCAGCAGCGTACGCTGGGCGTGGGCAGTGGCGCGGGCCACGCGTAAGGCCAACGACTCCGTGTTCACTTGGTCGTTCCAGGAGGTTTCGTTGTAGGGGTGGAGCAGCAGGTGCGAATGACCTTCGATCAGGCCCGGCAACAAGGTTTGGCCTGTTAGTTCTAGGGTGCGCGTTCCGGCGAGCACACTGACTTGCGCGGCCGGGCCCGCGGCCACAATTTTGTTTCCGGTTACCAGCACTACCCAGCCCGAATGCAACTCCTGCCCATCAAAAACGGCCGCTGGGCGCAGCAAGGTGGAAGTGGCAGTAGTCGCTATACCCGGCTGGGCCCGCAACAGCTGAGGCAGTAACAACAAGGTCAGCCCCAAAAAACGCTTCAGATAAGGTTTTGAATATAAAGTGGTCATTGCCAATTACTTATGTATATACGGTGCGTATGCACCCAACGAGGCCGTAAAGTGAAGAAAATAGTACTAATGTCGTCAAGAAGAGGCGGCTTTAAACCAGACTATATAGCTTCCGGTATGGCACAAAAAAGCCCCCTGCTGACAGGGGGCTTTTAAATGGAAAGACAAACAAGGCTCAGAAGCCGGGCCCAACGGCTAATGCATTTATGTAGGAGGGCTGCCCACCGACCAAGTTTAAGGGACGGATATATGTTGCCGTGCCCGTGCTTAGGTTCACCGTGCTAACCGAATATTCAGTTAAGCCCTGGTACAAATGAATGGCGTAGGCGGTATTGCTGGTGCCCCCAATGTTAAAGCCAAAAGCATTTCTTGGGATACCAGACTCTGTTGATACTGGAGGTAAAGCCTTAGTATTCAGAAAGTTGATGCGGGTGAGTGCGCCCGTATTGTGAGAATTCAACTGGTAGAGCGTGCTTCCGTTTCTCTCATCGCCCAATGCATACAAGGTGGTGGAAAGCGCGCCGCCGAAGCTGCTGTAGGCCGCTTCGGTGAGCCGAGCCGTACGTCGCTGGGTTGGATGCGACCGTCTTCGACCACGGTGCCATCCTCGGGGTTGACGCGCAGGTTTTGGCCCGATGAGGAAACGATGCGAATTCGGTTCACCTCAGGATTAAAATCAAACCCATATTGTCCGCGTAAAAAAAGATTAACTCAGGAATGGCCCAACTCTGCCACCGGAGGCAGGCTTCGGTCGCTTCTGGCTGGTTCGGGGGCTGTGCCCGTTATGGCGAGAGCAGACGTTTTTTCCCACTTCTGAAAGCGGATCAGTTCGTCGCGGAACTTGCCGATAAACCAGCTCATCAACGCCAGGTCGTCCAGAAAACCCACGACGGGCAGGAAATCAGGTACCAGATCCACGGGCGAAAGCACATAAAGCAGCACGGCCAGCCCCGATATGATCGTGGTAGTCTCGATTTGGCGGTACGAGCCGCGGACAAAAGCGCCTACCAACCGAATGAGCGTGCGCACCATGTCGATGGTTTGCTGAATAGGGCCCTTTTTGCTATCCTGGTCGTCGAGCTTGGCGGCCACTTCTCGCAGGGTCACGGCCACGGCAAAGGGTTTGCCCAGGAGCTTGGTGGCGCGTCGGAGGAAAACATTGAAAACGGCGTTTTTAGCAATCCGAAGGCCTTTTTCGGCGAGAGTAGACATAAGGCAAGAGGGGAAATGAAGGCCAGTCCACGCGACCAGCCAGCAGCGTGTACGCAGGGGCTTTCGGTGGCGTTGTCCGTCTGTTGCCGGGTGCGCATACAAAAGAGCCTTTCTCCATGGAGAAAGGCTCTTTTATAAATGATTTATAATCAGATGCTTACTGTTTTACAAACCGTTTGACATAGGTTTGTTGGGGGCCGGCCAACCGGATAAAGTACACGCCAGGACTCAGGCCCGAAACCCGCTGGCTAAGCTGCTGATTCAGCTGCTCCAGCGAACCAGTGCCCGTCAGCACTGCGCGTCCATCCACGGCATTTACTTGGAGCTTCAGCGACTTGCCGGTTTCGGGCACGCGCAGCCGCAGGGTAGTAGTGGCAGGGTTTGGGTAGAGTTCTAGTCTGTCGTTCAGTGGCTTAGCGCCGTGCGCGGCCAGTGCCGTGCCGAAGGTATAGCGCGTCTGGACGGGGTAGTGGTCGGTGGTGGTGTTGCCGTAATTGGGTACGAGGTTAGCAACGCCGGTCAGGATGGTAGCCGAGTTGGGCAGGTAAAAGGGCACCACATCGTTGGTCACGACGACGTGATCGATGATGTCGTTGTAACTCACCGTGGAGCGCAGGCCTGCCTGGCTCAGCGGCAGCGTCAGGGCCGTATAGTTGGCCGGGTCGGTCGTGAAGGCGCTGTACGACGTGATGGTAGTAGTTAGGCCGGTGGTGATGGTCACGTCGAGGTCATCGTTGAAGTCACCCAATATCACCACGTTGCTGTTCGCGTAGTCGGCATCCAGCTTGGCTTTCAGGCCATCGGCGGCATTTTTGCGGCGGTCGTAGGACGTGGCAGTGGGGCTGGTGTTAGCCTTGGCATGAATCAATACGAAGGTGAAATGCTTGGTGATGCCGTTCAGGGTCACGTCGGCGTCCATCAGGTAGGGGAAGCGGCCCGACGACCAATAATTGTACTCAGAGCAATTTTCGGCCTGCGTACACCGGAACAGCGATGAAATCGTCACGTTCTTAAAAATGCTCGTCTTGTACACAAAAGCCAGTTTCTGGGCGCTGGCGTAGTCGGCATCCTGGGCGTTGTCGGCGAATGAGCCAAAATCAGACACCTTATAAGTGTAGCCGCCGCCGGGCAACTGCCGCACAATGCTGCCCAGCCGCACCGTATCTACCACTTCCACAAGGCCATAAATATCAGCTTGGAGCGAATTCAGCACGGTGCGCACGTTGGCTTGTTGCTGGTCGTCGTTGGTGGGGCCATTTTGGGGCGAGCCAAACCATTCGAGGTTCCAGTTGACGACTTCCAGCGTGTTGTCGGGGTTGAATGTGTTGCCCGAAAGCGCCACCGTCACCGATGTAGCTTCCAGCGAGGCCAGCGTCAGCGAGCCCGAATAATTTTGTTGGGCCTGCGTCGGGCTGAAGCGCACCGTCACGGTTTGGGGCACTCCGTTGGCTTCGTCGGCAGTGTAAGTCAGCACGTTATCGAACGTCGTGCCGTTCTTCGAAATCTGAAAGCCAGTGCCGCTAGCCGTAATCGTGCCCGGCCCGCGCAGGTTGCGAAACGTGACGGTGAAGGTTTGGGTAGCAGTGGTATTTTGCGGTTGATACCCAAAATCCAGGCTGCTGGCGGTGGTGGCCACCGAAGGCGGCGGAGCAGTAGTCGAGTTGCGCAGACTAATGTCGTCGATGGTCCAGCGGGCGCCCTCCTCGGTGGTCGCGTTGTACACGAAGGCCACATATACCGTCGCAGCTTTGTACGCGCTCAGATCTACGGTGCTGAGCGTCCACGTATCCGTCCCAATCGCGGGGAAGAAAGCGTCGAGGTCGGTCCACGTTACCCCGGCCGCATTGGGGTTGCCCGAACCCGAGTAGTCGGTCGACACGCGCAGCTGCAGCGGGGCCCCGTTGAACGCTACCCGGCTCCAAAACGAAAGCAGCGGGAAGGTAAAACTGGCCGTGTTGAAGGCCGGCGAAATAAACCAGTCTTCGTTCGTTACGTTGGTGCCATTGGCGAACCCATTGATTTGCACCCCGTTAGGTTTGCTGGCCTTGCCCGTAGCATCGGCGGCATCGTGGCCGAAAGTGGTGCAAGCCCACGTCTGGTCGCCGGTTACGCTAAACTGCGTCCAGCCATCGGAAACCGTTGTGGCGCAGTTGTCGAAGCTGAAAACCAAGTTGTTGGGGTCGATGCCGGTGCCGCTTACCGTCACGCTTTTGCTCTGGGCGCCGGGGCTAACGTTCGTAACAGAGCCCGAAGCGGGGCCGCCCGCGGTGGGAGCGAAGCGTACGTATACCGTTTGGGTGGTGGCAAGTTCGGCTTTCGTAAAGGCTAGTGTGGCGGCAAATCCGGCCGAGTTGCTTTTGGAAACTGCAAAGCCCGCGGGTGCCGTCACCGTCACATCGTCGGTCAGATCAGTCGCCGTAAGAGAGTAGGACTGTGTCGCTGATTCGGAGCTAATATTCTGATTGCCAAAGGATAAGCTGGTAGGCGTAACAGCCAGCGTTGGCGTATTGGCGGCAATGTCGCTCCACGCCAAACTGAAATCGTCGAGGGCGGACGTGGGCCGGTTGCCACTGCCCGTGGACGCGGCCAGCGCCACCACCCGAATCCAGACAGGCTCCGTTGCGTTGTCGAGTTGGCTGCCAAAATTAGCTGTAACGGCGGTAGAAGAGAAGCTGGTGCCGCCCGTCGTCGGGTTGGCAGGTGTGGTGGTAACGGTGGTAAACGAGGCCGGCGTAGCACCAATTCCGTAATCGACGCGCCAAGTGGTCGTGCGCGGGGAGGTGGCATCCAGCGATTGCAGCTGAAAAGTGAGCTTAAAGCCGGCTTTGCGGGTGGTGTTGGCTAGCTGAAACACAAAAGCCGCCCCTGGGTCACCAAAAGTACCCGTTTGGCGCACCGCCAGCGCGCGGTTGGTCGCAGCGTTCTGCTCATCAGTGGTAGAAGCCGCAGTAAGGTCGGTGGACGAAGCCACATTTTTGAAGCCGGAAGACGTTGAATTCCAGACGGTTGGTGCAACGATGGGCGTGGCTGCTGTACCCAACACAGTAGCTGTCGCGCCCGTGCGCACCGTAAAGCCAGCCGGCAACCCTCCGCCGACGCCGTCAAAATTTTCAGAATAAGGGCTGGTTGATAGCGTCACCTGCGCAAAAGCACCGGACGCAACCAGCAACAGAATAACCACTCCGGTCAGAAACCGGAGAAACCGTAAATGATTTTGCATAGCAAGGAAGTAGGATAGGGATGGTTGCGCAAGCAAAAGCAGCCCCCGAACCGCAGCCCGAATGTTACTTTTGCGTCAGTAAACAGGACTCCTCCTTGTTCGCGCGGTTCGGACGAGCCCTATTCATCCACTACCCGCAAGGCACCGGTTCTCCAAACACACTACGTGAAGCAGCATCCGCTGCCGCAGGATTTCCTTTTACTACTCAAACAGGCAGACTGTTCCGCCCACCCAATCTTTATTTTTATTGAAGTCCACCCCAATCATGGCGCCCCGGCTGAGGCGGCCTAAGTTCGTGATCAGCAAAGGCTTGGCTGCGTTCTCAGGCCACACATACAGCATCCGGATTTCGCACTTTACCAGCCCGTCAGGCGACTGCACTACGGGCTCGTACTGCACTTTGCGCTGTAATAGATAATTGTGCTTGTCCGAAATGGCATCCAAGTCAGCTGCTGTTATATCAAGGCGCACGCCGCTGCCCGCAAACGAGAAAAGCGGCTTCAGTACAAAGTTTTCTAAATCAGAGGGATAGGAGGTAAGCTCCGACAGATAATAGCTCTGCGGAATATACGGGCTGCTGAGCAGCGGCATCGTGTACTTACTGATGCGGAAAAACCAGTTCGGGTGCCCGACCCACGTCACGTCCACGTCGTCATCGGTCAGGCTAAACTCGGTTTTGAGGTTGGGATAGTGTTCTAACTCATCGAATATCAAGCGGTTGTAAATGCGCTTGATGTCGATGCGACGACCGTCGTTCTCGTAGTAAAGCTGCCGGCCGTCTTTGCGAACCCGCGTAATGCAGACAGGTTCGACGCCCAGTGCGCGGCGCGTCAACGCGAAGTCGACACGGGTTTTCTGCTTTTCCGGAAATAGCTCCAGCAAAATGACATGCTCCGGATCTTCCTCACCTACAATGACTTGGCGCAAGACGTCGAAATACTCCGCAGAGCTGCCGACGTTGAACAACTGCGACACCGAATCGGGAACCGGGAAAAACCGGCGAAATAAGTCCGGCAAGTAATCCTGAAACGCGTAAAGCGAGGGAAACCCTTGTAGCTCAATTAGTTGTGGCTCTAGCTCGCCTTGTGCGTTGCGGCAAATGGCATAATCAATGGCTAGAAACGAAGTATGCGCATTTTCGTTTGGGACGCGCTGGTGCGGTGGTACGGCCTTGTCCGTCAGGGCCTTGAAGTTGTCGGCCGTCAGCACGTCGATGATGCTTTCCCCCGCGCTGATCAGTTTATCGCGCAAAGCCGCCGGCACGAAAATAGGCGTTTCGGCAACCCTGAAATCCAATTGGCCCGGCAGGTCTTGCGCAATCGCAGCTAACATTTCCTGGTAGCGTTGCGGGCTGAAACCTGCGTTGTAGGCTCGACGGATTTCGGGAATCATAACTAGAGAGCGAAAGGATATAACCAATTGATAATTAACACAAAAGCGGCGGCAGTGCCAAGCGCTGCCGCCGCTTTTGCGCTTAAGCAATCGAAGCATTTGGCTCCGCAATTCGCGTAGGCACCTCGCTGAAAGCCGTGAAGCTGGCAACGGCCCGGCGCAAAAACGTAGGAATAATCACTGATTCGGTCAGCTCGATGGCGTTCGGATCTTGCAGGAGCCGTACCATATCGTTGTATTTGGCCTCGCCGTAGTTGGCGACGACTTGTTGGCGTTTTTCTTCGGTCAAAAAGTAGCGCAACATCCCTTCGCCGTCGGCTTCGGGATGAAATTGGGTGCCCACTACCTCGTCGGTGAAGCGCAGCGCCATGAGGGCACGCTCCAGCGGTACGTGTGGGCGATCTTTTTCGAGGCATAACACCTTCACACCCAATGCATTGATGCGCTCCCAGTGCGGGCTGGTTACTTGGTAGTCGCGCGAATCGACAGCGAAGAAAGGCTCAGGTAGGTCCTGCAATACCGGATCGGATTGGCCGTCGTCGGTGAGGTGAATCGGGAAAATGCCGAACGAAGTAGACTTGCGCTTGCTCAGCGTACCGATGCCCAGATGCCGGCTCACCAGCTGAAATGAGTGGCAGATCAGCAACAGATGCTTTTTGCGGTCCTGGCTGCGGTTCCAGGCGAAGAGGCTGTCTATCAGCGAGAAATAGGGCTGCTCCCAGGCTTCGGTAGAGGGAAGCGGGCTGCCTGGGCCGCCCGTTGAAATGTAGATGTCGTATTCCAGCCCCGGTAGGGCCACCTCGGCGCGCACATTGAATACGTCAAAGGAAATATCGGCAAGCTGCTCTTCCTGAATGCGGTGAACTAGCTGAACAATACAACGCATTCCCTCATTGGGGAAGTTGTCGTACATGTCCAGAATGGCAATTTTTAATGATTTCATTCGAAACTATCGACGCAAGGCCGATTTGGTGTACTTAAAAAAAACAGACCTCAACAAAGGTCGTAAAGCCCCGTGAGGTCTGCACTACTCCAGGGTAAAACGCCCTGCCCGACGGTTTCGTTTTGATCCTATTTGGGAGTGGCACTCAGAGCCCGTACGAGGTTTCCTGAATGACAAAATCCACAACTTGCTTTAAATCATTCGTTTGCCGGAAAACGTTGAGCTGCCGATCGGCCCCGGTACCGGTTTCTAGGATGTTCAGCACATGCTCCACCTCCTTGCGGCTGCCAAGCTCATCCACCACATCATCCACGAACTCAAGCAGTTCGTGAATCAGGGCGCGCGTCGGCACTTCCTCCTCTTTGCCGAAGTCGATCAGCTTGCCGTCGATGCCGTAGCGGGCGGCGCGCCACTTGTTTTCGTTGAGCAGCGCCTTGCGGTAGAGCCGGAAGTTGAGGTTGCTATTTTTGAGTTTATAGATTTTGGCCACCAACGCCTGCATAACGGCCGCCAGCGCGATGGTTTCGTCGACGCGCAGGGGCATGTCGCAGATGCGGTATTCGATGGTGTTGAAGAACGGATGCAGGCGCAAATCCCACCAGATCTTCTTGCCGTTGTCGATGCAGCCGGTCTTCACCAGCAGCTTGATGTACTCGTCGTATTCGCCGGCGCTGGTAAAATAATCCGGAATGCCGGTGCGCGGGAAACGCTCGAACACTTTGGTCCTGAAAGACTTGTAACCGGTTTCGCGGCCTTCCCAGAACGGCGAGTTGGTGGAAAGCGCAAAAATGTGCGGCAGAAAATAGCGCAGCGCATTCATCATGTACACGCCAATCTCGCGATTCTCAATGCCGATGTGCACGTGCATGCCAAACACGAGGTTGGAGCGGGCCGCCTCCTGCAATTCCTCCACGATCTTGTCGTAGCGGGCATCGGGCGTGATGGGCTGATCCTGCCAGCGCGAAAACGGATGCGTTCCGGCCGCCGCAATCTTCAACCCCACTTTGCCGGCCAAATCGATCACCATCTGGCGCAGGTAGCTCACTTGCTCGCGCGCCTCCTGAATGTTTTGGCAAATGTTCGTGCCGACTTCCACCACCGATTGGTGCATTTCGGCCTTCACCTGCTCGTGCAACATCAGCTTGCCGCCTTCCACAATCGAGGACATGTGGGAACGCAGGTCGCGCGTTTCCGGATCGATGGTCTGAAATTCCTCTTCTATTCCAAGCGTGAAAACGGGCATATTCGTAATATATTGATAATGAAGTGATTATGGAATCGTGTCGGAAACAATACCCGTAACAAGCGCCGGATGGGCCCCCCCGTATGGTACGGCGAGGCACCAAGCGGAGGTTACTCTTTTTTAGTAGTCTTTCTGGGCTTTGGAGCAGCTTTTTCGGCCGTCTCTTTCTTGGCGGCTGGGCGTTTGGCAGCGGCTTTTTTGGCAGGAGCCGCGGCCGGCACAGACCGGGCCGCCGAATTGTGCACAAACGTGCCCCAAGTCAGGTTGTCTTGGCCGGGCTTAAAGGCGTTGGCGCGCTCAATGGCCAGATTAGCAGCGGCTTCCACTACCCACTCGAAATTTTGCTGGCCCACCGAGTTCACGTCGGCATCGGGGGCGGGGTTGCCGAAGTCGATGGCGATCGGGATGCCGTCGCGCACCGCAAATTCTACGGTATTGAAGTCGTAACCCAGGCCGTGGTTGAGCTTGAGCACGTAGTCTTTCATGGTGGCCATCAGCTTTTTACCCGCATCGCCAGTGGTTTTCATCTCGGTGGCGTAGCGCAAATGCGGCTCGTTGCGCGGCTCATAGGGCATAATGAGCACATCCTTGCCCCCGATGCAGTAGCAGCGGAAATAGTCGGTGAAGTCGATGGCTTCCTGGAGCAGCATTACCAGCTGACCGGTTTCTTCGTAGGCCCGGAAAAAGTCGTGCGGGTTGTCGAGTTTGTATACGCTTTTCCAGCCACCACCGGAGTGAGGTTTCATAAACGCCGGAAAACCAATCTTTTGGAAAGCTTCTTCCCAGTTCGTCCAGCGCAGGTTACGGAACGAGTTCTCGGACGTATCGTCGGGGCGTTGCTTCGAAGGCAGCAGCAGCGTGCGCGGCACGGGCACACCGAGTTGCACGGCCAGCGCATTGTTAAAGAACTTTTCGTCGGCCGACCACCAGAACGGGTTGTTGATGACCGCCGTGCCGGTGAGGGCCGCGTTTTTAAGGTAAGCCCGGTAAAATGGCACGTCCTGCGAAATGCGGTCGATGATCACGGCGTAGTCGGTGGGCACGTTCTGCTCGACCAGATCAATGCTGACAAATTCGGCCATAAACCTGCCCGACGTTTTCTGGTTTACCCGCTCGACAAAGGCCTGTGGGAACGTGTTTTCCTGACCGAAGAGGATTCCTATTTTTTTCATCGCGAAAGTCTTGTGGTGTAAGGACTTGATTGTAAGTGAGTTATTAGGAGAGATGCGGAGGCTGAACTAAGGCAACAGCGACAGGTAATGCGGAAACATCTCGCGCCACACGGGCCAGTCGTGGGTGCCGTGGGGGCGGACGTCGAGCCAGTGTTGGATGCCCTTGCGGGTCAGGATTTCCGACATTTGGTAGTTCGAGCCTTTGCAGAAATCGTGTTCGGCCGTGCCCAGCACGATGTTCATGTGCTGAAAAAGGTCGCTGTTGGCATTGGACATAAAATCGGGCGGGTTGTGGTAGTAGACGTTGTCGTCGTAGTGCCCGTCCAGAAATTGTTTGATGTCGAACGCGGCGCCCATGGTGAAGAGGTGCGCCACCTGCTCGGGGTGGCGAAACGCGTAATTCAGCGCCTGATATCCGCCAAAGCTACAGCCCGCCACGCCAATCTTGTCGACGTGGCATTCGCGCTGCAACATCGGAAAGAGCTCTTCGCTAAGCATTTGGTCGTAACGCGTATGGTTGTCAATCCGTACCGACGGATGCAAGTGCTTGGCGTACCACGTATGCCGGTCGACGCTGTCGATGCAGTAGAGCTTGATTTTGTTGTTGTCGAGAAACCACCGGACCGAGTCGACGAGCAGGAAGTCCTTCGCTTCGTAATACCGTCCCATAGAGGTCGGAAAGACGACGATAGGGTAGCCCATCTGGCCAAAAACCAGCATTTCGAGATCGTGGCCGAGGTGATGCGAGTAAAAGGGCCGGTAATGTTCCTGCACGATACGGCGGGCTTAAGTGAAAGATGAGACCTACAATTGGAGAAAAGTAATAAAGAATTTCATTGCTCCTAGCATTAACGCGTGTCGAGTCGCAAAAAGGTAACTTGCAAGATTAAATTCAGAGTAGAGTGATTTACAGGTGATGAGCGTTGCTTCTTTTACATCGCGAGTGCCGGCCGCCGTGGCCGTGCACCCGGATTCCATTTTGTCTATTCCCTTGAAGCGTACGGTGCACTTCGAGGTCGTGTTGCCCGCCGACTTCGATCCGGCCGCGCCCGTTGCCTATCCGGTCCTGTACCTCAACGACGGCCAGGATCTGGCGAGGTTGCGGCTAAAAGGCACTTTAAATACCTTATACCGCCAGCAAGCCGTGCGGCCGTTTGTGCTAGTCGCAATCCACGCCGGCGAGCGAATTCAGGAGTACGGCACCGCTGCCCGCCCCGATTTTAAAGCGCGGGGCAGCAAAGCAAAGCACTACGCAGAGTTTGTGCTAACGGAGCTATTGCCTTATGTACAAGGCAAATACCACGTCACTGCCGATCCGGAGCAGGCGGTTTTTGGAGGCTTTTCGCTGGGCGGGCTGTCGGCTTTCGACATAGTGTGGCACCATCCGGAGGCGTTTGCGCGGGCCGGAGCTTTTTCGGGGTCGTTTTGGTGGCGCAGCAAGGCCATTGAAGACGGCTACCTCGATTCCGACCGCATCATGCACCAACTCGTGCGCCACGGGCAAGCGCATTCGAGCCATCGGTTTTGGCTTCAAACCGGCACGCTCGACGAAACCAACGACCGGAATCACAACGGCATCATCGATTCCATCGAAGATACGCTCGACCTCATGGCCGAGCTGACGCGCCACAACATCCCGGATCAACACATTCGCTATGTGCAAATGACCGGCGGCCGCCACGACCAGCAAACTTGGGGCCGCGCCATGCCCGATTTTTTGCGGTGGGCATTTGGCGCGCTCGAAGGCGAGCAGCCGCGGTACGGGCAGTCCAAAGCGCATCTTATTTCCAACCGAAATTGGGCGAGTCGGCGGCGGCTGGCAAAACAACGGCGCAAACGCGTGTCCGAGAAGAATTTTCTCGATTACTTAGCGGCTCCAACTCCCGTTGTCGCTGCCATGAACTCCCAAACCCGCCCCGTATCCGGTCAGTACCCGGTGTATTACGACGAAAGCTATTACCCTCGCGTCCCGGCGGGTGCCGATCCGCTGGAGTTGCTAGAGCAGCAAACCGCTGAGCTGCAACAACTTCTGGGTGGCCTCAGCGAACAGCAAGCCCTTACGGCGTACGCGCCGGGCAAATGGAGCATCAAGGAAATGGTGCAGCACCTGACCGATACCGAGCGCATTTTTGCGTATCGGGCGTTGTGCGTTGCGCGCGGCGAAACCCAATCGCTGCCGGGCTTTGATGAAAATGCCTACGCTGCCGAATCGGATGCTAACAGCCGGACACTGAGCGAATTGCTGGCCGAAAACGAAATGGTGCGCAAGTCCAGTCTGGCTCTATTTCGGAGCTTCCGGCCCGCCCAACTCGACCGTGTGGGGTTGGCCAATAATAATCCCATCAGCGTGCGGGCACTCCTGTACGTATTGCCCGGCCACGAAGCCCATCACATAAACGTGTTGCGCGAGCGCTATTTGCCGTTATTGTAGCCACAATGCAGACAACACCGGGCCGCGGCTCTGCGTTATCTGCACAATCACACCGTTTCACCCAATATCCTTACCGTCATGGCCAAAGCCCAGGAACCCCGAAAAGAAAAGAAAAAAGAGCCCGCCAAAACCACCAAGGAGAAAAAGGCTGCTAAGGAGGAAAAGAAAAAAGCTCGCGAAAGCCGCAGCGAATAGCCAGCCGCACGACGCAGCAAAGCCCTCTTTCGCCCCCATGCTTTATGAGGGCGAAAGAGGGCTTTGCACTGAATCAGGGGAGAGATTGTTTATTATAGATTTATAAGAGTAGTTTTAAATATCTGATTATCAAATATTTATATTATAACGTATAAAAGGGTTCTTTCTCGCGGTCGTGGTGGCGGATGTAGCCGTGCAAGGTGAGTTTGATGAGCGTGCGAAAGGCGCGGCGCTTGCCCAGGTTGAGCAATTTCATGTATTCGGAAAGCGTAATGCGCGGGTGAGTGCGCAAATAGTCCAGCACGGCGAGCTCTTCCTTATTTAGAGGGATGCGTTCAAACTGCGTCGGTTGATTTTCAAGTACTTTTTCCGTCATCGTGCTGGTTTGCACACTTTCGTCGTGCAACCGGACGTAGCCGCGCCAATCGCCGTCGGCTACTTGGGCGCGGTGTGGCTTGCGGCTGCTCTCGGCCACCGTCACAATCACGACTACCCGGCCTTCGTCCTCCACTTCCCGAAACCGCAAGGTGAGAGGAGGCTCTACGTAGTGCTCGGCCGCTTGGCGCAGCACATATATTTCCTCTTCCGCATCGCGCACGCCCACGATGCGGCCGTCGTCGTCGACGCCCACCAGCACCCGGCCGCCGTGGGTATTAGCCAACGAAGCCAGCGTGCGCGAAATGCGAGTGGGGTGGGTGGTCTTCTTTTTGAACTCCAGCCGCTCGCCTTCGCCCTGTGCGATTAATTCCCGAAGCTCAGACATGCTGTTATTAACCGGCGAAAGCCCCTAATAGGCCGCTTCCTATAGAGTTTTTTAGTTAAATAATTGATTGCCAATAATTTATATTTAAGCACTGATACCCGTTTCTTCCTCTGAAATGCGCCACAAACGCGTGGCATCCAACCGATTTTGAGCGGCCGCGGAGGGAGTAGTGACCTTCGAGCCTTTGAAATATTTGCCGCTAATGCTGGCCACATCGGGCGAGGCCGCCAAGTAAATGCTCGTGCGGGCGCCTCGTTCGGGGCTGATCATAAACGGTTTGGCAATCCACCAGAGCGCCTTCATCAGCAGCGAACTGTTGGGGTTGATCAGGCCGGTATTGACCATGCCTGGGTGCAGGCAGTTCGCAGTAATGCCGGTTAGCTCTAGCCGGTGTGATAACTCATTGGTAAACAAAATGTTAGCGAGCTTTGAATCGCAATAAGCTGTGAGGGAGCTGTATTTGTCGGGCGCGTTACGGGCCTCTTGCGAAAACTCGATCTGGCCGAGCCGATACGTGTCGGAAGCCACCGTGATGATGCGTGCTTGTTTGGCCTCCAGCATCAAGGGAAGGAGCAAATTGGTAAGCGCAAACGGGGCCAGGTGATTGGTGGCCCAGCTCAGTTCATGGCCTTCGCTGGTGAGCGTAAACTGGCCCGGCATGATGCCGGCGTTGTTAACTAGGATGTCAACCTTGTCGTAGCGGCTCTTTATGTCGTCGGCCAGCGCCCGCACGTTGGCAATTAATGACAGATCGCAAAGCAGAATGTCCAGCTTGGCTTCCGGCCCGATGACTTGTTCGATATAGGCGCGGGCTTGTTCGGCTTTGTCGGGGTTGCGGCATACCAATGCCACCCGCGCCCCACGCCGGGCCAATTCGCGGGCCGTAACAAGGCCAAGACCGCTGGAGGCACCAGTCACGATGGCCGTTTTGTCGCGCAGAGTTAGGGGTGCAAGAGAACCAGCCATGTACAAAATGAAAAAAGAATCGGAGGTGTAAACGAAGAAACGCTACTGAGAAGTTGTCGCTTTTTGCGAAAGCACTCAAAAGTAGGAGGGCGGCGCACAAAAAATGCCGCTCCTTGCGGGAACGGCATTTGAAATGAAAACCAGCTCGCTGGTTTGCTTAGAACGGCAGATCGTTGTCGTCGTCGCTGGCGATGGGCGCAGCGGGCTGAGCACGCAGGTTGGGGTTCTGGTTAGCCTGGGGCTGACGCGGAGCCGGCGCGGCTTGCTGATTGCTGTAGCTACCGCCTCCCGAAGAAGCACCGCCGCCACTGGCAGCTTCCAGTTTCCAGGCTTCGAGGTTGGTGAAGTACAGCATCTGGCCGTTTTTGTTGAACCCGCGGCCACGCAGGTTGAAGGTTACCTTCACTTCGTCTCCTACTTTGTAAGAATCGATGAGAGCGGTTTTATCCTGCACCAGTTGGAATTTGATATGCTCAGGATACTGGCCTTCCACGACTTCCAGCACGAATTCGCGCTTGCGGAATTTCTCGCTCACCTGCTGTTCGTCGAAAATTTCGTGCAGGCGGCCGGTAGCTTCGTAAGCCATAAGAAAGAATAATTAGAGGAGTTGAAACAGTAATTCAAACGTACGAAAAAAAACCGACGAAGGCCATGTTGAAAGCGGCCAATGCCCCTCTCGGCTGCGTACTTTTGTGCCCTCTTTTACATCTTGCTCATGACCAACAAATTGGCTTTGGCTATCCACGGCGGAGCCGGCACCATTGCCCGCGCCACCCTGACCAGCGAGGCAGAGACAGCCTACCGGGCTGCGTTACAAACTGCTTTGGAAGTAGGCTATGCTGTGCTCACGGCGGGTGGGCCCGCTCTTGAAGCCGTGGAAATGGCCGTGCGCAGCCTTGAAGACTGCCCCCTTTTTAATGCCGGACGCGGCGCCGTGTTTACGCACGAAGGCCATCACGAGATGGATGCGGCCATTATGGATGGCCGCAACCGGGCAGCCGGTGCTGTCACGGGCGTTCGTACGGTGCAGAACCCGATTCGGGCCGCGCGCTTAGTAATGGACAAAACAGAGCATGTACTGCTCGCGTGGCCCGGTGCCGACGAATTGGCCCGCGAACATGGCTTGCCTACCCAGCCCGTCGAATATTTCTTTACGCAACATCGCTACGACCAATTGCAAGAAGCCCTGACCGAGGGCCGCATGCGGCTCGACCACAGCACCTCTCTGCAAGCCGAAGCCCCGCTCGCCGAGCCCGGCGCCATTAACGAAGATTCCAAAAAGAAAATGGGCACGGTCGGGGCCGTGGCTCGTGATATTAATGGCGACCTAGCGGCGGCTACCAGCACCGGCGGCATGACCAACAAGCAATATTCCCGCATCGGCGACTCACCCATTATCGGTGCCGGCACTTTCGCCGACAACCGCACTTGCGCCATTAGCTGCACGGGCCACGGCGAATTTTTTCTGCGGGCCGTGGTGGCGCATGATATTTCTTGCCTGATGGAGTACCGCGGCCTGAGCTTGGCGGAAGCTTGCCGCGTGGTCGTGCACGACAAGCTGGCGCCCATGGGTGGGGAAGGTGGCCTCGTGGCGGTCGATGCGCTCGGCAACGTGGCGCTGCCTTTCAACTCCGAAGGCATGTACCGCGGCAGCCTGACTTCCACGTCGGATTTGGTGGTACATATATATAAGGAGTAGCTATAGGCTTCAGAAAGCAGTCGCCGCCTAACGCAACGGGCCGCGTTCCTTAGGAACGCGGCCCGTTGCGTTAGGCGGCGACTGCGCTAACTACAAACTGGCTTCCTGTTTCTCAACCGGAATTGGAGTTACGTGTGCTTCTTTGTTGACGTAAAAGTGCCGCTCCTGAATATCATAGACATTGCCTTTGGCCAGCACGTGCATGGTTAGGTTTTCGACGGAGAGGGCTGCGCCTTTTTTGGCGGCAGCGGCATTATTATGCTGAATGTTGTGGCCGTCGACGATGATGACCAAGTTCGAGCCGATCGTTTCGATCAGGTTGCCGCACGTGATGAGCACGCCGGTGTCTTCGCCCAACCCGATGCCGATGAGCTTGGGGTGCAAACTCACCGATTCGATGAGGCGACCAAAGCGGCCGCGCTTTACAAAGTGCGAATCGATCACGACGTTGTGAATCAGGTTTAGACCTGTGCCAATCTTTACGCTGCCTTTCATCAACGCGTCCGGTACGCTGCCGCCCCGAATCATGATGTGCGACATGGCCATGGCGCCTGCACTCGTGCCCGCAATCACAAAGTTAGACTCGGCGTGGTAACGAGCCGAGAGGCGCTCGAGGAACTCAGTGTCGCCGAACATCTCCCGCAGGCGCGACTGGTTGCCGCCGCTGAACATAACGATGTCGGCCTGGAGCAGGCGCTCCAAGTATTCGGCTTTGCGAGCATCCGCGGGCGTGCGAATGTCCATGATGCCCACTTTCAGGCAGTTGAGCATCGCAAAGGAAGAAACGTAGATTTTGCCTACTTCTTCCGGGATCATCGAGGCCGTGGTGATGACTTCGATGCGCGGATCGGTCTTCCCCGACTCCGTGACGATGCGCTTCAGAATGCCCAGCTCAAAAAAGTTGAGGTAGTACTTCTTCTTGGTGCGTGGGTTGGGGTAGGTACCTTTATCTTCATTGCCACCGATGGCAATCAGTTTACCGAGAGGTCTTGGATCTTTCAACGCAGGGGAAATCAACTAATCAAGTAAGTCAAAACACAAAAGGACGGGCCTTGCACTTGGGCAAGCAAGCTTCGGGCCACTCACCTTGTACGGCTCAGTTCGTCTTTCGGCCTACCAACACGTCGAGCGTGCTGGTTGCGACCGAGTGATAATTGGGGCGCGCTTCGGCATAAATCGCCTGGGCCCGCTCCCGGCCACCAGGAGTTGCCAGCAACGCTTTGTAGAGCGGCACCAGAAATTTGCGGCGGCCTACCCGGACCAAAAACCGGTGCACGGCCTCGTCAACGGGGTGGTAGCCCGCGGCTATGGCCTTTGGAAACCAGGCAGTTAGGATTTCTGCATTGCCCGACTGGGTAAAACCAAATGCAGTATCTAAATCTAATAACTGATTGATTGACAAATTGTTAGGAAGGCCCTGTAAAAAGTGCGTCCATTCGTGGCTGCTCCAGCCAGTGGTGTCGAGTACGGCGGCGGGTGTGCCGTGTAACCAGCTTTGCAGCGTGGCTTCCACTGCCTCGAACCGAACAGAAGCCACCCGCGGCGCCACCGCCGGAATGCCCGGCTGGTTTACCCAGGCGTCCAACTGCAGCTTCTCCTCCAGGCCCGGTTCTTTGTCTAAAAGCTCCCGCCGGAGGTAGCCGATAAAGGAAGCTGTATCCATCGACTGGAAGCTATGTGACGTGAAGTACTCCTTGATAAAGGCATCCAGTCGGGCGCGGCCTACTAGAGTTTCGAGTGTAAGCAGGAGGTAGTCGCCTTTTTCGTAAGCAATTTCATTTAGTCCTTCATCCGGATCGCGGCCGGCCAGGTCCAGATGGAGGTGGGTGTCTTTGCTTTTCGAACCTAGTTCTTCGATGGTGTGCAGCAGAGCCGTATGACCCAGTACCTGCAACATATCGGAGTAAGGGCGCCCGTAAAGCTTCTCCATAATGCGCCGCTCGAAGTAAACCGTGAAGCCTTCGTTGAGCCAGAAATCATCCCAGGTAGCGTTGGTCACCAAGTTACCCGACCAAGAATGAGCTAACTCATGGGCCACCAAGCTAGTCAGGCTGCGGTCGCCGGTCAGAATTGTGGGCGTTACAAATGTTAATCTTGGGTTTTCCATGCCACCAAACGGAAAACTCGGCGGCAGCACCAGCAAATCGTACCGTTCCCAGCGATAAGCGCCGTAAAGGTCTTCCGCAGCGGCAACCATTCTCTCGAGGTCTGCAAATTCATAAGTCGAGGCAGGCAGCGTAGTTGGTTCGGCATAGATGCCAGTGCGAGAACTAAGGGGAGCAAATGCCAGATCACCGACAGCCAACGCCATGAGGTAAGCTGGAATCGGTTGCTCCATGCGGAAATGATACTGACCTGATGGATTCAGGGCTTGTGGGTTTTCGGCACTCATCAGCGCCAAAAGCTTGGCCGGTACGCGAACGCTTGCTTCGCAGGTGAAGCGCACGCCGGGGGAGTCCTGGCACGGAAGCCAGGTGCGCGCAAGAATGGCTTGCGATTGGGTAAACAAAAAAGGATGCTGCCGACCGGCCGTCTGCTCCGGGGGAAGCCATTGCAAAGCGGCCGCGCCCGGAGTGGTACGGTAACGAACCGTGACCGCAGTAGTGTCGGGCCGGATAGCAATGCGCAGCGACTGGCCCAGCACCGGATCGGAGGGCCCAAGCTCGAAAGTCGTTGGCTCGCCGGTGGGGCCGCCCAGCAGAACTGCTTCAACGTCGAGGTCACGGGCGTCGAGCACCAGCTCGGAGGCCGCGCCGAATTTTTGAAACTGCCAGGTCGCGTATCCGCTTAGGGAGCGGCTCTCGAAATCAACTACAAGGTTCAGCTCTAAATGCCTCACTACCGCATCGGCCGGCTGAGCATGTGTGTGAGGATCGGGGGAAAGCAGGGCAGTAGTGGCAGACATAACAGGCAAGCTAAGACTGAGCTTTGGGAGAAGACGTGAGGGGAAACGCCAAAGATAGCCAAAAGGCAAAGTGCAAAACGCCGGGATATTATTTACAACTGTATAGCAAAACTTCTAACTTGCGGTGCAAGGTGTGTCCACGCATTACGGTTGAGCAGTAACCCTGCAAGACGTATTGTAGTAGAACGGGCAAAAATCCGGGAACCGATTCGGTAAGCTTTTTGCCTACGGGTTCTCAGGTTATTCATTCCACTCGCTCTCAAGCGCACACCTTCTCTGCTTCATGAAACCATATTTTTTTTCCACCTTCTTTACCTCGCTTGTGTACTGGCTCCTTGGGCTGGTGCTGCTGGCTCCGGCTGCTTCGTGCAGCCAGGATCAGAAGGCGAAACTGAAGGATGCTCTGCCCGACGACCTGACTACGAAAGTTGCCGGTCCCCAGCCCAAGTTAGATAGCGTTTACGTGGCCCGCCAGATGCTGGCAGAGCCTGCGTTTAAAGACCAATGGGAATGGGGTAAGAAGTTTTATAAAGAGCGGGACTACCGATTAGGTTGGTTCCGCAACCACGAACTCGTACCACAGGCCAAGACTTTATTGGGGGTCATCAATAAGGCTGCCGACGAAGGTCTGGACCCTAAGAAGTATCAAATCAAGGACTTCGATAAGCTGTTCGATGAGTTTGAAAAGTCAAAATCCGACTCAACCAAGCGCAATGCGCTGGAAAAACAGATTGATGTAGCTCTATCGGGTACCTACTTCAATTGGGCCTCAGATTTTTATCGGGGTACCGTAAACCCGCGCGAAGTCAAGAGCATCGACTGGAATGTGAAGCGCAACAAGATTAAGCTTCACAAGGCACTGATGACTATTCTGAAGGAGCGCGACAGCACGTATCCATACTACGAGTTTGAGCCGTTGCACCCCGAATATGAGCGCCTGAAAAAGGCTCTGGCGGATTACCGGGCTTTGCAGCGCAACAGCAATTGGCCTGTAATTCCGGCTAGTACTCGCCTCAAACCCGGAGCTTCCTCTCCGACTGTGGCGCTGTTACGGCAACGATTGTTGGGCGTAAAAGCAGCTGCAGAACAGCCCGGTGCTACGCCCGCTCAAACGGTTTCCAATGGTGGAGTGCAACCCGCTGCGGCCGCCCCAAACCAAGTGTACGACGCTGAGTTGGTCGCGGCGGTAAAGGAATTTCAGGAAGATAATGGGCTAAAAGCGGATGGCATTGTGAGCGGCGAAACGATTCACCAACTCAACGTTCCGCTCAACGATCGCATTGACCAGATCATCCTGAATATGGAACGGTGGCGCTGGCTGCCCAAGCGTTTTGAACCTAGCTATCTGCTCGTCAACATCCCCGAATACACCCTTCATATAGTGGAGGAAAACAAGGAAGTTATGTCCATGCCCGTAATCGTGGGCAAGACGTTGAACGCCACTCCAGTGTTCAGCGACAAGATGGAATACGTGGTATTGTCGCCCTATTGGAACGTGCCTATGAGCATTATTCAGAAGGAGCTCAAGCCCAAATTGGAGGTTGATCCGGTAGGTACTCTTGAGCGTCTGGACATGGAAGTTGTGAAGGGATACGGTAGCAAAGCCGTGCCCGTCGACCCTACTTCAATTGACTGGGCCAACGTGGATGAGAAGAATTTTAAGTACACGGTTCGCCGTCGGCCAGGACCCAAAAACGACCTCGGTGACGTGAAGTTTATCTTCCCTAACTCGCAGGATATCTATCTCCACGACACGCCGCACGACGAGCTTTTTAGCCAGGCAAAGCGTGGCTTCAGTCACGGTTGCGTGCGCGTTGCCGAGCCTATTAAACTGGCTGAGTACCTCCTGCGCAACAAGCCCGGCTGGGATGAGACGAAGATTCTGGACGTGATTTCGCAGCGGCAGGAGCAGTACATTACCCTGCCCGAAAAGCTACCGGTATACCTAGTATACTTCACTGCTTGGGTTGACGAAGGAGGGAAAGTGCACTTTCGCGATGACATATACGGCCACGACAAAGCCTTGGCCAAAGAGTATTTTAACTAGGAGTAGAGCTTAGCTTTCCCCAACGTGCTCCCTGAAGTTGCTACTGTACTCAGCTTGAATATGCTCATCTGACTTCGCGTAAGTAGCGTACGAACAGTGATGACATTGACTAGCCCTAACGCTGGTTGCCGTAAGGTAGCCAGCGTTATTTTTTGCCCTTATATCTGCTTTAGCGCTGGCGCATAAGTGATGGCCTAGGGAGAGGGTAAATACTGGATGTGCTCTACTTAGATCTATTCCACTGTAGCGTAAGTAGAAATCTTGGAATAGGAGCTACAAGGGGTATAGTTTACATATGTTTTACAATAGTAAACCGCATCGCCTTGTGTTTACTATTGTGATATTAATAATAACAGTCATGTTGCATATTGTAAACTGCATTCATGGCGTTGAACAGGTGATTTTTTAGCTGTACATTTGTAAATCACACTCTTATGTAGGCTTTTATGCTCGAGCGTATCCGGGAAATTCTGACGAAGCGCCACTTGACGCCTACCCAGTTCGCGGACGCCATCGGGGTCGGCCGGCCAATCATAAGCCACATTCTCAGCGGCCGTAATAAGCCTAGCCTGGAAGTAGTGCAGAAGATTATTGCAGCGTTTCCAGACCTTTCTCTGCCGTGGCTTCTGAGCGGCGCAGGCGAAATGGTAGCTGCTCCAGGAGGTGTAAATGCTGCTACAACTACAGAACAGCCTGAAAACAGCGCATTAGCGGCTTCTCCTGCCCGCAAAACAGCTCCAGCACGTTCTGATAAGCCCAGGGTGCCTGCTAAACCCCTACAGGCCTCTAACGACGTCGTGGATGCTCTGGAATACAGCGAGACGGTTACCAGTAGTTCGGCATCAGTGGCTCCTGTTAGCGCCCCCATTGCGGAGGTAGTGCCTACTATGGCGCCCCCAGCACTTCCCTCTGAGCCCGCTCCGAGCGCGTCCAAGGTATCTGCTGTATTACCGCCGGTTGTTGCGCCAAGTGTGACTTCAGATGCTACGGCTGCAACGCTGGCAGGCTTGACATCGCCTGAAAAGGCAATCCGTCGAATCGTGATTTTCTATCAGGACGGGACCTTTGTCGACTACCGCCCGGAGGCTGCTAACTAGCTTATTAGCCTTCTCCGTAGCTCGGCTATGGGCGCAATTCTTGCTGGCAGTTTTCTGCTTGATAACTCCTCTCTTTCTTGGTTCTTGATAAGGAATTGAAAAGCCAGTGCAATTTGGCAGACTGGCTTACATTGCCTCTACTTGGCTAGTATTTCGTAGCTAACTCGAGGCGCTATTGATCAACATACCTGATACGTTGACATGTTAAAAGCAAACCTTTTAAGCTTGATTAAAGAGCAACTCAACTTGTTTAATTATAAAAAAATAAATATCTATTTATCAGATAGTTATGCATTTGTTATTGAAGTTTAAGAGAAGATATATAGGGGTATATTTTGTTTATCTAATTTATTAGAATAGTTATAATTATATCATTTCTTCAGCTGAAAAGAGTTATGATCTTCTTTGCTAAGCTTTTTAACAAGACGTGAGTATGAGATAAGTGAAAATTTCGATCAATAATGAGCCGCCAATGGCGTTAGCATGGCTAACACGGTCAGATTAACAGAGGAGCTTTAGATAGTCTAAGTGGTGAGAATGTAAAAGCGCTAAGTCCTATCTGCGGCATTTGACAGAGTACAGAGTATATAGTAGAAATATTGTTTACAAATCTAATATGAATGTTATATGCAGGAGAGGGTCTTTTAATAGGAGAGTTGATAGTTAACATTTCTATCAGGTTGCCATGCGGGCGGCCCTGTGTGAAACTTATGCCAGAAGGGCTCGTAAGAATTGCCGAACGCACCTTAAGCGTCCGGAATGTTTGCCGGTCTTGGAAGCGGTGCTTACCTTTGGATCATGAAAAAGTCCCGTCTGCTCCTTCTGTTTGCCGCTTGTGCATCGCTGTACCTGACGTCCTGCTCGCAGGCTCCCGACGCTGAAAAAGATCCTGCGGCTGATGCTGCCTACAAGCGCAGCCACCGCGCTGAGCTGTACCGTGAGGCCCAGCGCAGCAACGTGAACTACTAAGAACGGGCGAGCATAAGCGCAACCACATAAAAAGCCCCGCCGAATCCGATTCGGCGGGGCTTTCGTGTTTGACAACCCGGTCTTGGTTAGCTCATGACAAACTGGCTCGGGGCGGCCTGGGGGTCTAGCTGCAAATCAGGGAGTTGAATGCCGGCCAGCAGTTGGTTCTCTAATAAATCGGCCCAGGTACGCAGGTACAGCACTACATCGTCGCGCTGGTTGTGGCGCAGGGCATTGCGACGCTCAAAAGGAATAAGAGATCGGATAGCCGGGTCGGAAAGACGCTCCAAATGCGTCAGATCGGTGCGCGTAAAGCCCAGGGCCAGCATCTCGTCGATGGTATGGTCGATGGGCAGGCCACTGGTGGGGCAATAGTCGATGAGCTGGCGCTCCCAATCGCCGTAGCGCTGCATGGCGCGGGCGTGAATTTCCCCCTTAGGAAGGTGCGTGATAGTCTGGGCGAGGTGGCCGCAGTTGCAGCTGCCCATGTGGCCCCATTGGTAGGGGGCCTGCGAAGCAAGACGCTGGGCCGTATCGCGTAGCGCCTGAATAACGGAAAGTGTGCTCTTGGCCATGGAGGAGAACGTAGCGATCAGGTTTGGTCAGAAATACGAATACTTCCGAGGCTATAATTACGTGCCGCACCGTTTTGTTTCAACCAAACGCATAAAAGCAAGGCCCACAACCTGATAGGTCGCGGGCCTTGCTTTTGTAAGAGCTCAAAAAGTATGTGGTATTATATTTGTAAGCTATTGATAATCAATAATTTATTAAATTATCGGCTATTGCCGCCTCGGAAGCGGCGACGGCTTTGACCATTCTGAGCGGTTTGGCTGCTACCGGCTGAGCGCTCGCCGCTCGGCCGAGCCTTGGCAGGTGCAGAGGCGGCACGCGGGCCACCGGAACGAGCTTGTCCTTGCTGCTTGGGGCGCGACGAATCGCCGCCCGCGGGGCGGGGCGAGCGTGGGTCGCCTCCACGGCCGGGGCGGGGCGGACGACCAGCCGGGCCTTTCGGCTTCTGAATGGGCGCGCCGCCGTGCAACAGCACCGGAGCCACGTCGTTGACAGAATACGGATGGTCGCCAACTACGTCAAGCTGGCGGCGGATAAGGCGCTGAATATCTTGTAGATACGCACGCTCTTCTTCCTCGACAAAAGAATACGCTATGCCCGAAGCGCCGGCCCGACCTGTGCGGCCAATGCGGTGCACGTAAGTTTCCGGCTCGTTCGGAATTTCGTAGTTGATAACGTGCGTCAGCTCGTCTACGTCAATGCCGCGCGCGGCAATGTCGGTGGCTACCAGCACGCGCGTCGCGCCGGTTTTGAAGTTGGTCAGGGCTCGCTGCCGGTGATTCTGCGACTTATTGCCGTGAATGGCTTCGGCCGGAATCTTGGCTTGGGCCAGACCCTTTACCACGCGGTCGGCGCCGTGCTTGGTGCGGGTAAACACCAGAACCCGACGGATTTTCTGATCGCTAAGCAGATGCTGAAGCAACGCAGGCTTGTCGTGCTTGTCAACCAAGAATACGCTCTGCGTAACCGTGTCGGCCGTGCTCGAAACGGGCGTGACGGCTACTTTGATTGGGTTTGGGCGCAGGATGGTGTTGGCCAACTCCTGAATCGCGGGCGGCATGGTGGCCGAGAAAAACAGCGTTTGGCGGCGCGTGGGCAGCTTGGGCAGGATGCGCTTGATATCGTTGATGAAGCCCATGTCGAGCATGCGGTCGGCTTCGTCCAGCACGAACACCTCAATGTGCCGCAAGTCGATGAAGCCTTGGTTCATCAGGTCGAGCAAACGACCGGGAGTCGCAATGACCACTTCCACGCCGCGCTTCAGAGCATTGGTTTGGGGCAACTGGCCTACGCCGCCGAAAATGACGGTGTGGCGCAGCTGCAAATGGCGGCCGTAAGCGGCGAAGCTCTCGCCAATCTGAATAGCGAGCTCGCGGGTAGGCGTCAGTACCAAGCAACGGATGCGGGAGTGCGAATGGCGCTCGACCTGGGCCGTTTGGTGCAGAATCTGAAGAATCGGAACGGTAAAGGCGGCAGTTTTGCCCGTGCCCGTCTGGGCAACGCCTAGCAGGTCGCGGCCGTCCAGCACATGCGGAATGGCTTGCTCCTGAATGGGCGTGGGAGTAGTGTAACCTTCCTCGTGCAAGGCACGCAGGATAGGTTGAATCAGGTTAAGTTCGTCGAAAGACATCAAACAGGGAGTAAAAAAGAAGCCGTCCGCGCAGGACGGCAGAGGCAGAATCGGGGAGTTGAATCCGTAAAGGTCGTATGTTTTACGACAGCAGCCGGAAATGCGGTGGTGAAAAGCCTGCGGCAACCCCAAAGAACACCGCGAGTACCAGAGTGACTTCTGCGAAAGCAGGCGGCAACAGAGGTTTTTAAAAGATTGATATACAGAATATTACTACTAAAGGTTGAGCTATGCTTTAGCCGCGCTCCGGATGGCTTGCGTAAAAATGCCCCAATTGCAGGAACTGTAGGCCGTCCGGCTGATGGCTCGCGTTCCTGAGTTTTAAGCCCAGAAACATACATACCAGACCCATGAACATCACCGAACGGAAAATAGTGTACAACGGTAAGAAATATAAGCTCAGCCAGCTCACGGTGCAGGATGGCGACAAAAGCTATCAGCGCGAGCGCTTCGAGCCCGGCAAGGCAGTTGGGGCTTTGGTATTTGATACCCAAAAGCAGCGGTATCTGATGGTGAAGCAATTTCGTGTAGGGTCCGAGTCCGATTTGATCGAGGTGCCGGCCGGAATGCTGGACCAAGAAGGGGAGTCGCCCGAACAAGCCATGCGCCGCGAAATAGAGGAGGAGCTAGGCTATACGGTCGATCACATCGAGCCCATCAGCACCTATTACCCCTCAGCGGGAGCCAGCGCCGAGCAGATTTCGCTGTTTTATGCCGAGGTAAGTCAGCAAACCAGCGACGGAGGCGGTGTCGATGAAGGTGAAAAAATTACGACCATCGAGTTCACGAAAGAGGAACTAAGCACAACCAAATTCGAAGATGGCAAAGCCATTATTGCCGTACAATGGCTTCGATTACGCAATCAATAGCCTGGTAAATCTCGTATTCATTTGGGTATAAAAAAGCGATTCATTGCTGATTTGAGTCAGCAATGAATCGCTTTTTAGGCAGATACTTAGTAAACAGCTATTTACTGTGTTTTAACCAAATACATAAAGTCTTGCTTGAGCTTAGCGTCATTGATGACAATGCTTACTTCCTGTGGAGTTTCGGTTTTAACAAATGGTATAGTCCGTTGGCTAGTGTATAAGTCCCGGTTCCAGAAGCGGCCGGAGCCTGCGGGCAACGACTCTTGGGCTAGCAATACTTTGCCGTCTTTGTCTTTGGCGGAAAGGGCTAGGTAAGCGGGGTCGGCGTTTTGGGCACCTCGGCGCAGCATAGTTATTACCAGCGTGCCCCCGGCGGGTAAGGTGCTGAAGCGGCGCTGGTACGTGCTGTCGGCCCAGTTGTTCATCTTGCGCAGCGCGTCAATTTCGGCGAGCAACTCGGCATATGGGCGGTACGCAAGGCGCGTTACGGCGCCGTCCGCCTCCGAATCTTCGTCGGTATTCTTGGTTACGTTGAATACGTAAGCACAATTTTCGTCCTTTTTGGGGCGCAGATAGCGTTTGCGCTCCACGGGTTTTATCTGGGCGGAAGCACCAACAGAAGCAAGTAGCAGCACAACGAGGAGAAGTTTTTTCATAACCTAAGCAGAATAAGAATCAGGCAACGGACGGGCCGCTACGAGGCAAAGGTAAGCAAGGCTCAGCTACATAACGTTATATTTTCTCGAAACGAGGTAGAAGTCAAATTTAACCCTGCAAAACAATAATAAGACGTTGATAAATCGCCTGATACAGAGGTTTATTGTATATAAAAACTTGACTATTAGATATTTATACAATGAATTGATGCTTGAATTTGAAGTGCCATTGCTGCTCTACTTATGCAATTTATTTTGCTTCGATCTTTACAGTAGCTCATTTATGCACTATTTCTTATTCTTTCTATAAGAAGAACACAACGTGGCCGGTTCGCAATGAGTTAGTGCTGTTCTCCCGCCTTTAGCATTCGCGCAATGCGTCGATCTGGCACCAGCCAAATCAAAGCCACAAAGACATAAAATGCGCCCGCTACCCACGAATTTACGAAGCTCGCAGCAATGCCCAGGCAATAGAGCAGAGGCGAGAGCTTGCCCTTTAGGTCCTTGCCAAGGGCGTGCGCCAATACCGAGTCGGGGCCGTCGGCAGCAATGATCTGGCGTTGCAAAACGAAGTAAGCCAGTGCATTCATCAGTAACACAAACCCGTACAGGGCCAGCGTAGCGGGCGCAAACTCGTTCTCGCCCATCCAGCCGGTCACAAACGGGATCAGCGAAAGCCAGAATAGCAAGTGCAGGTTGGCCCACAGCACGTTACCGCTGATCCGGTTGATGCTTGTCAGCATCATGTGGTGGTTGTTCCAGTAAATACCGACGTACACAAAGCTCAGAATGTAGCTTAACACTACCGGCAACAGGGGTTTTAGCGCCGCGAAATCGTGGCCGTGCGGGACTTTAATTTCCAAGACCATAATCGTGATGATAATGGCCAGTACGCCGTCGCTGAAGGCTTCTAGTCTGCCTTTATGCATAGGAATAGAAGTAAGATTGATACATAAGGAAGGGAAGGTAACACTGAGCTACTTGCATACACCACTCTTATTTTGGAGCAAAGTGGTAAGCCTCACGTCTAGGCGAAAGAGTTCTTCACTTATAGATGGAAAAAGAGTAGTATAATAATATATAAATCGTTGTACGTCAATGCTATATAATGCAATATGCCGCGGCGGCTTTAAACCATCGCGGCATATTATTTACAATGTGTTACTGATTGGGCAGATAGAAGTCTGCGAGCTGCCCTAAAACCGGCTTTGCCGAACTTTATGCGGAGCCGAGGCTTTCTTGCTCGGCAGAGCAAACCAAGCGTGACGCTTAGTTTTTTTACGGCCTTTGTAGGCTTTGTAGTAGGGGCGGTGCACAAACATGCGGCCCTTGGCCTTGGCGCGGGCATATGCAGTGGCGCGGCCGGCCGTAGCAGGAGCGGGTTGGAGGTCTGCCAGGATCAGCAGAGCGCAGAACAGAATCAGAGCTTTGTACATGCTGAGAAATTGGTTGGTCTGCTGCTTAAACTGAAGCGTAGGCTAAAAAATTGTGTGCCGCCGACCGATCGCCTGCTGCTGTTTAACGTAGATGATCGGTTCGAAAAATATTGATTTAGGCTTAAGTATTTGATATTTAAAGTTTTATGTAGTGTTGGCGCTTTCTGCGTGTGCATGCCTACACGCTGGGCAAGGACGTCCGCGGACTCCTACAACAATCGTTTGCGCCTGAGCCCCAGCGACTTCCCTTGGGCATTTTAGCGGCCTTTTCCTTTCAGCCCCTGTATATTTAGGCAAAAAAATACCTGCTCATGACTGTTTCGCAGATGGCCGGTAGCCTAATTGGCTCCGAAATCATTAAAATCGGCAACGAGGTCAACGACATGATCAAGAAGGGGGAGCAGATCTGCAACCTTACCATTGGTGATTTTGATCCCGCTATTTTCCCGATTCCCCAAGAGCTCCAAACGGAGATCTTCAGCGCCTACGAGGCGGGCAACACCAATTATCCGCCGGCCAATGGCGTAGCCGATCTCCGCACGGCCGTCGCCGCGTTTCTCACAACGCGCTTGGGCTTGACGTATTCGATCAACGATATTCTGGTGGCCGGCGGCTCGCGCCCCCTGATTTATGCCACATACATGGCCCTGATCGACGCGGGCGACAAGGTGGTGTTTCCGGTGCCGTCGTGGAATAACAACCATTATTGCCATTTGTCGGGCGCTGAGGCCATCATGGTGGAAACCACCGCCGACAACAACTTCATGCCCGGCGCGGCCGACGTCGCGCCGCACCTGAAGGGAGCTACGCTGCTGGCTCTGTGCTCGCCGCTGAACCCCACCGGCACCGTGTTTACCAAGGAAGACCTCGAGGAAATCTGTGACTTGGTAATTGCCGAGAACAAAACCCGCGGCGCAGACGAAAAGCCGCTGTACATCATGTACGACCAGATTTACTGGATGCTGACCTTCGGCGACACCAAGCATTATGATCCCGTCAACCTGCGCCCCGAACTGCGCGAGTACGTAATTTATATCGACGGCATCTCAAAGTGCTTCGCCGCTACCGGCGTGCGCGTGGGGTATGCCTTTGGCCCGGCCAACGTCATCGACAAAATGAAGTCCATCCTCGGGCACATCGGGGCGTGGGCGCCGAAGGCAGAACAAGTGGCCACTGCACACTTTCTGCCCCAAACCCAACAGGTTGATGCGTTTCTGAGCAATTTTAAAGGCAAGGTGCAGAAGAGCCTAACTGCTTTGTACTCAGGGTTAAAGGATCTGAAGAAGCAAGGCTACCCCGTCGATGCCATCGTGCCAATGGGCGCCATATACCTGACGGCGGAAATTTCGGTACTAGGCAAAACTACACCGGCCGGGAAGCTCCTCGCCACCAACAAAGACATCACGTCGTACCTGATTTCGGATGCGCGGCTGGCTGTCGTGCCCTTCGGCGCGTTCGGCACTTCCGATACCTCCACGTGGTTCCGCATGTCGGTGGGGGGCGCTTCGCTGGAGGCCATTGAGGACGCGCTACCAAGATTGAAAGCAGCTCTGGACCAGTTAGAGCAAAAATAACGCAAGCCAGACCTGGGCTTGCTATCCGCTTCCACCACGCAAGCAAGACGCCTCAGCCCTTCGGGTTGGGGCGTTTTGCGTTAACCGGGAGCGCATCGGCTTGCGTAGAACGGGCAAGATCCTACAGGCGACGCAGGTATGAGGTCTCATACCAGCTATTTAAATAAGGCGCCCGTACAATAGGTTTTTCGCCCAACGGGTTAGCGCGGCGTATGCTGGTCAGCGGTTTAGGCGCGCTGGGTAGTCGATTGAGAATAAGTTGTTTAAGTAAAATAACACTATATGTGGTGGCTGTATGCTTTGCTTTCGGCGTTGTTTGCTGCTCTTACGGCAGTATTGGCCAAAATCGGTGTGAAAGGCGTCGATTCCAACCTGGCTACCGCCATCCGGACGGTCGTGATTCTGCTACTGGCGTGGGGAATCGTATTTTTCCGCGGCAGTCTGACTGAAGTACACACCCTTACCCGCACCAACTGGCTCTTTCTGATTCTGTCGGGTGTGGCCACGGGCATGTCCTGGATCTTCTATTTCAGAGCCTTACAGCTTGGCAAAGTCTCTCAGGTAGCGCCCGTCGATAAGCTCAGCGTAGCCTTGGCTATAGTGCTGTCAGTACTGTTTCTGGGCGAAAAGCTAACCTGGCAAACTGGTTTGGGCGCCACCCTTATCATTGGCGGTACGCTGGTATTAATATGGGGTTAATATACTGATAATCAGTAAATTATGTTTTAAGGTGAGGTAAGTTGTTACGCCGTCAGCATCCCTTGGTTTACATACACATAGGTATAGCGATGTAGGACAGCCGCCGGCACCTGCGAAAGCATTCTGAGCGTCCAGGGGTCATCGTCAAAAGTCTTCTGCAATTGTGCTTCTACCTCGTCCAGTGACAGAGTTATCATCTCTGGGTCAAGCACTTGCGCTCGCTGCAACAGTAAATCGGAAGCGGTTACCAGCGCTGGTGCCTGAACTGGCGCGTCGGACGTTGGCAGGCTGTTCAGGGCAGCAATAACTTCGGGGGTGAGGTACTTTTTCATAAGTTACGGGGGCCTAAGATAAGCGGTACAAAGGTAGTGCCTGAAGCCATCGGTTGCGTCTATAAGGTATTACGCAACTCTTCTAACTAATTGATCGGTAGATATTTATATCATAGGTTATCTTTTAACCTGAGATCCTCTTATAACAAGCGAGAATTTCCCGCTTAAATATTTGCAAGTTTCCTGTCTTTTTTTGTACTATAGTAGTATGAAGGCTGTCTTACATCCCCTTATCACACTATTTATGGGCTATTGCGGCCTTTTTATGCTTTCTCTGCTTATGGCTTTCTTTGTAGAGAGCCATGAGCGCCGACGCTTAGAGCGCGAACAAACCCCCCGGGAAGTATGGAATAAACATACAATCCAGCCTGACAACGAAACCTTTAATCATTATTTCTGGGATGTGTACCTGCCCGCCAGCAAATGGCGCTTTGTGCTAGCCCCTCTGCTGTGGTTTAATCGGTTGTTCAACTAACTCTTTTATATAATTTCTGCCTTCACTGGCTACTAAACTGTTGTTTACCGCGCGGCCCGGCAAAACGTTATCGTTCTGCCGGGCCGCTGCTATTTAGTGAACCAAGACTAACGCTGGAAAAGCCTTCGGTCAGCAACTACCCGCAAACGTTAGCGGGATACATTTGGAAGTTATGCTTGGAATAAACTAACTTCCTAGCTTTTCCGCCTGTAGCAGCTTCATTAATCGGACTTCGTCACTTAACATTTGATCCTTCTTGTAACTGACTTGAATTAGATTTATACAAATCCTCTTGAGTGTGTTAAAGGACTGTATTGAATTTTTAAAAGAAATTTTTGTGTTTAGATAAATTGGACTTATAAAATAATGAATATGATTTAATTCAAGCTTTTGAAAGGTCTTATGCATTCGAAAAGAGTTGAATAAAACCAAATAGCCAATGTGTACGATTGATTTTGAACAGGTTTTCGAAGAGGAGTGAAAAAAATATTTTTGGATATTTTCGCTTTTGTTCTACTCTTTTAGTAACCTAGTGCCATGAAGGACATCCTACTTCCATTTACTGCAGTGCTCATGGTATATTGCAGTTTTTTCTTCGTTTTGGTAATGATTTCGCTTTACATCGAAGAACGGGAGTTGCGTCGGTTTCTGCGGGAGCAGACGCCTCAGGAAATGTGGACTTTATGCGCGCCTCATCCGTCAGCTCGCGAATTCAACAGTTATTTTTGGGACGTGTATTTGCCCGCCAGCAAGTGGAAATTTGTGTTGAAACCCATGTTGTGGCCCATCTGGATATTCAACTAACGGCTAGGATACTACTTGAAAAGTTCAAAGGTTTGGTAATCAAGTAGATATCATAAATGTAAGTGCTTTTTACCCACAATTTTCTTTTGAAGCCCCAGCCTCCCGGTTGGGGCTTTTTTTTGTAGGAAGGCTACCAAGCAGGCTGGGGAAAAATTAGGCAGCTTAAGAAGCTAAGCAATACTTTTGGGTATGAGAATGGCTAAAGTGAACTGGATTTTGCGTACAGAACAGCTGCCTGCACCTAATCAGCGTGTGCTGGTATATGCGCCTTCTTCATGGCTGGATATCACGGTAGCGACGTATAAACCCGAACAAACGCCGGGCGCTAAACACATGTTTGTGACGCCTGATCGGCAGGGGATAGATCGCTACGTGAAAGGCGTGACCCACTGGATGCCGCTACCCGATCCGCCTGTCGGCTAGGCCTTTGAGCCATGGCGCTAACCTTACCCACGGTGGGGCCGTTAGGAGGAGAAATGCCATGCCAGCCCAATGAAAAGCAACGAGATTGAGCCGCGCCAGAATCGCGTGATTTATATTCTGATGACGGTAACTGCGATATTAGCCTTGATTTACGCCATCTGGCGCCACTACGGCCAATGAGCATTTGCAAATCTGCTCCGCAATGAGTCCGCTCACTCCCTCCGACTTTTACCAGAACCCTGTATGGGACGATGATTTCCCCGACCCAACCATCATTCGGGGCTCGGACGGATGGTACTACGCGTACGGCACCCAAACCAGATACCACGGCCAGATCCTGAACCTGCAGATAGCACGGTCTGCCGATCTGGTTCGGTGGGAGCATTTAGGAGAAGGATTGCCGGATAAACCCGCTTGGGCTGACACCACGCAGCGCATCTGGGCACCGCACGTAAGCGAGCATGATGGCCGGTATTATCTCTACTACTCGGCGCAGCCCAATGGTGCGGAAGGTCTTTGCCTGGCCGTGGCAACGGCTACGGCGCCGCACGGGCCATTCGTTGATAGTGGGCAGCCGTTACAGTGCGGCGAAGGTTTCCTGAACATTGATCCCATGGCCTTCGACGACCCCGCTACTGGCCGTCGGCTGCTTTATTGGGGCTCCGGCTTTGGCCCCCTGATGGTGCGGGAGCTGGCACCTGATCGTATTTCTTTCGTGCCTGACAGTGAACTTGTTACGCTTGTAGAGCCAGCTCTAACCGACGATCTCACGAATTATCAGCGGTTGATAGAGGGCAGCTGGGTAGTGTTGCGTAATGGCTGGTACTACCTGTTTTATTCGGGCGACAACTGCTGCGGCGAACAGGCTCATTATGGCGTGATGGTAGCCCGCTCGCGTAGTGCTACCGGCCCATTCGAAACGCTTGCACAAGCCACTGGCCACCCCAATAGCACCATACTGGAAGGCAATAGCCGGTGGCGCGCTCCCGGTCATAACTGCATTATCCGTGACGAGGCCGGCCACGACTGGATGGCTTACCATGCAATTGATACCCAACAACCTACGTTCGACGCCATCAACGACGAACAGGGATATTCCCGGCGCGTGCTGCTGCTGGATCGGGTGGAATACGAGTCGGGATGGCCGTGCATAAGCGGGGGCACCCCATCCACTACCGCGCAGGTAGCCCCGATTACCGTAAAAACGTCATCCGGGTAACTTGTTGTCAATAACGTAGTTATTCATGTATCGGCTGGGCAGACCTGCCTGCTACACAGGGGAGTGACGTTGGGGCGCACAACGCTAATGGCTGTTGCAAGGGCCACTATTCACCCTAAAAAGTACCCAGATGTCTTGGCTGGCCGTAAGATGGCTTGTTAGGTGCAAGCTGTCATTATATTGCCGACAATGAAGCCAATTGCTACAACTGCCACCCTTTATTTTCAAAACAGCGCCGGCCGGATCACGGAAGACGCCGGGGGCTACCTGCGGCTGGACTGGGCGGCCGGGCCTCGAGAGGAAGCGGCGTTTCGGGCGTTGTTGCAGCACGTTATTCGGGCGCTGCATCGCAATAGGTGGGGCAAGCTATTGGCTCGGCAAGACCAGATGGTGCCTTTTACGCCAGCCGAACAAGCTTGGATTGTAAACGAATGGATGCCGCGCGCGGTCACCGAAGGCGGTTACCGCTTTGGAGCAGTTATTTCGGCCAAAAGCGTGTTCGCGCGCCTGGCTACCAACGTGGTGATCAACGAAGTGCGCGAATTGCCCATCGTATACAACACCTTCGAAGACGAAGGTTACGCAATCTCTTGGTTGCGTAGTCAATAATTTGATAATCAAGCTATTGTAGATAAGCCAGTAGGGGCTCAACAATATAGCTGCCCCCTATCAGGCTCGTGTCGTTATACAAACAGTTTGCGCAAAGCCCACAGGCTCCACAGGATCACCATCAGGCCCACGCCGATAAACATCCAGCGGATGGGCAGACGGCCCGCCAACCGAGCCGCAAATGGTGCCGCCGCCACGCCGCCTACAATCAGGCCCAGCACGATTTGCCAGTGCGAGATGCCGATGAGCGAGAAGAAAGTCAGGGCACTGGCGAAGGTTACAAAGAACTCGGTAAGGCTCACAGAACCAATGACATACTGCGGGGTGCGGCCCTTCGCAATAAGCGTACTCGTGACCAATGGCCCCCAGCCACCGCCGCCAAACGAATCAAGGAAGCCCCCCGCGGCGGCCAGCCAGCCCACGTGTTTGATCTTGCGTTTGCTTTCCTGCTGACGAAAAGCGCGGCTGATGATGCGTACGCCCAACAGCAACAGATACACGGCCAGCAGAGGCTTTACCCAATTGGCATAGGTTTCGCCAAAATACGAGAGCAAGAAAGCGCCACCCACTGCGCCTGCAATACCTGGCAAGAGCAAGGCCTTGAACAAGCGGCGGTTGACGTTGCCGAATTTGTAATGGTTGTAACCCGACGCGCCGCTGGCAAACATCTCGGCCGTATGAATGCTGGCGCTCACGGCGGCGGGGTGTATGTTCATGGACATCAGGCTAATAGCCGTCACGACCCCGTAGCCCATGCCCAGCAGCCCGTCGATGAGTTGGGCCAGAAAACCGATGGCCACGAAGGCGTAAAAGGTGCCTCCGCTGCGCAATACCGCGTAGGCCTGCGGCCACGTAACATAGTAGGAGGCAATGTTGAGAATGAGCAGCGCCGCAAAAGCCAGCAGCGAACCCGTCGCCAGCCGCCGCCAATAGGTTGTGGCCGGCGATTCGAAGGCAGGGCCGTTGGCCAGCTCGGCCGTAACCGCGTTCAGCGACTTTACTTTTTGGGCAAAATCGCCGTTCAGACGGCCGCGGATGACGGTCATTTGCTGCAACACGGTATTTAACTCGCCCGGCAACGACTCTTCCAGCACTTCGCGCAGCCGTTTGGCTACGGTTGGCGACTTGCCGTTGGTGGAGATGGCCACTTTCAAGTCCCCTTTCTGCACCACCGAGGAGAGATAAAAATCGCATTCGGCAGGCGTATCGGCCACGTTAGTAAGCAGATGGAGCTCGGCGGCCGAGGCTTTGATGTGCCGATTTAGCGCCTTGTCGTTGGTGGCAACGAAAATAAAATCGTGGCCCGGCAGATCGTCGTCGGAGTAGGGGCGCTTGTGGAGCTGCACGCGCGGGTGCCGCGCGGCTAAGGCTTGCAGCTCTGGCAACATCGTGATACTCACGACGGTAACAGTCGTAGCAGGGCTATTCCGCAGAATCGCGCTCAGCTTTTCCAGCCCTACAAAACCGCCACCCACCAGCAACACCCGAAATTGCTCCAGCTTCAGGAACACCGGAAACAGCGGGTTGCCTGTAGGCTCGGGCGGAGGGGACGAAGGAGGCATAGGGAGGCCCGCAGGGTGCGAGTTGGCTTCAGAAACCGCGGTCGAATTCATCGCTAACGCATTAAGCATGAAAATTCTGGCCGTGCGTAGTGGCGTGCACGTAGCCTTGACGCACTACAAAGTCGCCAAACCGTTCACTGGGTTGGCGCTCCTGGGCGTAAGCTTGCAATAGGGGCGCGAGTTCCTGCAAAATACCTTCTTCGTCCAACATTTCCTTGTATAATTTATTGAGGCGCTCGCCGGCGTGGTCGGCCCCCAAGTACAAGTTGTAGCGCCCAATGGCTCGGCCCACCAATCCGATCTCTCCTAAATACGGCCGCGCGCAGCCATTCGGACAGCCCGTCATCCGAATCAGGATGCCCTCGTCGGCCAGGCCGTTGGCCTGAATTAAGGTGTCAATCCGGTCGAGTAGGTGCGGCAGATAGCGCTCGGCTTCGGCAAAGGCCAGCGAACAGGTATTCAGGGCCACGCAGGCCAGCGAGTGAAAGCGCAAGGCAGTTTGCTGCTGCGTCTGGGCCCAGACGCCGTGCGCTTCCAGAACATCCTGAATAAGAGCCCGATGCGCCGGCTCGATGTTGGCCAGCGTTAAGTTTTGGTTGCCGGTCAGGCGGAATTCGCCGGTATGAAATTCGGAAATGTGGCGCAGGGCCGTTTTCAGTTCGCAACCGGGTTTGTCGTACACGCGGCCGCCTTCCACAAATAGCGTCAGGTTGGTTTTGCCCTTTTGGCCGCCCGACCAGCCAAATGCATCGCCGGACGTGGTGAACTGATAGGGCTTGGCGGGGGCCAACGCATAGCCCAGCCGCTGGTGTAGTTCGGCCAGAAAAGTATCGAGGCCCACGCGGTCGAGGGTGTATTTGAGGCGCGAGAACTTGCGGTTTTCCCGATTGCCCCAGTCGCGCTGAATCGTTACGACTTTTTCGCACACGTCAACTACTTGATCTAATGATACATAGCCAACTAGGTCGGCGAGGCGGGGATACGTTTCGGGCATACCGAACGTCATGCCCATGCCGCCGCCGATGGCGATGTTAAACCCCAACAGTTTGCCTTTTTTCTCAATGGCAATCAGGCCGATATCGTTTGCAAATACGTCGGTGTCGTTTTGCGGCGGCACGGCCAGCGCAATCTTGAATTTGCGGGGCAGGTACGTTTTGCCGTAGATCGGCTCGTGGTCTTCTTCGCCTTCGTTGGGGGCGCTGGCAGAGTGCTGCTCGCCGTTGAGCCACAGCTCCCAGTACGCCGACGTGCGGGGCGTAAGATGGGCGCTGATCTGCGTGGCCACGTCCTGCACCTGCTGATGCAGCTGCGATTCGTGCGGATTGACTGAGCACATCACGTTGCGGTTGACGTCGCCGCAGCCTGCGATGCTGTCCATCAGCACGTCGTTGAAACCCTGAATGGCGCGCGGCAAATTGCGCTTCAGCACGCCGTGTAGCTGGAACGTCTGGCGCGTGGTGAGCTTGAGCGTGCCGTTGGCATACGTGTTAGAAAGCTCGTCCATGCGCTGCCACTGCGAGGGGGAAGCCACGCCGCCGGGCACCCGCACCCGAATCATGAAGGAGTAGAGGGGCTCGAGTTTCTGCCGCTTGCGCTCGCTTTCCAGGTCGCGGTCGGTTTGCTGGTAGGAGCCGTGAAACTTGATCAGGTGGGTGTCGTCGGGGTTAAGCGCGCCCGTGATGCGGTTCTGCACGCTCTCACGCAGGGTGCCGCGCAGGTAGTTGCTGGCGTCCTTGACGTGTTCGACTTCGGAAAGTTTAGGAGTATCGGCCATGGGATGAGGTGTTGCGAAAGAAAGTGGCTGGCATTCAAATGGTTGCGTGTGATGCCAGCCGTAGTTCTACCGGATGACCGTATTGTCAAACGTTAGAGCCACGTAGTACAAACCGCCAATGGTTGGGCCAGCAGCGTATTGTATGTATCTCTTATTCAATAAGTTAGTTCCACCGACTTTGATCGTCGTTTTCAGGTTCGGAACGCGCACGTTTACCTGCGCGTCAACGGTCTGGTAAGCCGGGATTCGGCCGTTGGCCAGTTGGCTTTCCCAGTAGAAAGCATCTTGCCAGCGCCACACCACGTTGAAACCCACGTTGCGCACGATTTCGCGGTTGCCGAAGCTCAGGTTGGTTGTCCATTTGGGGGTATTGAAGCCGGTGATGAACACGTCCTGCGCTTTGTTGGCGGCGATGTTGTTGTAGTTGGTGTTGCCCGAGACGGTGTATTTCTGGTAGAAATTATACGTCACGCCCAGCGCCGACCCGTAGCTGCGGTATTTGTTGCGGGCGTTGGTGTACACGCGGTACCGATCCTGTTTCGCGCGGGCCAGCATGTCGAGCACCGACGCATCCGAACCAACCGGGCCCGACTTCGGTACGGCCACTTCCACCTGCCCCAGAAAGCCGGTGTACTCGTTGTAATACGCATCCAGATCCAGCACAATTCGGTTGTCGAAAAGCACGCTCTTGTAGCCCACTTCGAAGGCATTGATGTTTTCGGGCTGCATCGTGGGAAGGTTGGCCACCTGCAAGATCCCGCGGTTTTTCAGGGCGGCGCGAGCTTGTTTCTCTGCTGTGGTGCCGGTTGGGTCGGCGGCCACGTCTTTGTTGACGGCAGCCGTGAAGTTGTCGAGCGAAACGAGCGTGTAGGAGTTCTCCAAAAAGCCCAAGCCTTCGTTCACGCGCGCCAGACCACCCACGCGCCGCACGCTGCCGTTGTTTACGAATGACAGCGCTTCAAACAGGGCCGGGAAGCGCCAGCCGTTCTGGTACGAAGCCCGGAAATTGTGCTTCTCGGCCAGCGTATACACGGCCGCCACGCGCGGGTTGACTTTTGGGTTGAACTCCGGATTGTAGTCCACGCGCAGGGAGGCATTCAGCTTGAGGCGGTCGGCAAAGAACAGCTTGGTGGCCTGCGCAAATCCCCCGAACTTCTTGTAATACTGATTGTTGCCGCCGGGTGTGGTACGGTCGGAGAGGGGCTTCGAGAAGTCCACGAAGTTGTTGCCATCCGGAATTACCTCGTACACGCGGGCATCGGCGCCCAGCACCACATCGGCCCACTTCACGCGCGGCCCCAGATTCCACTGGCCCTCCGTGTGGTACGTGCGGCTACGCTGCCACAGGGCCGCGCCGCCGGTAACCGGTGCGCCGGGCACGTTCACGGCAATGTCCCAGTTGTTGATGCCGGTGATGGTGTTTTTGAGTTGTTCGAACGCGGCCGTACCCGGTTCGGCGCGACCTTGGTCGGCGATGGCGCGGGCGCGCTGCATGGCGGTGGCCAAGTCGGTGCCGCTGTTGATTTGGGTTTGCAATTCCTTCTGAAACCTGCCGCCCCACACGCTATTCGAGCCGTTGTTGAGATCGAGGTTGGTCGCTAACGGGTTGAGGTTGTAAGACTTACCAGTATTCTCGACAAGCACGTAGCTGCGGATGTAGTAGTCGGTGCCGCGCAATTCCAGCTTGTGGTTTTGCACGGTCACGTCCTTGAGCTGAATCTTGTTGCCGCGCTGAAAAATGCCGTCCATCAGGCCGTAGCGGTAGCTGTAGGACAGTTCCAGCTTGTCGGTGAGCTTGTAGAACAAGCCCCCATCGAACTTCAGGTTGCGCACGGTGGGCGAAATGAGATCGCGCTCATAATAGCCCGTGCGGCGCACATTGAAGGTTTCGGTTTTGCCGTTGTATTGAATGGCTACCGGCACGTTGCCGCTGCGGTCGTCGCCGTAGCGGTTCCACAGGTCAGCGGCCGGGTTATTGGCACCGGAAAGCGCTGGAAAGCGGGGGTTGGCCGAGTTCAGGTTTTGCGGGTTCTGATCGGTTTGGGTATCCGACAGCCAATCAGTGCCTTGCAAATAGCTGAAATTCAGCTTGAAAGCGAATTTGTTCTTAATCACTTGGGCGTAGCGCACCGCCGACTCGGTCAGGGCGCTCGGGTCGCGGTCGCGGCCATCGACGTGGTTGACGCCGACTTTCTGGTACACGCTCAGGCCCTGGTACGTGAAGGGACTTTTGGTAGTCAGGTTGGCCATGCCGTTGATGGCGTTCATGCCGTAAAGCGCCGAGGCCGCGCCGGGCGTGATTTCCACGCTGGCAATGTCGAGTTCCGTCGGCCCGATGGCGTTGCCCAGCGGCACGCCCAGCGTGGCCGCCTGCATGTCCACGCCGTCGACGAGCTGCATGAAACGAAAGTTGTTCGGAATGTTGAAACCCCTGGTATTGGGCACTTTAAAGGTCAAACTTGACGTCGTCATCTGCACGCCCTTCACGTTTTCCAGCGCGTCGTAGAAGCTCGGCGCTGGCGTTTCTTTGATGGCCCGGATGTCCAGCTTTTCAATCGCCACCGGCGACTTCAACCGGCTTTCCTCCACCCGCGACGCCGACACGACCACTTCGTTGGTCCAGATGGCGCGCGATTCGAGCACCACGGCAATGGGCTGGCTCCCGCTGGAAATTTCCAGTTCTTTGGCATCGTAGCCCAACATGTTGAATACCAGCGTAAACGGGAAGCGCAAGCGGGCTTTCAAGGCAAACTTGCCGCTGCCATCGGTCAGGGTGCCGGTCGTGCTGCCTTTCACGCTGATGCTCACGCCTGGCAGCGCCTGTTGGGTGCCGTTTTCCCGCACGGTACCGCTGATGGCAATGATGGGGTCTTGCGCCATTGCCGATACTGCGCTAACCAACAGCAGGAGTAGGAGCAACCAAAAAGATGCGTAATACTGCTTCATTACCAAGGAGTTGTATTTCTAAGGGGTTTGCAGAGAAGAAACCGTCCGGTAGACGACGGTTCGGTTGAGGCGTAAAGCTGAGCCTTCACGCGAAGCTGCTTGGGAGCCGCACCAGGCCAGTAATGGCCCGTACGAGGCGCGCAGCTATTTTCTGCTACAACATCGCCTCGGAGAAATACATAACGTCATGATTGACAGGTGGTTGTAAGGGGCTTAATACACGTCTTCGAGGTAGCGACGCTGCTTTTTCAGGGCCCGTAGGTATTCGCTGGCGCCTTCCGCATCGAGGCCGGCCTCGCGCTGCACCACTTCGGTAAGGGCGTGTTGGACGGCACTGCCCAAGCGGTCCTTGTTGCCGCAGACGTAGAAATGCGCGCCGTTTTCAAGCCAGCCAAACACATCGCGGGCGTTTTCTAGGATGGCGTGCTGCACGTAGCGTTTTTCGGCCTGGTCGCGGGAGAAAGCGACATCCAGCTTGGTCAACGCACCCTTCTTGTGGTGTTGCAACCACTCTGCCTGGTACAGAAAGTCGGTGGTAAAATTGGGGTTGCCAAACAGCAGCCAATTGCGACCCGCAGCGCCCAACTCCACGCGTTCCTCCACGAAAGCTCGGAACGGAGCCACGCCCGTGCCGGCTCCCACCATGATAATGTCGGTGGCCGAATCAGTCGGAAGCTTGAAGTATTCGTTGCGCTCCACAAACACCCGCACCGAGTCGTCGAGGCCCACGCGGTCGGCGAGGAAGGACGAGCAGGCGCCGTGCTTGCGGCGGCCGTGGGCATCGTAGCGCAACGCGCCTACCGTGAGGTGCACTTCATCGGGGTGCGCCAGCAGGCTGGAGGCGATGGAATAGGCACGGCTCGGCAGCGGCCGCAGGGTCTCGACAAGCGTCTGCGCCGTGATATCAGTCGGAAAATCGGTCAGCAAGTCGGCCACGTCGCGGCCGTAGAGATAGGGGCGAAGCTGCTGAGTATCAGCGAGTAGCTCCTGAAGCTGTGCATAGGGCGCCAGCGTTGCGTAGCGTTCCACCACGTCGCGGGTGAGCACAGTGAGCTCGCGTCGGCTGGCTAAAGCGGCGGCCAGGGGCAGGGCCTCATTTTCGAGCTGCACCGGCGCCGTGTCGCTGAGGCGCGCCGCCCGCAGTACTTCTTCCACCAACGGGTCTTCGTTGGTGGGCAGCACGGCCAGCGCGTCGCCAGGTTCGTAGTGCAGTGCCGACCCAGTCAGGTCCAACTCCAGGTGATAGGTTTCTTTCGAAGAGCCGCGGCCGTTGAGCTGAATGCTTTCCAGAATGCGCGCTTCCCACGGATTTTGGCGGGAATACACCGGCGTAACAGGCTCTGCTTTTACGGTCGCGTTGGCAGTGGAAGTGGCTGGTGAACTGGTGGTTGTGGCACCGGCTATCTTTTCGAGCACGGATTCAATCCAATGCTCGGCGGCCGTGTGGTAGTCCACGTCGCAGTCGACGCGCTCCAGTAGGCGCTGGGCGCCAAGCTCGGCCAGGCGCTGGTCAAATTCTTTGCCGGTCTGGCAGAATTGCAGGTAGCTTTTATCGCCTAGGGCCAGCACCGAGTAGCGCAGGTCCGGCAGTTGCGGGGCACGCTTCCCCAGCAGGAACGTGCGCACTTCCTCGGCCGCTATGGGCGGGTCGCCTTCACCTTGGGTGCTCACCACCACGAGCAGCAGCCGTTCTTGGGCCAGCGCGCGCGGGGCGTATTCATTCATGTCTTTCACCTCCACCGGCAAGCCCCGCTTCCGCGCGGCTTCGGCCGCAAGCTTGGCTACTTTCTGGCTGTTGCCGGTCTGCGAACCAAACAAAATAGTAACAGAAGTAGCAGAGGCTGAGCCAGTTGTCGGAGCAGCCTGCGGAGCGACTTCACCCGTGCCCGCAGCATAGCGACCGTAGAAATAGCCGCTCAACCACAAAAGCTGCTGAGTGTTCAGCCCGGCGGAAAACTGCTGGAGTGTAGCTTCATCGAAGCCTATGGGGAGCGTAGGGCCTTGCGAAAGTGACATACGATAGTGTTTTTATAACCAATTGATAGACAATTGATTATGTGCTAAGCTACTTCTGCGTATTGGATGGCTGTCGTGGCAAATTCCACTGCCGACAGGGGCGTAGCGGTGGCCAAAGCCACTACTTCGCCGATCACGATGATGGCCGGAGCGCCCACGCCGGCGGCTTCGGCTTTGTCGGCGAGGGTGGCTACTGTGCCCGTCACGAGGCGGGCGTCGGGGAGCGTGCCGTTCTGAATCACGGCGGCGGGCACATGGGCGCTGCCGGAGTGGCAAAACAGGCGGGTGATTTCGGGCAATCGGCTCAAACCCATCAGAATGATGGTGGTCGTGCGCGAGCGGGCGGCTTCCACGACAGCGGTAGAAAGTTCGCCGTTGGCAGTGATGGCCGTAATCACCTGAAAGCCTTCGCTTAAGCCCCGGTGAGTAACCGGAATGCCTACGCTGCCCGCCGCCGCTACCGCGCTGCTGATACCCGGAACATAAGCCGTAGCCAAGCCGTGTTGCTCAGCGTAGAGCATCTCTTCGCGGCCCCGCCCAAACACAAATGGATCACCGCCCTTCAGCCGTACGACGTGCCCGTATTGCCGAGCGTATTTCACAATCAGCGCATTCGTTTCTTCCTGAGAGTAAGCCTGATACCCCCGGCGTTTGCCCACAAACACCCGCAGCGCTTGCGGCCGCACCAAGGCAAACAGGTCGTCGCTAACCAGCGCATCGTAGAGCACTACGTCGGCTTCGGCCAGTGCGCGCGCGCCCTTGAGCGTGAGCAGCTCTGGGTCGCCGGGGCCAGCCCCGACTACCGTGAGGCGTGGTAAGATGTGCGGATTTGCAGGCATAATGAAAAAGAATGTAGAACCTTGTGAATGAGGTGATTATGACGATTCGATTAGGCCGGCGGCGAGCGTATCGCCGGTGAGTTCATCCACCAGAATGAAGGCGCCGGCGGTCCGGTTGTTGTGGTAAGAGTCGGCCACTATGGGCACGGCCGTCTTGATTTGCACCCGCACGATGTCGTTGAGCTGGGCCGATTCGGCGGCCGAATGGGCGTAGGTCTGAATGTTAGTTTTGCTCAGGATGGCTGATACAGAAGCCTTTACCACGGCCGAATGATGTTGGACCAGCAGCTTGCGACCGGGCTGGAGTGGGCGCTCATCCATCCAGCAAAGCGTCGCTTCGAGGTTGCGAGTGGTAGTAGGCGCGTGATCGGCCACTACAATGGAGTCGCCGCGGCTCACGTCTACGTCGTCGCGCAGCCGAATCACTACGGCTTGCGGAGCCACGGCCGCTTCTACTTCCTGCTGGCTAACTTCCAGTGCCTCAATCACTGATTCCAGGCCCGAAGGCAGGATCTTGACGCGGTCGCCTTTGCGGTACGTGCCGCTCTGAATGCGGCCCGCGTAGCCGCGGTAATCGTGCAGCTCTTCGGTCTGCGGCCGGATCACGTATTGCACCTGAAAACGCGGCTCATGCGGGTTGGCATCCGCCGTAGAAGGCACGCTTTCCAAGTGTTCCAGCAGGCTTGGCCCCTTGTACCACGACAGCTTGCGCGACCGCTTCACGATGTTGTCGCCGTGCAGCGCGCTCACCGGAATAGCCACGATGTGGGGCAGCTTGAGGTGGTCGGCAATGGCGGCGTAATCGGCGACAATCTGTTGAAACACAGCCTCATCGTGGCCGACCAAGTCCATTTTATTTACGGCCAGCACAAAGTGCCGAATGCCGAGCAGCGCGGCCACCAGCGTATGCCGGCGCGTCTGCTCCACCACGCCCTGACGCGCATCGACGAGTACGATGGCGAGGTCGGCGTTTGAGGCGCCCGTGACCATGTTGCGGGTATATTGCACGTGGCCCGGCGCGTCGGTAATGATGAATTTGCGGCGCGGCGTGGTGAAGTATTTATGGGCTACGTCGATGGTAATGCCCTGCTCGCGCTCGGCCTTCAGGCCGTCGGTGAGCAGCGCCAGATCCACGTTGCCGGTGCTGGTTTGGCGTTTTTCCAACGTCGCCAGCACGTCCAGCGACACCGAATCGCTATCGTAGAGCAGGCGGCCGATAAGGGTGCTTTTGCCGTCGTCGACGCTGCCGCAGGTGATGAATCGGAGTAAGTCCATGGGAGTATGGGGGCTGCGCCGGGGCGCAATTAGTCGGGAGAATTAGTTTTAATCTTATTTCTAAGTAATTGATAATCAATTACTTAGAAATAGCCGTTGCGCTTGCGATCTTCCATGCCGGTTTCCGAGATGGTGTCGTCGAGGCGGGTGGCGCCGCGCTCGCTCACTTTGGCTTGCAGCAAATCCAGGATGATGTCGTCCACGGTGTCGGCTTCGCTTTCCACGGCGGCGGTGCAGGTCGAGTCGCCCACGGTACGGAAGCGCACGCGGCGGCTCACGATTTCGTCGGTGTCGTCGAGGCGCAGGTGCTCGGTAAGGCCCAGCAATTGGCCGCTGGGCAGCACTACGCACGTGCGCTCGTGTGCGAAATAGATGTTGGGCAGCTCGATTTTTTCGCGCTGGATATAATTCCACACGTCCAACTCGGTCCAGTTGGAAATGGGGAACACGCGCACGTTTTCGCCCTTCTGGATGCGGCCGTTGTAGATGTTCCAGAGCTCCGGGCGTTGCCGGCGCGGGTCCCACTGACCGAACTCGTCGCGTACGCTGAAAATGCGCTCTTTCGCCCGCGCTTTTTCTTCGTCGCGGCGCGCCCCGCCGATGCAGGCGTCAAACTCAAACTCTTCGATCACGTCGAGCAACGTGTAGGTTTGCAAGGGATTACGGCTCGGAAACTTGCCGCCGGGCTCGCGCAGGCCGCGCTGCTTAATGGTGTCTTCCACGCTGCGAACGATCAATTTTTCGCCCAGGCTCGCGGCCAGCTGATCGCGGAAAGCCAGCACCTCAGGGAAGTTATGACCCGTGTCGATGTGCACCAGCGGGAACGGAAACTTGCCCGGCCGGAAGGCTTTTTCGGCCAAGCGAGTTAAGGCAATCGAATCTTTGCCGCCCGAAAACAGCAGAGCGGGTCGTTCAAATTGGCCGGCTACTTCCCGCAGAATGTGAATGGCTTCTGCTTCGAGGCGGTCTAAGTAGTCGAGATGAATTGTACTCATAATCAGTACTATGGGTCTGCCCAGGTAGGGGCCGATTTGGCGAATGAGATAACGGTGGCAGGTGCTTAAGCAAGCAGTTTTTCGACTACTGGGTCGCGGCCTTCGTGGGCGGCGGTGCTGTGCAGGCCGCACTCTTTGGCGGCCTGTTCTTCCCACCACCAGCGGCCGGCCCGAAAATCCTCGCCCGGCTTGATGGCGCGGGTGCAGGGCGCGCACCCAATGCTGACGAAGCCTTGCTGGTGCAGCGGGTTGAATGGGATGCTGTGTTCGCGCACGTACTCCCAGGCTTCGTCCCAGGTCCAGTCGAACAGCGGGTGTACTTTGATGAGCTGGTGCCCGGCATCCCACTCCACGGCGTGCATGTTTTGCCGGTTCGGCGATTGCTCGGCCCGAATGCCGGTCAGCCACACGCGCTGCCCGGCCAAGGCGCGGCCCAGCGGCTCGACTTTGCGGATGTGGCAGCACTCTTTGCGGGCTTCGATGCTCTCGTAGAAGCTATTGGGACCTTTTTGCTGAACCAAATGCTCGATGCTTTCGCGCTGTGGCGCATATACTTCAATGGGCTTTTGGTAGCGCAATAGCGTCTTGTTCCAGGTAGAATAGGTCTCCTGGAAATTGCGGCCCGTATCGAGCGTAAACACCCGAATGGGCAGGTTGTGGCTGAAAATCAGGTGGGTAAGAATCTGGTCTTCTAGGCCAAAGGAGGTCGAGAAAGCGACTTTATCAGGAAAATGGTCGGCGATGAGCTCCAACGTGTCCGTCACGGATTGCCCAGCCAAACGGTGGCGCAGGTCTTCGACCAGCCCTTCGAGTGCTACTTGCATGAGAGGAGTGAAATAGGATTTTTCCGAACGGAAAAGCAGAGAATAGAGGGGGCTGGCGCACAGACTGCCGCAAACCGAGTAGCCTATGTCTGTGACGATAGAGCCCGGTGCTGGAAGGCTGCCGGCGAGGGGGAGTTACCGTTGATCAGGCAACCGCAGGAAAGGGAAAAGAGAAGGGGACTACGCTTCAGCAACCCATGCTAGCCGCAGCCATACAGGTGGCTGGGCGCGCCATGCAACAACACCCATGCTGTACAGCAACGAGGTTGGCGAAGTAGGCGCGGAGGTTGGAGACAGTAGCCACGGTAACTTGTTTTTATATGATCAGGACTTGGCACCGTTCCCGATGGGTATCGGTTGGTTGCCGGCGCTTCGTCGAGCCTGTCTCTCCACGCCTCTGTATAAAAACAACTCTTTGATCAGAAAGAATTGATGCAGCAAATGTAAACTAAGCTTTTTGATAAAAACAAACGCGTATAGGATTCGGGCTTAGCATAAAAGGCTTTTACAGTGAAGAATCCACGAGAAAATAGCTATTAAATAAAATGAAATAACACATTGATAATCAACATGTTGTAATTAAATATCAATCGTTTGCGATCAGTGGGTGTTTTGTTGGTAAATAATCGCTTAGGATGCAAGAAAATTTTTGAAAAAAGTTGCAACGATGAGCGCAGCTATTATAAAAACAGCATCAATTTCATCCTATCGGAATGCTTGAAAAGCAAAACAGCGTCCAAAAACCGAGGCTTTTGGACGCTGTTTTACAAGATGTTAGAGCAGAAATTATTCAAAAGTGCCCAGCGAAACGACGTAATCTTTGCTGCCATCCGTTACCCACGAATCGAGTTGGGCGGGATCCTTCATCTGCTGACCGCGGCTGCGCGGCACGACCACATAGCCGCATTTCACGTCGGGGAGGGCCGACATATCGCTCCACAGCTTTTCGATCTGCGCGACGGGGTAAATGTCCTCCTGGCCGTGGCCCCAGCGGTATTTCACATCTTTGATCGTGACGTACGTGGGGATGCGCTGGGCCACGCTGCGCACGGCTTTGGCCAACAGTGCCTCGTCGCCATTTTGCACATCTTGGCGGCTCAGGCCAAACAGCTTCAGTAGCGGATCGACCTGAATCCAGGTGGTCATGGAGTTGTAGTAGCTTAGGGCCAACTCGTCTTCTTCGCGGGGCTGGGCGAGGCCTTCCAGCAGCCGAACATGGCCATTGACGCGTGCCAATCCGCCACCACGGTCTTCGATGCGGCGCGGCACTACTTCGAAAGTTAGGGCATTGCCAGAAGCCAAATGGTAGCCCAGCACGGCCGCGTGCACATCCGCGCCCAGCGTGTCGATGTTGTGCAGCATGATGGTTTCGACCTGCGGCTGCTCGCGCAGGAGCTGAGCCAGCGTACCGTTGCGCAGCAAATTGGACACCTCGTACCAGTGCCCCAGCGGCGAAAAGCGCTGAGCGGCAATGTTATCCACGTAGTCGGTGCCTTCGCCCTTCGCCTTGGCCCAGTTGATCATGCTGCTGCGCACGGCATCGCGGACTTTCTGCTTGTTTTCGTCGAGCGTTTCCTGCGGCATTTCTTCCCACATAAAGCGCAAATCGCGCTCTGTGGGCACAAAACGCTGCCCAATGGAGCGGCCTGCCGACAGGAAAACCTTGCCGCCGTAACCATAATTCCGGGTGTGCGCCAGCTGCTTACGGATGGGCTCGTGGGTGAGGTAGCTGGTAGCTACCACGTGCGGAATGTCGGTTTGGTAGTGCTCAGCCACGCGCCGCGTTTTGGCCAAATGAATCTCCAAAAAGCTGCGGTGCACGCCGTTGATTTCCACAAACGGGTTGAGCGCTTTGATCACGCCCGCACCTTTGGTCCAACGGCTGCCCACGCCGGCGGCTAGGCTCATCACGGCTACTTTGCCGGCCCGAATTGCGGCTTCGCCAGCTTGAGTATATTCTTGTGTGTCAGATAGTTGGGTAATGTCTGTGGGCTGCACGTCTTCGATGGAAGTTTCAGCGGCTAAGCGGTTGCGCGACAAGCCAATGCGACCTTTTTGCAGTTCCTCGCGGATGTCTTCGTGCTGAATGTAGTCGAAGCCATTTTCGCGCTTGATGCGGTCGGCCTTCTCGTTTTCGACGCTGCGGTTGCCCTGTGCCGTGGGGTCCGACACCTTGAACAGGTTGCTGACGATGGTGCGCAGCAGCGGGTAGGCCAGGTTGTTCTGCTCGCAATACGTGGTGAAAAAGTCAATTTCGGCCCGGCGGATGTAAGAAATGGTCTCTGGGTCTTTCTTCACCAATTGCGACACATGGATGGCGTAATACTGCTCTGGCATCAGCGCTTCATTGCCTTGGTGCAGCGTGCCCCACGAGCCTTTCGGGTTGATGCGCCAATTGTATACCACCGGCTCCATGGCAAAGGGCAGTGAATCAGATAGTTCCTGCTTGGTACTGCGCAGTAGTTCCAGCACCCGCAGCTTGTACTCCTCGTAGCGCGCGGGGTTCACAAACATGCCCATGCCGCCACCCGACATGCCGCCCAGCATCAGGAAACCGTAGTAGTCGGAGCCGAATTCCTTCTTGGCGCGGGCAATGATTTGCTCCGTGAAATACGTTGACGCCCAAGGGATTATGGTTTTGATGGGGCCGGCGAAGTTGCGGGCCGTGTTGGCGCCCAACTTCTGAACGTCGCCATCTTTAATGGCCGCCAGGATGTTGTCGAAGATCTCGTTGGTTTGCTGCCGGGCCTGCGTTTCCTGCTCGCCGCGGAGCAAGTATTTTTCCGTCACCATCTCCAGAATGGGGCCGACGTTGGACGCCATGCCCCCGTGCATCAGCACCAGCGAATTCATGATTTTCTCGCCGATTTCGGGGTGCACTTCTTCGCCTTCCAGCACGCGGTGACGCGGCAGCAGCGTGCCCCGGCTGATGTTGAACTCCGGATCGCCTTCCTGCGCAAACGTGCCCTGAATGGCTTTGATGCCCGGCCACACGCCGCCCGAATCCTGCCAGCCGCCGCCTGAGCCGCCGATCCATTCTCCCAGAATGGCGCGCGACGCCACTAATCGGCGCTCGCTTTCGTCGAGGCCGCCGGTCAAGTTTTTGGTCTGGCCGGTGGCGCGCATCAGCAGGCTAATAATCGAGCCGAGCAGGTTGGTGGAAACTGCAAAGCGCGAGCCCTTCGGAATGTCGTTGACCTTGGTAACCAGTTCAATGCCCATGCCCGGTGCCACGATGCGCGCCAAAATATCGGGCAACGACTGGTTGGTGCCTTCGAAGGAAGGCGGAATCAGGCCCGAAGCGATCACGCCGGCTTTCACCAAGCTCAGGTAGTCGTTGCCGAAGTTGAACAGGTCGGCCAAATCGTGCACGTCCTTGGTGGTGTTCAGGTCGATGCTGGTCAGGCGCAGCACGGGGTCTGGGATGACGCGCACGTAGGCGTGCAGCGGCGGCAGAATGTCCTTGTCGCGGCCGAAAACGCCCAAATCAATCGACAGATTGATCACGCGGGCGCCTTCCGGATAATCCATGCCCAGGAAGAAAATATCCGACCAGCCGCTGTGCGTCAGGTCCATACGCACGGAGGTGTGCTCGTGCAGAATGGGATAGAAGAGCGAGCTGTCGGTGCGCTGCAACAGCGCCGGGTGAATGCGAATGGGGTGTTCTTCCTGGTGCCCCACGCGGAACATCCACTGGTTGCCCTTGCTGGAACGCACGCTTTTGCGCACTTGGTCGGCCAAAATTTGGAACGACAAATGGTGGTAGCTATCGGCCAAAGCGCTGAACAACGTAGCGTTGGGGCCGTGCGCGTCTAGCTCGCCCAAGAACGTGCTGATGGCGTGCTCAAAGCGTCGGGCCAGCAAATCCTCGAAACCGGCGTACGGAATTTTGCCCACGGCCGGCACGTCTTTCGACTCAGTCAGGAAGAAGCGAAAACCGGCGTAGAGAAACAGAATCGCCCGAACCTTATCGTACAGATTAGGTGTGGCCTTCCGAAACTGATCAAGCTCGCGCAGGTGCTGCAACAGATCTTTCGCCGACAGCCCGCGGCTGAGCTCGTAAAACGAGCGGTTGCGTTTGGCCGGCTCCGTAGCGACTATAGTTTCTACAAAAACATTCATTAGATAGGGTTTCCGGGGTTGGGGCCGCACCTGCCGAGCAGAAGCAAAGCAGGGGAGGCAAGGAGAAAATCCGGTTATTTTGCTTTGCGGTTGTTGGCTTCGGCCAGCAGCTCGACCATGGTGGTCAGGGTTTCGTCATGGGCCTCGCCGGCCAGGCCTAGGGCAATCTGGGCGCGCAACAGGCCGTGTTTGCGGCTCAAGTCGTAGCGGTTGCCTTTCACTTCCAGGGCCAGGTATTTTTCCGTTTCGGCGAGCTCTTGCAAGGCCGGCGTCAGCAACACGTTCGTGCCTCCTTGCGCCAAGTGCTTCTGTAGAATGCCGAAAATGGCGGGTGTTAGCACATGCATGCCGAAAAAGCACAGATAATAGCCGGCCCGTAAGCCCGGCGTTTGCAACTCCAACTCGGCGGTGCTCAACGAAGGTTTCTCAATAATCTTATCTATCTGATAGATACCTACTTGGCTGGGCAAGTGCTTGCCCGTAAGCGTGCCGTACCGGCCGATTTGGTGCTCAATAGTTGGGTTGACGGCCGACACCGCGCATTCTTCCTGCGCTGCGAGCGCGAGCAACTGGGCCGCGCAACGCTGCCCGGGCAAATCCGAAACGTAGAGGTAATCGCCGAGCAGGAGCAGAAATGGCTCGTCGCCTACAAACTCGCGGGCGCAATACACGGCGTGGCCGTAGCCAAGCGCCTCGCGCTGCTCCGCAAACTGCAATCGGCTCAGGAGATGGTCGATTTTTTCGGCTTCCTCTTTCGCCCAATCAATGTCTTGGTAGGACTTCAACAGGTTATCGCGCAGCGAAGTAAAGGCCGCTGTGTAGCGCTCGCCGTCGCCTGGAGCGCACACCACGCACAGTTCCTCGATGCCGCTGCTGAAGGCTTCTTCTGCCACAATCTGAATCACGGGCTTGTGCAAGCCGTCGACGTCGATTACGGGAAGCAAGGCTTTCTGAATGGTATCCGCCACCGGATACAAACGCGCGCCACGGGCTGCTGCGGTAATCACTGCCTTTCTTACTTTCATTGTATATGCTTGATAATCAAATGGTTGTGTTTTGGGCTATTGCGGATTCCGTTTTGGCATATTCTGGCCAGGTCCGACTCTAGTGGGCGGAGAAGCGACGTTGAAGATGCAACCACAAACCCGCGAACCGCAAATAAACGGCGAAAATCCTTGCTCAGCTTGTTAAGAAGCCTTGCCAAAGTTCCCGCGGGCCGCCGCGCCAACATGCACCGTTGGAGGTCTCGCTCCGCAGGAACTTGTTTTGCTATCTACTTCATTTGCAGAAACTTACGCTGCATTATTTCCTGCACCGACACGTTTTCGATTTTGCTTTCGAGCCACGAAATGATGTCGAGGTAGAGAAAGGGGCGCCGCTCAAACGGGTTGGCCGCAATGCGAATCAGTTCTTCTTTGAGCTGCGCAAAGGCCTCTTTTAGCTGGTCGGGGGCAATATCGCCGACACGGCGCAGAAACTGAAAAATCGCGACCTGCATCTGCTGCTGGTCGTTCATCTTGCCCAAAAAGCGGTACACCGACTTGATTTGGTATTCCAGCACCTCATCGCGACCAGCTTCGTAGTGGGCAATCAGGTTGAGGATGCGCGCAAAGCACTGAATGTCTTCGCGTAGGCTCACGTCTTTGTACTGAATGACTTTGGTGAGGTATTCGATGGCCTTGTTGTAGTGGCCGCTGCCAAAGTAGAGGCTCGCAATCTTGTAGTAAAACACCAGCCGCCGGTGCGAGTCGAGTTGCACCTGGAAGCGGTCGAGGTTTTCGAGCAGCGCCGGAATGATCGTGAGCCCCTCCGTAAACCGCCCCCGCAGAAAGTAGGAATTGATGCGGTTGGTGTAGATGTAAAGGAAAAGCAGCATTTCCGTATTCGGATTGGTGCGCCGCTCCGGATCGGCGGCAAAGTCCTCCAGCTTCTTCAATACTTCCATAAACTTGCTGTAATACAGCATGTTATAGAGCGAAATCAGCAGGTTGTGCAGGCCTTTGATGTAGAGCATAGTTTGTTGCTCGCGCATAGTTGGGTGCTGCTCAAACAGGTCAACCCATTTCTGCGCGTAGCGGAAGCACGCCCGGAAGTTGTGCGTGATCGTGGAATACCACACCTGCGCCTGGTAGTAGTACAGCTTCTCGTAAAAGCCCGGATTGCTCAGGTCAATTTTGTCGAGTGCCGTTAAGAAGAACTCCGTAATGCGGTCAAAATCATGCTGGTTGCGCGCGTGGCCAATCTTCAAGTACAGCCCGTACATGCGCAGCGCCAAGTTGGAAAGCGCGTGCTCCTGCGCCACGTGCGCCACCGTTTCGACGGCTTCTTCCGACAGCAGATCCGCCTTGCCCCGCAGGCTGCGCGTGATGTACTGCGACTCGATCAGCTTCTCAAAGTCGAGGGCCAACAACGCTACGTGCGGCATTTCGGCTTGTTGGGCGGCTACCTTCACGCGCTCCAACATCTTGAGGCTCTGTTGGTAAAGCCCACGGTTGTAGAGCACGCGGGCGTAATCGAGCTGCTCGTGCAGTTGAATATCCAGGTTTTGGCCGGCGTGGTAGAGGCGCAAGCTGGCGAGCATCTGCCGGTAGAGGTTGGCTTTTAGGTTGGCCAACTGCACCTTTTTGATGGCGGGCACCTGCACCAAGATGCGCTCCTCGTCGTAGCGCTCCATTTGATCAAGCGTATCGAAAAGCTGCAGAAACTTTAGGCCCTCGTTGGATCCCTGGCGGTTGGTAAACAGCCGGAAATGCCGCTTTTCGGAGCGAGTCAGCGATTTAATTAACTGAAAAACCGGATCAATGCTTTCGTTGGGCATTGTATTCTGATACTTATTAAGTGTTTGATTATCAATAGTTTATCAACACTGAAATCGCAATTAGAAATAGTAGGCAAACCAAAAAAAAGTTTTTGTAGCTGCGCCTTGAAGCTGTACTTGTGCTAAGCATTCAGGCAAAAATGCCACACATGGCACTCCGAATAACACCGCCAAATGCTTCTGAACTTGTTCGGCACACCGCCTGCAAGGTAACAGGAAGCGGAGGTTGATTATTGCGGCGGTCATGATTTCCTTCCTACTGATCTCCTCAAAGGCAGCGTTAGGCGGCCTATACTCCGCGCTTCCGCAATCCTTTTCTCAGCCCATGATCCTCTCGATTCTGCTCGTCATTAAAGTCATTACTCCTCTGCCCGCGGGCTGAAAGGATCGCTTCTTACTTACCCAAGAATCAGCCTTTCTAAGCCTCGCGCTCAGGAAGGCTTTTTGATGCACTCTGCTGACTTTTAACGCTTTCCACCATGTATTTCAAGAGTAACACAGTCGCTTTTCTGGACGGAGAATTTGTGCAGGCCGACCAGGCTACGTGCGGGGTATACGCCCAGTCGCTGCACTACGGATACGCAGTTTTTGAAGGCATTCGCGCCTACAATACGCCACAAGGCACGCAGATTTTTAAAGCACAAGAGCACTTCGAGCGGTTGCAGTATTCGTGTCGGGTGATTGGGTTACCACTGTCATACTCGGTTGAGGAAATGACCGAAATCACGTACGAGCTGCTCGAAAAAAACAACCTGACCGACGCCTACATCCGGCCCTTGGTGTATGCTGCTACGCCCAACATGAGCCTTAAGTGCCCCACAACCAGCAACTTACTCATTGCGGTGTGGGACTGGGGCAAGTACCTCGGCGACCAGTGCCTGCGCCTGACCGTTTCGCCTTACGAGCGCCCCAACCCCAAGGCGGTGCCCATCGAGGCCAAGGTAGCGGGCCACTACGTCAACTCCATCATTGCCAGCACCGAAGCCAAAAACCGTGGCTACGACGAGGCCTTGCTGCTCGACATGAACGGCTTCGTGGCCGAAGGACCGGGCGCTAACTTTTTCTTCGAAAAGAACGGCGAACTGTTTACGGCGCCAGCAGGCAGCATTCTGCGCGGCATTACCCGCAATACCATCATTGATCTGGCCCGCGAAGCCGGCATCACGGTGCACGAAAAATTCTTCCGGCCAGCCGAGTTGCAGGGCGCTACCGGCGCTTTCATGACGGGCACGGCCGCCGAAGTAGTGGGGGTGGAATCAGTTGATGGTGAATCGTTTGCGAAACCTTTCAAAGAAACGCTGGGAGCTATGCTGGCCGAGCAGTACCAGGCGCTGGTAACGGGCGCAGGGGCGCTCCGCTCGCGCCCGCTGGCCGAACGGCAGGCGTGAGGCCATAGCTACACTTCTTTCAATCACTCATAGACAACAAATGCACGGGCGCGTGCAACGCGCCTCAACCAGACCATGGCCCTCAACAAATACAGCCGCATCTACACCCAAGACGACAGCCTGCCCGCCTCGCAGGCCATGCTCATCGGCTCGGGCTTGTCGGATGAAGATTTGCGCAAGCCTTTCGTGGGCATCTGCTCTACGGGTTTCGAAGGCAACACCTGCAACATGCACCTAAACGGCCTGGCCGATCAGGTGAAGCTGGGCGTGACGGCACAAGGGCTTGTGGGACTGCGCTTTAACACCATTGGTGTGAGCGACGGCATCACCAACGGTACGGCCGGCATGCGCTTTTCACTGGTCTCCAGAGAAATAATTGCCGATTCGATTGAGGCCATGGCCGGGGCACACAATTACGACGCGCTGGCCTGCGTAATGGGATGCGACAAAAACATGCCCGGGGCGCTCATCGCCATGGCGCGGCTCAACCGGCCGTCGCTGATGGTGTATGGTGGCACGATCAAGGGCGGCACGTTTAAGGGGCAGCAACTCAACATCGTATCGTGTTTTGAGGCGTACGGCAAGAAATTGCAGGGCCAGATTTCGGACGAAGATTACAAAGGCATCATTCACAATGCCTGCCCCGGTCCCGGCGCGTGCGGCGGCATGTACACGGCCAATACCATGGCCGCGGCCATCGAGATGCTGGGCATGTCGGTGCCGTTTTCGTCGTCGTCGCCGGCCGTGAGCGCGGAGAAAACGCAGGAATGCCTCAATGCGGGCGCTTACCTGCGCCTGTTGCTCGAAAAAGACATCAAGCCCCGTGACATTCTGGTGCGCGAAGCCTTTGAAAATGCGCTCGTAATGATCACAGTATTAGGTGGTTCTACGAACGCTGTGCTGCACCTCATTGCCATTGCCCATGCGGCCGGCGTGAAGCTTACGATGGAAGATTTTCAGGCCGTCAGCAACCGCGTGCCGGTGCTGGCCGACTTGAAGCCCAGCGGCAAATACCTGATGGAAGATCTGTCGGCGCTGGGTGGGGTGCCGGCCGTGATGAAAACCTTGCTCAACGAAGGCTTGCTGAACGGCAACTTACTGACCGTCACGGGCCAAACGGTAGCCGAAAACCTGGCCGATGTACAACCACTTGGCCCGGAGCAAGATTTGCTTCGCCCGCTTTCCAACCCCATCAAAGTAGATGGCCACATCCAGATTCTGTACGGCAACCTCGCCCCGAAAGGCGCAGTGGCCAAAATCACGGGCAAAGAGGGCGTCAAGTTTGAAGGTCCGGCCGTGGTCTTCAACTCGGAAGAAGAGCTGAACGAAGGCATCATTCAGCAAAAGATCAAGCCGGGCCACGTCGTCGTCATTCGCTACGTGGGACCGAAAGGCGGGCCGGGCATGCCCGAAATGCTGAAGCCGACTTCGGCCATCATCGGGGCCGGCCTGGGCGACAAAGTGGCCCTGATCACCGACGGCCGTTTCTCCGGCGGCACCCACGGCTTCGTGATCGGGCACGTCTGCCCGGAAGCCTACGACGGTGGGCCCATCGCCCTAGTAGAAGACGGCGATTTGATTGTGTTGGATGCCGCTGCCAATACCATACAAGTGCAAGTAGATGAAGCAGTTATGCAGCTGCGCCGGAGCGAGTGGCAGCGGCCCCCAGTCAATGTGAAGCAGGGGGTATTGCTAAAGTATATCCGCACGGTAAGCGATGCAAGTCACGGGTGTATCACCGATTTAGAAGAGGACTATGTTAACGAAAGAGCAGCCAGCGCAAGCCTTGCGTGAACAAGTTACCACGACCATTTCCGGCGCCGAAGCAACCTTGCGCGCGCTGCTGGCCGAGGACGTGGACACCATTTTCGGCTATCCGGGTGGGGCAATTATTCCCATCTACGATGCGCTGTATGACTTCAAAGAGCAGCTCAACCACGTGCTCGTGCGGCACGAGCAGGGCGGCATCCATGCGGCGCAGGGCTTTGCGCGGGCGTCGGGTCGGGTCGGCGTAGTGTTTGCTACCAGCGGCCCCGGCGCTACCAATCTGGTCACGGGACTGGCTGATGCTCTGATTGATAGCACGCCGCTGGTGTGCATCACGGGCCAGGTGTTCGCGCACTTGTTGGGCACAGATGCCTTTCAGGAAACGGACATCCTCAACATCACCACGCCCATCACCAAGTGGAATTATCAGATCACCAACGCCGAGGAAATCCCGGAGGTGCTGGCCAAAGCGTTTTACATCGCCCGCAGCGGCCGGCCCGGCCCGGTGCTGATTGACATCACCAAAAACGCGCAGCAGCAAAAGTTTGAGTACAACGGCTATACGCCTTGCAACCACATCCGCAGCTACCGCCCCAAGCCCATTGTGCGGCCCGAATACATCGAGCAGGCGGCGGCGCTCATCAACCAGGCCCAGCGGCCGTTTGTGCTCTGGGGGCAGGGCGTGATTCTGGGGAAGGCGGAACAGGAATTCAAAGAATTTATCGAGAAAAGTGGCATTCCGGCCGCCTGGACCATTCTGGGAGCCGGTGCGCTGCCCACCGATCACCCCCTGAACGTGGGCATGTTGGGCATGCACGGCAACTACGGCCCCAACGTGCTCACCAACGAATGCGACGTGCTGATTGCCATCGGGATGCGCTTCGACGACCGCGTCACGGGGCGCCTCGACAAGTACGCCAAGCAGGCTAAGGTTGTCCACCTCGACATTGACCCCACCGAAATCGACAAGAACGTAGCGGCCACCGTGCCGGTGTGGGGCGATTGTAAGGAAACGTTGCCTTTGCTTACCCAACTAGTTGATAATAAAACACATGCTGAATGGCGTCAGCGCTTCGAAGATTACCAGACGCAGGAGGTAGCGGCCGTTATTCAGGAGGAGCTTTTCCCGACTTCGGAAGAGCTGACAATGGGTGAAGTCATTCAGCAGCTCAACGAACTAACTCAGGGTGAGGCCATTGTGGTGACCGACGTGGGCCAGCACCAGATGGTAGCCTGCCGATATGCCCGGTTCAACCGCTCGCGCAGCAACATCACCAGCGGCGGCTTGGGCACGATGGGCTTTGCGCTGCCCGCCGCCATTGGGGCCAAGTTTGGGGCGCCGAGCAGCACGGTGGTAGCCGTCATCGGCGACGGGGGTTTCCAGATGACGATTCAGGAGCTGGGCACCATCATGCAGACGGGCGTTGATGTGAAAATCATGATTCTCAACAACCAATTCCTCGGCATGGTGCGGCAGTGGCAGGAGCTGTTCAACGACCGGCGCTATTCCTTCGTCAACATCGCCAGCCCCGATTATGTGACTGTGGCCAGCGGCTACGGCATCGCCGGCAAGCGGGTAACCGAGCGCGGCGAGCTGCAAACGGCGCTACAGGAAATGCTGGCGCATCCCGGCTCTTTCTTGCTGGAGGTGATGGTAACCAAAGAGAACAACATCTTCCCGATGGTGCCGCAAGGTTGCAGCGTAAGCGAGATTCGGCTGCGGTAGAAGTGGGTTGCAGCAATACTAACCCTGGGGGTCATGCTGCGCTCCGCATGACGTTCAAATTTATTAGCCATGAGTGATCCACAAATCATTGACCGTCAAGAATATAACATCACGGCGTACACCGAGAATCAGATCGGGCTTTTGAACCGCATTGCCATCATTTTCTCCCGCCGCAAAATCAATATTGAGAGCCTGAACACGTCGCCTTCCGAGATCGACGGCATTCACCGCTTCAACATTGTGATTCACGAAACGGAGGAAGTCGTGCGCAAAATCGCCAAGCAGATCGAGAAGCAGGTGGAAGTGCTGAAGGTGTATTACAACACCAACCAGGAGGTGATCTGGCAGGAAATGGCCCTGTACAAAGTCCCTACCGACGTGATCGCCGAAAAAGCTTCCGTGGAGCGCCTGCTGCGCGAAAATGGCGCCCGCGCCGTGGTCATCCGCAAGGATTATACAGTGTTTGAAACCACTGGCCACCGCGAGGAAACCGACGCCCTGATCAAGGTGCTGCAACCCTACGGCCTGATCGAGTTTGTGCGCAGCGCCCGCATCGCCATCATCAAGCACAGCGACGGCTTCAACCGAAAGCTGCGCGAGTTTGAGCGCACCGAGCCCAGCTCGGAAGTCATTGAAAACGAGTACCTCAACAGCCGAGATAAAGTGTTTACGATGTAAATGCTTGATAATAAAACACTTGTAAATCAAACCCTAAACCCAATCCCAACAACATGGCAACGATCAACTTTGGCGGCGTAGACGAAACCGTCATCACCCGCGATGAATATCCGCTGGTTAAGGCGCAGGCTTTCCTGAAAAACGAAGTAATCGCGGTGATTGGGTACGGTGTGCAAGGCCCCGGCCAGGCACTGAATCTGCGCGACAACGGCTTCAACGTAATTGTGGGGCAGCGCCAGGATTCGCCTTCGTGGGAGCGGGCGTTGCACGACGGCTGGGTGGAAGGCGAAACGCTGTTCTCGATCGAAGAAGCGGCTGAGCGCGGCACCATCATTTGCAACCTGCTGTCGGATGCGGGCCAGATCGCGCTGTGGCCAACGCTGAAGGGCAAGCTGACGGCGGGCAAAACGCTGTATTTCTCGCATGGCTTCGGCATCACGTTCAACGACCAAACCAACATTATCCCGCCCGCCGACGTGGACGTGATCTTGGTAGCCCCGAAAGGCAGCGGCACCAGCCTGCGTCGCCTGTTTGTGGCCGGCGGCGGCCTGAACTCGTCGTTCGCTGTGTATCAGGATGCTACGGGCGATGCGTATGAGAAAGCCATCGCGCTGGGCATCGGCGTAGGCTCGGGGTATCTGTTCGAAACCGATTTCAAAAAAGAGGTGTACAGCGACCTGACCGGCGAGCGCGGCGTGCTGATGGGCGCTTTGGCCGGCATCATCGAGGCCCAATACCAAGTGCTGCGCCAACGCGGGCACTCGCCTTCGGAGGCCTTCAACGAAACGGTGGAAGAGCTCACCCAGAGCCTCGTGCCACTGGTAGGCGAAAACGGCATGGACTGGATGTTCAGCAATTGCTCGGTAACGGCGCAGCGCGGTGCCCTCGACTGGAAAGGCCGTTTCCGCGATGCTACATTGCCCGTAATCAACGAGTTATACGACAGCGTAGCCTCGGGCAAAGAAGCCGAGCGCACCATCCAGCGCGGCTCTACGCCAAACTACCGCAAGGAGTTAGAAGCAGAGTTGAAAGAAGTACGCGATTCGGAGCTGTGGCAGACGGGCGCGACCGTTCGCGAGCTGCGTTCCAAAGCAACCGCAAAAACTGAAAACCAAGAAGGCTACGCGCTTTCGACACAAGAAAAATAAAGGCAGGTGCTAAAAAGCTCCCCTCCTCAAACAAGGAGGGGAGCTTGGTTTATAGCCTTCGCCGTCAAACCTGGCCAAATGGAAAATGATGTAGTTACTTCAGCCCCAGTGGTTTCGCTGGCCAACGTAGAGCAGGCAGCGCGCAACCTAAAAGGTGTGATTTACAAAACGCTGTTGCAGCAAAACCTAGGTCTTTCGCAAGCCTACGGCGCCACGATTTACCTCAAGCGCGAAGACTTGCAGGTGGTGCGCTCTTACAAAATCAGGGGGGCCTACAACAAGATTTCGACGCTGACGCAGGAGCAAGGCGCTCAGGACGTGGTGTGCGCCAGCGCCGGCAACCACGCGCAAGGCGTGGCCTACGCCTGCCAACTGCTGGGGCTGAAGGGCTACATATTTATGCCGGCCAACACGCCGGCCCAGAAAGTAAACAAAGTGCGCTTGTTTGGGAAGGACAAAGTCGAGGTGATGCTCACCGGCAACACCTTCGACGATACCTTCAAAGCTGCCAAAGCATTCTGCGACGAGCGTGGGAGCACGTTTGTGCATCCCTTTGACGATCTGGCAATTGTGGAAGGCCAGGCCACGGTTGGGCTGGAAATCCTGAAGGCCGCGCCGGTCTCGATTGACTACTGCTTTATGCCCATCGGGGGCGGCGGACTGGCTTCGGGGGTGGGCAGCGTGTTTCGGCAGCTGAGCCCGCATACCAAGCTCATTGGGGTGCAGCCGCTGGGCGCGCCGTCGATGCAGCGCTCCATTCAGAATGGGCAGCGGCAGGCCCTCGACCAGATCGAAAGCTTCGTGGACGGAGCGGCCGTGAAGTGCCCCGGCGAGCTAACTTTCGAGCTGTGCCGCCAGCTGCTCGACGACGTGGTGCTGGTGCCCGAAGGCCAAGTCTGCGAAGATTTGCTCAAGATGTACAACGAGGAAGGCATCGTGCTCGAGCCGGCTGGTACGCTAAGTATTTCAGCCTTACACCAATACGCCGACGAAATCAAAGGCAAAAACGTCGTGTGCGTAGTCAGTGGCTCCAACAACGATATCACCCGCATGGAGGACATCAAGGAGCGCGCCATGCAGCACCAAGGGCTAAAGCACTACTTCATGGTGACCTTCAACCAGCGGCCGGGTGCCTTGCGCAGCTTCGTCAACAAGGTGCTGCACCCCGACGACGACATCATTCATTTTCAATACATTAAGAAAAATAACAAGGAAAAAGGCCCGGTCTTTATCGGCATCGAGGTCAAGCGTCCGCACGAAATTCAGGGCATTCAGCAACGCATGCTGGCCGAAGGTTTTGCCTACGAATACCTCAACGGCAAGCCCGATTTCCTGAGCTTATTGGTGTAAGGGAATCCTATTAAATACCGCAATTATACCGTTAGATATCGTATTTTTAACTTACATAAGTACTTTATAATCAATTAGTTATAAATATATAAGCGGCCATTAGAAATAGTAGGCTTGCCGAAAAGTAATTTTCTGGGAGAGGCATTGTCGGTGTACTTGCAATCAGCATTTGGCTGAAAGAAGACACATCTCATGGCAACTCAGAAAATCCAAATCTTCGATACCACCCTGCGCGACGGCGAACAAGTGCCCGGCTGCAAGCTCAACCGCGACGAGAAACTGGTCATTGCCCGGCAGCTCGAGCTGCTCGGCGTGGACGTAATCGAAGCGGGTTTTCCGGTGTCGAGCCCCGGCGATTTTGCTGCTGTGCAGGCCATCGCCGCCCAAACGCGCGAAGCTACTGTATGCGGCCTTTCAAGGGCCGTGGAAAACGACATTCGCGTGGCCGGTGAAGCCCTGAAACTGGCGCGTTATCCGCGCATTCATACCGGCATTGGTACTTCCGAGTCGCATATCACGCACAAGCTGTGCAGCACCCAGGAGCAAGTGCTGGAGCGCGCCATCGCGGCCGTGAAACTGGCCAAGTCCTTTGTGGAAGACGTGGAGTTTTATGCCGAAGACGCCGGACGCACCGAAAACGAGTATCTGGCCCGCGTCTGCGAGGCCGCTATTAAGGCCGGCGCCACGGTGCTCAACATTCCGGATACGACCGGTTATTGTCTGCCCGACGAATACGGCGCCAAAATCAAGTTTCTTCGCGAAAACGTGCGTGGCATTGAAAACGTCTGTCTGTCAACGCATTGCCACAACGACTTGGGCCTGGCTACGGCCAACTCCATTGCCGGCGTGCAGAACGGCGCCCGCCAGATTGAGTGCACCATCAACGGGGTAGGCGAGCGGGCCGGCAACACGGCGCTGGAAGAAGTGGTCATGATTCTGCGCCAGCATCCGTACCTTAATCTGCGCACCAACATCAACACGCAATTGCTGGCCGAAACCTCCGCCATGGTGTCGCAAATGATGGGCATGCCCGTGCAGCCCAACAAGGCCATTGTGGGCTCCAACGCCTTTTCGCACTCCAGCGGCATCCACCAAGACGGCGTCATCAAGAACCGCGAAACCTACGAAATCATCGACCCGCGCGAGGTGGGCGTTTCGAATTCCTCGATTGTGCTCACGGCCCGTTCCGGGCGGGCGGCGCTGGCCTATCGCCTCCAAAAAATTGGGTACGATTTCGACAAGCAGGTGCTGAACAAAGCCTACGCGTCTTTTCTGCAACTTGCCGACCGTCAGAAAGAAGTGGTCGACAGCGACCTGCACATATTAGTTGAACAAGAAAATCTGGTAGCGGCAAACTAAACATGGCCAAATCCTTAGTTGACAAAATCTGGGACGCCCACGTGGTGAAAGCCATTCCGGGCGGTCTGGAGGTGTTTTATATCGACCGGCACCTCATCCATGAGGTCACCAGCCCGCAAGCGTTTGACGAGCTGACCGCCCGCGGCTTGCCCTTGTACCACGCCGACCAGATTGTGGCCACCGCCGACCACAACGTGCCCACGCGCAACCAGCACCTGCCCATTCAGGACCCGCTTTCGCGCTCGCAAGTCGATAAATTGACCGAAAACTGCGCCAAGTTTGGCGTGGAGTTATTTGGCTTAGGCCATGAATACCAAGGCATTGTGCACGTCATCGGGCCGGAGTTGGGCATTACCCAACCCGGCATGACCATCGTGTGCGGCGACAGCCACACTTCTACTCATGGCGCTTTTGGCGCCATTGCTTTTGGCATCGGTACCAGCCAAGTGACGCAGGTGATGGCCTCGCAGTGCTTGCTGATTAGCCGGCCCAAGCGCATGCGCATCACGGTGGAAGGAGAGCTAAAGGCGGGCGTTTCGGCTAAAGATCTGATTCTCTACGTGATATCGCAGCTGGGTACGGGCGGAGCCACGGGCTACTTCGTGGAGTACGCAGGCAGCGCCATCCGCGCGCTGAGCATGGAAGGCCGCATGACGGTCTGCAACATGAGCATCGAGATGGGGGCCCGCGGCGGCCTCATCGCCCCCGACGAAACCACGTTTGCCTACCTGAAAGGCCGTCGTTACGCGCCGCAGGGCGAGCAGTGGGAGCAGGCGGTGGCCTACTGGCAAACCTTGTATTCCGACGAAGACGCCGAGTTTGATGCAGAGCTTCGGTTCGAGGCCCAGGCCATCACGCCGATGATCACCTACGGTACCAACCCCGGTATGGGCATCGCGCTCAACGCCAACATTCCTTCGCAAGTAACGGAAGGCGAAACCGTTAGCTTTGATAAGTCCTTGAAATACATGGGTTTCGCGCCTGGCGAATCGTTGCTGGGCAAAGAGATCAACTACGTGTTCATCGGGAGCTGCACCAACTCGCGCATCGAGGATCTGCGGACGGTGGCAGCGTATGTGAAAGGCAAGCACAAGGCCGAGCACGTAGAAGCGATCATCGTGCCCGGCTCGAAACAAGTTGAGAAACAGGCCATTGAAGAAGGGCTGGATAAAGTGCTGGCCGAAGCGGGCTTCGAGCTGCGCGAACCCGGTTGCAGCGCCTGCCTCGCCATGAACGACGACAAAATCCCGGCCGGCGCTTACTGCGTTTCAACGTCCAACCGCAACTTCGAGGGCCGGCAGGGGCCCGGCGCCCGCACGTTGCTGGCCTCGCCGCTGGTGGCAGCCATTACGGCCGTGGAAGGGCGCATTGTCGACATTACGCAGTACCTGAACTAAGGCATGGAAAAGTTTCAAACGCTCCGCTCGGGTGCTGTCCCGTTGCCCATCGAAAACGTTGATACCGACCAGATTATCCCGGCTCGGTTCCTGAAAGCCACCACCCGCGAAGGCTTCGGCCAGAACCTGTTTGCCGACTGGCGCTATGCTGCCGATGGTCAGCCCAAGGAGAGCTTCGTGCTGAACGACGCGCGCTACCAAGGCCAGATCTTGCTGGCAGGCAAAAACTTCGGGTGCGGCTCCAGCCGCGAGCACGCTGCTTGGGCTTTGTATGATGCTGGTTTTAAAGTAGTTATATCGAGCTACTTTGCTGATATTTTCCGCGGGAACGCCCTAAATACGGGCCTGTTGCCGCTGCAAGTGTCCGATGAGGTGCTCCAACGGCTGTTCAAGCAAGTGGAGCAGGACCCGCAGACCCAGTTCGTCGTCGATTTGCCTTCGCAGACGCTTACGGTACCCGTTTGGGAGGAAAGCATCAGTTTTGAACTTGACCCTTACAAAAAAGAGTGCCTGATCAACGGGTACGACGACATTGATTACCTGGTGAGCCAAAAGGCCGCCATCGAAGCCTACGAACAACACCGACCATGGACGTATTAAGAAAACGAATTGTGGTGCTGTCCGGCGACGGCATTGGGCCCGAAGTGTGCTCCGAAGCTGTGCGCGTGCTAAAGGCTGTGGCTGAACGCTTTGGCCACGAGTTTATCTTCGATCATCAGCTCATGGGCGCCTGCGCCATCGACGCAACCGGCGACCCACTGCCCGCCAAAACGCTGGCCGCTTGCCGCCAAGCCGATGCCGTGCTGCTCGGCGCCATCGGCGACCCCAAGTACGACAACGACCCGACCGCCAAAGTGCGCCCCGAGCAAGGACTGCTGCGCCTGCGCAAGTCGCTGGGGCTGTACGCCAACATCCGTCCGGTTACGGCTTACGATCGGTTGCTGGAGCACTCGCCGCTCAAAAAAGAGCGCATTCAGGGTGCGGACATGCTCATTTTCAGGGAGTTGACAGGCGGTGTGTATTTCGGGGAGAAGGGCCGTAACCCCGATGGCTCGGCCTATGATAATTGTACCTATAGCCGCGAAGAAATCGTGCGGATTGCGCACCGCGCGTTTCAGGCCGCCGAAAACCGCCGTCGTAAACTGACGCTCGTGGATAAGGCCAACGTGCTGGAAACCTCGCGCTTGTGGCGCGAAGTGGTGCAAGAGATTGCAAGTCAGTACGATAGCGTAGAGGTGGATTATCTGTTTGTGGACAATGCGGCCATGCAGATCATCCTGAATCCGAAGCAGTTCGACGTAATTCTGACCGAAAACATGTTCGGCGACATCATTTCCGACGAGGCTTCTGTGATTGCTGGCTCCTTGGGTTTGTTGCCCTCGGCATCGGTGGGCGATGAGGTGGCGCTGTTTGAGCCAATTCACGGGTCGTACCCGCAGGCTAAGGGGAAAGGCATTGCCAACCCCATCGCGACTATTCTGTCGGCGGCTATGTTGCTGGAGCACTTTGGGTTACAGGAAGAAGCCGACTCGGTAAAAGCGGCAGTAAACAACGCCCTGGATAAGCGCGTGCTAACCCCTGAACTCAACGCCACGGCACCCTATACTACCGAGCAGGTGGGGAGCTTCATAGCGTACGGCGTGCTGGATATTGCTGATTGTCAACTACATAAAAATAATATCGAGCTCGGGCTGAGCACTATTATTTAAGCGCAATACGCTTAAAAAGCCCGGCTCCCCGGCCCAAACGCTCGCGTTTGGGCCGGGGAGCCGGGCTTTTTTGCTTCTAGCGGTGTTCGAGGCAGAGCCCGACGGCCAGCGCGACTTGGTTGTATTCGAAGCCGCCGGCTTGCACCAATTGTCCGGCGCGGCGCAAGGTCATCCGTACGGGTGCGCCTTCCTGGGGGCGTCGGCGTGCGGCAACCACCAAAGAGCGGGTGTCGGCCCACGCGGCTTCGAAAGCCAGCGCCGGCTCGCTCCACGGCGGGGCCACTAGCTTAACCGATTGCGGTTTGTGCGGCATGACAGCCTCAAAGGCGGTCAGGAGGGGCGTCATTAAGTCGGCAAAGTAGTCGGCCTGCACCCGCTCATCGGTGTGCGATTCCAGAACTTGGCGAAACTCGTCGAGGGTAGGTAGGGGCATGGTCAATAAGGAAAGGGATTGACAAGATAAGTGAACCTATTTGCATTCGGAGTGCTCCGGATCTTCTCCCTGTATTTTGTCGGCAACCCAAAGCCGAATTATCAAGTTAGGTAAGTAAACGGCTTTTCACCGAAGGAATGAAGCGTGGTTATAATAGTTTGACTATCAAATACTTGTGATTTTATTTCTCGTTATTTGCCTGCCTCGCTTTGAAGGTAGTAGGCGTTCGATGAAGGCCCGAATCAGGTAGCAATAGCAACTCATAAGCGAAGATTAGTTTGGCCAAGAAAGATTTTGACGCGGTAGTGGTAGGAGCGGGCCCGAACGGGCTGGCGGCAGCTATTCGTTTGCAGCAAGCAGGGCTTGGCGTGCTGTTGCTGGAAGCCAAAGAGACGATCGGGGGAGGCTCGCGTTCGGCTGAGCTTACGTTGCCGGGCTTTGTGCACGACGTGTGCTCGGCTGTCCATCCTATGGCCCTGGCTTCGCCTTATTTCCAGACGTTGCCGCTGGCCGAATACGGGCTCGAGTTTATCCAGCCGCCGTTGCCGGCTGCGCACCCTTTCGACAAGGGAACCGCGGCTTTCCTTTCTGCCTCCCTCAACGACACTGCCGAGCAGTTTGGCGCCGATGCGGCGGTGTATCATCGCGTGTTCGATCCGTTGCTGCGCGACTGGCCAGGCATTGTGCCCAATATTTTGGGACCGTTGCGCTTGCCGAAGCACCCGGTAGCCCTGGCGCGCTTCGGCCTCGATGCGCTCCAACCGGCAACGGTGCTAGCCAAGCGCTTTCAGACGCCCAAATTGCGGGGCCTGTGGGCCGGCATGGCCGCGCACGCCATCCAACCCTTGACCAAGCCCTTTACCTCGGCCATAGCGTTGGTATTGATGGCCGTCGGGCACCGGCACGGCTGGCCAATTCCGCGCGGCGGCTCGCAAGCCATTGCGCAGGCCTTGGGAGCCTATTTCCGATCGTTAGGCGGCCAGATACAAACCGACCGGCCCGTGCGCTCGCTTCGCGAGCTGCCGTCGGCTCGTGCTGTGCTGCTCGACGTTACGCCCCGTCAGTTGCTGCAGATAGCGGGCTCGCAGCTTTCGAGTCTGTACCGCTGGCAATTAGCGCGTTACAAGTACGGAATGGGCGTATTCAAGATCGATTGGGCTTTGGATGGACCCATTCCGTGGGCTGCGGCCGCTTGCCGGCAGGCGGGTACGGTGCATTTAGGCAATACCTTGGAGGAAATCGCGGCTTCCGAACACCAGATTAGCCAAGGCCGGCACCCCGAGCGGCCTTACGTGCTGTTGGCGCAGCAAAGCCTGTTCGACGCGACCCGTGCTCCGGCCGGCAAGCACACGGCCTGGGCCTACTGCCACGTTCCCAACGGCTCGCGGGTGGATATGACGGGCATCATCGAGCGGCAGGTAGAGCGATTTGCGCCCGGCTTCCGCGACCTGATTCTGGCCCGCCATACCTTCGATACGGCTTCCATGGAAGCCCACAACCCCAATTACATAGGCGGCGACATCAGTGGCGGCATGAACAATCCGGGGCAGCTTTTTACCCGGCCCGTGCTGCGGCTTTCGCCCTACCGCACATCGAGCCAAGGCCTGTATCTGTGTTCTTCCTCGACGCCTCCTGGCGGGGGCGTGCATGGCATGTGCGGTTACCAGGCGGCTGAGCAAGCGCTTAAGGACGTTTTCTAGCCGCTGCGTAGCAAACGCAAATCCGGGCGCCGCAAGTATAGGAATTAACGAATGTAGATCTTATCTTGTTCCTAACGACGCAGGCGCAACCCACAGTGGGGCAAGTGCTTGTGTGAGCAAGAAAGCTGCTTTCTCTCGGGTAGAAGAAAGCGGCTTTTGTCACTTTACAGATGGTTCGGTGCTGGAAAACTTTGCCCTATGCAAGTTACCCCGACTCTATATAATCTTCGGCGGCTGGGTTTGCCGACCCTTCCGCCTTAGCCCGCTAGCGAAGCCCAATATCCTACGATCGCAAGCAGCTAAGAATGACCTTTCTTCTTGGTTATAAATTGTTGATTATTAAATATTTAATAATAGACTGATTTCTCCGGCTCCTGAAAAATTGCTGCCATTTCCCATTCTCACCCTCTGGAAACTATGCAAAATAACCTAAGACCCTTTCGTTGGCTGTTGCTGATTTTGTTGGTTGCCTCGCTGGATAGCTGCCAATTCCTGCACCCCGATCGGGAAGATCCGCAGCCGGGGCCGATGCTGCCCACTGGCAAAGACCTGTTTGTTTCTGCCAACTTGGTCGGTACCGTTCCGAAGGTTCAGCTACAAGCCTTAGCGGCCAACGCCGGCTATGGGGCTTTCGCGCCCCAACTCAAGTACGACGTGACGTTCTATAAATTCCTATACAAAACCACTTACCAGGGCCGGTTTATTCAAGTGTCTGGTTTACTGGGTATTCCATTGAACACCCCCGCGCCGCCTGCCTTGCTCAGTGCCCAGCACGGCACCATGTTCCGCCAAGCCGACGCGCCTTCCAACTTCCCGGCCACCTTCAGCGGCTTTGAGTTGTTTGCCAGCGCGGGCTTTGTCACCGTGATTCCCGATTACATTGGGTTGGGCGCTTCTCAGAACGTAGTTCAAGCGTTCTATGACAAGGAGACGTCGGCGTCCACCGTGGTCGATATGATAAAGTCGGCGCAGTACTTCCTGCAGCAGCAAAAGGTGGCGCTCAACAAAAATTTGTTTTTGGTGGGCTACTCGGAAGGTGGCTACGTGACCATGGCCGCTCAACAGGCCATTGAAACCGTGCCCCAACATAAACTCACCCTCACGGCTGCCGCCGAAGGAGCCGGTGGCTACGACCTGCCGGGCATGCTGGCTGGAATTGCGACGGTGCCTACGTATGCCAACCCCGCTTTTCTGGCCCTGATTCTGCAAGGCTATAGCACTACTTATAGCTGGAACCGCCCCTTGACCGACTTCTTTCAGGCTCCATACGCGGCCAAGGTGCCCGCGCTACTCGACGGCACCAAGGATCGGGAGCAGATCAACGCCGAACTCACTACCAGTCCTGCGGCGTTGTTTACGCCCACGTTCTACGCAAACTTGAGCAACCCCAGCGGCGAACCCGTGTTGAAAAAACAGCTGGAGCAGAATAGTTTCCTGAATTGGGTGCCGAAAAGCCCCACGCGCCTCTACCACGGCACCAACGACGAAAGCGTTTTCTTCCAAACCTCGGTTACCACCTTCGCACGTTTTCAGGCTGCTGGTGCCACCAACGTCGCGTTTTTCCCTATTCCAGGCGGTACGCACCAAAGTAGTATCGGACCCATGATGGGCGACGCCCTGCCTTGGCTGCAATCCCTTGATAAATAAGCAGATATCACTGTGTCAGCCAGGTGTGGCTTAAACTGCACCTTGCTGGTTACAGCCTACAGTAGCTATTTATTCAGTCCTTCTCAGAAAAGAAACATTTCTTGGATGGCTCCTGAGTAAAAATTAAAAAGCCTCATCCGAAGGGGGTGAGGCTTTCCAAAGCATGCGGGTCTTTCATCACTTCTACCGAGTGCTAATGAACCCGGCAGTTCACCTCCCGCTGCTGCGTTGTATACGAAATTCAGTGAAAAATGGGTTTTGGATCTTCTTTCTTAGTGAAGTAAAGCGAGTTTATTAAACCACCCGGATGCGCTTTTGCCTAAGCGTTTGCTGTATTTTTTTTCAACTAATACATGTACCAAGCCGGCTGCTATAATCATCAATAATGTGATGCTCACAAGCAAAACATACGGGTTTATTTTTCCGCCAAAATGTTGAAGAAGCAGATAGCCTAAATTGTGATGCAATAGGTATAATGGATACGTTAGGTTGCCTAACGTACTCAGCCATGTGAAGCGTTGCAGGTCAATTACTCGCCAGACGATAAGTAAAAACACCAGAAAAAACGACGCGATAATCGCAGTGACCACGGAATGCGAGAATGGATCGTGGTGATGTGCTATGACTCCTACTAAGTCCAAATTTGTATTGCGTATTGCTAGCACAAGTGAAATTGCTAGCAGTAAGTATAACTTCCATGTTGCCGCCTGCCGATGCTGGAGCATGTAAAATAGCATACCGGCAGCAAATAATGGCGCATAAGACAGTACTAGGATCTTAGTAAACGGAGCTCCAGAAGGTAAATAAGGAGCGATACCACTGTAGAGCAACCAGCCTGTAAGCAGCGGGATCAATGCGTCGAAGAGATGGTAGGCAATGAGCAGCGAGATGAGAAAGTAGAAGGCAATCTCTACTGAAAGCGTCCAATACGTTCCGTCCACGTCGCCAAATCCGAAGAAATTGTGCAGCATGGTCATGTTGAAACCGTATTGAGTCAACGACAAGTCCATATAGTGGGACCAATTCGGATCGCCTGGACGAGGACCAAAAAGCCGTACTGCCACAAATGTCAAGGTGCAAGCAACCCAAAATGCCGGATATAATCGCATGATACGTGAGACAAAAAACTGTTTGACAGTTTTGCCCTGCGCCGACATAAGGATGACGTAACCCGAGATCATGAAAAAAAGCTCTACTCCCAAATAGCCATACTTGACAAATGGAGCTAACGCAGGATACCCTACTGGGCTTAAATTATCGGCTGTATAACCCCGATAACTAAGGTGAAAAACAACAACTACAAAAGCAGCGAGAAAACGGAGGAGGTCAATTTCATAGAAGCGTATGGCGGCTTTATGAGGCTCGGGTTCCATAGATACAATATGGTAGAATCAGCGAAGAAAGAGGCACTTATAAGAAATAAATAGACTTTAGAAGCATGCATCCTGTCTTGAAAAACGGCAAAGTATTCAGTCGTTAGTTTTGTGCAGCAAGATTTGAAGAACAAAAAAGCCCCTCAGGGAATCCTGAGGGGCTTTTTTTGCATTTCTGCGGTCCGGACGGGACTCGAACCCGCGACCTCCGCCGTGACAGGGCGGCATTCTAACCGACTGAACTACCGAACCGTTTACTTTCGCGTTTGAGAACCGTTTGTTTCTCCGTTAAAGTGCTGCAAAGGTAGAAGGAGGTTTGAGACTGCACAACACTTGAGTGAAAATATTTCGTAAAAAAACGGCGTTTTCCGCGGTTGTAGCTGTATTTCAGAGACATTGATTTTTGAAATACTCATTCCGCTGTCGAGTGCACCATCAGTGGAGTCGTTTCGCTTACCTTTGCTTTCCTCTGATAGTACAGCCATCATTCCACCCAAATCAGGCAACTGACCGCGTTTTCCATTGGCAATGCTCCTCGATTTCGAACAACCCATCGCTGCCCTCGAAGGCAAACTCCGCGAAATGCAACAGCTGGCCCACGATAGCCAGGTTGATGTATCGGAAGCCGTGGCCGCGCTTGAAGCCAAGATCAAGGCTCTCAAGAAAGAAACTTATGCCAACCTCACCCGCTGGCAACGGGTACAACTCTCACGCCATCCCGACCGGCCATATACCCTCGACTACATCGAGGGCATGAGTACCAAATTTGTGGAGCTGCACGGCGACCGCACGGTGCGCGACGACAAAGCCATGGTTGGCGGTTTTGCCGATCTGGATGGCCGTTCCGTCATGTTTATCGGGCAGCAGAAGGGGCGTAATACCAAACAGCGGCAGTTTCGCAACTTCGGCATGCCTAACCCTGAAGGCTATCGCAAGGCGTTGCGCCTGATGAAGCTGGCCGAAAAATTCAACAAGCCCATCATTACCCTTATTGACACACCTGGTGCTTTTCCAGGCCTAGAAGCGGAGGAGCGGGGCCAAGGCGAGGCCATTGCCCGCAACCTGAAAGAAATGTTTTTGCTGAAAGTACCCGTCATCTGCGTTGTCATTGGCGAGGGCGCATCGGGTGGGGCCTTAGGAATTGCGATCGGCGACCGGGTATTGATGTTGGAAAATACTTGGTACTCAGTGATTTCGCCTGAATCTTGCTCCAGCATTCTGTGGCGCTCATGGGATTATAAGGAACAAGCAGCCGAGGCGCTAAAACTCACGGCCTCCGATATGATGCAGGCCAAACTTGTGGACGGCATCGTGAAGGAGCCGTTGGGCGGGGCCCACACGGCTCCCAACAAGATGATCGACGTGCTTAAAAAGACGCTGATCAAAACCCTGGACGAGCTTGATGCATTGCCAGCTGAAGAACGTATCAGTCAGCGTATTGATAAGTTTTCGGCAATGGGAGTCGTAGTGGAATAGCTAAATTCTCCTTAAAATGAGCAGCGAAGAGGGAAGTCAGCCTGGCTACTTCTGCGCTGCTCATTCTTCATTTATAAGCATGACTCTTCATACCATTGATACGGGCTTGTTTAAACTAGATGGCGGGGCCATGTTTGGCGTGGTTCCGAAATCGTTGTGGCAGAAGCTCAACCCCGCCGACGAGAACAACATGTGTACGTGGGCCATGCGGTGCCTGCTTGTGGAGGATGGCAATCGGTTAGTGCTGATTGACAATGGGATAGGCGATAAGCAAGACGAGAAATTTCGCGGGCACTTTTATTTGCACGGGGATAACTCTTTAGAAAAATCGCTGCAAAAACTGGGCTTTACGGCTTCCGACATTACCGACGTTTTCCTGACGCACCTGCATTTCGACCACTGCGGCGGCTCCGTAACCCGGACCCTTGATGGCAAGTTGCAACTAGCTTTTCCAAATGCCACATACTGGTCTAATGCGGCGCACTGGCAGTGGGCCGTGCAACCCAATGCGCGCGAAAAGGCCAGCTTTCTGAAAGAAAATATCCTGCCGATTCAGGAAAGTGGTCATTTGCAATTTATTGACAATCAGAGTGTTGTGCCAAGTGTGCTTCCGCAGTTTAAGGACATCATATTTGCCGATGGGCACACCGAGAAAATGATGGTGCCCCTGATGGAATACAAAGGCCGTACGGTGGCTTTTATGGCTGATCTGTTGCCGAGCACGGGGCATGTGCCCTTGCCGTATGTAATGGCTTACGATATGCGCCCGTTGGTAACGCTGTCGGAAAAAGAAGCGGTTCTGCGCCGAGCGGCCGATGAAAATTGGGTGCTGATGCTGGAGCATGACCCTAGGGTGGAGTGCTGTACCGTGCAGCAGACCGAAAAAGGGGTGCGCCTCGCCGAAACCTTCCGTCTGGCCGAGTTATAACCCCTGACTAATAGTGCGACAACTAGGGCTGGCATTTTCGGGAGGGGCGGCACGCGGAATCGCGCATTTGGGTGTGTTACAGGCCCTTGACGAACTACAGCTCCCCATTGGGCGGATCTCGGGCGTTAGTTCGGGCGCTATCGTCGGCACGTTTTACGCCGCCGGGTTTCCGCCGCGCGAGATTTTTCGCCTCATTACCGACACCCGGTTTGTGCGCCTGTTCCGGCCGGCCTTTCGTTTGGGTTTGGTGCATCTGGAAGTAGTGCAGAAGCTATACGCGCATTACTTGGGCGCCGAGCGGACGTTTGCCGAGCTTTCCATCCCGCTGACGCTGGTAGCTGCTGACCTCGGGGCGGGCGAACCGGTTTATTACGACCAAGGCCCTATTATCCGACCGCTATTAGGCTCGTCGGCCGTGCCGATATTGTGCCGACCCGTCGAGTACGAAGGACGCCTGCTGGTTGACGGGGGCGTGATGAACAACTTGCCGGTTGAGCCACTGCTGGGGCGCGACGAACTGGTGGTGGTGGGCGTACACTGCAATCCCAAATCACAGGAAGCACCCCTGACGACCATCCGCGAGATAAGCGAGCGCACGGCTTACTTGGCCATCAGCATGAACGTGATCCCGCGGTTGGCGCAGTGCCACTTTGTGCTGGAACCGCCCGAGCTGCGGCACTACCGCATCCTGGACCTGCGCCACACCGCCGAAATGTTTGATATTGGCTATCGGTATACGCTCAGTCAAGCCGATGCCTTGCAACAATTGCTGGCCAAGTGAACCGACTTCTAGGGCTCGGCGGCAAATTTTTCTAGTTTTAGCCTCTGGCTGCGCTTTCTCATCCGGCAGCTGACCTCTCCTTAATATGCCAAAACCACCTTCTACTCCTACATTCTGGTACCTGTTTTCAAAATTCTGGTTCTGGATTACGGGCTGGCGGTTGGCTTCGGTAGTGCCACCTGGCATCACCAAAGCCATCATGATTGCCGCACCGCACACCAGCAACTGGGACATCCTGTATGCGCGGGGCGCCTTCTTTCTGATGGGCGTGCCGGTGCGTTTTACGGTGAAAAAAGAGTGGGTCGACAACTTTTTTGTCGGGTGGCTGGTGCGGTCTTTGGGCGCGTTGCCCGTCGATAGAAGCAAAAACAACAGCCTCGTCGATGGCATGGTGAAGCTGTTTAACGAACGCGAGGAACTCGTGATTCTGATTACGCCCGAAGGCACGCGCAGCTATCAGCCCCGCTGGAAAAAGGGGTTTTATTTTGCGGCTGAAGGGGCACACGTACCCATTTTGCTTGGTTTTTTGGACTACAAAAACAAAGAAGCCGGCGTCGGACCCGCCGTTTACCCAACGGGCGATTACGAAGCCGATCTGGAAAAAATTAAAGCCTTTTACCGCACCAAGCAGGGCCGCTTCCCTGAAAAGGGCGTACGCTAGCCTAGCATTTTGAAAAATTGCTTATACATAAATGCCTGATAGTAAAGTGATTATGTATAAGTGCCTTGAACATCATCCACTATGGAAAAGCTTCAAACGCTGCTGTTTATCCTTCTGGGGCTGATTGCCTTTGTGTGGCGGATGGTGAAAAAAGCGCAAGAAACCGCCGCCCAGGAAAGCCGCCAACGGCCCCCGCGGCCTGCTGGTCAGGTGCCGCCGCTGCCCAGTACGTCGTTTCAGGAGTTGCTTAAGCAGATGCAGGCCCAAAACCAGGCGAGCCAACCGGTTGCGCCGCATGTGCCTGCCCATACGCCGGGCGGGCGCACAGTGGCGCACGGCACGGCGCCCGCAGCCCGCAGTCTCGAGCGCACCGATGTCCGCCCGAAGTCGTTGGAAGCACCAGCCACGAACAAATCGTTAGAGCCCACAACCCCGACGATGCGGCGCGCGTCGTCATTGCCACGTGCGGGCTCTACGCCCGACCCACAGCGCGCAGCGCAGCAACTGGCCCGCCGCGAAGAGCGAGCTCGTCAGGACAGCCGGCCCAACGTCCGGGATCTCCTGCGAAATCCAACGGATTTACGAACCGCCTTTATATTGAGCGAAGTGCTCAAGCCCAAGTTTGACTAACAAAAAGCCCTGCTTACGTACGTAAGCAGGGCTTTTTTCTGGGCGAGACCCAATCTGAGACTAATCCTGGGTCAGGGCGTAAGTGACCAAGTTGGCCCCCATTCGCAACGCTTCGTCGTGCTTTTCCGGCGGGTCTTGGTAGGTGCCTACGTCTTCCCAGCCGTTGCCTAAGTCGCATTCGTAGGTGTAGAAGCACACCAGCCGGCCCTTGTAGAGCAGGCCGAAACCCTGCGGGCGCTTGCCGTCGTGCTCGTGGATTTTGGGGAGCCCTTTCGGGAAGTTGAACTTCTGGTGGTAGATAGGATGTGAAAAAGGCAGCTCGACAAACTCCAGTTCCGGAAATACCTTCTTCATTTCGGGCCGAATAAATTTATCGAGGCCGTAGTTGTCATCGATGTGCAAAAAACCGCCGCCAATGAGGTAGCGGCGCAGATTCTCGGCTTCGGCTTCGGTAAAAGTAACGTTGCCGTGGCCGGTCATGTGCAGGAAGGGATAAGTGAAGAGCTCCGGCGAATCCAGCTCGACGGTGGCCTCATCGGGAGCAATGTTGGTTTTGAGCGTGCGGTTGCAAAACTGAATCAAGTTCGGCAGCGAGGTTTTGTTAGCGTACCAGTCGCCGCCCCCGCCGTAGTGCAGCTTGGCAATGCGAAAGCTAGGCGCCGGGGCCGCCGCCGTGAGCAGCAAGGCAACCACACAAACAAGCGAGGCAAAGAATTTCATCGGTAGAAAGGTTCGAAAGAAAATTGTCCAGACCGCCCAAACGGCCTGATACATAAAGATACGCAGATCAGCCCTGAGAAAGTTCGTGCGCGATGTGTACGGTGTGCACCGCAGCAAGGGCGGCCGTTTCGGTGCGCAGGCGGGTGCTTCCAAGTGTTACGGGGCGGATGCCGCGCTGGCGGGCCAACGCAATTTCGGCCGGTGTAAAGTCGCCTTCCGGCCCGATCAGGATGCAACACGCCGGATCGGTGCTTGCCAAGTGAGACAAGCTTATGCGTTCGCCTTCATCCAAATGCGCAATGTACGTGGTGTCAGGGGTGGAGGTATCTATAAATATCTCATAATCAATCAGTTCATCTAATTGTGGGAGCCAGGCCTGACCCGACTGCTTGAGCGCACTTACAGCAATTTTTTCCAGCCGATCCAGCTTTAGATCGCGGCGCTCGGAGCGGGCGCAACGCAAAAAGCTAAGCCGGTCGACGCCGATTTCGGTGGCTTTTTCCACCAGCCATTCCATGCGGTCGAGGTTTTTGGTAGGCGCTACGGCTACGTGTACGCTGTAGGCACGGCGCGCAACGGCTTCGTAGTGGGTGATGCGCAGCTGACAGCGTTTGGCTTCGGCAGAAGTCACCTGCGCCTGGTATAAGCCGCCCCGGCCGTCAACGAGCTCTACGGGATCGCCCGCGTGCAGGCGCAGAACTCGCACGGCGTGTTTGCTTTCGTCTTCGGGCAGGGTGTAGGACGAAGTGTTGCTGGAAAGGTCAGGAGCGTAGAAAGTGGGCATACTGGCAAAGGTCGGGTGCAGGCGGGAGTAAAGTAGCAAGTCTAGGGAGAAGGGCCGAAGAATAGGGCCTTGATCGGCTGATGGGTGCGGGCTACGTTGCTAAGTAAGCCGAAACTCCGCAACGGCCACGAGTCTCCCGGCCGCTAATTTTTACTGGTATACAACACTGCAAAAGCGGTCCGCTGGCAGTTGTTAGTGGGGCACTTTAGCGTGGGTATGTGGCTGCCAATATCACATGATTTGGCGATTGACAGCACCAATCAGTGCGGTTTATCTTTAGTAAGTGATTCCGTTACTCATTTACTAACAGCGCTTTGCTGCGCAGGAAAACCCATGGCTAACAAAAAAATAATTGCTGTCTTCGGCGCTACTGGTGCGCAGGGCAGCGGACTCGTCCGCGCCATTCTTAAAGATCCTATGGGCGAGTTTACGGCGCGGGCTATCACCCGCAATCCTAACTCCGAAAAAGCTCAGGAGCTGATTCGTTTGGGCGCCGAAGTAGTGGCGGCCAACATCGATGATCCGCAGAGCTTGCGCCAAGCCTTAGACGGGGCGTACGGAGCCTTCTGCGTGACGTTTTTTTGGGAGCATTTTTCACCGGAAAAAGAAGACGCCGAAGCGCACAACATGGCCCAGGCAGCCAAAGATGCTATGGTACAGCATGTCATTTGGTCGACTCTGGAGGACACACGGGAGTGGATGCCGCTGAGCGATACGCGCATGCCTACGCTCATGGGCAAGTACAAAGTGCCGCATACCGATGCCAAAGGTGCTGCTAATCATTACTTTACCGATCTGGGCGTGCCCACTACTTTCCTGCTGACCTCTTTCTACTGGGATAACTATATTTACTTCGCCATGGGGCCGCAAAAGGGTGCCGATGGGAAACTGGCCATCACTTTCCCCATGGGCGACAAACGCCTATCAGGCATCGCCGCCGAAGATATTGGCAAATGCGCCTATGGCATTTTCAAGAAGGGGGCCGAACTTATCGGGAAGACCGTTGGCATTGCCGGCGAGCAGCTTACCTGCCAGCAAATGGCTGACAGTTTGAGCAAAGCCATAGGGCAGAAGGTTGAGTATAATGAGGTTACACCAGATATGTACCGGGGCTTCGGCTTTCCCGGGGCGGAAGATTTGGGCAACATGTTCCAAGCCAACCGCGATTTTGAAGAGCACTTTGTAGCCGCGCGGGATGTTCGGTTTTCCCACGAGTTAAATCCTGAGCTACAAACCTTCGACGCGTGGCTGGCAGCCAATGCACAACGGATACCGCTTCCACAACAGACTGTGGAAGCTTAGGGCAACCCGCCAAACCAGAATAGGCTACAACGAAAATGCCTCCTAGATTTCTAGGAGGCATTTTTATATATGTTTAATAATCAAAGGGTTACACAGTAAGCTCTGCCGTTTTGGGCGCGCCAGCCAGGATTTCTTCGCTGGCAAAATCGGCGTACTTCTGGAAGTTGTTTACAAACTTCTCGGCCAGGGCCGCAGCCGTTTTGTCGTAGGCTTCCTTGTCGGTCCAGGTGTTGCGCGGGTCCAGAATTTCGGCCGGTACATTGGGAACCGCCGTCGGTACTTCCACGCCGAAAATCGGGTGTTTGAGGAACGTCACTTCATCGAGCTCGCCGTTGAGCGCAGCCGTAATCATGGCGCGGGTGTAAGCCAGTTTCATCCGCGAGCCCACGCCGTAGCTGCCGCCGGTCCAGCCGGTATTTACCAGCCATACGTTCACGTCGGGATGTTCGTCCATTTTCTGGCCCAGCATCTCGGCGTATTTGGTAGGGTGCAAGGGCAGGAACACGGCTCCAAAGCACGCCGAAAACGTTGTTTGGGGCTCGGTGATGCCCATTTCGGTGCCCGCTACCTTGGCCGTATATCCCGACATGAAGTGGTACATGGCATGGCTCTTGTCGAGCTTGCTGATGGGAGGCAGCACCCCAAAGGCATCGGCTGTGAGGAAGAAAATATTCTTCGGCGATCCTGCCACCGATGGCTCAATGGCGTTGTCAATGAAATGGATGGGGTAGGCCGCCCGCGTATTTTCTGTAACGGATTTGTTTGCGTAGTCCACCGTATGGGTGCCGGGCACGAAGCGCGTATTCTCCACAATCGACCCAAACCGGATTGCATCCCAGATCTGAGGCTCCTTCTCGCGGCTCAAATCAATCACCTTGGCATAACAGCCGCCTTCAAAGTTAAAAATACCGGCGTCGGGTGTCCAACCGTGTTCGTCATCGCCGATGAGGCCGCGGTGTGGGTCCGCCGACAGGGTGGTTTTGCCCGTTCCCGACAAGCCAAAGAAAATGGCTGCATCGCCTGCGGGGCCCACGTTGGCCGAACAGTGCATGGGCAGGGTGTTGTGCTCGTGGGGCAGCAAATAGTTGAGTACCCCAAAAATGCCTTTTTTCATCTCGCCGGCGTAGCCCGTGCCGCCGATCAGGATCATCTTCTTGGTGAAGTTGAGGATGGCAAAATTCTTCTGGCGAGTGCCGTCCACGGCCGGGTCGGCTTCGAAACCAGGCGCGCAAATGATCGAGAAGTCGGGTGCCCAGCTCGTGTCTTCGCCTTCGGTGGGCCGCAGGAACATGTTGTAACAGAACAAGTTATGCCAGGCTTGCTCATTAACAATGCGCAGCTTTAGCTGATAATCCGGATGAGCACCGGCAAAGGCCTCGCGCACGTATATCTCCTTGTCGGATAGATAGTTAACCATCTTCTCCTGCAACCGATCGAATTGGTCGGGGGCAAAGGGGATGTTGATGTCGCCCCACCAAACGCTGTCTTGGGTATGGGCATCCTGCACTACAAACCGGTCTTTGGGCGAGCGGCCCGTAAACTGTCCGGTATCGCACATCAGCGCGCCCGTATCCGTCAGGGTGCCTTCGCCGCGCTGCAACGCGGCTTCGACCAATTCGGCGGGAGTAAGGTTCAAGTTGACGTGGGCGGCTTGGACAAAACCAAGCGGCTTGAGGCGATCGAGGGCGTTGGCGGCAGAGTTGAGCATGGGCCGAAAACGAGTTAGAGGGTGGGTGGGAAAAATGGGGGATTTCGAGACAAAAATAGACAAAAAACCGACGCTGCTTTGGATTTCGGTTAGCGGACATCGAAAAATAGCGAAAATTCGCTAAATATTTAAGCCTTTTTCTGAGCAGGTTTGGGCGAAACCGCATCAATTAGGAAAGTTTTGTAGCTTTACCAAGACCCATCCGACAGCTGTCGGATACTCTTCTCTAATTTAACCACTTTCAATCACCTTACATGCAAACTGCATCCGCCGTTCGCGAACAGGCGCCGCCTGCCGCGTCAACCGGCCATCCGAAGGGCTTATACTTGCTCTTTGCCACCGAAATGTGGGAGCGGTTCAGCTACTACGGCATGCGCGCCGTTCTGGTGCTGTTCCTGACCAAGGCCATGATGATGGACAAGGCTTTTGCCTCCAAATTCTATGGCGGATACACCAGCTTGGTTTATCTTACGCCACTCATAGGTGGTTATATATCAGACCGTTACTGGGGCAACCGCCGCTCCATCCTGACGGGTGGCTTGTTAATGGCACTTGGGCAGTTTACGCTGTTTGCGTCCGCCAGCAATTACGGCCCGGCTAGCACGCACGAGCTAAGCCATTGGTTACTATATCTCGGTTTAGGCACCATGATAGTAGGCAACGGCTTTTTTAAGCCCAATATCTCGTCGATGGTGGGATCGCTTTACTCGCCTGCGGACACCCGCAAAGATGCTGCCTACACCATCTTCTATATGGGTATCAACCTAGGGTCGTTTCTGGGCAATACCATTACGAGTCTCATCGGCGACAAAGATGGCCATCCGGAGCTGTTTCGCTGGGCCTTTCTGGCCTGTGGCATTGCCATGGTGCTGGGTACGTTGGTTTTCAACTGGGGCAAAGGCAAATATCTCCATACGCCTGAAGGCGAGCAGGTGGGCGAAACGCCCGTGCACTCTGGCGGCGTAAAAGGCATCTTTGCTTTGCTACCGGTTTTGCTGGCTTTGGTGCTGGGTACTTTGTGGCTGGATTCGGCAAAATTCCCCACCATTGCTCCGTTGCTGGGCTTGGCTGTGGTCGGTATTGCGTTCATGATTTTCACCGATAAGTCATTGACCGGCGCGGATGTACAGCGCGTATTGGTGATTTTCATTGTGTCGTTTTTTGTGGTGTTTTTTTGGGCCGCTTTCGAGCAGGCGCCTGCTTCGCTCACGTTCTTCGCCGATGAGCAGATGAACCGCACCATTTTCGGCTATGAGTTGCCGGCCAGTATTTTCCAGAACCTGAATGCCATTTTCGTGGTAGCTGGGGCACCCCTTATGGCCATGGTCTGGACGGCACTGGGCCGTCGCAAAGCCGAACCTGCATCGCCGGTCAAAATGGCAATGGGCTTGGCTTTGCTGGCTGCTGGCTACCTTGTCATGTGTTTTGGCGTGCACAACCTCATGCCCGGGGTGAAGGTGAGCATGTTCTTTTTGGTGGCTCTCTACTTCCTCCATTCGGCAGGTGAGCTGTGCTTGTCGCCTATTGGCCTTTCCTTGGTCAACAAGCTGGCCCCGCTGAAATTCAGCTCTTTGCTGATGGCCGTATGGTTTCTGGCCAACGCCGCCGCTAACTACCTAGCTGGTTATATGAGCAGTCTGTATCCCGATCCCAAATCGACAGCCCCTGCACCAGTGCTATTGGGTTTCCACATCACCAACCTTTACGATTTCTTCTTGGTGTTCGTAGTTTCGGCGGCGGTTGCGGCGATACTATTGTTCGTTATCAGCAGCAAGCTGGCGAAGATGATGGATGCCCGTAATCTCGCTCCGGCTGTTTAGCCTGACCTTTACTACAACAAAAAAGCCCCGCTAGGATTGCCAGCGGGGCTTTTTGTTGCCACCTTGCTGTTTAGCTGGCAGCCTTTGGCAAGTCACGCGAGCCGGTACCATAACACGAAAGCACCGAACATAAAAAGGCCCCGAAACGAAAGTTTCGGGGCCTTTTTGTAAAGCGTTGTGAAGCAAAGGCTTACATCATGCCGCCCATGCCACCCATACCGCCCATGCCACCGGCACCGCCGCCAGCACCAGCTTTCTCTTCTTCAGGCTCATCAGAGATCACGCACTCAGTGGTGAGGAGCAGACCTGCGATCGAAGCCGCATTTTCGAGGGCCAGACGGGTTACTTTGGTGGGGTCGAGGATACCAGCCGCCATCAGGTTTTCGTAACGGTCTTCGCGGGCATTGTAACCGTAGTCACCCTTGCCTTCGCGAACTTTCTGCACTACTACCGAGCCTTCGCCACCGGCGTTGCCGACGATGCAGCGCAAAGGAGCTTCGAGCGCCGTGCGGATGATGTTCACGCCAGTGCGCTCGTCACCGTTCAGGGTATCAACTGCTGCCAGCGACTCAATGGCCCGCACCAAGGCAACACCGCCACCAGGAACTACGCCTTCTTCAACGGCAGCGCGCGTAGCGTGCAGCGCATCGTCAACGCGGTCTTTCTTCTCTTTCATCTCTACTTCCGTAGAAGCACCGATGTAGAGGATAGCCACACCACCCGACAACTTGGCAAGGCGCTCTTGCAGCTTCTCCTTGTCGTAGTCGGAAGTGGTAGTACCGATCTGAGCTTTAATTTCGTTTATGCGAGACGTGATGGCCGGCTTATCGCCTTTGCCGTTCACAATCGTAGTGTTGTCTTTGTCGATGATGATTTTCTCAGCTTGGCCGAGGTAATCAATCGTAGCGCTGTCGAGCTTGTAGCCGCGCTCTTCCGAGATCACGGTACCACCTGTCAAGACTGCAATGTCTTCCAGCATCGCCTTGCGACGGTCGCCGAAGCCAGGAGCTTTCACCGCTGCAATTTTCAGCGAGCCGCGCAGCTTGTTTACCACCAAAGTGGCAAGTGCCTCACCATCAACGTCTTCTGAAACAATCACCAGCGGCTTGCCCGTCTGAACTACTTGCTCCAATACGGGCAGCAGTTCTTTCATGGTGCTCACTTTCTTGTCGTAAATCAGGACGTAGGGCGAGTCGAGCTCTACTTCCATCTTCTCCGGGTTGGTTACGAAGTAAGGAGAGAGGTAGCCGCGGTCGAACTGCATGCCTTCCACCGTTTTTACTTCGGTTTCGGTGCCACGCGCTTCTTCTACCGTGATGACGCCTTCTTTGCCCACTTTGTCCATGGCGTCCGCGATCATCTGACCGATTTCCATGTCGTTGTTGGCTGAAATAGCGCCTACTTGGGCGATCTCCGAAGAGTTTTCAATCTTCTTCGACTGTTGCTTCAGGTTCTGAACTACAGCGTGTACTGCCTTGTCAATACCGCGCTTCAGATCCATGGGGTTGGCACCGGCCGCTACGTTCTTCGAACCAGCTGTGTAGATAGCCTGGGCCAACACGGTTGCAGTCGTAGTACCGTCACCAGCTTGGTCAGCAGTTTTGGAAGCCACTTCCTTCACCAACTGGGCACCCATATTTTCGATGGCGTCCTTCAGCTCAATTTCTTTAGCTACCGTTACACCGTCCTTGGTGATGGTTGGTGCGCCGAACTTCTTGTCAATGACCACGTTACGGCCTTTTGGGCCGAGGGTAACTTTCACGGCGTTAGCCAATTTGTCTACACCGCGCTTCAGTTTGTCGCGGCCGTCGGTATCGAATTGAATGTTTTTAGACATCTTATTTCAAAGGGTTAGATCAGATCAGAGGGAAAGGAAGCTTATAGGACAGCAAAAATGTCCGACTCACGCATGATGAGGTAATCTTGGCCATCCACCGTGATTTCGGTGCCAGCATATTTGCCATAAAGCACCTGGTCGCCCACTTTCACCTGCGGCTGGATGGTGGTGCCATTGTCGGCCACCTTGCCTTCGCCTACGGCTACAACTTCGCCACGCTGGGGCTTTTCTTTGGCCGTGTCGGGGATGATGATACCCGATTTGGTCTTTTCCTCGGCAGCAGCCGGCGCGATGATGACGCGGTCAGCCAGTGGTTTCATGCTAAGTGACATAGTATTCGTTTTGGTTGAAAAGGATGTATGGATGTATACCGTGCACGGCGTTGGGCACTTCTCGTGCCAGCCCGCTAAACATGACAGAATGGACGCCATTCCGGACGCTTCCCGGCCAGCTTTTCACCGCTGACCTGTCAAACGTGGCAGACCCTGACAGTTTCTGTGTGCCCGGCAGGGTAAAAGTAAGCGTAAAAAAAATCCAGTGGCCCCTTTCGGAACCACTGGATTTACTATGGATTAACGCGACGCGCGTTTATTTCGCAGGAGTAGCTGCTGGCTGCTGAGTGGGAGGAGCAGGGGTGGCGGCGCGAGGCTGCGCAGGCGCACCCGGCAGAGGTGCCGTGCTGGTGTTGTTAGGCAAACGCGTTTCCATCGCCTTTTGCTGATTGATGCTGCGAGCCGGACCCGCCTCAGTAGTGCCGTTGAGCATGTGTGTGCCAAGCGACAGAATAACCAAGCCGATAGCGAAGCCCCAGGTCAAGCGTTCGAGCAAATCGCCGGTACGCTTGACACCCATTAGGTTAGCTGCGCCGCCAGCACCAAATTGGCTGGAAATGCCGCCGCCTTTGGGATTCTGAGCCAGCACGACCAAAGCCAGCAGCAAGCATACAAAAAGAATGAGAATGATGAGGGCAATATACATCTACTCCGAAGGTTTCAGTTGTTGAATTTGGTCGGCAAAGTACGCCTTTTTTTCCGGCTGGCGCACCATCAGCCGTTCATATATTTCAATGGCTTTAGCAATTTTTCCCTGCTTTACCATGATTTTAGCTAAGCTCTCGGAAGCTATCTCCGGTATGGACGCCGTGCTTCGCACCGAAAGATCAGCCTGTTCGTCGGTGGGCGCGGGAAGCTTGGCCGCCGACTTCAGCCGGGGCTTATTGCGCAGAAATTGATTGATCAATTCCAGCGTGGAAGGGGGCGGAAGGGCAATTGGGCCGTGAGCCTGACCATGCGCCACCAATACCGCATCTGGTGGGAAAAAATCTTCAGTCGGCAGGTCCTGCGTGAGTTCGTCGCGCAATTGAAGGCAAGAGCCCATCCGGCTGCCCAAACCCAGCGCATACCCCAGGTCTAAGTCAGAACGGAAATCGTAATCCGTTTTTGTGGTGGTCTCTACCGTTTCCTCCAGTGCAGGAAGCTCGTATGCGGGCTCACTAGACCGTGTCACACCGCCTAATCCGAATTCGAAGCGTGATGTTCCAACTTCCACTGGCGGCCGAATAGGTGGCGCGACGGGAAGCAATACATCATCCGTTTTTGATTTGGTTATATCGTAAGCATCAGGTAATGAAGAAGTTATAGTATTTGTAATTTCTTCCTCATCTGTTTCCTTTTCCTTATTAGACTCTAAAAGTGGGGCCGAAACTTCCTCCGCTGGAAAAATTCCAGCAGAAGCCGAAGATTCCGAGGTGACCGGCTCGATAGCAGTCGCTACCGCTGGTTCGGCAGTGTCTGTATTCGGCAACGCGTCCTGAGCAGCTGCCTCTTCCAAGAAAGCTATTGGGGCCTGAGAGCTGGCAAGCGTTTCTTCCTGCGCCTGCTCGAATGCTTCTTCAGGCGAGGTATGCTCAGAAGGGGTAGCGGATGGCTCTGCTAGTACAGCCTCTTGGTCAGCGTTTTCTGTGCCCAAATCCAAGGCTGGTATTTCAGCCGAAAAGGTATCGGCTTCTGGCTGATCCACTACGGTAGAGGCCTCTGACTCAAGAGCTTCGGTAACCGAGTCTGCATATTCTTCCTGACGGCTCTCGGTTGGCTCTTCCTGAACAATGGCTTCAGGGTATTCCTCGGACACAACTAATTCTTCCTGAAGCGAAGTTTCAGAGCTTACAAGGGCGTCCTGAAAAGCAACTTGTTGTTCAACTGCTTGATAGCCATAAGGTTCAGTTAAGGAATGCTCCGTTGAAGAAGCGGCTTCCAAAACTGGTGCCGGCCGCTCGATAAGCTGCCGAAGCAACTGACGATCAGCGGCATAAGTGGCTGCCCGGCGCAGACGTTGGCTGGCCAGCATGCTTCCACGGTCGTGGGCGGCCTTGGCCAGCAACACATGCGCCGTTTGGCAATAGGGGAAGGCGGCCGCCAACTGCTCCAGCTCACGGATTTCGGCTTCCGAAATCTCGCTCACGTGATCCAAGATGTGCAGCAGCGACGCACGGGTCATGATTTAGTAAGTTAACGAGTTGGTAATCAATTAGTTAAAGCATAAGCCTATTTATGGCCTCTGGGCAACCACCGGCTTAGGGCCGGCAACATTACAGCAATTTATTCATTTAACCACGAGCTGTTTGGACGCTACCAGTTCGCCACCGACTTATTAAATACGTCGGTGATGATGTTATTGGTAATGCGCCGAATGGCGGTCGGATCGTTGTTGATGCGCGCTACATCCTGCGTCGCCGGGAAGTCATCGTAGCTTTGGAAAGTCTGCTCGAAATCCTGTTTGGGGTCCTTTGTGTTGGTAAAGCGCACCCGCACCTGCACTGTAAGGCGGTTCACGCCGGCCTGATCGACTCCGTTCTGCTTTTGAATAGCAGCCGGCGCGAAATCATACGCAATGATCTGACCTTCAAACTGTAAGTCGCCGTCGCGCGGCGTGATTTTGAGCGAGGTATTGCGCTGAAAATAATCCTTCAAATCCTCCGTAAAGCGTTGGGACAGAAAGGAGGGACCGTTGCTGGCGTTGTTTTGGAAAGTCTGAATGGAAATGTTCTTGACCGTAGGATCGATGTTGGTGCCGGTGAAAGAGTACACGCTGCACCCCGCCACTACGGGCCACACCAACAGCATCAATACCCAGGTAGCCCAGCGGCTATAGTTGCTCCAGATCATACTGCTTCAGTTTGCGATAAAGCGTGCGTTCCGAAATGCCCAAATCATGAGCTGCGTACTTTCGCTTGTTGTGGTGTTTCTTTAACGCCTTGATAATCATCTCTTTCTCTTTGGCTTCGAGCGAGAGCGTTTCCTCTTCGGTTTCGTGCGGAATGTCTTCTACGCGTTGGCTTTCGTCTTCGTAAGCTGCTTCCTCATCCACCGTGATCTCAGGCCGCGGATTGATAAAATACTCCGAGGCGCCCGCTTCGGCCGGCCGGCTGTGCCGGTTGCTGCCGTCGTAAGGAGGCAGGTTCGTAAATAAATGACTGTTTTGCCGCAACAGTTCCTGCGTTTCGGCTGGCCGCTGACCGGCTGCCAAATCGAGGACCAGCTTCTTCAGATCGGTCATGTCGCGCCGCATGTCGAAGAGTACTTTGTAGAGCAAATCCCGCTCGGAATAGGTGCCGCTAGGGCCAGCATCCGGCGAGCCGGCCGCGTGCAACAGCATAGGCAGCTGACTGTTGTGGTCGGCGGGCAGATATTGCCGCAGGCGCTGGGCATCGACTTCGCGTTCCATTTCCAGTACCGACATTTGCTCGGCAACGTTCTTCAGCTGCCGGATATTGCCAGGGAAGCGAAAGCGCTGCAAGTCGGCAATGGCTTCCGTGGTGAGTGAAATCGGCTTGACGCGGTAACGCTCGGCAAAATCCGTAGCGAACTTTCTGAATAACAAGTAGATATCATCGCCGCGTTCCCGTAATGGGGGCACCGTAATGGGTACAGTATTGAGCCGGTAATACAGGTCTTCCCGAAAACGCCCTTCGCGCACCGCGTTCAGCAGGTTAACGTTGGTGGCCGCTACCACGCGTACGTCCGTTTTCTGCACTTTGCTCGAACCCACGCGGATGAACTCGCCGTTTTCGAGCACGCGCAGCAAGCGGGCCTGCGTGCCGAGCGGCATTTCGCCAATCTCATCGAGGAAAATGGTGCCGCCGTTGGTTACTTCGAAATACCCTTTGCGAGCTTCGTTGGCGCCGGTGAACGAGCCTTTCTCGTGGCCAAACAGCTCAGAATCAATAGTTCCCTCAGGAATAGCGCCGCAGTTGATGGCGATAAACTGTCCGTGCTTACGCGGCGAAAGCGCGTGAATAATCTTGGAAAACGACTCCTTGCCCGATCCGCTTTCGCCGGTGATGAGTACCGTCATGTCGGTGGGAGCCACCTGGGCCGCCACCTGAATGGCGTAATTCAAAGCCGGGGCATTGCCAATAATGCCAAAGCGCTGTTTGATGGATTGTATTTCGCTGGGAGTCAAGGTCGTAAGTGGGTTTTCGTAATGGAGACGAAAAGCAGCAAGAAATACTTCACTTGCTTATGGGGTGTTAAGAAACGGCTACCGCTTCCCCAATCAAGGTGCTGGCCGTGCAGTCATGCACGAGGACGTGCACGTAGTCGCCTTTCTTGAAGTCTCCTTTTGGGAAAACGACAACTTGGTTCTGGCTATTTCGGCCACTCAGGTGTTCGGCACTGCGCTTAGAAACATTCTCGACCAGTACTTTGTGCACTTTGCCGATCGCTAATTGATTGCGCAGACGGCTGGATTTCTGCTGTAAATCAATCACTTCCTGCAAGCGGCGCTTCTTGATCTCCAAGGGAATATCGTCTTCCAGCTTACGCGCCGCCAGCGTGCCGGGGCGCTCCGAGTAGAAGAACATGTACGCCATGTCGTACTGTACATACTCCATCAGCGAGAGCGTATCCTGGTGTTCTTCCTCGGTTTCGGAGCAGAAACCCGAAATCATATCAGTGCTGATGGCGCATTCAGTGCCCAGAATGCGACGGATCGCCTGCACGCGCTCCTCGTACCACGGACGGTCGTAGGTGCGATTCATCAGCTTGAGAATCCGTGAGTTACCGCTCTGGGCGGGTAAGTGAATATACTTGCAAATGTTCTCGTGACGTGCCATGGTGTACAGCACCTCGTCGGTGATATCCTTGGGGTGTGAGGTCGAAAACCGCACCCGCAGCTCAGGACTTATCAACGCAACGCGCTCTAGCAGCTGAGCAAAATTGACATGCTCTTGCTCATCCTCCGAGGCCCATTTGTAGGAATCGACGTTCTGACCCAGGAGAGTAACTTCCTTATAACCAGCAGCTACCAAGTCGCGGCATTCCTGTACGATGCTGTGGGCATCGCGGGAGCGCTCTCGGCCGCGGGTAAAGGGCACCACGCAAAAAGAGCACATGTTGTCGCAGCCGCGCATGATGCTCACGAAAGCCGAAACGCCATTGGAATTAAGGCGTACGGGCGTAATGTCTGCGTAGGTCTCTTCGCGGCTAAGCAGCACATTTACAGCCTTTTGGCCGCCATCTACTTCCTTGATCAAGCGCGGCAAGTCGCGGTAGGCATCGGGGCCTACTACTAAGTCTACAATTTTTTCCTCCTCCAGAAATTTAGTTTTCAAGCGCTCGGCCATGCAGCCCAGCACGCCTACCAGCAGACCAGGGTTGCGCTTTTTGTGCCCGTTAATCTGCGACAGGCGCATGCGTACGGTCTGTTCCGCTTTTTCGCGGATGGAGCAGGTATTGAGCAGCACCAAATCGGCTACGGCCAGGTCTTCGGTCGTGTCAAAGCCTTCCTCAAAGAGAATGGAGGAGACGATTTCGGAGTCGGAAAAATTCATCTGACAGCCATAGCTCTCAATGTAGAGCTTGCGCTGCCGGCCCGTGCGGGTGGCGGGACTCACGCGTACTTCCCCGGAAGGCTGGTGCTCGGCGGGGGTGGCGGGAGTATCGAGAAAATCGAGAGAAAGCAGTTGCTGCGACATAGCCTCAAATACAAATAAGGAGGGCAAAGGTAGGCTTTTTGGCCCAAAAATGACAGAATGGCAGAGCTATATAGAAGTAAAAAACTCTGTCATTGCCCAGTAAATTACATCCTGACGTCGTGTATCAAGCTGTATTGTGGGTGGGCTTCAACTTGACTAACTATCACGGCCTTAAGCCGGGTTGTCTTTGATTGACAAGTAATTACTGTTGTACTACAGCGCCCAAGACTTCGAGCATGGCCCGCGCTTTCAACAAGCATTCGTCGTATTCCCGCTGGGGCTCGGAGTCGTAGGTGATGGCGCTGCCAACTTGAAAACTCAAGTAGCCTGTGCCTGCGTTGTATTGAAGTGAGCGAATCACGACGTTGAAATCGAAATCACCAGCGGGCCATATATAGCCCACGCAGCCGCTGTACAAACCCCGCCGCGTATGCTCGTAATGCTCAATGAGTTGCATAGCCCGCACCTTCGGCGCACCGGTCATGGAGCCCATTGGGAAAGCCGCCAGTAGCACATCCACTGCATCAAGATCGGGGCGGCGTAGGGCCGTCACGGTGGAGATCATTTGCCACACGTGGCGGAAAGGATACAACCCAAACAACTCCGGAACCTGCACGCTGCCCGTCTGGGCTACGCGGCTGAGGTCGTTGCGAACCAAATCCACAATCATCAGATTTTCAGCCCGTTCCTTCTCGTCGTTAAACAAGAGGCTTTTTAGCTCAATATCCTCTGTCGGAGAAGCGCCGCGGCGGATAGTGCCCTTAATCGGCTGAGAGAGAAGTTGAAGGCCATTTTGCCGTAAAAAACGTTCGGGTGAGGCGCACAACAGGTAGCGATCGTGCCATTTGTAAAAGCTGGCAAAAGGCGTAGGCGAAGCGCGATTGAGGCGCAGAAACGTGCTAACGGGGTCAAGTGACACTTGCTCGGCGTAGAACTCCTGACACAAGTTGAGTTCATAGACTTCCCCGTCGAGAATCTCTTCGCGAACGGACGCCACGGCTGCGAGGTAGTCGGGTTTGGACATGCGCGGATGCATGGCCGTTACCGAAACACTCTCCTCTACAGGCAGAATTTCGGTGGCAAGAATGTCCTCCAGTACCCCGTCAGGCCCGTTGATTTCCACGCCTTCAGGCCGCCAGTGAAGCCAGATCTCGGGTTCGAAAAAGTGCAGTTCGGGCCAGCACAAGCCGTCAAAGTGGGCGCTGTGAAGGGCTTCGATCTGGTTTTTTACATCGTAGGTTAGAAACCCGCAAACGGGAACCTGCCTAGGCAACTGCAGCCAGGTTCGCAGCTCGGCCAGAGTAGTAGGTGAGGGTGCCTCCGTTGTCCGAACGGCTAGCAATTGTGCAAAAGGCCCCTGCGGATAAGCAAGCCCATTGGGCTCGTAATATGCACAATACCTGAACCGCGCCGCCCAAAAAAGCGCCTTTGCTCGAAAGTCATCGGGTGATATGAGCAAGGCAGAAAAGGGAACGACAAGCAAAATAGATACGCTAATATGTGAATGCGAAAATAATTACATAACTATTTGATTGATAGCTGATTATGGGTATATATATAAATCATTGCTTAATGCTTTCAAGAGCCAGCTTTGCTTTGGTGTCGGTACTATTTTTGTACTCGTGCTTTGGGTAAGTGAGTGCCTTCTGAAAGTACGTTTTAGCCAAACGGGTTTGCCCTTGCATTTGATAGAGATAGCCGAGTTGCAAAGCTGATTGGGGCGCGAAATAATAAGGTGCATCGCCCGCCAAAGCCACCGTGCGGGCATAAAAATAACGGGCCGAATCAAGCTGTTGCAGGCCGTGATAGGCGCGGGCCCGGCGGTAGGGCGCTTCCAAGCGATCGCGCAGGGAAGTGTGGGCCGTCGTCGCAAAACTTTCGAGGGTAGTAAGGGCTTCGCGGTAATACCCACCATCGATCTGGAGGCGGGCGCGGGTCAGGGTTCGGTTCAGAGGCTGCTGATCATCGAAAAAGCGTTGCGCATAAGTGTCCTCCTCCAGCACGGTGCGTCCTGCCGCGTCAATCTGGCGCCGGTAGCGCTCGGCGCTGGCTTGGTCGCCGCTCAACCAAGACGCCAGATACAGCTTAAACGCGGCATCTTTGCGATAATGCGTACCGCGATATTCCTGCAAAAAGAGGAGATTTTCGCGTTGCGAAGCTGCGTACTGCCCTTGGTAGAGCAGCAAATCAGCTACCATGTGATGCAGGTAAGCGATAGGCAAATAGCCCGCGCCGGAAGGGCGACTCCGATAGGCCGCCAAAGCCTGATCGGTGTGGTGCAAGCGCTTATTGATGCTAATAGCGAGATAGGCAAATAACAGATTGTCAGATTGTTGCTGTGTGAGCTGCTGAATAAATCGGCTGGATTCCTCGCCTTGCTTATAGTACGTTTCGTGGATAAGCGCCAGAATGATTTGGGCTTCGGTTTGAAAATCGTTGGGGCGTTGGGCCGCGACGCGCAGGTTCTGCAAGCCCACCTCAACGCTGCCGGCAAGGCCAAGCAGCTTCAAAAACCAGCGGTAGCCTTCGGGCAGCGCGCCAATGAAGAACTGCATCATTCCCAAGGTTTTACGGGCCGGCAGATAGTCGGGGTAGCGCTTCACGGTGGCCTGCATCTGCTGATACGCTTGCCGCAGGCTCCAGGCGCCCTGCACCTCATGCTCGAAGGCTACCTGCGCTGCTGCTTGGTGCAGCCGAATCTCAGCTCGGGCATACGCACGCAAGGGGCCTGGCTCTGGCGATTCGGCCAGCGTGGCCAAGCGTTCATCCTGGGCCTGCACCACGGCTGCGTACCGGTTGGCGTCCTGCGAAATCATTAGCTCGGTGAAGTCGATGCAATCGGCCACCAAAAGCGTACCCGCGCTCCGTGGCTGTTCGGTGCGCAACAGCGCCCGCGCTGGCTCTGGCCTAAGCTTTAGCAGCTCGGCATAGGCGCGCTGTTGATTTTTGGTAAGGTGCTGTGCGACAAGAGTTTGATCGAGGTGACCCTCTAGCTGAGGCGCGCAGAAACAGTCGCTGAAGTTCGCAGAGAGCAGGAACAGGAGCACAAGCGCACTCCTGCGTACCCCCCTGCCAACCTCAGCGAAAAAATTTGTCACCTAAAAACAGCCTAATAAAAAAGGAACGACGCGACGCCGTTCCTTTTTCAATCTAACTAAAATAATACTCTAGCTGACTTTGATATCAACGTCGGCCAACACGCGGCCGCAGTGCTCGCACACGATGATTTTCTTGTGCGAAATGATGTCGGCTTGGCGCTGTGGGGGTACGGTGTTGAAGCAACCGCCGCAGGCATCGCGCTTTACCGTTACGACGGCCAAGCCGTTGCGTACGTTGCCGCGGATGCGGGTGTAAGCCATGAGCAGGCGCTCTTCGATGGGCTGGACGGCCTTATCACGCTCCTGCATCAGCGTTTTTTCTTCGCTTTCGCTTTCGCCTACGATGGTATCAAGCTCGGCTTTTTTGTTGTCGAGGTCTTTTTTACGCTCGTCGAGGCGCTGTTTCGTGCCGGCGATGTCGTTGTTTTTCAGCTCGATCTGGTACTGGGCCTCCTTGATTTTCTTTTCCGAAATCTGGATTTCCAGGCGCTGTAACTCGATTTCCTTAGCGATGGCTTCGTATTCGCGGTTGTTGCGCACGTTCTGCTGCTGATCCTCGTACTTTTTGATGAGGCCGTCGGCGTCTTTGGCGTTTTGCTTGCGCTGCTTGATCTGCTCGTTCAGAGCGGCAATTTCTTCGTCGAATTTGCTTACCCGTACCTCGTAGCCGGCAATTTCGTCCTCTAAGTCACGCACTTCTTCGGGCAAGTCGCCGCGTACGCGCCGGATTTCGTCGAGCTGCGAGTCGATGCGCTGCAGGTTCAGAAGGGCTTCCAGCTTACTGGCAACAGGAGTTTCCGCGGACGGGTTAGAAATCATAACGGACAGGGTTGGTGAGGGTCTCAGCGATTAAGACCGCAAAATTACTGCTAAACGATGAGGTAAGCAAATCGCGGAAAACCTCTCCCGTAAATTGCTCGCTCTCAAAATGGCCCACGTCGCAGAGCATCAGGTGGCCTTCGGCGCCAAAATACTCGTGGTACTTTAGGTCGCCGGTCACGTAGGCCTCGGCGCCGGCGTTGCGGGCCTTGCCGATGAGAAAGCTGCCAGCACCGCCGCAAAGCGCTACCTTTTTTATAGACGATTGATAATCAGTGTGTTTTACAACTGGCACGCCAAGCGCTTGGCGCAGCAATTGGCGAAATTCTGCCGGGCTCAGGGCCTCGGGTAGTTCGCCAATCATGCCCGAACCCACATCCTGATCTTCGTTTTCCAGCCGAATCAGGTCGTAAGCTACTTCTTCATAAGGATGAGTTTGGCGCATAGCGTGCAGCACCTGTCGCTGACGGTGCAGCGGCAGCAGCACTTCCACGCGCAGCTCATTGGTCGTTTCGGGCTGGCCGCGTTGGCCTTCGTAGGGGTTGGAATCGGGGCCGGGCGTGAAGGTGCCCGTACCCGGAAACTGGAAGCTGCACTCGGCGTATTGGCCGATCTGGCCTGCGCCCGCGTCGTAGAGGGCGCGCAACAGCTTTTCGGCATGGCCGGCGGGGGTATAGACTGCCAGCTTAGCCAGCATGCCGCTTTTGGGGTCGAGAATGCGTAGCTTCTGCAAGCCGAGCTTTTCGGCAAGCTTGCGGTTGACGCCGCGCACTACGTTGTCGAGGTTGGTGTGAGCTGCATAAATGGCCACATCGTTTTTGATGGCCTTCATCAGCGTTTGCTCTACTTCATTGGCCCCAGTGAGGCGCTTTAAAGGCTTGAACACGACTGGATGATGCGCTACTACCACGTTGCAGCCGCGCCGGATGGCTTCGTCTATCACGGCCGGCGTACAATCGAGCGCGATCAGCACGCCTTGTACAACCACCTGAGGGTCACCGCATTGCAGGCCGGCGTTGTCATACGATTCCTGATAGGCGAGAGGGGCGGCGGCTTCCAGCACGCGGGTGAGGTCGAGAACGGTAGGCATGTGCTTGAAAATCAAATAAATACAAAAAGTCCTTTAAGCGCTGAGTTGTAAACTGTTCTGCAGCACTTCCTGATAGCGAGCGATGTGCTCAGGCAACTCTCGCCGCCGGTATTGCATGATGTAGCGCGGGTGATCGAGGACGTGAATGTGGTCGAACAACTGCAGTTCTTGGTTGAAACGCTGCAAATACTGCCCATTGCGCCGCCCCAAACATACGGCCACTTCGCGTACCAACCCTAGCTCCGAAACCTGCCGTTGCAGCGATATCCGGATATCCGAATCGAGGGCGCTTGTGAGAGCCGGGGAGTCGTAATAATTGTAGTTGCGGCCATGGCGCAGCAAAACCAGCGGGTACAGCGAGCCTATGTAAAACCTCTGATAAAACGCCACTGGCCCGCCCATCGCTTCCATCATCAGGTGCACAAACTGGCTCGAAGGCTCGCGCTGTTGTGGCAAGCTGTTGGAAATGCCGCAGGCCGTAAGGGCAACCGGATCGGTGAAGGCCACGCCCGTACGGCCGTTGCCCAAACGGCCCGGATTGATGCCCAATAAAGCCACGCGTGGCTGATTGTCAGCGTAAAACCGCTGGGTAAATTGCGTCAACAAGGCGTGCGGAACGGCCTGGCGGTACGGGCTGACAGCTTCTACTTCGTCCGGTAGAGCAGTGGGCAACGGAAAGTTCGTGAGAAAATGCAGCAGGCGATCGGCGAAAGTCGGCATGGGCGGAGAAGGATTCAACTCCTTAGCGCTTACGCAGAAGCGGGCCACAACGCTGTAGCGAAGCCAAGCAGTAAGGCGTTGTCGTAACTGCAACGCCCGGAAATTCCGCGTATTTTTGCTTCCCTTCCTACCATCGCATGCCCCATCCGCTCGCCTTTCTGCTGTTGCCTTTTGCGTGGCTGTATGCCGGAGTGCTGGCCGTGCGCAATTGGCTCTACGACGCCGGTGTGAAGCCTGTCGCTGCCTTTGCCGTGCCGGTGATCAGCATTGGTAATCTGCGAGTTGGCGGCACGGGCAAGACGCCGCATGTGGCGTGGCTCGTTGCCCAATTGCTGGCCCGCGGCGAAAGACCGGCCATCGTGAGCCGGGGGTACGGGCGCCGGACGCGAGGCTTTCAGCTCGCCGACGCAACGGCCACCGCTGCTTCCATCGGCGACGAGCCGCTCCAGCATTTTCAGGATTTTCGGGGTGCCGTGCCGGTAGCAGTCGCTGAGAATCGGGGAGAGGGTATTGTGCAAATACTTGATAATCAATTAAATATAACGGCAATTGTCTTGGACGATGCCTACCAGCATCGGCGGGTACGACCAGCGCTAAACATCCTCCTGACTGAACAGCAACGGCCTTTCTATCAGGACTTTGTGTTGCCTGCTGGGCGACTGCGCGAAAGCCGTAGGGGCGCGCGGCGGGCCAATGTGATTGTGGTGACGAAGTGCGAGCCGTCGTTGGGCGAAATCCGACGGCAGGAAATTACCCGCGCCATTCGGCGCTACGCCCGCCCGCATACGCCGGTACTATTTTCAACCTACGTATACGGCGAGCCCGTGCCTGTAAACAAGGCTGCCGCGCCGCCCGCTGGCCCCGAAATCGTGCTGCTCACGGGCATCGCGCAGCCTGGCCCGTTGCGGGAGCATCTGCTCGGAGCCGGTTACACGATCGTGCACCACGCGGCCTTTCCTGACCACCATGCTTTTTCGGCTGCGGAGATTACAGACGTGGCCAGACAATTACAACCCGGCCAGAGCGTTTTTACCACGCAAAAAGACGCTACTCGCCTTCTTGACCCTACCTTGCAAGCCGTGGTGACGCCGTTGCCCGTTTTTTATATTCCGATTGAAGTACAGTTTCTGGCCGATGGGGCCGCCCGTTTGCAGGAACTGCTCACGCCATTATTTCAGCCCCAAGCTGTTGTCTGACCTGCTTCTGACTTCGCCCTTCTTGTCTTTTTTTCGTCGTGCAGCCGCTTCTGGCAGCGCTGCAGTGCTGTGGCTCTCGTTGCTGCTGGCTTGTTTGCTGCTGCCTCAACATGCTAAGGCACAGATAGTTGACGACACAACCAAAACTATCTACGGCCCCAAAACTACCTTCATAATCCGCGAAGCCGACGTGCTGCGCGAAAAAACCGAGGGCCGCATGGTCGATACTACGCTTACTGACATACAGCAAGCACGGTTTTGGGCGCACGACAGTACTTATCAGCAGGATCTGGGCGAATTAGGAACCGCGTCGCGGCAGCTGCTGTGGGCACCTAACACGCAGCTGGGCGCCCGGCTGGGCCGCAACGTATTCGACCGCTACGTGCGCAACTCGGCTACCATTCCGTATTATGATACCCGCTCGCCGTACGCGTTTCTGCGGTACGTGCAGGGCACCCCCGAATCAGTTTTTGAGCTCTCGTTTAGCCGTAGCATCAAAAAAACGGCGAGCGTAGGTTTCGCCTACGAACGGTTTTCTGCCAACAAGCTCTACACTGCCAACCCCCGCGAAGGCCTCACGGATCACTCCAATGTGCTGCTATTTATGCGCTATCAGACGGAGGATGAGCGCTATCACGTATTGGCCAACCTGAATACGTCCCGCCACAAATCCGTGGAGCAGGGTGGAATTCGGCCGCTGGCGACCGACACGCTGGGCCGGGGCGACCTGTTTGGCAACGAGGACCGACGAACGGTGTGGCTAACCAAGGCTGCCAACAACGAAGACCGCGACCAAGTGCACGTTGCCCAAACCTATCGCCTGTTGGGCAAGGGGCTTACCGCGTTCCATGTGTTGGACCTAAGCCGCCAGCTCAACAAATACACCGATACGCAACTGCCGACCAGCAACGGCGAGGTGCTGTATTACCCCGAAGCACGGCGCAGCATTACGGCCACCGACGACCGCGTGCAATACCGGCAGATCGAAAACACCGTGGGCGTGCTGGGGCGCACCGAAACGGTCGAGTACCGCATCTATGGGCGGCATCGGAAAGGCAGCCTGGATACCCAAAGCCTGATCGGAAACCCCGGTGTACTCACGAGGGTGACGCAGCCGGATTCTGCCATTCAGAAAGTTCCGGGGCAACTGTTTGTGGGGGGTACGGCCGCTTTTCGCTACAAGATTTTCGCTATTGAAACGGCAGGCGAATACCGGTTTTTCAAAGAATACTGGGTGAGAGCCGCCGCCAAGCTCGGGCCTTTGACCGGCGAAATATTCAGTAGTTCGTACTCGCCGACGCTGACCCAGCAGCAGTTCATCGGCAATCACTATCTCTGGAATAACAACTTCAGCCAAACGCAGGTAAACCAGCTCACTGTGCGCGTGGATCAAACGCTGGGTCACCAGCGGTTGCAGGCTTCCGGAGCCGTAGTCAACCTCACCAACTTGGTTTATTACGATGCTTCCGCCCGGCCCGCGCAACTGAGCGATGCCAAACAGTTGATTATCGTATCGGCCCGCCACCGCGCGCAGTTCGGCAGCTTTTTCTCCGGCAACGAGGCCACGTACACATTGGGCGGCGACGGCGCGGGCTTGCACATTCCGGCGCTGGTGGCCAACGGCAAAGTGTATTACCAAGGCGACGTGTTCAAGAAGGCCTTGTTCGGGCAGGTCGGTGCGGAAGTGTATTACCAATCGCGCTTCCGAGCCTATGGTTACAGCCCCAGCACGCAGCAATTTTACGTGCAGGACAACTTCACCATCCGCAACTATCCCGTGGTTGATGTGTTCCTGAATGCGGATATCAAAACGGTCGCTATTTTCCTGAAAATGGCTTACGTTAACCAAGGATTGTACCGCAACGGGTACTTTGCTTCGCCTTACTACACCAGCCTGCCCCGGCGCTTTCAATTGGGTCTGCGGTGGCAGTTTTTCAACTGATTTGCTTGGTTAATTCATTGGTGGATAAAGCGTTACCGCAATACCTTTTACGTTTTACTTTATGGCTGAATTCACGCCTTCTGAGCCAAAAGAAAAGACCATTCTCAAGCTCAGGCTCAACACCGACCCACGCTGGGTAGACATTGCTAGCAAGAACATCGAAGACATCCTGGTCGATCACGCGTACTGTGAGCAGAAAGCGGCCAGCACAGGTATCTCCCTGATTGTCAAGTACCCCGAGAAAGCTAGGCTGGTAGACGAGCTAACCGATTTAGTAGCTGAGGAATGGGCTCATTTCGAGCGGGTGTTGCAGGAGCTGCGCAAGCGTGGTTTTGCCCTCGGCCGGCAGCGTCGCGATGAGTATGTAGTGCAGCTCATGACGCACGTCCGGAAGGGTGGCGCCCGCGAACGCCAGCTCATGGATCAGCTGCTGGTAAGTGCTCTGATAGAAGCCCGTAGCTGCGAGCGGTTCAAGCTCCTCTGGAAGCACATTCCTGACCCCGACCTCAGCAAATTTTACTACGAACTCATGGTTTCCGAAGCCGGCCACTTCGTCGCGTACGTTGATTTAGCCAAGGAATATTGCGACCCGAAAGAGGTTGAGGCTCGGTTGCAGGAACTGCTAAAAATTGAGGGGGAAATTGTAACGAACTTGCCCGTACGCGACGACCGGATGCACTAGAATCGCTTCGCAATAGTGTTTATCGCACAAACCTACGCGTGTCAGAGCCAGAAAAAAGCCCTGACACGCGTTTGAGAGCGCGCATTTATTCAAAAAAGCTCGGTGAGCTTCATCCGATTTTGGGGGCGGGCGCTTCGAGCTCCTTCTCCTTGTGCGAGGCAAGTAACCCTTCCGGTACCCATAGTTCGCCGGTCTGCGCGTTCATCAGACCGTTGCGTTCGTCCTCAATATTAGTTGCTTGCGTGTAAACATCCCCGGCGATGGGGCGCCGCCGCAATTCTTGCTTGAAGCTGCGAATGCGTTCGGTACGCGCTTCCGAATCCAGCGGCCCGCCGTAGTCGGGGAAGCCGAAGCCCCCCCATTCGCTTACCACCAGGGGCACTTGCTTGCGGTAGAAGAACGGGTCGCCCACCACCAGCGGGAACGCGGCGGTGCCTTCCATCTCGCCAGCCACCAACCGATCCAGTAGTTCCCGCCACCTGTCTAAGTCGGGTGTGTAGAGATGGGCCGTCAGCAGGTCGGATTTTAGGCGGCCTTCGTAAGAAATGTGGTGCCAGCCGTCGTTGTCGATTACCAAAAATTGCGGATACCGAATCTGCATATAGTGGTAAGTATCAACGATATACTTGCGGGTTTCGGGATTGGTAGCAATGTCCTGGGCGCCCCAGTCTTCGTTGTAGAGGCTCCAGCATACCACCGACGGGTGCGTTTCGATCAGGTCGACCATGCGTAGCAACTCGGCCCGGTGATTTTCGCGGCTGCGCGGAGTCGAGCTGTGCGGACTCGGCACTTCTACCCACAGCAGCAGGCCCAGCTCATCGGCGAGATTGTATATGCGCGGGTCGATGCCGGCAATGTGGACGCGTACGAGGTTGCAACCCAGCTTTTTCATGGCGTACATATGCCGGCGCATCTCCTCGTAAGTGGCGGTGCCAGGCTGGTACAGAATGCCGTCGAGGTAGGTCGGCTTGTTGTTGAGGTACACGTAGCGCCCCCGCGATTCAATTTTGCGCAGTCCAAAGTTGGCTTCGATCTGAGCTGCGTAGCCTTCGGAGTCAATTAATTGAGCAACAAGACGATACAGATTGGGCGCGTCCGGCGACCACAGCCGGGCTCCCGGCAATTCTATCACCACGCGCTGGTAGGTCTGGCCGGCCTCCAGGCGCATCGGAAAGTCGGAGGTTACCAGGGGTTCCTTGGTAAGAGGCTCGCGGTCAAATACTTGCAATCGGATGGTGTAAGCCCCCGGATCGTGAATGCGCATGGTAAGGTTGAAACGCACGAGTTGGTCTTCCACCACGCTCACCACGCCCACGCGCGAACGCAAGCGGTTGCGCTCCACCATTTCTAACCATACGCTGCGTGTGGCGCCGGTATAAGTTTGGTACCAGATGCCGCCGCGTTTGTACACGTGCGACTCCTGTTTGCCACGCGGCGTTTCCGCATCCATTGTGTCGGCAATGCGCACCGTGAGGCGGTTGCCTAAATGCAGGTACTCTTCTGGAAGCTCATAGGAGAAAGAAGTATACTCTCCGTAATGCACTTCCTCGCCCTCTATCGTGCTGAGTAAGTGCCCGTTAAGCCAGACGCGGGTTTCGTAGCCACAGGCTCCGAACGTGATCTGAAGCATCGAACAGGCCTGGGGCTCGTCGCGTTCGGGTAGGTTGAACTCGCGCTCGTACCAGACCACCACTTGGTCTTGCCAGCGGGGACCGCCTTTGGCTTCGGCCATGTGGTCTTCTACGGAGCCCGGCCACTGCGCAACGTGCTCATAGTCATGGCCTAAGTACCAGCCTTCGCGTAGCCCGCTGTCGTCGGTGTCGATAGCAAAACGCCACTCGCCATCCAGCAAAATGTGGTTGTTAAGGCGGAGAACCGCCCGGGGCAGCGGATTGACTTCTTCCTCAATGAGGTTTTCTTCCTCTTTGCTGACCGATAAGCCGTAATTGGAATGATCGAGATCCATGCAAGGTACTTTAAGACAAGGAGTTGCAATAAGTGTTGGAGGCAGTAACTACGTACCGACGGTTGCGTACCTACTTACGCCCAAATGAGCCGTCTGTTGTACAAACCACCTGCTGAGGGTTGTGTTTTTGGGCGAATCGGAGCGCGAAACCAGCATAGCTCGGCAGCTCGTTAGTAACGATGGCAGGCTCCGGAATGATGCGCCAGAGCATAAAAAAAGCCGCCAGCAACAACTGCTGACGGCTTATAACGAAGTGTTGGGGCATTTAGCTGCTAAATGCGCCGAATCGGCTAGGTTTTTTGCTTCTTCTTTTTAGCAGCCGGAAAGAGTATGTTGTTGAGTATCAATCGATAACCAGGTGAGTTGGGGTGTAGCGACAAGTCCGTTGGTTCTTCTTCCACCAAGTGCTGGTAGTCTTCCGGGTCGTGGCCGCCGTAGAACGTCCAAGTGCCTTTGCCCAGGGTGCCGTGCATGTAGCGCACCTCACCGGACGCTTTGTTGTCGCCCATAATTACCACATCGGGCTTGATCAGGCTCTTGCGGAAGGCAGTGGTCTGCCCCATAAAGCCTTTGATCGTCTTCTCGTGGTTCTGGGTCAGCATAGTAGGCACCGGATCGTACTTGGCCGAGAACGTAAAGAGCTGGAAATAATCGTTTTCCTCGTACACGCCGCGCTCGTAAGGCTGCATGTCGATGTTGGAATACTCGTACTGATAGGGGTCGCGCACGAGCAAAAAATCCTTAAACGCCAGCGTGCGGTTGAAATTCAGCTTCTGCTGCGCCTGTGGGTCGGAAGGGTCGCCGTCGTACATGCTCTCCACCATGTCCACGCCTAAGCCGGCCAAAGCTATATCATAACTGTCTGTTGCTGAGCACATTGCAAACATAAAGCCGCCGCCTGCGATGAACTCCTGCATCTTCACAGTCACGGCGCCTTTCATCTGCGACACCTTCGTAAAGCCGTTGCGCTTGGCGGCGGCTTCGGCATCGCGCTGCTGCTGCTGGTACCACGGACGATTGCGGTAGGAGGCGTAAAACTTGCCGTATTCGCCCGTAAAATCCTCGTGGTGCAAATGCAGCCAGTCGTACTTAGGAAGGTCGCCGCGCAGCACTTCGTCGTCGTAGATTTGGGTGTACGGGATCTCGGCATACGTCAGCACCATCGTCACGGCGTCGTCCCAGGGCTGCTTGCCTTTGGGCGTGTACACCGCAATTTTGGGCACTTTCTCCAACTTCATCACGTCCATGTTGGCATTTGGGTCCGCGATTTCCGCCAGAATGGCGCCGTACTGCGCTTCCGATATTACTTGGTACGTGACGCCGCGCACGGCCAACTCATTTTCGGCCCCCGACACCACCTCAAAGGCGAAAGAACCGCCCCGGTAATTCAACAGCCAGTCGACTTCGACCTGTTTGCCCAACAGCCAGTAAGCAATGCCGTAGGCTTTGAGGCTTTCTTTTTGCGTCTCATCCATCGGAATGAGAACGTGGTTGGCGAAAGCTGCTGCGGGCGCACCGAAGCAGGCGGCGAGCAGCAAAAGGAAAAGCAGAAGTCGCTTCGGGGCCATCAGATTCTGCAATTGAAAGTGAATAAATCGGAGCCGGCAGAGACAAAGTGAGTAGGCAATTCCTGCTCTTGCGAAGCTGCGTAAGCGGGCTAAACAAATGTAGCGAAACAGCACGGGAGTTTTCGGGAAACCGGCTACCTTGCGTCATTAGTCGCTGTTGCTAACGAGGTGATTTGCCCGGCCCAGCGTCTTGCCAACGGTAGAGCGCTGCCACCCCCCGCCATGCACTTGCTAGAAAACATTAAGGAGGCTTTCCGTTCCATCAAAAGCAACCTACTGCGTACCGTGCTCACGGGCCTGATCATCGCCCTCGGCATCACGGCGCTGGTGGGCATCCTGACGGCCATTGACGCGATGAAGTACACGCTCAACGAGACGTTTGCCAGCCTCGGCGCTAACTCCTTCGAAATGAAGGCCAAAGGGTATACCAACCAGTTCCGAAGAGGCGGGGTACGGGGGAAAGTGTATCCGGCAATCACGTATTTGCAGGCCAAACAATACAAGCGGCAGCTCGGCGACGAGGCCGAAGTAGGCCTGTCAGCCTTTATTTCGGGGGCCGTGGAGGTAAAGGCCAACGAGAAGAAAACCAACCCAAATATGAGCGTAGTGGCCGGCGACGAGAACTACCTGCGTATCCAGAACTACAACCTGTCGTCGGGGCGCGCGTTTTCGCCGGCAGAACTGGACAACGGCGCCAACGTAGCCATTGTCGGGAGCGAGATTAAGGACAAGCTGTTTCCCGGCCTCGACCCCGTTGATAAATACATCTACTTATTGGGTCGGCGTTTTCAAGTGGTAGGACTGCTTGAAAAAAGCGGTAGCACCATGGGAGGCGGCGGGGCCGATCGGCTGATTCTGATTCCGTTGGAAACCGGCAACCAGATGCCTCGGCAGCGGGCCCTCACCTTTGATATCAAGACGGCCGTCAGCAAGCCGGAAAACATGACTTTTGTGATGGGCCAGGCAACGGGCATCATGCGCGCCGTGCGCCACGATGTGCTGGGCCAGGAAGACTCCTTCGAAGTGGAAAGCAGCGACTCGCTCTCTTCGAAGCTCGATTCGCTGTCGGGGAATTTCAAGCTCGGTGGCGGCTTGATTGCGTTCATCACGCTGCTTGGTGCCAGCATCGCCCTAATGAACATCATGCTGGTATCGGTAACGGAGCGCACCCGTGAGATCGGAATCCGGAAGGCACTGGGCGCAACGTCGGTGCAAATCCGGCAGCAGTTTCTGATCGAAGCCATCGTGATCTGCGTGTTGGGCGGCCTACTCGGCATAATGCTAGGGGTAGGTATTGGCAACAGCGTGTCGCTGTTTGTGGGCAGCAGCAGCTTTTATGTGCCGTGGCTTTGGATGTCGCTGGGCTTGATCATCTGCGTGTCCGTGGGCTTGGCGTCTGGGTATTATCCAGCCAGTAAAGCCGCCCAACTTGACCCAATCGAATCGCTGCGCTACGAGTAACGCTTGAGTTGAGTAAAGGGGAGGCGTCTAAAGACGCGTGCATACGCCTCGTCATTTATGCTGCTGTAGGAGCATATTTCTGTTGTTCGTACACACGCCGCCAGTATTGCATCTCTACCACGTACTGGCATCCAAGAGTGTCGATGAACGTTTGGAACAATGGGTTCGTCCGGTCGCGCCGCAGCATTATGCGTCTTTACAACCCTTTTCGTCTGTCATCCCGAGTTGTGCGAAGGATCTTCTCCCGCTTAAAAAAAGGGGCGTCGGTCGGTCATACAACGGGACAAGGTCCTTCGCACAGCTCAGGATGACAGATGGGCGCAACGACGCGGTTGGTTAAGGATCGCATCACTTTAGCGCCGCTTTCTACAGCCACTCCAACGGAGCAGAGTCAGAGCATTTGCCGTCAGCACTCCGGTGTTTGCCTTCCGAAGAACCGGACTAAAAGCTACTCTAAGTTAAGCAGCATCGTGTCCTGCCAGACATCCTCGTAGCCTGGCGCAATCAAAAATCGCCAGCCGGGAGGCAAGCCCAGATACCTTAATACCAGTGGGCTCCACTCCGAAATGTGCGCAATGTGCAGAGGAGCAAAAAAGTCTTCCCGAGTTGAAAACTCCTCGCCCGCCCAGATATACCAGCGGGTGTTTCTCCCTCCGGTTGCATTCGAAGACCATGAATAGGCATATTTCCCTGCCTGACACTTTCTAAAATGCCAATTTTTAGCCAAACCGGGGTAGGGAAGTATTCCGCCTCGAATTTGATGCAGACTTGCAGTTGCTCGCTCTCAGAATTCATTGTCTTGTTTTCCCTGTTCGATTTACAAGATCGTTTTATCCCAACGAGGAAATTTAAGCAGGCCCTTTGCCTATAAATGATTTAGCATAGGAATTTCATTACCCTAAAAATCATGATAATAGTATACATTTGCATATAAAACATTTGAAATTAAACATTAGGTAATTATGCCTGCTACAGTAGCTGATCGCTTTGCCATTTTGGTTCAGGATCTTGGAATCTCAAAGAACGCTTTTGCAAAATCACTAGGACGCACTGCAACGGTCATTCAGCACCTCATTGATGGGCGAAATAAGCCAGGATTTGATCTGCTGGAAGTTTTGTTCACAGTTTATCCAAATGTTTCTAAGGATTGGTTGTTGCTTGGGGTAGGCGAACCGTATATTGATCATTTGAATAATTATCCAAATGATGCAGAAGCAAAGAATCTGCCCACAGCCATTAATAGGCCTTTGACACTACTACCACAGCAAGAACAAAGTGTGCCCACGACTATAGAAAATCGTGAGATACCGAAACCGGAAGCTGCACTTCCGGTTTCGGCGACAATAAATGCTACGCCACCTACACCCAGTACAGCGCCAGATCTTTCAGACGCTCAGCGTAGCACAACAGCACCCACTTTACCAATTGCAAGTGCTCCGGCACCTGTCCCTGGGGCCGACACCAGCTTGCAAGCAGCGCTATATGCTCAGCAGCTTTCACATCAACTGGCTTTGGCCGAGATGCGCAATCAGCACCTCTTGGATCAGCAGCGGTTGATGCAACAAATGCTGGACCTCATGCAGCGTCAGCTTTCTAAGTAACCGAATTAAGCAAGAATGATGTTGGAATATACCCAAAAGGGCCCACTGTACATGCAGTGAGCCCTTTTGGGTATACGGTTGCTTAGTTTAGTAACTGCCTAGTGCTGAAATACTTCCACGCCCATTTCCTCCGCTTCCATAAGGTTCTGGGGGTTCACGGAGGTGAGGCGTAGGCGCTTCAACTCGCCTACCAACAGCGGATCGTATTTGGCGGCTACGCGGATGTAGTTGGGCGTGAAGCCTTCCATTTGACCATTTGTTACATCGTCTTCGAACAACACTTCTGTTTCGAGGCCCGCGTGCTGCTCGTAGAAATAGCGCTTTTTCTTTTCTGAAAGCGAACGCAGCATGGTGGTACGGCGATGGCGCTCGCCGTCGTGTACGCGGCCGGGCAGGGTAGGCGCCAGCGTATTGCTCCGCTCAGAATAAGGAAATACGTGTAAATAACTGATATCCAAATCGTTGAGAAAACGATAGGTTTCCAGGAAATCCTCTTCTGTTTCGCCAGGGAAGCCCACGATCACATCGACCCCGATGCAGGCGTGGGGCATCACTTCCTTGATCAGCGCAACGCGCTCGGCGTACAGAGCACGGCGATAGCGGCGGCGCATCAAACCCAGAATCTTATCGGAACCACTCTGCAACGGGATGTGAAAGTGCGGCATAAAGCGCCGTGACTGTGCCACAAAACGAATAATATCGTCGGTGAGCAAGTTGGGTTCGCAACTGCTGATGCGGAAGCGGTTGATGCCTTCCACATTGTCCAGGGCCTGCACCAGATCGTAAAAGTTTTCCAGCCGCTCGCGCTCCGGGCCCTGTAGCCCAAAGTCGCCGAGGTTGACGCCGGTCAGCACGATCTCCTTAACGCCGGTTTCGGCCAGTTTCTCTACCCGTTCCACTACGCTCGCCACGCTACCCGAGCGGCTCTTGCCACGGGCTAGCGGAATGGTGCAGAAGGAGCATGAATAGTCGCAGCCGTCCTGCACCTTGAGAAACGTGCGCGTGCGGTCGCCGAAGGAATGGGCCGGATGAAACTCAGTGGCTTCGCTGATGGGGCTGGCATACACCTGGCCTTTCTCGGGTTTTTCAAAACCGGCCAAAATATCGACCAGCTGAAATTTCTCGGCGGCGCCCAACACGGCGTGCACACCGGGAATCTCGGCAATATCCTGGGGTTTTAGCTGAGCGTAGCAGCCCACAATGGTCACAAAAGCCTCGGGGTTGTGCTTCAGGGCTTCCTTCACCACTTTGCGGCATTTGCGATCGGCGTGGTCGGTGACGGAGCAGGTATTGATGACGTAGATGTCGGCTGCGTCCTCGAAGGCTACTTTTTGAAAGCCGCGCTCTTCAAACTGCCGACCAATAGCCGACGTTTCGGAGAAGTTGAGCTTGCAGCCCAGGGTGTAAAAGGCAACTGATTTGGTTTCCATAAGCAAGACCGCAAAGATACAGCTTCACGGAGTTTAAAAGTTTCCAAGTCGGCCGGATAAAGTGGGGAAACCAAGTGCACCGTAAGCATCCCTTGGCTTTTACCAAAATGCGCGTATGAAAATTACGCCGCCGGCAGTTGCAGGCGCTCGGTTACGCGCTGCATCAAGCTGGGTAAGGTTAGCTGGTCAAGCTCGGTTTTAGATAAGAAGAGCTCCCAGTCTTGAGGCGATGTTTGGCTGAAGACTGCGGGCAGGGGGTGATGCCGCAACTGCGGAAAAGCCTTCAGAAACTCATCGCGGTGCAGAAACTGCGTTTTTACGGGTAACGCCTGGAGATACTGCTTCCAATCGGTCCGCATGCCGACGGTGCCGTAGGTGATGCCGCACAGAGAGCAGGGATACGTGCGGGGCGAGAGAATCTTGTGAAACGTGTCCAGCAAGCCGTTCGCCAGTCCGGAGTCGGCGTTATAGACGAAAAGCAGCTGCTGAGTCATTTATATAAGTATTTGATTGTCAAATGCTTAAAAAGTAATGGTTTTGAGGTTTTCGCATCAACCTTTTACTTCCGCAAAAAATCAGCGAAGGACGTCTGCTCGTACGCCTGGCCTTGCCGGACTTGCAGATCGGGCACTTGGCGGCCGCGCGTAATTGGTCGCTTGGCTACGTTATCGTACGTCACCACGCCTTGTGGGGTCACCATGCCGAAGCCATCGGTGAAGCTGTAAAAGGCAAATGGCTTTGGCACAGGCCGTAGCAGATCGCGGCTCCAGACGTAGCTTTTTGCCGATACCCCAAGCTGCGCGAGCAAGGTGGCGGCTACGTCCGTCTGTGAGCCCACGGCCGAAATGACCCGCCCGCGCGCTTCGGGTCGCAACGCCGCGCCGGCCAGCACCAGCGGAATGTGAAATTTGGTCGGGCTTTCGTTGGAATCGTTGCCTGGTAGGGGGTGGCCGTGATCCGCGACGAGTACCACGAGCGTATTGGCCCACCACGGCTGCGTACGCGCCACCCGCAGAAAGCGACCTAATGCCCAATCGGTGTAGTATACGGAGTTGCGAAATAGCGCTGCTTCGCTCGTGCCTGAAAACTTGCGGGGAATCGGAATATCAAATGGCTCGTGACTGCTGAGCGTAAACGCCGTCACGAAAAACGGCTGCGCCTGCCCTTGCAGATCGCGCAGCATGCGATCGAACAGGATGTGGTCGTGGGCACCCCATTTTGAGTTTTGTTCGGCGCGGCTGAAATCGGCCCGCTCCGTAAACTGCTCGTAGCCAGCCGTTACCAAGTAGCTTTTCATGTTGGCAAACGCCAGCTCACCGCCATAATAATAATGCGAATGATACCCGGCCTCTTCGAGCGAGCGGCACAGATGCGGTAGCTGCTCCGTTTTGCGCGGGTACTTGATAATGCTGGTAGTGGGCTGATTGGGGTAACCGCTGAGCAGCGCCACGAGGCCCTTCTGACTGCGGTCGCCGGCGGCGTAAATGTTGGAAAACAGCACCCCGGTGCGCGCCAGGCTATCGAGGGTAGGCGTAACGTTCTTTTCCCCGCCGGTACTGCCCACCAGCTTAGCCGTGAAGCTTTCCAGGATGATAAAGAGCACGTTGGGGCGCTTTACGCGCAGCAGCCGGGTAACGGCTGTATCCGCAGGCGAAGCGTAGAGCTGCTGCACCAGCCGCTGGGCCGTGGTGTCGGCCATAAAGTGGTAGGGGTTGGGGCCGGCATTCTGCAGAAACAATGAGTTGGCCACATTCCAGGGCACGTTGATGGCCGCATGATTGGCAAAAGGCTGATCAGAGAAATATACATCGCTCTGATTAACAGGTATTTGCTGTAAGCCTCCGCGCAGAGGTATTGCTAATAGTAACGTATACAACAAGCCCACTACTGCTGCCCGGCCCCGGCCAAAATCCGCCGGAAGCGGTACCAATCGGCCAACAGCCGCTTTGTATAGTAGCCAGCCCATTAGCAGCAGCCCCGCAAATACGGCCACCAGCAACGCCACTGGCGCGCTGCCGGCCGAAGCCGCCATTTCGCCGGGCGTATCGAGGTATTGCAGCGGCGTGGCATCGAGGCGAAAGCCCCAGGCCCGGTACAACTCCAGATCGGCAGTGGTAAAAAATGCCACTACAATTCCCGCTACGGCGGTGTAAAAGCGCAACAGACGGTCGGTAGGAAAGCGGGCGCCTACTAGGCTACTCAGGCTAAACAGCAGAAACGGTAGCAGCGACAAATACGCCGCGCTCGCAGCATCCAGCCGCAGGCCATAGCCAAAGATGCGTGGCACCGTGCCTGAAGGGAGGGCCGTCGTTTTGGGAAGGTGGTAAAGTAAAAAAACCGCTTTGGCGGCTACGAAATAGATCAGCCAGAACAGGAAGTAGCGCGGCTGAAATGCAAAACGGGATCTCACGCCGCAAAGGTAGCGCGAAACCGTCCGGATTGGCGGCAGGAGCAGAGCGCGTCCCCTTTTAATTGGTATGGACAAAGTGTAAGCCCCTTTTCAAGAAAATTGGGAAAGAACGTCCTTTCGATGGGTATGTGTAGAGAAAGTACCCTTAATTTTAGGGTATTTGGTGGCTAAAGTGGTAGATTTTTGAAAAATACCCCTTAAAATCTATAGGGTGTTTGGAAAATTGAATTAGCTCCCTCTACCTTTGCTTACATACAAAGCAACCGTCACTTTTAACTCAGCATGGCAATTCTTCGCTTTAAAGCTCTTGAACTTGTGGACCAGCGCCAGCCGCTACCCATCGTGTCTTCCGGTGAGCGTCGTTCCGATAGTTTCGGCAAAAACGTGTTCAACCTCGATGCGATGCGAGCCACGATGCCAGGGGAATATTTCAAAAAGCTGCAATCCGCTATTAAGCAAGGCGCGCCTGTTGAGCGCAGCGTAGCCGACGCTGTCGCTTCGGCCATGAAAACCTGGGCTATGGCGAAAGGCGCCACGCACTACACGCACTGGTTCCAGCCACTGACGGGGGCGACTGCTGAAAAGCACGACTCGTTTTTCGATCTGAACTCGGACGGGCGTCCGATTGAAAACTTCAAAGGTTCGGCGCTGGTGCAGCAAGAGCCGGACGCTTCGTCGTTCCCCAACGGCGGCATCCGCAACACCTTCGAGGCCCGCGGCTACACGGCTTGGGACCCGACTTCGCCCGCTTTCCTCATCGAAACGGCCGGCGCCAAAACGCTGTGCATTCCCACGATTTTCGTGGCTTACACCGGCGAAGCGCTCGACTACAAAGCGCCGCTGCTCAAGTCGCTGGCTGCTTTGGAAAAGTCTGCCGTGGACGTGTGCCAGTACTTCGACAAAGACGTGCAGCGCGTGCACACCACGCTGGGCATCGAGCAGGAATACTTCCTCGTTGACAAAGCCCTCTACGACGCCCGCCCCGATTTGGTGATGACCGGCCGCACGCTGTTTGGGCATGCTCCTGCTAAAGGACAACAGCTTGAGGATCACTACTTTGGCTCTATTCCGAGCCGCGTACATGGTTTCATGCTGGAGTTTGAAGAGGAGGCCAACCGCCTCGGCATTCCGCTGCGTACGCGCCACAACGAAGTGGCGCCCAACCAGTTTGAGTGCGCCCCGACTTTCGAAGACGCCAACCTGGCCGTCGACCACAACCAGCTCCTGATGGACATCATGGAGCGCGCGGCGGAGCACCACAACTTCAAAGTGCTCTTGCACGAGAAGCCGTTTGCGGGTGTCAACGGTTCGGGCAAGCATAACAACTGGGCCATGAGCACCGACACGGGCGTCAACCTATTGGCTCCCGGCCGTCGGCCAAAGGAAAACCTGCAATTCTTGGCGTTCTTCGTCAACGTAATTAAAGCGGTACACACGCACGGCGACTTGCTGCGGGCCAGCATCGCGTCGGCCTCGAACGACCACCGCCTGGGGGCCAACGAAGCGCCGCCGGCCATCATGAGCGTGTTCGTGGGCTCGATGCTGGACTCGGTCCTGGACGAGCTGGAGCGCACGGCCAAGCTGCCCCTGGACAAGGGCGACAACATCTACCTCAAGCTGGGCATCGACAAGATCCCGGCCATCCTGCTCGACAACACCGACCGCAACCGCACCTCGCCCTTCGCCTTCACGGGCAACAAGTTCGAGTTCCGCGCCGTGGGCTCCTCGGCCAACTGCTCCTCGGCCATGACCACACTCAACACGATTGTGGCTGAGCAGCTGGTGCAGTTCAAGCAATCAGTTGACAAACTCATCGAGCAAGGCAAAAAGAAGGAAGTCGCCATCGTAGACGTACTGCGCGACTACGTGATCAGCTCCAAAAATATTCGTTTCGAAGGCAATGGCTATTCGGACGAGTGGAAAGCAGAGGCTGCCACGCGCGGTCTGTCGAACATCCCAACTACCCCGTTGGCGCTGGACGCGTTGGTGAGCCAGGAGTCGGCCGATCTGTTTGAGCGTCACCGCATTTTCTCGCACGTCGAGCTGCACGCCCGCCACGACATCTTGCTGGAAGAATACATCAAGAAAATTCAGATTGAAGGCCGCACGATGGGCGATTTGGCCATCAACCACATCATCCCGACGGCCGTTGCTTACCAAACCAAGCTCATCAACAACGTGTGCGGCCTACGTGAACTCGGTCTCGACGACGAGCACACGCAAGTGACCATCGATACCATTAAAGCCATTTCGCGCCACATCGCTACCATCAAAACCGAGGTAGATCAGATGGTGAACAGCCGCAAGGTGGCCAACAAAATTGAAGACACCCGTGAGCGTGCCATTGCGTACTGCGACACGGTAAAAGGACATTTCGACACCATTCGCCGCTCCGTGGATAAGCTGGAGCTGATGGTGGCCGATGAGGACTGGCCGCTGGTGAAGTATCGCGAACTTTTGTTCCGACACTAAGCTTCAGCAGCCAGAGTCGGATCAGCGTTGGGTGGGAATTTTCGCTGGTCTCGATTCAGGAAAAGGGCGTTCCGGGTGGGGCGCCTTTTTTTGTGCCCGTATCTGCCCTTTGCTGGAATTGTCGGGATGCTTTTGGGCGCCGACTTGATAATATTAATCCTATTTTTGGGTTTGATTCTTATCCTTTTATATGAAAAGCTCTTTACGTCTACTCGCTTTTGGTTTTCTTACCACTGTTGCGGCTATAACTTCTTCTTGCGGAGACAAAACGAAAGACCCGCAGGTACAAACGCAGCAAGCCACGTTGACGGGCCAAATCCAGCCGGCAACGGCAGTTACGCTCGTGACCGCTACCTCCGCAGGTGGCCAATCTGTGCAGGCTACGCCCGACGCCATCGGTCGGTATTCCTTCCCTCAGTTGGCAGTGGGCACGTATACGTTGTCCTTTACCCCGACTCCCAGCTACGTAGCCCCGGCCAACGTAACCGTGGTGTTGCAGGCGAGTGGGACAAGCGCGGGTACCGTTACGGCCGTGGAGGCCGCCCCGGCCGCCACTTACACCGTGACCAGGACTGACGTTACGCCCACTTCTTTCCGGACAACGGCGACGCCGGAGGGCATTAGAATCGATTGCTTGACTACCCCCGATGGCCACACCCTGACGTTTTTTCTCGATAGCCCGGAGCCGAAGGTGGGCAATTACGACCTGACTACCAGCACCCAACATGCCCACTACGTCGGTCCCGATGGTGTGGAGTATGACTCGCAGCCAGGTCCAAATAATGCCACCCCTAGCGCCAGCCTCCTAATTACCGCGGTCAGTACGTCGCCGCGCCGCCTGACCTGCACCTTCACCCTCAAAAACATGGGGGCCGTTAGCGCTGTTGGCACATCGCCGCTCAGCAGAACAATAACCGGCACCTTTACCAATATCACCTACTAAAAGGGGTGATAAGTTGCCCGCCTCACGAAAGCCTCACCTGTAGCAAAGCGGGTGGGGCTTTCGCATTTTATACAGCCAACAAAGCGCTATGCAGCTGATACTGATTAGGCTATAGATTTATTCCTGACTCGCTGTCAACGCTTTTCGGGCTTGCTGTAACCACTCCTGAGCCGCCGCGACACTGCCGAAAATCTGCATTTGGAAATACTCGCCGATGCTGTTGTGCATGGCTTCGGCCGACAAGGCCGCGAAAGATTCGGGGCTGACGACGTGGGCAAAATGGGTCAGGCCTTGGGCAATGGCGCGCGGCGTCCAGTCGGTAGCAATCCACTCCACGGCGTGGTCCCACGGCCCGACGACCAACGTGTTGTCGTTGAGCAGATACGGACAGTGCTGCTGACTCAGAATAACCAAGCACGCGTCGGCGCCGGCCACGATGCCGGCATGGGTTTGGTACCCGATCCAGTTGTTATACACCCAATGCTTGGCCTGGTCGTATTCAATGGTCAGGTAAACTTTCCCGAAGGCGTTCGTAATTTCTGTTTTCATAGCGCGCTGCAACTAGCGTATACCTAGCCCTGTAGAGAGGGTAAAGAACGCGATTTCTTCCGTTGCATCGATAGCAAACTATAACAGAATCAATGTGTTCCTTCCTGCATTCTTATGGGAAGGATATAACCTGAAAATATGGGTTATAGGAAAAAGAACAGCCTTCTAGCAACTATACAAGTATTTGCTAATCAATTAGTTAAAATATTATTCCTTGTGTGGAGGCAAGGCTGCCGGAAGATCAGCATCATCGTCGAGGAGCTCGACACCGCTGCCGGCATCAGGAGCGATGGTTTTCCAAGCAGCGCGTTTTAGCTCGTCGAGGCGATGCAAAGCTTCCGAAACGGACGGATTGCTTTTGACTTTTTCGAAAAACCCAGTTTTTACGCCCACGCGCACCATTTTTTCGAGCACGAAGGGCAATACCCAACCTACCACATTCGTAGCCAGCGCGCCGCGTAACCCGATGCGCAGGAGCAGACGAGCGGCCATGCGCTCGAGCAGCAACGCCTTGGCGGCGGGCAGCGCCTTGTCGCTCAGAAAATCCGTGACCAACTGCACATTGCCCTTGGCCACTTCGGAGCGCAGCACTTCTTGAATGGAATCGAGGGCGGTGCGGGCTGCTTTTTGGAACAAAAGGCCCGTTTGCCAGGCCCGCAGACCCGTGGCGCGCGCCGCACTAAAGAGAGGAGAGAAGGTCAGTTTTTTCATGGAAATGGAAGCCGCGCTGCGGCGGTATGCACCGTGTACGAAAAAAGTAAAACAAAGCTCATCGAGGCGTGCTGAACTGCGTATGTAACGGCTTTGATCGGCGCAATGCAGAAGATTGAGATTGTTGTCCTCTGAATTTATAAATAATTGATATGCAAGTAGTTGTGATAACACAGCCGGGAGGCCCAGAAGTTTTGCAGGTCCAGGAGCGCCCCATTCCGGTACCCAACTCGCACGAAGTACTGATTCGGGTACAGGCAGCAGGCCTCAACCGCTCCGACGTGATGTTGCGGGAAGGCAAGTACGGCGGTGCCGGCAATCCGGTGGCGGGCGTAGTGCCCGGTCTGGAGGTCGCGGGCCATGTTGTGCAAAGCGGTGCCGAGGCCGGACGGTGGCAGCCCGGCGATGCCGTGTGCGCGCTGCTCAGCGAGGGCGCCTACGCCGAATATGCTGTCGTGGATGCCCGGCACTGCTTGCCCGTGCCCCAGGGCTGGTCGGTGGAAGACGCGGCTTCGTTGCCCGAAACGGTGCTTACGGTGTGGTACAATGTATTTCAGAAAGGCGCGCTGAAACCTGGCGAGAATTTCCTGGTGCACGGCGGCAGCAGCGGCATTGGCATTACGGCTATTCAGCTGGCTAAGCTGCTGGGCAGTAATGTGTTTGCTACGGCTGGCTCCGATGAGAAGTGCCGAACCTGCGAGGAATTGGGTGCCATCAAGTGCGTGAACTACAAGCAAGAAGACTTTGAAACGGCGCTGAAAGACGCCGGAATAGACGTAATTCTGGACATGGTGGGCGGCGACTACACGGCCAAAAATCTGCGCCTGTTGCGCCCCGACGGGCGCCTGCAATACATCAACGCCATGCAAGGTCCGAAAGTCGAGATCAACCTGATGGACATTATGACGCGGCGCCTCACGCTTAGCGGCAGCATGTTGCGCCCCCGCGACGCCGATTTTAAGGCCGCTTTGGTGGCGGCCGTGGAAGAGCACGTATGGCCTTTGCTCGCGGCCGGCAAGTTTCGCCCGATTATTTACCGCACGTTTCCGCTGGCCGAAGCCGGGGCGGCCCAAACCTTGATGGTGAGCAGCGAGCACACCGGTAAGATTTTGCTTACCATGTAGCCCGCGGCTACTTAAAACCAAGACTACGCCTTTCTGAAATCCGGCAGTATTTGCAGATAAACCGGCGAAGGAAGTTCAACGGATTTGCCCGTAGCCCTTAGCTTACCCGTCTGTTTATCAATGAAATAAGAAAAGATGTTGTTGGAGTTCTGATTGGCCACGAGCAGTATGCGACCCGTCGGGTCGAGGGTAAAATTGCGCGGCGTTTTGCCTTGCACATCGGCGTGTTGCACCAGCGTGAGATGGCCGCTGGCGTCGATGGCAAAAACGGCAATGCTGTTGTGGCCGCGGTTGGAGCCGTACAGAAACTTGCCGTCGGGCGAAACGTGGATGTCGGCGCAGGAATTTTCGCCTTTGAAATCAGCTGGCAGCGACGAAAGCGTCTGGATTTCGGTAAACGTGCCCTGGGCCGCGTCGTAGTTCAGTGCCGTGACGGTCGAATTAAGCTCGTTGATCAGAAAAGCCCACCGCTTGTTGGGATGAAACGTGAGGTGACGCGGCCCCGCACCCGGCTTGGCCGTAAAGGCTGGTGTCTGGTTGGGCGTTAGTTTTCCTTGTTTCACATCTAATTGATAACCAGTTACTTGGTCGGTGCCCAAATCGACGGCGAAAGCAAAGCGGTTGGCGGGGTCGGGGAGAATGCAGTGGGCGTGCGGCGAAGTCTGGTTTTTGTGCGGGCCCGTGCCGTGGTGCTGGTCCAGGGCCGACGAGGGCGATAGCTGCCCGTTGGCCTGCACCGGAAATGCGCTCACGTTGCCGCCTACGTAGTTAGCTACCAGCGCCGTATGATTGGTATGATCGAGGCTGATGTAGCAGGGCGCGCCGCCCAACGAAGGCTGACGGTTCAACAACGTAAGGCCGCCAGTGCGGCCATCAATTGCAAACGCACTGACTGCACCACTTTTTGCGCCTTCGTATTCCGTGGTTTCGTTGACGGCGTACAGATGGCGCCGGTCGGCGGCCAGCGTGAGGTAAGAGGGGTTCTCACCGGCCTTAAACCCGTTGACGCGGGCCAGCGCCCCGGTAACCGGGTTGAGGCTATACAGAAAGATACTTTCAGCCTCAGGCTTAGCGTAAGTACCGATATAGACCAGATAGTCCTGCTCTTTCCGGGGCTCGGCGGCGGCAAGCAGCGGGTTTAGAGCGGCTACGCCCAGTCCCGCTAATTTTAGAAAGTGGCGGCGGCTGAAATCGGGTCTGGACATGGGGGTGGGGTTAGGTAGAGAGGCAAAAGTGCTAAAAACCAACTATTCCAACGCGGAGAGACCACCTTTTCTGGAATAATACGTTAGTAGTTATAAGGTGATCGCCTAAGGATGAGCTACTTACGTGGCTAAACTGCCGCTATCGCTTACGCAAAACGACGCACTGGGTAATTTGCCGATAAACTCATTAAATCTTCAGGTAAAGCTTTTAAACTGGTTGAAAATTTATTTCTAACCCTCTCATCTACAAGCTCATGAAAAAGTATCTGTGTGCCGCTGCCCTTTTTGCCATGGCCCTTGGGGTAAGCCAGGGCGCGTTTGCGCAAACAACCACTACCCAAACTACTACTACGCCAGCGCAAACCACAACGACTCAGCCCGACAAAGGCGCCAAAATGAAGACCAATGGCAAGAAGGAAAAAACCAAAGGCAACAGTGGCAAGATGAAAACCAACGCCAAAAAAGGCGACATGAAAGCCAAAGGTTCGGCAGCCACGACTCCGCAGTAACAGAAGTAGCCCAAAACCACACAAAAAAGGCTTCTGCACTGTGCAGAAGCCTTTTTTGTAATGTATTGACTAGTAATAACTTGCGTTTTTAGGCGCGCTTCCACTTAATTGAGCAGCCGATGGCGCGGGTGGTGTTGGGCGTGGCCGGCTTGCCCGCCAGAATGTCGTTGAGGGCATTTTCTACATACTTGGTTTTCACTAGCTTAGCATCCTCCGAATTGTCGTCGATGGCGCCGATGTATGACACTACTAGGTCTGTGCCTTGGCGCGTGAGCACGTAGAGGTGCGGCGTGCGCGTGGCGCCGTAAGTTTTGGCTACCTGCTGGGTTTCGTCTTGGAGGTACGGGAAGGGATAGGTATGGCTGCGGGCGCGCGCTTGCATGGCCGCAAACGAGTCGCCGGGCGAGGCGACCGGGTCGTTGGCGTTGATGGCCACCACTGGGTAGCCTTTGGGCGCAAACTGCCGATGCAGCTGAATAATGCGGTTTTCGTACGCCTGCGCGTACGGGCAGGTGTTGCAGGTAAACACAACGATGAAGCCCTTCGCCGCTTTGTTGTCGGCCAGCGATACTAGCTTGCCGTCGACGTTCTTGAGCTTGAAATCCATGGCTTTGTCGCCCACCTGATAGCCGGGGGAAACGGGTCGGGTGACGTAGCTGCCCAGCACCATCAGCGCCAAGCACGCTACACAGAAGAAGAGAAGCCTTTTCATTAGAGTAAGCAGTTTTAAGATTGTTAAATCGCAGTAAGTCAATAAGTTACTGCAAAAACTTTTGTAGTTGCGCTGTCAGTTCCGCTTGGGTAAACTCGTGCTCGAAAGTGGCGCGCTTCTTTTTCTGGTTGTTGAGCATGAGCGTAAACGGCAGCGCGCCCGACCACTTTTTATCTACTCGGTCCATCCACGAATTGGGGTCGGGCTCGTTGAGCAGCACCACTTCCGATTTCAGTCCGCGCTTCAGCACAAAGGGCTTTACTTTCTTGTCGAGCTGCGAGGCGTAATCCATGCTCACGAGCAGCACCTTTACTTTTTGTTTGGCATACGCGGCATTTACCTGCTCGAAAGATGGCAGCTCCTTAATACACGGTGCGCACCACGTCGCCCAAAAATTAACGATGTACGTGGTGTCGTTCGGCTGGCTCAGGCGCTTTTCCAGCTCCGGTAGCTTGATAACGGCCACTTGCTGAGCGTGGCTGCTGATGGCGGTAGGCAGGAGGAAGATGCTGAGCACAAGGGGTTTGAGGAATTGCATGAAAAGAGAACGTTAGCGGATATGCTTTGGTGTGTAAGATGGGCTGTAAAGTCCGTACGGCTTATTACTTATTGGTTTAACTGCGAAGGTGCTTGATGGTTCGGCGGTGGCGGGCGGCGGCCAATCCTTGTTACCTTTGTATTTCACCGCAACTTTAGCCTTCCGCCGCTGGTTTTCAACCTATGAACAAGACGTATTGCCCTAGCCTGACCGAGTACAAACGCCGCCTGTCGCGCGAAGTCAAGATCGGCGATGTGCCGATGGGCGGGCTCAACCCGATTCGGGTGCAGAGCATGACCACCGTCGATACGATGGACACGCTGGGCTCGGTGGAGCAGACGCTGCGCATGGTGGAAGCTGGCTGCGAATACGTGCGCATTACGGCGCCAAGCGTGAAAGAGGCCCAGAACCTGCTGGAAATCAAGAAGGAGTTGCGCAAACGCGGCTGCACCGTGCCACTCATCGCCGACATTCACTTCACGCCCAACGCCGCCGAACTGGCCGCGCGCATTGTGGAGAAAGTGCGTGTGAACCCCGGCAACTACGCCGACAAAAAGAAGTTTGACTTTATTGAATACACCGATGCCACGTATCAGGCTGAGGTAGAGCGTATTAGAGACCGGTTTCGGCCGTTGGTCCAGATCTGCAAGCAGTACGGCACGGCCATGCGCATCGGCACCAACCACGGCTCGCTATCCGACAGAATATTAAGCCGTTACGGCGACACCCCGCTGGGAATGGTAGAGTCGGCGCTGGAGTTTTTGCGGCTTTGCGAAGAAGAGAAGTACTACGATGTAGTGCTCTCGATGAAGGCTAGCAATACGCAGGTAATGGTGCAGGCCTACCGCCTGCTGGTGCAAAAACTCGACGAGGAAGGCCTGCAACCTTACCCGCTGCACTTGGGCGTAACCGAAGCCGGCGAAGCCGAAGACGGCCGCATCAAGTCGGCCGTGGGCATCGGGACGCTGCTGGAAGACGGCATTGGCGATACCGTGCGCGTGTCGCTGACGGAAGCGCCGGAAGCCGAAGCGCCGGTAGCTAAAATGCTGATTGACAGATACACCCATCGCGCGCAGCAGGCCAAGCCAATTGCCCCTGTTGTAGGCGAAGTTCCGATTGATCCGTTTCAGTATTTCCGCCGCTACACCCGCGAAACCGGCAACTTAGGTGGCCAGAACGTGCCCCGCGTCATTGTCGATTTGTCGCGACTGCCTTCGTTGGAATACGCCGATTTGCGGTGCGCCGGACACTTGTATTCGGCGTTTCTCGACAAGTTTCAAATGAATGACTTAGGCGCTGATTACGTGTACAGCGGCCAGCGCCCGGTGCCGTTTATGCTGCCTAACGGGCTGAAGGAAATCGTGGATTTTACGGCTTGGCTCGATGGCGGCCAGCGCGCAGAACACTTTCCCGTGTACACTCCGGCCGAATACGCGGTGGCAGGAGAGCGCCACGCCGCGCTGAATTTTGTGTTTCACAACTTGGCTTCGCTCACGTCCGCGGCACTCGATCAGCTCCGCGCCGATAGCACAGCGGTTGTGATTCTGCACACCGATAACGCGCACGCCATGCCCGAACTCCGGCGGGCCTTCTTCGAGCTGATCAACGCGGGGGTGACTTGCCCGGTTATTATCAATCGTCAGTACCCAGAGCTTACGGCCGAGCAAACTCAGCTCTACGCTGCCACCGACGTAGGCGGCCTGTTGCTCGATGGCCTTGGCGATGGCGTCGTGCTCAGCACCGAGCTACTGCCCGAGCGCCCGAAAGACGAGTGGCTTCAAACCCTCGACCAGCTTAATCAATTGAGCTTCGGCACTTTGCAAGCGGCCCGCACGCGCATGTCCAAGACAGAGTATATCAGCTGCCCCAGCTGCGGCCGCACCCTGTTCGACCTGCAAGAAACCACCGCCATGATCCGCAAGCGCACCGACCACCTCAAGGGCGTCAAAATCGGCATCATGGGCTGCATTGTAAACGGCCCCGGCGAAATGGCCGACGCCGATTACGGCTACGTGGGCGTGGGCAAAGGCAAGATTGCGCTCTATCGCGGTCAGGACGTCATCAAAAAATCAGTGCCAGAAGCGCAGGCTGTGGATGAGCTGATCGAACTGATGCGCGAAGATGGAAGATGGGTGGAAAAGGAATTGGTAGAAGATCCGGTTGGGGCGTAAGTGCCCTTGCGTCTGTCATGTTAAGTGCGGCGAAGCATTCCTGCGGCTGCTACACCTTTTACTTTCTGTTTTGCAGCCTAGCTATTCCATAAGCGGCTAGTGTACAGATAGTTGGTATTCCCCAACCAACAAGTTTATCAGACCCATGTATTGTCGAAAGGGTAGCAGGTTAATCAGACCCCAAGCCAAGAAAGTAGTCAGAAGATACACGGTGACTAATAAAGCCTTTACTGCATAGGAGCTACGACCCAAGACAATCACAAGTAAGAAGAGTAGGATAGAGCCAAGCTGAATAAAGGCTGTATAAAAGATTTCCTCTCCGTGGGCGAAGGCCAAGGTTGGCAGAAGCAGGAAGAAAAGAAGTAATGTTCGGATTCGATTGCTCACGCAGGCGTCAGAATAACAGCTAGAAAACGTTGCAAAGTAACCGGCTATTTGATGCGTATGTTGCTCTTAAATCTCGCCAGTAAAATGCTTAAAATATAATCGCCTCTCATCCGTCTACTTCATCATGAAAATACGCGCAATTGTAACCGGCACAACCGGCATGGTGGGTGAGGGTGTATTACTCGAATGCCTGAGTCACCCCGATGTGGAGCAGGTACTATCCGTCAGCCGCAAGCCCTCCGGCGTGACGCACCCGAAGCTGCGGGAAATCCTGCACGCCGACTTCCAGGATCTATCACCTATTCAGGATAAACTTACCGGTTACAACGCCTGCTTTTTCTGTTTGGGCGTCTCGTCGGTGGGGATGAAGCAGCCCGAATACCGTCGCCTGACCTACGACCTCACGCTGCACTTCGCCGAAACCCTGCTGCCGCGCAACCCCGGCCTGACTTTCTGCTACGTTTCCGGCGCCGGCACCGATAGCTCGGGGCACGGCCGCAGTATGTGGGCGCGGGTGAAAGGCCAGACGGAGAACAAGTTGCTGCAACTGGGCTTTCAGAAAGCCTATATGTTCCGGCCTGCTTTTATGCGCGCCACCCCCGGGCAGAAACATGTGAAGGGCTACTATAACCTCATTGGGTGGCTCTACCCCGTGTTGCGGCGGGTTGCGCCCAAGTACGTTTCCACGCTGGCGGAGGTAGGGCAAGCCATGATTAAGGTCGTACAGAAAGGATATCCGAAGCCCGTACTGGAAGTCCCCGATATCATATCAATTGCAAATAATTGATACATAAGTAGTTATAAAAAAGCTCGTTTCCATTTCCAATCGCCTGACAGCGCATCATACGGGGCCGCCTATCCGTTACAGCAGAGCCACAATGGCTATTTGCTACCTTTGCCCGACTACTGGCCTTCCCGCATGATTCGTACTGTCATTTTCGATATGGACGGCGTCTTGGTTGATACCGAGCCGCTGCACCGCGACGCTTTTTTCCGCCACTTTGCCGAACTGGGCATCACGGTATCCGATGCGGAATACGCCACGTTTTTGGGCTCCTCCACGCGCAACATGTACCAGCGCATCAAGCGGGAGTTTGGGCTTTCGCAGGATGTGGAAGCGCTGATGGTCCGCAAACGGGAGCTATTTGGCGCTGCCTTCGACCACTCAACGGAGCTGGATTTGCTGCCGGGCGCTCGGGCGCTTGTCGAGGAGCTGTACCGGCAGGGCGTGCCGCTGGTGCTGGCGTCGTCGGCTTCGAAGGAGACCATTGCGCGCGTGTTCAAGCGCTTCGAGCTCTATCCGTATTTCGACCACATCGTGAGCGGCGAAGATTTTCCGCAGTCGAAGCCGAACCCCGCTATTTTCCTGCAAGCCGCCAAACTGGCCGAAACGCCCGCCGCCGAGTGCGTGGTAATCGAGGATTCGTCCAATGGCGTAGCGGCAGCCAAAGCGGCCGGTATGTATTGCATCGGCTACAGCAGCGAGCACTCCACGGGTCAGGATCTACACCTGGCCGACCTCGTTGTCTCCAGCCTCAGCCAGCTCGATGCCGCCACTATTATGGGGCTAGCACCCGCCCGATAAGCGGCTGATCGAAAAGCCTTAACCTTCGGGCGAAGCACAACGTTAAGCGGTGGGCCAACTGCCTTCTTCTCCAGAAAATCTGCGTTTGGAAGAAGGTTTGGCGGTTTCTGGCATTCTCATAACCACCGTTCGCTTTTTCCCGATGAAGTATTTTTCCTATCTGTTTCTGAGCGTGGCTTTGTGGGCCTCGCCAGGCCCGGCTGCTACGGCCCAACAAGCTCCTTCGCCCTACAAAACCCGCTTCGCCGTGGACGCGCCCATTACGGTGGGCCTCGGGGCGGCCAGTGGGCTGGGCCTTTATCTGATTCAGCAAAAGAAAGGGCTGACCAACACCGAGCTGACTGCTTTGGATAAGAACGACGTGCCCAAGTTCGACCGGTTTTCGGCGGGCAATTACAGCCAAAAGGCCCAGACTGCCAGTGACTTCCTGTGCTACGGGAGCTTGGTGGCCGCGCCGGCTCTGCTGGCCCTGAATTCGGATGTGCGCAGCCGCTACGGGCAGGTGCTGGGCCTGTATGTGCAAACGCTCACCGCCACCGACGCCGTGTTTACCCTCACGGTCGGCTCGGTGACGCGCTATCGGCCTTTTTTGTACGGGCCCGACGGCGATGCCAGCCGCAACAGCAAGATTTCCACCAACTCGTTTTTTGCCGGGCATACGGCCCACACGGCCACGGCCACGTTTTTCGCCGCTAAGGTTTTCCACGATTTCAACCCCGGCTCGGCTGCCGAACCCTTTGTATGGGGCGCGGCTGCGCTGGTGCCGGCGGCCGTCGCGTATTACCGCATCGAGGCCGGCAAGCACTTCCTGTCCGACAACATTGTGGGGTACGTGGTCGGAGCTACGGCGGGCATTCTGGTGCCGCAGCTGCACAAAAAGGCCTCCAACGGCCTGAGCGTGCTGCCCATTCAGGGCCTGACGCCCCAAGGCCACTCGTACAGCGGCCTGCTGTTGGTGAAGCAGCTCTAGCTGCCGAAACGCGATACTAGGGCACAAAGCCTTCCTTCGTATAAGTAGTTGATTATCAAATACTTATACGAAGGAAGGCTTTTATTTGCACTTCTTCTTACGCCGCGTATCAATGATGTAGGCGATTTTCCAGCCCCCAGCCAGCTTCACCAGCTGAAAAGAATCGTAGCCGCAGTGGCTGAACTTGTTGCCCAAATAGAATTCGTAAGGAGCCCACACACTGGCTAAGTTCGCATCAATCAACACTTTATCGAAGCTGATACGCTCATCCCACACGTCGGGGTGCGGCGTGCCTACGGCTTTCAGAAACTCGTTTGTGCTTTCGACCTGGAGTTGCGGGGTGCCGTTGCGGTTGGCGATGGTGTGCAGTACTGCGCCTGGCGCTAACGCGCTGCGTACCAAGGTGCTGTCGCCCTTGCGCATGCCGTCGAAGAAGGTAGTGACGGTTTTTTTCACCGCGGCCGTTTCGGCGGAAGTTGCCTGAGCGAATGCGCTGGCGCTCGTGGTTAGCAGCAGGCCGGAAAGTAAGATTTTGATCATGGACAGCGTACGATATACTGGGTGGGCCTCAACGACACGCGGGCTGGGTTGGGGTTGCAGAAGGCTAGCCTGGGCACGCGGGCAAAACGGATATTCACCGGAATATTGTTAGTTTTCCATAAATCTTTCTGCCTTCCGGGGTGTTATAGATTCATACCAAAAGCCCACTCCATGCGTACCAAAGGCCTTTTTAACCTCGGACCCGTTTTCGGTTATTTCTTCCGCAAAAACGATCCGAACCGGCATAGCAACTTCAACCTGCGCACGATGCATTTCATCAACAAGCTGAGCATGGCCATGTTCTTGGTTGGCTTCTTGGTGCTGATTTATCGTTGGTTTATTCGCTAAGTCTCTCTGGCAATGAACATTGAGGATTTCCGCGACTACTGCTTGCTGAAACCCGGTGTTGTCGAAGATACCCCCTTCGACCTGGACACGCTCGTGTTCAAAGTTGGCGGTAAGATCTTCGCCCTCACCGACATTAGCACATTTGGAAGCGTTAATCTGAAGTGTGACCCGGAGCGTGCTATTCAGCTTCGTGAGGAGTACGATTACGTACTGCCGGGTTATCACATGAACAAGAAACACTGGAATACCATCCTCATCGGCACTGGTGTCAGCGACCGCCAGTTGCGGGAATGGGTTGATCATTCCTACGAGTTGGTGTTGAAATCCTTGCCCAAGGCCAAGCGCGAAGCTGCCGCCGGCCCCGAGGAATAAAGCGTTGATTATCCGAATAATAGAAAAAGCCCGTGGCATTGCTGCCACGGGCTTTTTCTATTGTCAGTACCTCACTTGCTGAGCATTGTCCTGTAACCCACCCGCCTGTCATCCTGAGCTTGCGAAGGACCTTATCACGGCAGAACAGACAAAAAGGCGGTCATGCAGAGCGGAAGCGAAGCATCTTGCTCGCTGACATCAGGTTACCAACTCAACGAAGCGGTAAAGATGCTTCGCTTCCGCTCTGCATGATGTTCTTGTATTGTAAATTATTGATTATTAATAACTTACAGAACAACGTTTACCATGCGGCCGGGAACTACGATTACTTTCTTCGGGGTTTTGCCCTCGCCGAATTTCTCAAATACCTCAGAGGCAAGTACTTCCTGCTCGATGTCGCTGGCGGGCGCGGAGGCGGCGAACGTCATTTTGCCGCGCATCTTGCCGTTGAACGCAATCGGATACTCCACCGTGTCTTCGGCCAAGTATTTCTCCTCAAAAGCCGGGAACTGCGCCGTACTAATGCTGCCCGCTTCGTGGCCCAGTTCCTGCCACAGCTCTTCGGCCAAGTGCGGCGCGTAGGGCGACAGGATGATGGTCAGCGGCTCCAGAATCGCACGTTTGTGCGTGCTTAGGGCCGTGAGCTCGTTCACGCAGATCATGAATGTGCTCACCGACGTGTTGAAGGAGAACCGCTCGATATCCTCCTGTGCCTTCCGAATGGCTTTGTGCAAGGCCTTCAGCTCGGCGGCGGTTGGAGCTTCGTCAGTTACGGCGAAAGCACCGTCTTCGGGGTGGAACAGGCGCCAGAGCTTCTTCAGGAAGTTCGAAACGCCGCTCATGCCGCTGGTATTCCACGGCTTGAACTGCTCCAGCGGGCCGAGGAACATCTCGTACATACGCAACGCGTCGGCGCCGTACCGCTCAATGAGGTCGTCGGGGTTGACTACATTGTGCTTCGACTTCGACATCTTCTCGACTTCCCAGCCACAAACATAGCGGCCGTCCTCTTCGGTAATGAACACCGCATCAGCGTAGTCTTCGCGCCACTTGCGGAAGGCTTCCACGTCGAGCACATCGTTGCTGTCTACCAAGCTCACATCAGCATGCAAAGCAGTGGTTTCGTGTTGATTTTTCTTGGAAAGCGTTACAAACTCATTCGTACCGTTGATCCGATACACAAAGTTTGAGCGGCCCAAAATCATCCCTTGGTTGATGAGCTTCTGGAACGGCTCGTTGCCGCTTACAATGCCTAGGTCCTTTAGGAACAGATACCAGAAGCGGGAGTAGAGCAAGTGACCCGTAGCGTGCTCTGCGCCACCCATATATAAATCGACATTGCCCCAGTACTGTTCTGCTTCCTGGCCCACAAAACGCTCGTTGTTGTGCGGGTCCATGTAGCGGAGGTAGTACCACGACGAGCCAGCCCAACCGGGCATCGTGCTCAGCTCGTAATCGTACTGGCCCTTGTACTTCCAGTCCTTGGCGCGGCCCAGGGGGGGCTCGCCGGTTTCGGTAGGCTTGTACTCATCGATTTCGGGCAGCACGAGCGGCAAATCGGCTTCGGCCACGCCGTAGGCGGTGCCGTCTTTGTAATAGATCGGGATGGGCTCGCCCCAGTAGCGCTGGCGGCCAAAAATGGCGTCGCGCAACCGGAAATTAACTTTGCCTTTGCCGAGGTTATGCTCTTCCAGCCAGCTAATCAGCTTGTCGGTAGCCTCTTTGTAAGTGAGGCCGTTGATAATGCCGGAGTTGATGTAGCGGCCTTCCTTAGTTGGATCGGCCTGGTGCTCAATGTCTTTCTGGGCGTCGGTTACCTGAATGATGGGCAGGTCGAAGTGCTTGGCAAACAGGTAGTCGCGCTGGTCGCCGGAAGGAACGGCCATCACGGCGCCCGTGCCGTAGCCGGCCAGCACGTAGTCGGCCAGCCACACCGGCACGGGCTCGCCGCTGACGGGATTCAGGGCGTAGCTGCCCGTAAATACGCCCGAAACGGTTTTGGTATCGGCCATGCGGTCGCGCTCCGAGCGGTGCTTGCTCTGCGTCACGTAGGCTTCTACGGCTTCGCGCTGTTCGGGCGTGGTGAGCTGTGCAGCTAGCTCATGCTCAGGGGCTAACACCATGAACGTGGCGCCATAAATGGTATCGACGCGCGTGGTATAAACCTTGATGCTCTGGTTTGGGTCGTTCTGGAGCGGGAAGATCACTTCCGCGCCCACCGAGCGGCCAATCCAGTTGCGCTGCATCTCCTTCACCGCGTCCGGCCAGTCGATCGTGTCGAGGCCCTGCAACAGGCGGTCGGCGTAGGCCGTGATGCGCAGGTTCCATTGCGGCATCAAGCGCCGCTCGACGGGGTAGCCGCCGCGCTCCGAAAGCCCGTCTTTTACCTCGTCGTTCGAGAGCACCGTACCCAGCGCCGGGCACCAGTTCACATACGTATCCGATTGATAGGCAAGGCGATACGGATGCACTGCTGCAAGGCGCTGCTTTTCGCTCATCATCTGCCACTGACCAGCCGAAAACTCGTGGCGATCTTCCTCGTCGCCAGCGGCGCGGATGCCGGCGCTGCCGTTCTGCTCAAACTTGTCGAGCAGCGTTTTGATGGGCTCGGCGCGGTCGGTGTCGAGGTTGTACCAGGCGTTGAACAGCTTTAGGAAGATCCACTGCGTCCACTTGTAGTAGCTGGGGTCGGAGGTGCGCACTTCGCGGCTCCAATCATAGCTAAAACCCAGCGACGACAACTGCTCGATGTAACGGGCTATGTTTTCGCGGGTCGTTTTTTCGGGGTGCTGGCCGGTCTGGATGGCGTACTGCTCGGCGGGCAGGCCAAACGAGTCGAAACCCATGGGATGCAGCACGTTAAAGCCCTGCAAGCGCTTGAATCGCGTAACAATATCGGAGGCAATGTAGCCCAGCGGGTGCCCCACGTGCAGGCCAGCGCCCGACGGGTACGGGAACATGTCGAGGACGTAGTACTTGGGCTTATCCGATTGATTATCAGCCTTAAACGTATTATGTTCTTTCCAGTGGGCTTGCCACTTTTTCTCAATTTCCTCCGGACGGTATGCGGGCATGGGGCTAGGGTTTGTCCATTCGTATATGGATCGCGAAATTACGGGTAATTGCCGTAGCGTGGTAGGGCGGCTCTGCCGAAGCTCTTACAGTAGCCGTTGGCCGTTCCAGGTGCCTTCCGTTTTCAGCACCCGGAAACGGGCAAACAACTCTTCTTTGTACCACTGCTCGGCGCGCGTGCGCTGAATGACTTCGCGGTGCAAAGGGCCACGGTAGGCGTACTGCTGCATGGCCTCCGCCGATTCCCAGAGGCTAAACGTCGCTTGCCGCACCAACGGCAGCTCGCCCAGCCCGATCGAGGCCAACAGGCCCGAAGCTTCGGCCAGCGCGGTGCTCGTTTGGGGCACAAACTTCCAGAAGCGCGGGGCCTTCAGCAGCCGAATCGAAGCCCGCGTCAGGACCGCAACGGGCCCGTCAGCAGAATCCTTGGCCATTGCTTCTGCTTGATACTCAAAGGGATTGACGCCGTCCCAGAGGCCGTGGGAGCGAAGCGGTGCCAGATACGCCGTCCAGATTTCTTGGCAGCGCCGCTCGTATATTTGATACAGGGCATGGCCGCCGAAAAAAGCGGCGGCGGCTTCCTCCGATTCCCACACGGCCATCATCCCGTAACGGTGAAAATTGGGCGTCAGGCCAAAACCTTGTCCCTTGCCGCTGCCAAACAGCTTAAAAAAACGCAGCCCCGGCACTCGTTGCAGCTGCGGCGGCGAAGTGCCCATCTGGGCCAATCCCCAACGGACGTTGCCAGGCGCTAAGCCAAAAAGCGTAAGGGTGGTGAGCGGAGAAGGCAAGAAGGAGGAGCGTTATACCAAAGTGTAGGCAAATGTAGGAAGGCAGACTCGCGTCTTTGCAAGGGCTGCTCAAACGAAACTGGTTTGCTGCTAATGCAACAAAAAAGGATCGGAATTGCTTCCGATCCTTCTATAATCATCAGTAAATCAAGTAATTATGGATTTACTTTTGCGTGCTCGTCGCCGGTTGGCTGGTAGCGCTCGCCGGTAGTCACGGCTTTGACATAGCCAAAAGCCCGCACCAACAGGCTGCTGGGCTGATCCCAATACTCGCCGCGGTCGATGTCGATGCGCAGCAAGGCGATGTTGGGATCCTCCTGGCCTTTGGGGAACCAGGCTCGCAGGCCTTCCGACCAGTATTTCTTGATCAGCTCCTTGTCGGATGTGACCGTAGCCTTGCCGGAAATCGACACGTACAGGTTATCGTCGGGTTTGGAATAGCCCAGATTAACGTGGTTTTCTTTGCGAACCTCGTAAATCTTGGCGGAGTCTTTTTCGGTAAAAAACCACAGCGTGCCGTCTTTTTCCGGCTCCTGGGTGTACATCGGGCGGCTATGCAGGGTGCCGTCCTCGTCGTAGGTGGTCAGCATCGCAATCTTGATGTCTTTGATTCTCTCAATCAATTTCGTGACATCGTTACTGACAGCAACTTGTTCGGCCATGACAGGGGTGTTTTGGTAGTGGAGGATAGTCCACAGAAGTACGGCCCTGCTGCCTGAAGGTTCTGTTTCAGCGGGTTCGCCGCCGGTAGAGTACCTTTGAACCCGTGAATTTTCTGGCGCACCTCTACCTTTCCGGCTCCGACGACCCCGACTTGCTCCTCGGCAACTTCATCGCTGACTCGGTGCCTGGCCGGCAGCTCGAAAAGTATGCGCCCGGCATTCAGCGCGGCATTCGGCTGCACCGCCACATCGATACCTTCACCGACCAGCACCCGGTGGTGCGCCGCGCTACGCTGCGGCTGCGCGAGGCGGGCTACGGCAAGTACTCCGGTGTTATTTCCGACGTGTTTTTCGACCACTTCTTGGCCCGCAACTTCAGCGAGTTCTCCAGCGTGCCCTTGGCTGAGTTTTGCCAGCGCGCCTATGCATTGCTCACGCGCCGGGCTGCTGAGTTGCCGGAGCGGGTGCAGCATTTCCTGCCCTACATGGTGCAGCACAACTGGCTCTTGCACTACGCTGATTTTGAAGGTATTGCGGCATCGCTTCGTGGCTTGAGCCGCCGCGCTTCGCCGGGCTCAGGCATGGAAACAGCCGTGGAAGAGCTAAAGCTGCAGTACGCAGCCTATGAAGCGGATTTTCGGGAGTTTTTTCCGGAATTGCAGGCGGAAGTAGAGCTAAGAGGTTCAACTACTTAATCGCAAGAATTCTTGTGTGAGTAACATTGCGCTGAACCCGCGCTAGGTATGGGGGTATACATACTCTTGCATGCATCAATTCTTCTCCCATTTGATAAAGAAATACCAATAGTCGTTTCTGGGATCTTCGTACAGGGTGGCCTCACCCCACGCGAAGGTGTTCTTCGCTTGCAGTCCCATTGCAGCCAGTATGGTACGTAATTGCGTATGCTGCTCACTACGGGGCGGACCAGTAGCCAAATCACTTGAGTTAAGGATTATGGAGACACTCTGCACGCTGTGGCTCCGGAAAAGCGCTGAGAGCACCAAGTTCTCATCTGCTTGGTTTGGGGTCGGAACGAAGCCTAGTCTTTCCCATTCTCCGTTTTGGGTTAACGGGCGTAGTGCTCCTTTCCCGCTTAGTTTATCGGTCAGCGATAGCAAAGTTTCGTGCTTGGAGAGCACGATATTATAAATATTTAGATTCCCAGCGGCAGCATCTAGTATCATATTCCTTCTAGATAATTTGAATAAAAAACGGGGCCTATAGCCCCGTTTTTTCAACTCACGAAAGTAACTTCTAATGGTGATGCCCGCCTTCGCCATGTACGTGGCCGTGCTCTAGCTCTTCCTGAGTGGCTTCGCGCACCGACTGCACCTGGCCGTCGAAGTGCATGACCATGCCGGCGAGGGGGTGGTTGAAGTCCATCTGCACTTCGTCGGGGCCGATGGCGACTATTTTGCCCTGCATGTGGTTGCCTTGGTTGTCGGCCATGGGCAGGTAGTTGCCTACTTGCAGCATTTCCTCGTCCATCTGGCCGTCGATTTCAAATACCTGCTTCGGGATTTTCACCAAAGCTTGCTCGTCGTAGTCGCCGTAGGCTTGCTCGGGCGTGAGGGAGAAGCTAAAGGCATCGCCGTCGCTTTTGCCATCTAGTTGATGCTCAAACTCTTCTGGCAAGCCGCTCTGGCCGAACAAAAAGACCATGGGACTGTCGGCTTCCGCCGATTCGACGAGCACTTTCTGGTTGTTTTCGTCAGTCACGCTCAGGTCGTAGGTGATCGTGACGACTTTGTTGGGGCTGATTTGGGCCATAAATAGGGGTGGACCGCGGTCCGGGTGAGAGGTTGAAAGAAAGGTTTCGGGCGGCTAGTTACGGAAATGACGCCGGATTCGTGGGCATCCTGTCCTTGTTAGATAAGAACCTGGAAATCTTACGTTTTCCTACGCAAGATTTTGGCATTTGGCTAACTGGCTCACGGCTATTGCGTTAAGCAGAACATTAAAACTGATTAACAATATGTTAGGCTGCGTTGCTGTAACGCGCAGAGTATCAACCGCTACACCCATGAACCAAACCCTGACCGCGCTGCTGCTGGGCGGCGCTCTGTTGGCCGGCTGCCAGCAAAAGAAAAACACCCCCGAACAAGCCAGCCAGGCCGCCGCTACCGATTCGGCGGTAGCCGCAACCGACACGGCCGCCCGCGTGGGCAAGCCGGTATTGCTGCACACGCTGCCCGACCAATACAACACACCCGATGGCCTCGCGCTGGCGCCCAACGGCAGCCTGATCCTGTCCGTTCCGAACCTGGCCGACAACAAATACCCGGCGGTGCTGCTCGAAATGACCGACGACACCATCAAGCCCTATCTCACCAACCTGCCCGTGCAGCCCGATACCAAGCACGCCGCCCCCATGGATTTGGCTTTTGGGCCCGATGGTAACCTGTATTATGCTGAAAATCAGTATGAAAACGACAAGAATTTCAAATCGCGGCTGATGCGCGTGCGCGTGCAAAACGGCAAGCCTGGCGCCGTAGAAACCGTGGTCGACAACTTCGCGCTGGCTAACGCTGTGGTGTGGAAAGGCAATACGATCTATGTAACTGATAGTCAATGGGATATGCCCAACGACGACAAGGGTAGCGCCATTTTGCGTTTCACGCTCGCCGAACTAAACAAAGGCCCCGTGCACCTGAAGCCCAAAACGATGGACCCGCACGTGCTGACTACCTTCACGACGGCCGTGAACGAGACCGGCGTGGACAACGGCGCCGACGGCCTCGACTACGACAGCAAAGGCAACTTCTACACCGGCTCCTTCGGCGATGGCACCTTCTACAAAGTCACGCTCAAGCCCGATGGCAGCCTCGCCAAAAAGGAAGCCATGACGCTGAAAGGCAAGAAGATACCCTGCATCGATGGCCTCATTATCGACCGCACAACCGATAAGGCGTACGTCTGCAATTCGCGCGAAAACGCCATTGAAATCATCAATCTGGCCGATGGCACCGTCACGACGCTGGCCCAAAACGGCGACACCGACGGCCAGAACGGCTTGCTCGATCAGCCTGCCGAAGTGCTGCTGAAGGGCAACCGTTTGTATATCAGTGATTTTGACAAGCCCGAAAAGAAGTTCGTCAACCAGAAGTCCGATGCCCCGCACACGATGTCCTACATCGACGTGCCGAAGTAGACGCAAATAAGGGGCAATGCTTATACCCACCATTCATTCTGTAACCATGTGTATATCTGCAGTTTGTATAGAATCTATGCGCGAGTGGTAACCTCTAGAGTACAGAGTACGCGGCTGGGAAATTCCTTTGCGCGCTGACAAAAGCAGACGGTTATGGTTCAGGTGATAGGTAACGGATAAGCTGTTATCTTGAAACAAGTAAGTTTCAGCAGGTTATAACCCCTTGTACCGATGCAGCACCAAGCGACCGCCACTTCTTTTGCCCGCGAAACCCTGTTGCAGCAAATGGTCGGCACCCCCAGTTGGGATTTGATTGTAATCGGAGGGGGGGCGACGGGCTTGGGTGTCGCGTTGGATGGCATCAGTCGGGGGTACAAAACCTTGTTGCTGGAGCAGGTAGACTTTGCCAAGGGCACCTCCAGCCGCAGCACCAAACTCGTGCACGGGGGCGTGCGCTACCTGGCCCAAGGCAACGTAGGGCTGGTGCGCGAAGCGCTCTACGAACGGGGGCTGTTGCTGCAAAACGCGCCACATCTGGTTAAAAACCAAGATTTTGTAATTCCGAATTACGATTGGTGGGGCGGGCCTTTTTACACCATCGGCCTGAAGATGTACGACGTGCTCGCGGGGCGCTTGAGCTTGGGCGCCTCGGTGCACCTGAGCCGACAGCAAACACTGGAGCGCCTCAGTACGCTGCAGCCGGCGGGTCTGCGCGGCGGCGTACTCTACCACGACGGCCAATTTGACGATGCACGCCTAGCCGTCAACCTCGCCCAAACGGCCATTGAGCAGGGCGGTACTCTCCTGAATTATTTCGAAGTAAAGAGCCTGCTGAAAGACCCGCAGGGTCAGATAACGGGGGTAACCGCCACCGACCAAGAAACGGGCACCGCGTACGAATTGCGGGCGCGGGCCGTGGTGAATGCCACAGGCATTTTCGTGGATGAAATCCGGCAGATGGACCAGCCGGGCACGCCGAAGCTGGTGCGCCCCAGCCAGGGCATACATTTGGTAGTAGATAAATCGTTTCTGCCTGGTAATGAAGCGCTTATGATTCCGAAAACCGATGATGGCCGGGTGCTGTTTGCCGTACCCTGGCATAATCGGGTGGTGCTGGGCACGACTGATACACTGCTCAACGCCTATAGCCAAGAGCCAAAGGCGTTGGAGCAAGAAATTGAGTTTGTGCTGCGCACGGCCGGCCGGTATTTGGTCCGCGCCCCGAAGCGCAGCGATGTGCTGAGTATGTACGCCGGGCTGCGGCCGCTGGCGGCCTCCCAAAACGGCTCGCAGAAGACGAAAGAAATCTCACGCAGCCACAAAATCATGGTGTCGGAAACGGGGCTGATTACCATCACGGGCGGCAAATGGACGACGTACCGCCGCATGGGCCAGGATACTATCGACAATGCCATTGCCTTGGGTAAGTTGCCCGCTGCTCTCAGCCAGACGGCTCATCTGCCCATCCACGGCGCCCTGCCGACCGCCGACCATAGCCCGCACCTCGCCGTATACGGTAGCGACCAAGTGCCTCTGCTGCAATTGGTTACAGATGAGCCGGCATGGGGCGAGAAGATTGATGCCGCGCTGGAATTTCTAAAGGCAGAAGTGGTGTGGGCGGCCCGCTTCGAAATGGCTCGCACGGTAGAAGATGTGCTCGCTCGTCGCGTGCGCATCTTGTTTCTGGACGCCAGGGCAGCTATTCGCGCGGCTCCGGAAGTCGCGGCGCTGCTGGCCCAGGAGCTAGGCCACGATGCGCAGTGGCAACGGCAGCAAGTAGATACCTTCACCCAGGTAGCCCGCCACTATGTATTGCAGGAACAAGCTACAACAGTGGGTGTGGAAGACTAAAACCTGCTTTACTAGAGCTACAAGCTAGTTCCCCTCCTTAGCTAAGGAGGGGTTAGGGGTGGTTGGCCGGAGCGCCATACGATTATTAGTTCTAGCTTCTAACTCTAACCTTTCAACCACCCCTAGCCCCTCCTCAGCTGAGGAGGGGAACTAGCTTGCTAGTTTTAATCTGGTAGCCCTGATTTACAATCTTGGCAATAGCCAGCCTCAACAGATTCTTGCCTGCATATCACGGGTTTTCGACTTTTTCTTCTTCCTTAGCGATTCCGCAGCTTCCCACTCTCAATCGCTTTGTATGCAGCAATTTATCCTGGCTTTGGATCAGGGAACGACGAGCTCTCGTGCCATTCTGTTCGACCAAAAAGGGCATATCGTTTCGCAGGCCCAGAAAGAGTTTACCCAAATTTTTCCCCGACCGGGATGGGTAGAGCACGATCCGCGCGAAATCTGGTCGACGCAGGCGGGAGTAGCAGCCGAAGCGACGGTGAAAGCCGGGCACAACGGCAGCAACATCGCAGCCATCGGCATCACCAACCAGCGCGAAACAGTGGTAGTCTGGGATCGCAAAGATGGCAAGCCCGTCTACAACGCCATTGTGTGGCAAGACCGCCGTACGGCCGAATACTGCGACCAACTCAAAGCGGATGGGCACGAAGAAATGATCCGGGCCAAGACCGGCTTGGTGCTCGACGCTTATTTTTCGGCTAGCAAAGTCCGGTGGATTCTGGATAACGTGAAAGGGGCCCGTAAAAAGGCCGCGGCCGGTAAGTTGCTCTTCGGTACCGTGGACACGTGGCTGATCTGGAACCTGACGCAAGGCCAGCGGCACGTAACCGACGTGACCAATGCTTCGCGTACTATGTTGTTGAATATCAATACATTGGAGTGGGACGACGAGCTGCTGGCCCTTTTCGATATTCCGCGTAGCATGCTGCCCGAAGTGCGGCAGTCCAGCGAGATTTATGGGGAAACCAGCACGACGCTTTTCGCCTCCAAAATTCCGATTTCGGGCATTGCCGGCGACCAGCAGGCCGCGCTGTTTGGGCAGCATTGCATGAGTCCGGGCATGGTCAAAAATACCTACGGGACGGGCTGCTTCATGCTGATGAACATTGGCAACGAGCCCAAGCCTTCTCGCAACAACCTGCTGACCACGGTGGCCTGGAAGCTCAACGGGCAAGTGCAATATGCGCTGGAGGGCAGCATTTTCATTGCCGGGGCCGTGGTGCAGTGGCTGCGCGATAACATGGGCGTGATCCGCACGTCGGCACAAGTTGAAAAGCTGGCCCGCCAGGTCAGCAGCACCGACGGCGTGTACTTTGTGCCTGCCTTTGCCGGCTTGGGCGCTCCTTATTGGGATCCCTACGCCCGCGGCACCATCTTCGGCCTGACGCGCGCCACCAAAGCCGCCCACGTGGCCCGGGCGGCGCTGGAAGCCATTGCCTACCAAACGATGGATGTGCTCAAGGCCATGGAAGCCGATTCAGGCCTGTCGATCAAGGAGTTACGCGTCGATGGGGGTGCCACGGTCAACGAGCTGCTGATGCAGTTTCAGGCCGACGTGCTCGATACCCAGGTGGTGCGCCCCAAGATGACCGAAACCACTGCGTTGGGCGCTGCTTACCTCGCGGGCCTGGCCGTGGGATACTGGCGCGACGCGGACGAAATCCAGCAGCTCGGCCAGGCCGACACCGTCTTCAACCCCAAAGCCGATCGCGACGGCATTGCGGCAGGCATCGGCAACTGGCACCGGGCTGTGCAGGCGCTGCAAGTCTGGTCAGGTGCTTCGCAACCCATTGTTTCACAAGTACTTACTGAAACTAAATGACGCCCTTCGCCGCCGAATTTGTGGGCACTGCTCTACTGATATTGATTGGCGACGGCGTGGTGGCCAACGTCGTGCTGACGGATACCAAAGGCCACAACAGCGGCTGGATCGTGATTACAACAGCGTGGGCACTAGCCGTTTATGTGGGGGTAGTGGTGGCGGGGCCGTACAGCGGTGCCCACCTCAACCCGGCCGTGACCCTCGGGCTGGCGGTGGCCGGCAAGTTTGCCTGGGCGCTGGTGCCGCAATACATCGGGGCGCAATTTGCGGGTGGTTTGCTGGGAGCCGGCTTGGTATGGCTGCTCTACAAAGATCACTTCGACCGCACCCGCGAGCCGGCCCTGCAACTGGCCGTGTTTTGCACCGGCCCAGCCATCCGCAACCACCGCCTGAACCTGATCAGCGAAATAATCGGCACGTTCGTGCTGATGCTGACCGTGTTGTACATCACCGGCGCCGAACTTACGGCCACGCATGCGGCCGTAGGGCTGGGCTCGGTAGGAGCCTTGCCGGTGGCGTTTCTGGTGTGGGCGATCGGGTTGGGGCTGGGCGGCACGACGGGCTACGCCATCAACCCCGCCCGCGACCTTTCGCCGCGCTTGGCGCATGCGCTGCTCCCGATCCGTGGCAAGGGTTCCAGCGAGTGGTCGTATGCCTGGATTCCCATCGTAGGGCCGGTGATAGGGGCCGCCCTGGCCGCCCTGACGTTTCTGCAACTCCAGTAAAAGCCTATCCGGAATCGGTAGTATTGCCGGACTTATAGCAAAGTGTTTAGCTGGTTATCATGCGTGCATTCTCGACTATTTTTCTGTTGCTGACAACTTTAGGGCTGATGGCAACCCAATGCAGCTCTCCTACACCTGCTGCCTCCACCGCCGAAACTGATTTGGCCACGGAGCCTAAGCTCATTGCTACAAACTCCGGTGAGGCTGAGCCGCTTAGCCCGGACCCTAACCTTCCTTACCAAGAGGTGAAGCCGGAAGTCTTGGCCACTATGCCGACCAACTACACGGCAATTTTGCCTTGCACGCGCGATTCGGCGGGCCAGCTTAGCGTACAAATCCAGTTGAATCCGCACAAGCAATCCATTGAGAAAATTACGGTGCTCTACGCCGGCACCAGTTCAAAGCGCACCCTCAAGCAGATTGGCAACGGCGTAGGCCACTTCGACCCGAAAACCCAGCGGTATTATTTCAATGCCGCTTACCAAACGATTACTGAGCTTACAGGCCACCTCCGCAACTTCAGCGACTTGCACGAAATAAATGGCTGGGTATCTGCCCAAAACAATACAGCCGGACTGCAACCGATACAGCCTTAGCTGCTTAAGCTGCTAAATTGTGCCTCCAGCAGAAGTAGGGGCACTCAGCTATCAAGTAGTGCAGAAAGATTTTGCAGCGTTCATGGCGACGTATTATGGCAACGTTGCCATGGAGGATCGCTTGCGTACCCCTCAATAATCTCCATCACGGCCTGACCACTGTGCTGATGCACGTAGGCGTGACATGATCGTTCAGATATTTTATAAATATTTGTATTTAAGCAGGTTATGTGTAGTTCTGGGCTAAAGTCCAGGACCTTCCATGTTGAGAAGATTTAATGTCGATTTAATCTAACTGGTCAATCCAAGCTAAATATGTACGCCGTATCTGTATAGGTAATTTTTAATTTTTTCACGTTTAATTCATAAAGAATAACTGAAATGAAAAAAAACACCTACATCGCTGGCTTATGTGTTTCTGCACTTGTGCTGTCTACCTTGGCTGGGTGCGATAAATTCGAGCATTCCCCCAACCCTAACGTTCCGCAAACAAAGTTAGCCACCACGTTTTATGCCTTGGCCGGGGGCACCATGTTGGATAAGTATTCCACTACCAACCCCGCGCAAGAGCTGAAGTCGGTTTCTATCAGTGGGTTGCAAGGCGGCGAAACCATTTTGGGCATTGATTACCGTCCGGCTACGGGGCAGTTGTATGGGGTTGGCAGTACCAGCCGCCTGTACGTGATCAACCCGGAAACCGGCGCGGCCCGTATGATCGGCGCGGGCCCGTTTACGCCCGCATTGGCGGGCAACATGGTTGGTTTTGATTTCAACCCCACCGTCGACCGCATTCGCCTGGTAACCAGCACGGGCCAGAACCTGCGCCTCAACCCCGAAACCGGCACGGTAGCGGCTACCGATGGCTCCATCAACGGGGCTGCGGGCGCTACGCTGACGGCAGTGGCCTACGAAAACAACACGGCGGGCGCCACCGCTACCGATTTGTTCGGCATCGACGTAGCCAGCGACAAGCTGTATCGCATCTCGCCACCCAACGACGGTACGTTGGTAGAAGTAGGGGCTTTGAAGCTTAATGTAACGGGCAACGGCGGCTTCGATATCGACCCTGTAACCAACATCGGCTTGGCGCTTTTTGAAGTAAACGGCAAGGCCACACTCTTTACGGTGGATGTGGAAACGGGCAAGACGCAAACCTTGGCGAAGTACGATAAAAGCCTGATGTATACCGGCATTGCCATTCCCACGCAGCCCGTAGCATACGCCGTAACCAATGCTAATCTGTTGGTATTCAATCCGACGAACCCAAGTGCTGCCGTGAGCAAGCCCATTACGGGATTAGCAACCGGCGAGAACATCGTAGGACTTGATTTCCGGCCGGCGAACGGCCAACTCTATGCCGTAGCCAATAGCAGCAGCAACAGCCGACTTTTTACGATTAATGCATCGTCGGGGGCCGCGACAGCCGTTGCAACGTTGAGTACTCCTTTGGTGGGCTCCAGCTTTGGCGTGGACTTTAATCCGGTCGTTGACCGGATTCGGATTGTAAGCAACACAGGCCAGAACCTGCGTGTAAATCCGGCCGATGGCATAGCCATCGTTGATGGCAGCCTGAATCCGGGTTCGCCTTTCGTGACAGCGGCGGCTTACGAGAATAACTTCGCCGGCACAACGGCAACTAACTTGTATACCATTGATAGTCAAACAGATAAGCTTTATCTGCAAAATCCACCGAATGCGGGAACACAGGCTGCAATCGGCGATTTGGGTGTCAATGTGGAGGCCTCCAACGGCTTTGATATCGGAGGGACCTCCAACAACGCCTACGCGCTTTTAACTGTTGGCAGTGCCACCAGACTCTACGTCGTCAATAAAAGCACTGGCGCAGCCACCGCCTCCAACTCCTATAGCTTTTCCAGTCCGGTAAGCGGCTTTGCGGTCGGTTTAGGATTCTAAGCTATTTCGGTAGAAATGTTTTACAACAAAAAAACCTGATTAACTGGTCAGGTTTTTTTGTTGTAAAACACAGATTATTAATCGGTTATGCTGGTTATGCATTAAGATGCGTATGCTCAGGTAACTAGGGCAGCAACTCTACTGCATCTCCCAAGCCGTGCGGTATGCGCCAATGCTCTCGACATAGTCGAGAAAGTTTTTGTAGAACTCGTGGCGGCCGAGCGTGCCGGAGTCGCCGACGATGAGCAGCTTGCGGCGCGCGCGCGTCATGCCGACGTTCATGCGGCGAATGTCGGAGAGGAACCCGATGTCGCCCTGGTCGTTGCTGCGCGTCATGGTAATGCAGATGATGTCGCGCTCCTGGCCCTGAAACGAATCGACGGTGCCCACCGACAGCAGGCGGTGCGTTACCATTTCGGCTAGCTCCGGAATCTCTTCCACTTTGTCTTTCAGATAGTTAATCTGGGCGCGATACGGCGCGATGACGCCCACCGTGAGCAAATCTTCCAGGTGATCTTCGGGTACGTACACGCGCAACAATTCCGACAGACGGCGTAACAGCAAGTCGGCCTCCTCAGGGTTGGCAACGGAGCGGCTTTCAGCAATACCCAGTTCCTGGAAGCCAAAGCCGGCCGTATCCAGAAACTCCACGGCCAGGTCGGGGGCGAAGCGCAGGTCGTAGTCGGGCAGGTCGGCGTGCGCCACGCTGGGCGCGGCCACCAGCTTGCCGTCGTAAAATTGCTCCGAGCTAAATTCCATGATCTGCTCGTGCATGCGGTACTGCACCTGCAACATGCGCGACGCGTCGGGCTGGCGCAGAATGCATTTCTCAAACAAGGTTTCGCGCAGGCCATCGCGGGCAGCTTGTTCGCTTTTCACGGTGGGCGGCAGCTGGCAATGGTCGCCGGCCAGCACCACGCGATTGGCCTTCGTAATCGGAATCCAGCAGCCAGGCTCCAGGGCTTGGGCCGCTTCATCGATGAAAACCGTTTCGTACGTTAGGTGTCGGATCGCGCGGTTGGAAGCGCCTACTAATGTGCACGTTATGACCTGCACCTGATCCAGCAGGTCCTCGGTAATGTAGCGCTCCAGTTGATCTGATTCCTGTAGCATCTGGTGGGCCTGCTCTTTGAGCACGCGGCGCTGTTCGCGCTCTTCGTAGCCAAAGTGCCGCTTGTACTTGCTGGCCATTTCGCGGTACTGCTCCGCCGTTTGCCGCATCGACTTTAGCTCGCTGTAGCTCTTGTGCGACATAATTTGGGCGTCGAGCGTGTGTTGCAGCAGCAAGTCCGACACCCGCGACGGGTTGCCCATCCGAATGACGTTGACGCCGCGCTCGGCCAGTTTTTCGGTCAGCAAATCCACGGCCGTATTCGAGGGCGCGCACACCAGCACCCGACGCTCGCGCCGGATGGTTTCCAAAATGGCCTGCACCAGCGTTGTGGTTTTGCCCGTGCCCGGCGGGCCGTGAATAATGGCCACATCCTGCGCGGCCAGCACGTGCCGCACCGCCGCCAGCTGCGACTCATTGAGCGGGCTTGGGTAATACAGCGTGGCTTCCGAAGCGGGCTTGTAACGGGCTAGGCGGGCACCCAGCAGCACGTCGCGCAGCTCCGCCAAGCGCGATTCGTAGGCGCCCATCACCTTGCCCAGGGCATATTCCATCTCGCGGTAGCTCACCTCGTCGAAGGTCAGGTCTACGCCCAGCTTGCCCTCGTCGACCCAATCTGGTAGGTCTTCCTTGTTGGTGGCGAGCAGGATTTTGTTGCGCTTGACGCTGGTAATCACACCGTTGAGCGTGGGGCGGTCGGAGCCGGCGCGGTTGGGAATGTTGCCAAACAGCGCCGCGTTTTTGCCCACCTGAAACAGGTGCAGGCTGCTTTGCGAGGCCGGGCGTTCGAGTTCGAGCACAAGCTTGCCGCCGAAGCCGATATCTTCCTTGGTGATGGTGACCGGGTACCACGTCAGGCCGCGGTGCTGGCGCTCGGCAATGGTGGTTTTGGCGCTGCGAATCTTGAACTGCTCCAGGTCTTCCTGCTGCTCAAGTTTGAGCAAGGCCTGCACTTTACGCAGCTCTTTTTCCAGCGCGTAAGGGTCGGTGTATGTAGGTTCGGACAAAAGAATGGGTATTTGGGATTCGTTGGTAACAACGAAAACGGCAAAAGGGTGGCTTAAGGTTGAGGAGAATTTATCTATCGCCCATTTCGAAATAATGCTTGATGCGAAATAGGCCTTCTCGAGCTATATCTTCTAATAACCTGCCCTTGCTTGTTTGCGAGCGTTGCTTGTCATACGTCCTCAGATGCTTAATCTGCTCATTTATAAATTGATAGAGAGAATGGTTGTCATCCTGAAATTCACGCCATAAGATGTTGTGCGCTTGGGTAAGTAAATCTTCTACATCTTCCTTTTTCCGACGACACTCATACATCTCATGACCGATTTCCAACAAGACTTGTTTCACCGTTTTGTCCGAAGGATTAACCCATTTTATCGGTTGATCAATGTAAGTAATAGTGCCATTAGGACTTCTATATCCTACCTTACGAGTTGGTGCTTTTTCGTTCATATTTATATCGAGGAAAGTTAAACTACGCTGCCAATAATATTTTCGGCGAAATACTCAGATGCCAGTGCAGTAATAAAGTAAGCAATAAAAATGGCGGTCATGCTGAGCTAGCCGAAGCATCTCTACCACTTCGTTGAGACGACAAAAGGATTAGTGTTGCGGTAATGCTTCGGCTAGCTCAGCATGACCGCCTTCTTGTCTGAGGAAAGCATTTGCTACTCAAAAAAATCACTCGAATCCGTTTGGCTGAAGTACTTGTTCAGCGTTCCCAGATCCGCGAAAATGGGGCCGACAATGCGAAGAAAGTGCTGCACGGTTTTTTCATCATCGGCCAAAAATAACAGGCTCGCCGCGGTCGAATAGCCGCTTACGTGGTCCAGCAGCTCCGGTGCTTCTTCCTCCAGCATCGTGGTGATGTGCTCTTCCCACGACAAGCCGCTGCCGCCAAAACCGTATTTTTCAAACAGATAAAAATACCCTTCCAGCGCCGCATCCGCTTCGACGTCGGCCGTGATGCCCCACAGAAATTCTTCCGTACGCAGGTGTTCCGGAAGGCGGTAAACTTTGAAAGGGAAGGTAGTTTCCATGGGGAAGCAAAAGGTTATTCCGAGAACTCCTCGCCGCAATTTCGGCATTGGTAGAGGGTCGTGCCGGCGTAAAAAAGGCGTTTCAGCCACGAGGTGCGCGGCACGGGCCACGCGTCGGGCGAGCCGCAGCGGGGGCAACGTTGGGGCAACGGCTCGGTGCGCTTGCGCTCAAACTCCGCCAGTATTTCCTGGGCGGCCGCCGTTTCGTCGGCTTCAATCAGAAGCTGGTAATACAGCCCGTCGCCAAACGGCAGCGACGGCGGTCCGCACGTCTTGACCAACGACACGATCTCGGCGTCGAGCAGTTGATTGTACAGCCCCACCGCTTCGGCGTAAGTCAGGTAATTGGCAGCCGGGACGAGCATTTTTAGGTAAATTTATAAATAATTGATTGTCAATTATTTATGTAATAACGCAGAAGTGCCTGCTACCGACGATTTCGGCGGGCGGGCAACTTGCTGCGCAGGCGGTACACGTACAGCAGCAGAGCCGCACACAGCAACGCCAGTACCGCGGCCAGTAGTTCGCGGCTGGTGCGGGCCTGGGTGGCTTCGGCGGCAGTTTCCTGGGCATCGCGCAGCTTGGCCTCGCGCTGTTTATCGCGCTCTTTGAGGTTGTCGATCTGGTTTTGCAGGTCGTAGAAGCGCTGGCGTGTAGAGGTTTGGTCGCCTTGGGCGACCGAAATCTGTTGTTCGGCTTGTGTTTTTTCGGCGACGATGGCCGCCGTGCGGCGCAGCGCGCTTTCCTTCACGGCCTGCACCACTTCGGTGTCCTTGCGAATGATGCCTTTGAGGGCATCGACCACGTCCTGCAAATCCTTTTTGGAGGGCTTGTTGCCGAACAGGCTGTTGCGCTGGGCATTGGCTTCTTCGTACTGCCGCACCAAGGCTTCGCGCTCCCGAATCAGGCGCGGCACGGGGTCGTCGGTAGGCGGGGTGGGCTGCTGGGCTGCCGCGGTAAATGCGGTGAAAAACAGGAATAACAAAGGCAAAAAACGGTGCATCATGGCGCAAAGTAACACGGAAGCGGCCAGTCGCGCGCACTTGTGGCACGCAACCAAGGGGCGTTGGGGCCCTATCGCACGAATGGAAGCGGCAAATTCGCGCCGGTGCCTTCAGCCCTTACTTGCGGGCCGGCGCGAACGGACGCGTCCAGAGCAGCACCGCCGCGGCGGTGCTGGCCGTGAGAAAGCGCAAATCACTCTGCAAACCGCTTTTTAGCCAGATTTTACCCTGTGGCGTTTGCAAATCGACCAGCGCAATAGGCTCGTTGTGGTAGATGATTTCGTAACCCACAAACTGCGGGGCGGGCAAAGGTTCGGGGGCACCGGTTTGGGGGTTCGGGGCCATGCGGCGCACATCCTGCCGGATGGCCAGCAGCACGCGGTCTTGGTCGCCGACGAGGCCCACCGTGGCCGGTACACTGGCGGCCGTTTCAGGAGTGGGTATGTCACTGCCCAGCAGAATGTTCCAGACGTTCGTGGAGTCCAGGCGTGGGCCCAGAATAACGCCCGTGAAGGCTTCGGCGTGCGACCTGGCAAACGTGGCTGCATCCTTTCCCCACAGCGGCGACAGCGTTTGAAGCTCCCGGTTGCTGACGTTTTTGGCCCCGTAGAAATCGGCCCAGTGCGTTGTGCGGTCGTGGATGGAGAATTGCAGCTTATTGGGCGCATTTTTCAGCCGCGCCATGTAGGGCAAATCCAGTACATCGAGTACCGGCGAACCGCCCGTGCCCGTGCGCAGCTGCGGCCCGCCCAGCGGCCGCGACGGCGACCAACCGCGGCGAAGCTGATCGGTCTGGAAGTCGCCAAACGACACTTTGTGCTCAAACGTCCATTGCGCCAAGCCTTCTACCGGCAACTCGTCGGCGCCCGCCGCAAAAGCCGGGGGTGCCACCTCCGACTGCACCGCCGCGACTCCACAACCAGCCAGAATGCATAAAACCAGCAGGATCAGCGGAGTCAGTCGTTTCATAGGGTGCCAAAATAGGAGTGGGGAAAGCCAAACGGTCGGGGCCCCAAATTTGACACAAAAAAATCAAGCTACCATCCAATTTGCCAAGCGCCGTGCATCGCTGCCTCTCGCGATCGCTGCTTACCCACCTAGCGCGGGCACCGGTTGGCGAATCTCCTTGACCTTGTGCTTGTAGAAATAAATAATCAGGATGGGCAGCAGCGTCAGCTCGGCTACTACGCCGAAGAGCAGCGTCAGGCCGATGAGCAGGCCCACGTAAAATGTGCCGTCGAAGGAGGAAAAGATCAGCGTAGAGAAGCCGCCTACCAGAATCAACGACGTGACAATCACGGCTTTACCGGCCATCAGGTAAGTCTTGCGCACCGCCTTGAACAGGTTGGGTTCGTGTTGCAACGTCAGCTTTAGCTTGCTGATGAAGTGGATGGTATCGTCGACGGCAATGCCAAAGGCGATGGTGAAGATGATGCTCGTGCTGACCTTCATGCTTACGCCCGCCAAGCCCATCACCCCGGCCACGATCAGGATGGGTACTAAGTTGGGGATGAGCACGATAGCGGTCATGCGCAACGAGCGGAACAGCGCCAGCACGATGATCGTGACCATCACAATGTCGATGCTCATGCCCGAGATCATGTTCAGGGTGAGGTTTTCGTTATTCTTGTCGATGAGGTTGGCCGAGCCGGTGAGGCGCGTGCGCACGACGGTCGAGTCGGTTTGTTGGCGCAGAAACCGGCGCAGATTGGCGTTGAGCGCATCGGCTTTGATGCTGCCTACGTCGGGCATGCGGCCGGTGATGCGACCCTCGCGACCGTCGGGCAGCGCCAGCGCGCGGAACTCTGGCTTTTTGCGGAACAGCTTGATTTTGTTGACGATACGCCGCAGCTCCGATTCTGAATCCGGCAGCCGGTATTCTTCCACCAGGCCGCCCTTGAGCGCCTTTCGCACCGATTTGACGATGGTAACCGGCGAGGCCAGGAAGTTCAGCCCGTAGTCGCGTTGGAGGTAGTTTTCGATGCGCTCGGTTTGGCGCAGCACGGCAAGGTCGTACACGGTGCGGCCGTCGGCGGGCTGTAAATCCAGCTCAAAAGGCCGCACGCCGGCAAAATGCCGCTCAAAAAACCGGAAATCCAGCTTCACCGGGTCGTTCTTCGACAGATCATCTAGCAGCGCCGAGTTAATCCGGATTTGCATGGCTGAGGCAATGGAAGCGGCTAATATTAAGCCACTTACCGTTACCACCAAGCGGCGGCGGGCCAGCACCGTCCGGAACATGCGCCCCAGCACGCCATCCCAGCTGTGGCCCTGCGACCGCGGCACGCGCAGTTGCGGCTTTTTCAGGAGCATGAGCATGGCCGGCAGCAGCGTAAACGACAGCAAAAACGTGAGCAGCACGGCAATGCCCGTAAACAGGCCGAAGTTGTAAATCGGACGTATCGTGCTGGTCATCAGCGTGAAAAAGCCAATGCTGGTGGTCAGAGCCGAAAGCCCCGAGCCAAACCCCGATTCTTTTAAGGTAATCAGCAGGGCTTCGCGCTTAGCCGTGCCATAGCCCAGCTCCGTTACGTAGCGCGTGATGATGTGAATGGTGTCGGACATGCCTACCACGAACAGCATCACCGGCAACAGGGCCGTCATCAGATCAATGCTCACACCGCACGCCGACATCAGCCCCAACCCCCACAAAATCGCGCCCAGCACCACTACCAGCGGCAACACCACGCCCCACCACGTGCGAAAAGTAAACCACAGCAACACCGTCACGAGCACCACCGACAGCGACATAAACACCATCAGCTCGCGTTGCAGCCGATCGACGAAAATGGACTGGGCAACCAGCTTGCCGGCCAAGTGGTATTGATTCTCCGCGAAGCCCTGCCGCGCCAACTCGGTGCGCACGGCTGCGAGCATGGAGTCGCCGGGGGGCTTGCTGAGGTTGGGCGAGGTCTGGAACAAAATCGTGACGGCGCGGGCATCGCGGGCAATGAGGTTGTCGACGAGGCCCGGCGTGCGGTACACCAGCGCCGAATCGGCGGCGCGGCGGGCGGGCTCGGCAGGGTGGAGGTAGGGCACGTTGAACACGCCCAGCCCTTCCACTACCGGATTGGTAGCGTTGGTAGGCGAGGTAACATGCTCAATATGTGGACGTTGCTGAATAAAGCGCGTGAGCGAGTCAACGTGCGTCAGAAATTGTGAATCGAAGACGGTGCGGCCCGCCGGCGCTTCCAGTCCCAGCAGCACGTAATCGTTGTCGTTGCCGAAGCGCGCCGAATATTTCTCGTAATAGGCCAGATCGGGGTCGCCGGCCGGATAGAAATCGTTGAAATTGTAGTTAAAGCGCAGTTGCGCCACAAAATAGACGCTCAGGCCGGTGAGCAGCACCAGCACGAGCAGAATAAGATGACTGAGTTTGCGAAGCGGCATGAGCACAGAACCGCGAAGCAGTGCTTCGCGCGGGTAAAAAGTAACGGTTCTTCCGCCAGGCAGAAGCCGCACGGATGGGGCCGCGAGCGTTGAAATCGCGGGGCGTTTCGTACTTTAGGGTCGGCGGAAAACCGGTACGAAGACGTAGTCAAGCCAACCGCGCCCCGCTGGCTTTTGTTTCCTCATCCTTAGATTATTCCCCATGAAAAACGTTCTGTTGGCCCTCGCACTTTTCGCTTTCGTTGGCACCGCTTCCGCTCACGGCGACAAAGACGGCAAAAAAGGCAAAAAGGAATCTTGCGCCATGAAAGGCACCGACGCCTGCTGCATGAAGAAAGGTGCCAAAACAGCCGCGGGAAAAGCCAAAACCGCCACTACGGAAACTGCTGCTACGAAGTCACTGTAAGTATTTGTTAATCAGATATTTGCAATAAAAAGCCATCTATAGCATAAATGGCTTTTTTTATCTAATAATTGTAGGAAATTGTTTAATAGCTGTGCCAAGGATCGAAATACAGACCATCGTTCATGCACCTCAAGGGGTCTGTTATCAACTAGCCCTTAGCACTGATCTACACACGGTTTCCACTAAGCAGACTCAGGAGAAAATCATTGCTGGGGTAAGAACTGGAATTCTGCAACTTGGCGATACAGTAACGTTTCGGGCACGGCATTTTGGATTCTGGCTAACCCTGACTAGTCAGATAACTGAAGCCGAAGCACCCGACTATTTTTGCGATGTTATGCGACAAGGCGCTTTTAAGCTCATGCGTCATGAGCATCATTTCGCAAGCGTTGGAGGAGCTACCGTTATGAGTGATGTATTTACCTTTGAATCGCCTTTTGGATGGATCGGTAAAGTGGTAGATGCTTTGATTCTCAGGAAGTACTTACGCCGTTTTTTAACCCAGAGAGTAAGCGTGATAAAGGAATATGCAGAAGATGGTTCGTGGCGGGAGCTGTTGCCTGCCGATGCGCTCGACATCTAAGAATTTCAAAAAAAGGTCGTTGGCACTCAGCTTTGTCATTCTTAAATATGTGCCGTTCTTGTAGTCGCAAGCCACGTTACTTTGTTACTAATGCAGCAATATCTCGACCTCGTCCGGCACATCCTCGACCACGGCACCCAGAAAACTGACCGAACCGGCACGGGTACGCTCAGCGTGTTTGGGTACCAGATGCGGTTTGATTTGCAGCAAGGCTTTCCGTTGGTAACCACCAAAAAAGTGCACCTGCGCAGCATTATTCACGAGCTGCTGTGGTTTCTGCGCGGCGACACCAACACGCAGTACCTCAAGGAGAACGGCGTAAGCATCTGGGACGAATGGGCCGATGCCAGCGGTGAGTTAGGCCCCGTGTACGGCAAGCAATGGCGCAACTGGCCTCGGCCCGACGGCTCCCACGTCGACCAAATCAGCGAGGTGGTGCGCCAGCTGCGGCAATCGCCCGACTCGCGGCGCATTTTGGTATCGTCCTGGAACGTGGCCGAACTCGATCAGATGGCCCTGATGCCGTGTCATGCGTTGTTTCAGTTTTATGTGGCCGACGGTAAGCTTTCGTGCCAGCTCTACCAGCGCTCCGCCGACGTGTTTCTGGGCGTGCCGTTCAACATTGCCAGCTACGCGCTGCTGACCCTGATGATGGCGCAAGTCACGGATTTGCAGCCCGGTGAGTTTATCTGGACGGGCGGTGATACGCATCTGTATTCTAATCACTTAGAACAGGCCCGCTTGCAACTTACGCGCACGCCACGCCCCTTGCCGCAGATGCACCTGAACCCTGAGGTAAAGGATATTTTTGAGTTTAAATACGACGACTTTAAGCTGGAGAATTACGATCCGTGGCCGGCCATCAAAGCGCCAGTCGCGGTATAGGCCGATCGGTTCGCACATACTGACCGGCAACCTTCGTGCGTTATCACAGTAAAAAGGGCGTATCCAGCCCGTTGGACAGTGTTGACGTACTCGAAGGTTATGAACGTAAAATCTTTACTTACAGCGCTTTGCAACCCGGCTCGGACGCTGGCGGTCGGGTCCTTGCTGCTGGCAGCGCATGCCGGTCAGGCCCAAAACTCATTCAACGTCTGGGAAGCCAAGCCCGTTACCAAGCCTGAACCGGCCGCCCGGCCGGCTCGCAAAGCTGCGCCGGCCGCAGCCCCGTTGGTTGCTCCCGCGGCTACGCCCGCTCCGGCATTCGCCCCCGCAGCAGCTCCGGCGCCTAACAACGCTCAATCATTATCGAAAGCCCGCCGCAAAACCCAAGATTCGTTGCAGGTAGCCAAAGGGTATTCGATGACGTTGCGCCGGGGATTAGGCGAGCGGTTGCGCCGAAACCGCTACAGCAAAGCCGATTCGGCCTATTATATGTTTACGTGGCAGCATTTACACTACCCATCGGCGGCATTACATGCTGGCCTGGCGGGGCAGGTGATGGTACGCCTCAACGTGAGCCCAGCCGGCGACGTAACCAATTCGGAAGTGACAGGCACGAGCATTCAGCAGGAAAGCCAGGCTGACAAAGGTGCCTCGGCCGCGGCTGGCAAGGAAGCCATGCAGCGCAGCGCCAAAGAGTTGCTGTGGCGGCTGCGCTTCGAACCTGCCTCGGGTGCTACTCAGGAGGAAATACCAGTTCGGTATGTGTTGCAGTAATTTTATATAAATACTTGATCATAAGGTATTTGTGTAAATAAAATTGAAGTTACGAATACCAGCCGAAAGCAGATCGCCAAAGAACTTCCGGCGACACGACTGCAACGTTCAGGATTAATAGTGGGTCTGCATGGGCAGCACTCCGGGTGATGGAAAACAGGTCTTGCTGACGGGCTGTGTGTTACCGTAGCGCACCCTGAAGGCGTAAACGCCGATTGTGTCCGGCAAATGCAACCAAGTGCCCCAAGAAGCGGTTGAGGCAGTAATTGCTTGATTCTAACGATGCTATGTCCTGTTGAGGCGTCCCCAGCATAAGCTGGTCCGGCAGAACAAAGCACAACCAACGCTAACTCACGAAAAGCATGAGAAAGAGGTTTATCGTTGTGATAGGGGTGGCCATGATGTTGGCAGACCACGCAGCGCAGGCGCAGAACAGTTTCAATCAGTGGACGGCTGCCCCTCCCGCACCCATTACGCCTTTGGCCAAAAAACAGCGGTCGGCACCTAAAACGGCGCCTGTTCCAATTATTACGCCTCCTCCGGCTCCTGCGGCTGCCCCACCAGTAGTGGCTCCTCCGGTTGCTTCAACGCCGGTGGTAAAACAATCGAAGCTGCTTAAGCGCGGACTCACCATGCGGATGCGGGAAAACCGTCCGTTGTCAGAAGACAGCGTTTCAATGGTCTTCTTCGCCCAAAACAGCGAGTACCCGCCCGTCGCCATTCAGGCCCGTGCCCAAGGCAAAGTAATTATCAAGCTGAAAATTGCACCAAGTGGAGAGGTAAGCAGTACTTCGGTAGTGGCCATGGAGCCACGCTCGCTGCCGGGGTGGGACAACAAGGTTCCGGCTTCGGCCATGCAAGCGCTTGCCTCGGAGGCACAACGGGTGTTCCAGATGCTACGATTTGAGCCCGCCACCAAGACTACCGAAGAAGAATTGATGGCAAATTTTTCGTTGCAGTAGAGTCACTTGTACCACAAATCCTTAGCTAAAGGCTACTGCTCAAGTAGTTACATAGACTTGGTTTTGAAATATTTGATGAGGTTATACAGTATCATCAGAAATAGTATTCTGTATAGTTGAGTTGATTGATATTTCGATTATTTTAGCGATAAATAGTACAATAATCATTCATGTATGTATTAATAAACGACGATTGGTGGCTTTGAAAAATTAATTAAACTTTAATAAGTACAACTATAGGGGATATTCATTTTAGCTATTATGTTTGTCCATATGCAATGGTCATCGGCCGAAAAACCCTCCCCCCTGAACTCAATTCTTTCGCGGAAACATCGCGCCTGGATCGCTCTATACGCCCTCGACGGTACGTTTCAAGCGCGTGATGAGGTATTACACCTCAACAACGTAACCGAGGCCGACCTACTCGAATTTGAAGAAAGCTGGTTGCGTATGCGGTTCCGGAACCAAGAGCTAGCGCACGTTTGTGCATAGGATTACGCCAAGAGCGCGTCGAGTATACTGTGGTTGATGCTTGAAAATAGCACTTTACCTACTTGCTTTAAAATACGTATTCCGGCAATATTAGCTGTAAATACAACTTCGGCCTGTAGAAGTGCCTCTGACTCGTACAGCCCTTCTGCACACGGAATAGCCAGCTCACGGGCACGCTGAAGCAAGTAAGCCCGGCGTACGCCCGCTATGCATCCTGTTTCGAGGGATGGCGTGTACAAACAGCCGTTACGCACCCAGAATATTGCGGCCGACACGCACTCGGCCACGCAGCCAGCACCGTCCAGCAAAATCAATTCGTCCAGTTCGCGCTGCTGCCGCTCTTGTGCCGCCAGCACGTACTGCAGTGCGTTGGGCCCTTTGCAAAAAGATACCGTTGAAAAAGCAGTGCGCACACGCTGCGCAAAATCTGCCTTGTTCACCACCGATTCAGCGGGCTGAAAGGGCTGCGCCGTAACCACAAATTCTGCCTCCGCCGTGGTAGGGGCGTACAGTCCGCCGCCTGTTCGCCAGAATTGCAGCCGCAGCCGCGCCGTGGTAAGCTGTTTTGCTTCCACGAGGGCGCGCAGCATATCCTGCAAACCAGTTTCGGTGGTTAGTGCAGTGGGCAACTGTAGGCTCAAAGCCTGAGCCGCTTGCCGCATCCTGGCCGTATGGTAGGGCAGAAGCTGTACTTTGTGGTCGTCCCAAATCAGCGTTTCGAAAAACCCGTCGTTGAATTGCAGCCCGCGGTTGGGCAGGGGCAACGCAAACGTAGCTTCCGGCACCAAATGGCCGTTGTGGAGCAGATACATAGCAATAAATTGTGGGCTTGGTACCTGCGCAAGCTAAAGCTTCCGCTATACTAAAACGTATTTCTTGCCCGGCAGCGATTTGACCACCCCGCGAAACTCCAACCCCAACAATAAGCTAGCTACTTGATTGACTGGTAGTTGAGTTTTCCAGCTAAGGTTGTCCATGAGCTCTTCCTTGGCGGCCATCAGCACCTCCACGAGGCGGAATTCTTCCTCCGAAAAGTCGGCGGCCTGGTAGGTGGGCGTGGGCTTGAACTTGCCGGTCTGATGCAGTGCTGCATCCCAATTGAGCAGTTCTTCCAAGTCTTTGGGTTCGCTGTAGAGAGCCGCTTTGTGGTCTTTGATCAGGGCGTTGCAGCCCTCAGACGTGGGCTGCCCGATGTTGCCGGGCACAGCCAGCACATCCTTGTTGTAGCCCAGCGCGATTTCGGCCGTAATCAGAGCACCGCCTTTTTTTGCCGCTTCCACTACCACCGTGCCGTCGGCAAGGCCGGCAATGATGCGATTGCGAGCCGGGAAATTGTATTTGTCGGGCTTGGTGCCGAACGGAAACTCGGTCAGCAGGCCGCCTTGGGTGAGCATCTTTTCGGCCGTTTTGCGGTGCGTCGGTGGATAGATCACATCCAGCCCAGTGGCCATCACGCCGATGGTTTCCAATCCTTCCTGCAGGGCGGCGCGGTGGGCTGCAATGTCGATGCCGTAGGCTAATCCGCTAATAATTAAAGGATTATGTGAGGCAACACCTTTGACGATGCGTTCGGTCTGTTCACGGCCGTAGTCGGTGGCCTGGCGAGTGCCCACGAGCGCGACCGTTTTAGGATGGTTGAGGTTGCTGGTGCCTTGGTAGTACAGCAACGCCGGCGCATCCGGAATCTGCTTGAGGCGGGCAGGGAAGGCTTTGTGCGTGTAAAAAAGCAGCTGTACGCCATCTTTTTCCGATTGGCGCAAGATGGTTTCGGCGCGGTTGAGGGCAAGGGTGCGCTCGCCTCCGGTGAGCGTGGCCACCATCGCGGGGCCCACGCCCGGAATTTTGCGCAGCCGGCCGGGTGGCGCCATCAGCACGTTTTTGGCCGAACCGCCATAACTCATTAACTGCCGCGTCAGTTGCGGCCCGATACCGGGGAAAAGCGTAAGAGCAACCTCGTGAAATAGATCCTGATTAATTACTTGCACTTTGTTGATAATTATTCTGAATAAGATTTAAAAAGAAACCTTCGCATTACCCAAAGCATAGGTATAGCGCCAAGTAAGACTCCAATAAAGCGTGCTGTTTGGTGATGTTTAACTTGCAAGCGCACCCCCAATCCTAATAAACAAAGTAGATAAATAGCTAAGATAAACCTGCTTACTGTTTCTTCGGACGAATAATCTCCATTGGTTTTGTCTCCCATTATAGGAAGAAGAGCTACAAACGCTGCTACGATGTCAATCAGTAGCACCAACGCAGTTGTTGATACAACTACACCAAAGGCATTTAGGTGTTTCCTATGATGAGGGTCCACCTACCCCTGCGATTTGGCGATGGCATCCAGCTCTTTGCGCATGGTGGTAAGGAAAGTGCGGACCTTTTCCAGCGACTGAATCACGTCGATTTTTTCCTTGAGCTGTGGGCCTTTTTGCTTGAGCAGGTCGCGGGCGCCGGGAATGGTAAAGCCGCGCTCTTTCACCAAGTGATAGATGGTGCGGAAAATATCAACGTCCTGATGCGTGTAGAGGCGGTTGCCCTTTTTGCTCTTGCGCGGGCGCAATTCCTCAAACTCGGTTTCCCAAAAGCGAATCAGCGACGGGGCCACCTTAAACTGGGCCGCCACCTCGCCGATGGTGAAATACTGCTTTTCTATATCGCGCTCTTTATAAGGCATGGTCGTACGCTTTGGAGGCTTAGAAGCTGCGGGTTGCAGGTAATGTCCGAACCGCGCCGAGCGGGCAATTCCAAACGGCGCCAACAACACGCAAGCTAAAGCTTAGACTGCACTTTTTAACTAGTTTGGCGGTAAAGTGTTACTTAATCTTGTACTTTTTACTGATTTCGTCATAGACCAGGATGCGTTCGTTGGACTTGCCTTGCTTGTCAAAAATCGCCTCCCAAGTGTTGAGCGGTTCCCAGATAAAAGTACCCTTGCCCTTGTTGTTGGGCAAGCTGAAAGCGGCGTCGTTGACCTCGGCTTTGCGCTCCGAGTATTCCACTACCACCACGTCCTGCGGATAGCGTTTGGCCAAGTCCGTCAGGTTGTTGCGTAACTCTGGGATGGTACCGTGCCACTTAGGGTAGTACGATTCGCCGATCACATCAAACGGCACGTTGCGCGCCCGAATGCGGTCGAGCCAGGTTACCGAATGCAGGTTCTGGCCGCCAAGCGCTATGTGCAACATTACCAAAGTTTTAGGCGCTACTTCGTGCACAGCCGAAACACCAGCTTTCAGCAAATCGGCCAGCGCGTCGAACTTCACTAGGCTGTCGGCCTGCTGCACATCGCCGTCGGGCCAGATCATGCCGTGGTTGATTTCGTTGCCCACCTGCACCATGTCAGGCGTCGTGCCTTGCGCTTTCAGGGCCAGCAGCACGTCGCGGGTGTAGTCGTGGATGGCTTGGTTGAGCTGGGCGCCGCTCAGGTTGGCCCACGCCGACGGCTTAAATTGCTTCTGCGGATCGGCCCAGGTGTCGCTGTAGTGGAAGTCGAGCAGCAATTTCATCCCCGCTTTCTTCGCGCGGGCGGCCATTTGCTTGGTGTGCTCCAGGTCGCAGAAGCCGCGCTTGGGCGAATAGCCGCTGTCGGCGGCGGGGTTATTGAAGATGCGCAGGCGGACGTAGTTGAAGCCGTGGTCCTTTAGAATCTCGATGGCATCCTTCTGCACGCCCTTGTCCTGAAACTTGATGCCGCGGTCTTCCAGCTGCGGCAAAAAAGAAATGTCGGCCCCCAGGATCTTCCCGTCAATCTTTCTAACCACCGTTTTGCCGGGCGCTGAAGCAGAAACGGACGTTGCTTTGACCGATTGCCCAACAGCCGACAAACTGCCCAAGAGGCAAATGCCAGTAAACCAGATACTTGCCTGGGTAGCTAAAGACGAAGGCGCAAAGCGTGCGAAATGAAAACCAGACATGGTGGGAAGCAGATTAAGGAAAGTGAAGGAGGCAAAGTAGTGAATCAACCGCCGTTTCGACTTACAGTTGAAGTGGCTACCTTTGTCGGAAGTGCCTTCCACACCCGATTGTTGGGTTGGGAAGGCCAAAAAGTAGCCAAAATCCCGGCCGCCGCCAACTGCGGGCGCGCCGCAACCCGATCCGCCATGTCACTTCCTACGGCCGCCCACGTTCGCCAACAATTCCTGGATTTCTTTGCTTCCAAAGGCCACCACATCGTGCCCTCGGCGCCGCTGGTGCTCAAAGACGACCCGACGCTGCTCTTCATCAATAGCGGCATGGCACCCTTCAAAGACTACTTTTTGGGCAACAAACCGGCTCCGTTCAAGCGGATCGCCGACACCCAAAAGTGCCTGCGCGTGTCGGGCAAGCACAACGACTTGGAAGAAGTAGGCTACGATACCTACCACCACACCATGTTCGAAATGCTGGGCAACTGGTCGTTTGGCGATTACTTCAAGACGGAAGCCATTGCCTGGGCCTGGGAACTGCTGACGGAAGTATACAAGTTGCCGAAAGACCGCTTGTATGTGACTTATTTTGAAGGAGATACGGGCGACAACCTTGGGGCCGACACCGAAACCCAAAACCTGTGGCGCCAATACACTACCGACGACCGCATCTTGCCCGGCAACAAGAAGGATAACTTCTGGGAAATGGGCGACACCGGCCCCTGCGGCCCCTGCACCGAGATTCACATCGACCTTCGCGACGAGAGCGAAGTAGCCGCAAAATCGGGCCGTGAACTCGTGAATGCCGACCATCCGCAGGTGGTTGAAATCTGGAACAACGTGTTCATGGAGTTCCAGCGACGCGCCGACGGGTCGCTGGTAAAACTGCCTCAGCAACACGTAGATACGGGCATGGGCTTCGAGCGTTTGATGATGGCCGTGTCGGGCGTCAAGTCGAACTACGACACCGACGTTTTCCAACCGCTGATTCAGTTTATCGCTGCCGAGGCCGGGGTGGCATACACCGGCCAGATGGAGAAAACCGACATCGCGATCCGCGTTATTGCCGACCACATCCGCGCCATCAGCTTCACGATCGCCGACGGCCAATTGCCTTCCAACGTGAAGGCTGGCTACGTAATTCGCCGCATTCTGCGCCGGGCCGTGCGCTACTCGTTTTCGTCGTTGGGCTTCAAGCAGCCTTTCCTCTACAAGCTGGTGCCGGTACTCGCCAATCAGATGGCGGGGGTGTTTCCGGAACTCAAACAACAGACGCAGTTTGTACAGCGGGTGATTGAGGAAGAAGAAATTGCCTTCCTGAAAACGCTGGAAAACGGCCTGCGCCGCATTGACGCCTTGGAGGAGTCCGTGAAAGCGCAAGGCGGTGTGATCGACGGCAAAACGGCGTTTGAATTGTCCGATACCTTCGGCTTTCCGCTGGACTTAACGGCGCTGATTGCGCGCGAAAAAGACCTGACCGTGGACGAGGCCGGTTTTCAGAAGGAATTGGCAGCGCAGAAAAACCGCTCGCGCAACGCCCAAGAAACCGAGCAAAGCGACTGGACCATTGTGACGCCTTCGGAGGAGCAGCCGGCGTTTGTGGGCTACGATCTGGACGAAGCACCGGCTCGCATCCTGCGTTACCGCAAAACCACGCAAAAGGGCAAAACCGAGTACCACATCGTGCTCGACCAGACGCCTTTCTACGCCGAGTCAGGTGGGCAGGTAGGAGACACGGGCTTCCTCGAATCGGAGCTGTCGAAGGTGCGTGTGCTGGACACCAAGAAGGAAAACGACCTGATTGTGCACACCGTGCTCGACTTGCCCGAGGACTTGAAAGCTGACTTCCTCGGCCGCATCGACCACGCCCGCCGCGAGCAGATCCGGAAGAACCACACCGCTACGCACTTGCTGCAAGCCGCTCTGCGTCAAGTAATTGGCTCGCACGTTGCTCAGAAGGGCTCGTTGGTAAATGAAAAGCTACTCCGTTTCGACTTCTCGCACTTCACGAAAGTAACGGATGAGCAACTACGTGATATTGAGCGCATTGTGAACGAGCGCATTCGGCAGCAAATACCGTTGGACGAGCGCCGCAACGTGCCCATCAACGAGGCGAAGTCGCTGGGCGCCATGGCATTGTTTGGTGAGAAATACGGTGAGTTTGTACGCGTCATCACCTTCGACAAAGACTACTCAGTAGAACTCTGTGGCGGCACACATGTGCGCGGCACCGGCGAAATTGGCTTCTTCAAAATCACCTCGGAGAGCGCCGTGGGTGCCGGCGTCCGTCGCATCGAAGCTGTAACGGGTGAAGCCGCCGAACTCTATGTAGATCAGCAGCTTGACTTGCTCCAGCAAGTGCGAGAAGCGTTGGGCAATCCGCAGCACCTGCTGCCCAGCATCCAGCGCCTCAGCGAAGAAACGGCCGCTCTGCGCAAACAGATCGAGCAGTTTGAGCAGCAGAGCCTCAACGCCCAGAAACAGCAGCTGGCCTCGCAAGTGAAGCCACTGAACGGCGTTAACTTCTTGGCTGCTAAGGTAAACGCTTCGTCGGCTGATGGCCTGAAAAAGCTCGCCTACGACCTGCGCCAGACCGTTGACAACCTGGTGGCTGTGCTCGGCGCCGACATCGAGGGCAAGCCGCAACTAGCGGTAATGCTGGACGATGAGCTAGCCAAAGGCGGGAAGCTCAACGCCTCGACGCTGGTGCGCGAGTTGGCCAAGGAAATTCAGGGTGGCGGCGGCGGCCAGCCGTTCTTCGCCACGGCCGGTGGCAAGAATGTAGCCGGGCTTGATGTGGCCATTGGGAAGGCGGAAGAATTGGTAAGCAAGACGTTGTAATGCGTTCTGCCTAATGAAAATGCTGCCGATAAAGAAGTATTTATAGGGAGCAACTTGTTTCTTACGTGGGTGAATGCTCGGAAAATTAGACGGAGAGGCCGTGGATGTGTTGTTTACACTTCCCTTTACCTTCGCTTTTCAATAACTGGCCTTAGCCTGAATAAACTAGTGAAATCTGCCGCTACAAGCAGAAATCTGTGATTCAAGATACTCATGGACGAAACCATCAAAGCCAAATACCAGCCTGTTATCGGTTTGGAAGTGCACGCGCAGCTGCTTACGCGCAGCAAAATGTACTCGTCGGACGAGAACGAATACGGTGCGTTGCCAAATAACAACTTGTCCGTCATTACGTTAGGCCACCCTGGTACGCTGCCGCGGGTGAACCGGACGGCGGTGGAGTACGCCATGAAAATGGGCCTCGCTACCAATTGCCAGATTCGGCGCGACAACCTGTTTGCGCGCAAAAACTATTTCTACCCCGATCTGCCCAAAGGCTACCAGATTACGCAGGACAAAACGCCAATCTGTACCGCGGGGCACGTCGAAATTCGCCTCACCGATGGTTCGACGCGCCAAATCGGCGTAACGCGCATTCACATGGAAGAGGACGCCGGCAAGTCGATGCACTTGGCAGGTGAAGTAGAGACGCTCGTGGACTTGAACCGCGCCGGCGTGCCGCTGATTGAAATTGTATCGGAGCCGGACATTCGCAACTCAGATGAGGCCTATGCTTACCTGAGCGAGATCAAGAAGCTGGTGGTGTACCTGGGCATCTGCGACGGCAACATGGAAGAAGGCTCGCTGCGCTGCGACGCCAACGTGTCGGTGATGCTGAAAGGCGCCGATAAGTTCGGGATGAAGGTGGAGGTCAAGAACATGAACTCCTTCCGCAACGTGCAGCGCGCCATCGAGTACGAAATCGAGCGCCAGATCGCGATTCTGGAAGCTGGCGGCACCGTGGACAGCGAAACCCGCGGTTTCGACGCAACTACGGGTACCACCAGTGGCCAACGTTCGAAGGAAACAATGAACGATTACCGCTACTTTCCGGAGCCCGATTTGCCGCCGTTGGTCATCGACGACGAGTGGCTGCACCGTGTGCAGGCCGAGTTGCCGGCGTTGCCGCAGCAGCTCTATACGCGCTTTACCGGCGAGCTGGGCCTGTCGGACTATGACGCTACGGTACTTACTGACCAGAAGGAAGTTGCGCTGTTTTTTGATGAGCTTTCGCGTCTCACGCCCAACGCCAAAGCTGCCGCCAACTGGGTGCAAGGCCCCGTGAAATCGTTCTTGAACGAGCGCGCCCTGACGATGGAAGATTTCCCGCTGCACCCCCAGCACATCGCAGACATTATCCAGCTTATCGACGAAAACAAGGTGGGCCATTCGGTCGCCTCCAAGCAGCTGTACCCGTACCTGCTCGAACACCCAGAAATGACGGCTGCGCAAGTAGCTGAAAGTCAAGGATTTGTGCAGAAGTCGGATGCAGGTGAACTGGAAGGCATGATTCAGCAGGTGCTGGATGCCAACCCGGTGAAAGTAGCGGAATACCGCGCCGGCAAAAAATCGTTGACCGGCATGTTTATGGGCGAACTGATGAAGCTTACCGGCGGCAAAGCCGATCCGAAGCTGGCCAATCAGTTGCTGCGTCAGAAGCTGGAAGCTTAAGATGCGCTTGCTGCGTTAGTTTAGAAAAACCACCGGCTCTTGTGTCGGTGGTTTTTCATTTTTGCCGTTGTTCAATGTATAAAATATCAATGCGCTTCTTCGTCTTTGTTCCGTTGCTCTGGCTGGCCGCAGCTTGTCATTCGGGTACCACTTCTCCGGCCGTCCAAGGAAGTGCGAAAGCCGATGCCGGTGGTTATTCCTTGGACGGGGCGATAACGCATGCGCTCCCCGGCGCGAAAGTGTATCTGCTTGATTATTGGAACGGTACCAACACCAAGATCGACTCGGCCGTGCTTGATGCTGGCGGCCACTTTACGCTGCACGGTCGGGTGCCGGAGCCCGTGGTATACCTGCTGGGCAGCGGGGAGTTGCAAGGCACTATTCAGGTGCCGCTCGACAATAGCAGCCACTTGCGCCTTGTAGCCGACGCCGAACACTTCTACAATACGGCCCACCTGAGCGGCTCGCCGGAAGCAGAAATTGCGCAGCAATACCGCAATTGGTACGCCCAGTACGACAACTTGCGCAATGCCAACCTGCAACGCTATCTGGCCTCGTCCGCCGATACGGCAGCGGCCGAAGCGGCTTCGGCTAAGAAAACGCAAGCCATTTACGACCAAATTCCGCGCGACACCAAGCAGCTGATTCGTGCGCACGCCGATTCGTACGTAGCCCCATATCTGGTGCTGACAAACTTTTCGCAGGAAAAGGATTTTGCCTTCGCTGATTCGATGACGCGCCATTTTGAGCAGCAGCGCCCGACTTCGCGCTACACCCAAAAGCTCGTTCGGCAGTTGCAGCAGCAACGCGCCACTGCCGTCGGGCACCTGGCTCCGGAGATTAATCTGCCCACGCCAGCGGGGCCACGTTTGGCTCTTTCGGAGTTGCGCGGCCACTATGTGCTGGTTGATTTCTGGGCATCGTGGTGCGGGCCGTGCCGGGAGGCAAATCCGGAAGTGCTGCGGCTTTATCACAAGTACCACGCGCGTGGTTTTGACGTATACGGTGTGTCGCTCGACGATTCGCCGCAGGCCTGGGCCAAGGCCATTGCCGCCGACAAACTGCCTTGGCACCACGTTTCCGACCTAAAAGGCTTTGGAAGCGAAGCCTGCCAGACCTATTCCGTGCAAGCCATTCCCTTCGCCGTGCTCCTCGATCAGCAAGGTAGAATTGTAGCCAAAAATCTGACTACCAAAGAATTAGGGGATAGGCTGGCGGCGCTGTTGCCGGCTGATGAATAGGATGTTTCGCTCCTTTGTCGGGAACCTATGGCTGGATTTCGGGTTTTGAGTAGAAATTCCCAACCGCGTACGAAACGGTAAGTATGTCCGTTACTTCGCCATTCCCACTCAAATTTGGCAACTTGCAGCTCCAATTCCTGTTCTTTGCCTAACGGTTTGCAGGCCCGTAGCCTGTCCGTCACCCGAGATGAAATATAACATGAAGAGTTTTTTGCTGATTGGAGCCGTACTCGGTATGGCCAATGCTTGCAACAAAGCAACAACTCCCACCACCAGTATTACCGGTTCCGATAGTGCTGGTTATCAGATAAATGGTCAGTTGACCAACGCGCCGGCTGGCAGCAAAGTGTATCTTTCTGAGTTGGGTACCACCCAGTTTATTGCCCGCGATACGGCCACCCTCGACGACAAAGGCCACTTCAGCTTCAAGGGCACCGCACCCGAAGCCGGCCTCTACCAAGTCAAGCTAACTGATGCCAACCAAGTGCTGGTGGCGCTCGACAACAAAAGCAGCCTGGAACTCAGCGGCGACGCTACTTCGCTGGGCACCAACTACACGGTGAAGGGTTCTAAAGATTCGGAACTGTTGCAACAGCTGAGCCGCACCATGCAACAGTCGAAAGGTGAGATGCAGAAGCTGGAGCAGCGCTACACGCAAGCCGCGTCGTCGAACCGGCCTGACTCGATGAAAGTCATTGAAAAGCAGTTCTTTGCCGCCCAGGCCCGCAACGCGGCCGCTGTGAAACAACTGGTAAGACAGAATCCAAATTCGGTGGTGTCGGCGTTTGCCGTGGGCAACCTGCTGAACCCCGACGAGCAGTTCGTCTTTGCCGATTCGATGGCTACGCAATTCAAAAAAACGCTGCCAGACTCGCGCTATACTAAAGAGCTAACCGCCCGCCTCGATCCGTTGCGCAGCACGGCACTGGGCGTGGTAGCACCCGAAATCAAACTGGCCGCCCCGGACGGTAAAGAGGTGGCCCTGAGTAGCTTACGCGGCAAGTACGTGCTTATCGACTTCTGGGCATCCTGGTGCGGACCCTGCCGGCAGGAAAACCCCAACGTAGTAAAGGCCTACAACAAATTCAAAGGCAAAGGCTTCGAGATCTACAGCGTTTCCTTCGACCAAGACCGGGCTAAGTGGCTGAAAGCCATCGAGAAAGACGGCCTGACCTGGACGCACGTCTCGGACCTCAAAGGCTGGGAAAGCGCTGCCGGCCAGACCTACAGCGTAAAATCCATCCCGCAATCGGTGCTGCTCGATCCACAGGGCCGCATCATCGCCAAGAACCTGCGTGGTGAAGCCTTGGATGATAAGCTAGCCTCGCTGCTGGGCGGTAAACCACTGTAAGTTTGTAACCATGTTAACCAATGAATTAAAAAAAAGGCCTGCTGGGAAGCAGGGCTTTTTTGTGGATACGAGGTGAGGTCAAGAGCTAGTTCCCCTCCTTTTTTCAAGGAGGGGTTAGGGGTGGTTCAATCGTTGAATAAGCAAGAAGGATTAAATTCTAGCTTTAGCTTTACCACCCCTAACCCCTCCTTGAAAAAAGGAGGGGAACTAGATTTAGGTACTACGTTGTAGATCAAGTAGTTAGCTCATAAACATGCGTTGCATAGCGCGCCAGAGCAGTTTTTTGCGGCTGTTGTCTTCCTCAATCAATTCAATTTCGGCGGCGGGTAGATAGCCCGCATCGCCAGCCAGAATTACGGGTTCGTAAAGCTGTGTCTTGTTGATGGCTACGTCGAGTAGGTTTTTGCCGAAGCCAATGATCTGAGTAGCAGCCAAATGCTGACGAAGGGTTTTTAGCTCCACGGGCAAATGCGACTCTACGTTGATCAGCACTGCATCTTCCACAATCATACGGATGGCTTTCAGCATGTTGTTCAGAAAGACGTTTTTGGGCAGACGCCGGAATCGCTCGGGGTCCATGCGCACCAAGATGACGAGGCCGGCGGGGTTGCTGCCCAAGGTCGTGAAGGGGGTTTCGGATAACGGGGGAGCGGTGCGTTTCGGCGGCGAATCGGGTGGTGCAACCGGCGGTTGTGAAGGAGAGACGGGCGCAACGGCCGCCGCCGGCGCTGCCGGTAACTTTAAGTCTGACAACGACGGCAGCTTCGGTGGTGCCGGAGTAGCTGCAACGGGCGCAGCAGCCGGCCTGGCTGGTGGCAAAGGAACAACCGGCGCTGGCGTCTCCGCAATGGGAGGCGCTGTAGCCGGCGCTGCCGACACGGCCGCTGGTGTGGAAGTAGCGCCTGGCTCCGGCACCACGTACAGCGTCACGTTGGTGTAAAAGTTCTCGAAAAAAGCCAGCGAATCCTGTTCCACAGCGGGGTTGATTAGCGGTTGCGGGATTTATTCCAATTCAAAGAGGGCGCGTAGTTCGGTGGCGTCGGTGGGCTTCATGCGGCCGGCCAGTACCAGGCGCAGTTGCCGGCGACGCAGCGCATCGTCGTAAAGCCGAATCTCGTCTTCTGTTTCCGGCACGGCTTCGGGCACGTCGATGGGACGGCCGGTTTGGTCGACGGCCACAAAGGTGAAAAAGGCCTCGTTGGATTTTACTTTCGTGCCCGAAGGAATGTCTTCGGCCCACACGTCGATGTGCACTTCCATGCTGGAGCTGAAGGCGCGCGTTACCTGAGCTTGCAGCGTCACAACGTTGCCCAGCCGGATGCTGTCGCGAAACGATACGTTGTCTACGGAAGCCGTGACTACGATGCGATTGGAGTGTTTTTGGGCCGAAATAGCGGCCGCAATGTCCATCAGGTGCATCATCCGGCCGCCCATCAGGTTGTTGAGCGTGTTGGTATCGTTGGGGAGCACCAGCTCGGTCATTATCACGAACGAGTCTTTAACGGGCTTCTGTTTGCGCATCATCGGGGAAAAGTTCTGCTAAAAAGAGAGCGCAAAGATAGGACAGTGGCAAGTGGGCTTTTCCAGGAAGCGAAACTAGCTATTGAGATTTGTTACGCTGGTTGTTTCGATGGAAAGAATCCACATAGTCAGGTAGATCCTTCAAGGGCTTCAAATTGCTTTTATCCTTCTCATCGACCAAATCCTGAAAGTCATAATGCCGAACTTTCATCACACAATCATATTCGCCCAATACGTTGTCCATAGCTATCAATCCATAGAAAGCAACCGTGTCAGGATTGTGATTTTTTAAGCCTTTGCTGTAGATGATTAAATCCAGCGAATCACCTTCTGCAATTGGGTAGAAATACATATCGGAAGGAGTAAATCGGAGGGAGCGGTATTGCAAAGTGAAGTCATCGTCCGACCGTTGGCGGAAGGCCGTTACAGTCCAACCAGGGATGAAAGGTGCCGTTTGTACAATTTCCTTTACCACTGGAAACTTTTCTTTATCGCCTTCCGCTGAAATCACCAGATCGCGGACACCTTGAGATTCATTTGAAACCTCCACAGCAAGGCCGTCATCGATTTTGAGCAGTTGTTCGAGAAGCTGATTAAGCTTTTCATCTTTTTCGTTTCGAGTAGCCTCATTAAGATGCTCAAATTCTGCCCTATTTTCTACAAACCATAGCCAAAAGGCTTCCGTCTTATTAGAAGATATAGAGGAGGAGCAGGCAGTTAGCAGTAATAAGATGCATGAAGTAAAGATATTTTTCATAAGTTATTGATTAATAACCATTTGTAGTTTTGAGCGTGGCTGCTATTCAGGTATAACCATAGCTAAAAACGTCACTTCTGCCAACCCGCCCGGCCCAGCAACGGCACGAAGCGGAATTCCTCGAATTCTTCGCTCGAAAACTCATCCTCACTTTCGCGCACCACGCGCATCATGCGCTGGCTGCGCTCGTTGCCCACCGGAATGACCAGCGCGCCGCCTACCCGTAGCTGGCTCAGCAGCACCCGCGGAATTGTTGGTGAGCCGGCCGTAACCAAGATCTTATCGAAGGGAGCGTGGGCGGGCAGCCCCACCGAGCCGTCGCCGCAGAAAAGGTGAGCGTGCAGGTGCATGCTGGCTAGTCGGCGGCGCGTGCGCTCAAACAACACGGTGTTAAACTCGATGCTGAATACGTGGGGCGTAAGATGCAGCAACACAGCGCATTGGTAGCCCGAACCCGTCCCGATTTCCAGTACCCGGTCGTGGGGGCGCAGGTGCAGCAGCTCCGTTTGGTAGGCCACCGTGTACGGCTGCGAGATGGTCTGGCCCTCGCCAATCGGGAAGGCTTTGTCCTGGTATGCGTGTTCCTGAAATGCCGGCTCAAAAAACAGGTGGCGGGGCACACTAGCCACGGCAGCTAGTACGCGCTCGTCGCGAATGCCCTTGCGGCGCAGCTCCTCTACAAGAGCGCGGCGCTGGCCACGGTGTCGGTAACTGTCGGCGTGCATGAGTAAGTCAGGGAGGCGAGCTGATTAGGTTCCGTTTATTGCTCTACCTTTGCGGGCGTGCTGCGGCACCGAAAAGAGGCTTTTAGCAGCGTTTCCGCTGCGAAACTACCATTTCGAACGAACATAACCCACCCGACCGGCTTCTCCCTCACACCCTTGATTCGCACCGTTCAAAAGCTGAAGCTGATAGCTGCCGATTTTGGGGCCGCCTTGCTGGCGTGGGTATGTTTCTTTTTGCTGCGTAAATACCTGTTGCGCGAAATCAACGAAGGCTACCACTTCACGGGCGGGGCCTTGTTTTACCTGTCGGGGTCGGCTATCATGATCGCCGGATTCTGGACGGCCCTCTACGCCTTAATTGGCGAGTACCAAGATGTGTTTCGCAAATCGCGGCTGGGCGAAATTATTCGGTTGGCCCGGGTTTCGGTGCTAGGAGCACTAGTGATCTTCTTCTCGTTACTGCTTGACGATCAAGGAATTAGTAATTATAAGCTGTATTATAAAACCATTACGGCGTATTTTCTGCTGCACTTCTTGATCACGGCCGTGCTGCGGACGTGGGCCGTAACAAGCGTGCAGCGCCTGGTGCGGGGCGGCGTAATTTCGTTTAATACGCTATTGGTAGGGTCGAATGCCCTGGCCCGCGACACGTTCTATGAGTTAAAACGCACCAGCAAACATTTGGGTTTGAAGCTGATCGGGTTTACGCCCGTGGGGGATTCCATGGACTCCGATCTGGCGGCCGAACTGCCTGCGCACGGGTCGTACAAAGACTTACCCATTCAAATCCGGGACCTCTACGTTGAGCAGGTAGTCATCGCCATTGAGCCTTCGGAACACCGCCTGATTCAGGAAATCCTGACACTGCTGGAAGATACCCCGGCTCGCGTGAGCATTCTGCCCGACCTGTACCAGATGCTGCTCGGGTCGGTAAAAGTGAACCACCTGTTCGGGACGCCGCTCATCGAAATCAAGCACGACTTGCTGCCCGTGTGGCAGGCCGTCACCAAGCGCATCCTCGATGTGGTGTTGTCGGCCTTGTTTATGCTGCTGGCCTGGCCCGTGTACGTGTTCACGGCCGTTATGGTAAAGCTGTCGTCGCCGGGGCCCGTGTTCTACAGCCAGGAGCGCATCGGCAAGCACGGCGAGCCTTTTCTCATCTACAAATTCCGCTCGATGGTGGTGGACGCCGAGCAACTCGGCCCAGCCCTTTCTTCAGACAACGACCCGCGCATTACGCCCTGGGGCCGCTTTATGCGCCGCGTGCGCTTGGATGAGTTGCCACAGTTCTGGAACGTGCTCAAGGGCGACATGAGCTTGGTAGGCCCGCGCCCCGAACGGCAGTTTTTCATCGATCAAATTGTGGAAGTGGCGCCCCACTACCGGCACCTGCGCCGCGTGCGGCCGGGGCTCACCAGCCTCGGGCAAGTGAAATATGGCTATGCCGAAACGGTGAGTCAAATGGTCGAGCGCCTCAAATTCGACATTCTCTACATCGAAAATATGAGCCTGGCCATGGACTTCCGGGTGCTCCTGTACACTCTGAAAATTATCATTGAAGGCCGCGGGAAATAAGCGCGCGGCTTTCTGCCAAAACTGTTGCCGCCGTACGCTGTTTTATCCGCTGAATCCGGCTGGCGCATTGCCGATCGGTCATTGCTAATCCTGTTTTTGTAACGTGTTCACTGGAATCATAGAAGCCCTCGGCACCATCACCGATGTGCAAGCCGAAGGCACCAACCGTCATTTTACCGTGCAGTCGCCCTTCGCCAGCGAATTGCAGATTGATCAGAGTGTGGCTCACGACGGCGTGTGTCTTACTGTGGTTGCCGTTGATAATCAGGCGGGTACACACGTCGTGACGGCCATCGACGAAACCCTGCAAAAGACTAACCTGGGGCAATGGAAGCCCGGCCGGCGCGTTAATCTGGAGCGGTGCCTGGCCGCCAACGGCCGCTTCGACGGCCACATCGTGCAAGGCCACGTCGACCTGACGGCTGTCTGCGAAAGCGTGGAAGATCAGAACGGTAGCTGGCTATACCGTTTCCGACACGAGCCCGGCCCCGGCCGCGTAACGGTAGAAAAAGGCTCGATCTGCATCAACGGCACAAGCTTGACCTGCTTCAACAGCGCCGACGACGGTTTTTCGGTGGCCATCATCCCGTACACCTACGAGCACACCACATTTCAGGACCTACGCCCCGGTACGCTCGTCAACCTCGAGTTTGACATTGTGGGCAAGTACGTCGCGAAACTGCTGGGAAAGTAATATAAGCACTTGATAATAAGTAAGTTGTAGTTAAATGCTTCAGTCTGAGCCGAAGGTATCAGGCAAGAAAGCGTGAAACGAGCTGATTTGCTTCCGATTTAGCACAACAAAGGCCTCTTGCAAACGCAGGAGGTCTTTTTGTAAATATCTGTTAATCAAGCGTTTATATTGGGCCAGACGACCACCAGCGCAAACTGCCTCGCTTGTAAAGCGTAGCACAACCCCACGCCATGAGCGAACCCAGCAGGGCACCGGCTGCCACGTCGCTGGGGTAATGGGCGCCGAGGTACATGCGGCTATACGACACGAGTAGGGCCCAGATCAGCGTGAGCCATTTGACCACTTGAAACCGTTTGGGCAGCACAATCCACAGGAACACGGTGAGGGCGAATGCGTTAGCCGCGTGCGAGGAAAGAAAGCCAAACTGCCCGCCGCAGCCGTTTACCAGATTCAGCGTCGCCGACAGCTCCGGATCGTGGCAAGGGCGCAGACGGGCGAAATACGGTTTGAAAATCCGGCTGGAAACGGCATCGGCCAAGGCCACACTCAGTCCCAGCAACGGCAATAAAAGCAACGCCTGCCGCCGAAATAGGTAGCTCAGGGCGATAAGCATGACAAAATACGCTGGAAACCAGACGGTACGTTCAGAAAAGAACACCATCAGGCTGTCCAGTTTGGCAACGTGATGATTGTTGATGGCCAGTAACAGCCAGTTGTCCAGGGATTTAAGCTGTTCGATCAAGGAGTGGAGCGGGGGTGGCGAGCCAATCCACGTCTTTGCGCAGCCAAGCTTGCGTGGCAGCTTCGGGCGAGCCGGGTTCGGGTTGGCGGTTGTAGTACCATTCGGCCTGGGGCGGCAGGCTCATGAGAATGCTTTCGGTGCGCCCCCCGGTTTCGAGGCCGAAGCGCGTGCCCCGGTCAATGGCCAGGTTAAATTCGGCGTAGCGGCCGCGGCGGATCAGCTGCCACTGCTTTTGCGCTTCCGTGAAAGGTAAATCGCGGTTTTCGCTCAAAATTTCAGTGTACGCCGGGCCAAATACATCCCCCACGTCCTGCACGAAGGCAAAAAGCTCGTCGCGGTCGCCGTCTTTGCCTACGGTCAGCCGGTCGAAGAAAATGCCGCCGATGCCGCGGGTTTCCTGCCGATGCGGCAGGTAGAAATATTCGTCGGCCCAAGCTTTGAAGCGCGAATAATAGGTAGAGTTGTGGCGCTCGCACACTGCAAAAATACGCTCGTGGAACCGGCGTGCCTGCCGCTCGTCGACGTAAATAGGCGTCAGGTCGAGGCCGCCGCCAAACCACGCTTGGCCGTCGCCGGCTTCGAAGTAGCGCACGTTCATGTGGGCAATGGGCTGGCGCGGACTGCGCGGGTGCTGCACTACCGAAACGCCCGTGGCAAAAAAGCGCGGGTCGGGCATCAGCAGAGTTTTAGCCGCCGCTGCGCTCATCTCGCCCCAGACGGCTGAAAACGCCACGCCGCCTTTTTCCAGAATGTTGCCGTTCTGAATGACGCGGGTGCGGCCACCACCGCCGGCATGGTGCTCCCAAGCATCGGTTTGGAAGGTGGCGCCCCCGTCGGTTTCTTCCAGCTGCGCGCACAAACGGAGCTGAAAATCGCGCATCCAGTGTTCTACAGATTCGCGGAAGGAGGAAGGGGCAGTTGGTACCAACAGAGGAGCAGAGGTAGTGAAGGGAGCGTCCATGAGAAGTTATGATTTGGTGGGGCGAAGTAAGAACCTCACTGCCAGATCAAAACTGATATAAATCAGGGACGCGGCTGATAAATAATGGGCAAAGATACTGTTTTCCCTGCTACGTATTTGTGCCAAACCAAGGTTGCTTGGACGGACCTAAGGCCTTCAGATTCGTTGCATCTGCTGGCAATGCCGTAATTTCGCTGTTTAAGATTTCCACCCCGCATGCCCAACTCAACCACCCCCGGCGTTGAAGCCGAGTTTGCTGCTCACCCCGTAGCCGACAGCCCACACGCGCCCGACCGCGCCACGCTGCTTCGGGCCTACCGCCTCATGCGCACCTCCGACGAGCTGGCGCGCCTTTACGAAGTGAATAAAGCCGTGACGGCCAAGTACGTACACGCCACCGCCCGCGGTCACGAAGCCATTCAGCTGGCTACTGCCTTTCATTTGCGCCCCACGGATTACGTAACGCCTTATTACCGCGACGACGCCATGCTGCTCGGCCTCGGCTTGGCGCCTTATGAACTGATGCTGCAACTGATGGCTAAGCGCGACGACCCGTTTAGCGGCGGCCGCACATACTACAGCCACCCTTCACTGCGTCGCGAGGGCTTTCCCGTGATTCCGCACCAGAGCTCGGCCACCGGGATGCAAGCCATTCCGGCCACCGGCATGGCCCACGGGCTGCATTATCTGGAAGGACAAGGCCTTTTGCAAACAGCTGACCAGCAACCGGTTGTGGTGTGCTCCATCGGCGACGGCGCCATGACGGAAGGAGAAGTTTCGGAAGCCCTGCAAATGGCCGTGCTGCATCAGTTGCCCATTATTTATCTGGTGCAGGACAACGACTGGGGCATCTCGGCTACTAGCCGTGAAATGCGCGCGATGGACGCCTACGAGTTTGCTGCTGGCTTCAAAGGCCTGGAGCGACTTCGGGTAGATGGCGCCGATTTTGGGGCCTCGTACGCCGGTATGGCCGATGCGTTCGACTACGTGCGCCGCACGCGTCGGCCGGTGTTGGTGCACGCCAAATGTCCGTTGTTGGGCCACCATACCAGCGGGGTACGCCGCGAATGGTACCGCGGCGATAACCTGGCCCAACACACCACCAACGATCCGTTGCCGCGCTTTCACCGCCAGCTCCTCGACCAAGGTGTGGCTTCCGAAGAAGAATTGCAACAGATTGGTGATGAAGCTATTAGCCTAGTTAAAAGCGATTACGAGCGTGCGCTGGCGGCTCCTGATCCCGAGCCCTCCACCTTCGCCGACCATGAGTTTGCTTCGCCTTTCGTGACCGAAGAAGCGGGTGAGCGAGCCCCGGCTGGGGCCCTAAAAACCACGCTGGTAGACGCGGCCCTGCACGCCGTTGATGACATTCTGCGCGAATTTCCGGAGGCGTTGTTCTACGGACAGGACGTAGGTGGCGAGCTGGGCGGCGTGTTTCGCGAGGCGGCGTTGCTGGCTAAAAAATACGGCGACGCGCGCGTGTTCAACACGCCTATTCAGGAAGCCTACATCGTGGGCAGCACGGCCGGCATGTCGGCGGTGGGCGCGAAGGCCATCGTAGAAATTCAGTTTGCCGATTATATCTGGCCCAGCCTCAATCAGTTAGTCGAGGAGCTGTCGAAATCGTGCTACCTGACCAACGGCAAATTTCCGGTGCAGTCGCTGATTCGGGTGCCGATTGGCGCTTACGGCGGCGGCGGCCCGTACCATTCGGGCTCGATTGAAAGCACGTTGCTAACCATTCGCGGCATTAAAGTGGTGTACCCCAGCAACGCCGCCGACATGAAAGGCTTAATGCGCGCCGCCTTCCTCGATCCGAACCCCGTGGTGATGCTGGAGCACAAGGGCCTGTACTGGAGCAAAGTGCCCGGCACCGAAGATGCCAAAACCATTGAGCCGGCTGCTGGCTACGTCATTCCGTTGGGCAAAGCAGCCATCGCACAACAGCCTGACCCCGAGAAGCTTGCCCAAGGCGAAACCTGCGTGGTAATTACCTATGGCATGGGCGTACATTGGGCGAAAGCCGCCAGCCGCCAGGTTCCGGGGCAAGTCGAAATTATCGACCTGCGCACACTTAACCCCCTCGATTTTGAGGCCGTGGAGGCGGCTGTCCGCCGACATGGTAAAGTACTGGTTTTGACCGAAGAACCTGTCCTGAACTCCTTTGCCGAGTCGCTGGCCGGGCGCATTCAGCGCACTTGTTTTCAGCAGCTGGACGCACCGGTGTTCACGCTGGGAGCTGCCAATCTGCCCGCTATTGCCCTAAACGTCGAGCTGGAACGGCAAATGCTCCCCAACGCCGAAAAAGTGGCCACAGCCGTAAGAGAGCTATTGGAGTACTAGTTTGCAACTGCTTGATTGATAAAGCGATACAAAAAATACCGCCTGAAGCTCAGGCGGTATTTTTTGTATCAAGCCTGTTTCAACTCAAAACGGATAGCCAATGCCGAGGTTGAATGCCGTTTGGTTGTTGCCGAAGTTGAAGTTGGAAATCAGCCATTTGTTGCGACCCAATGCCGTCGGGTCGTAGACTTTGGTGGCAATGTCGAGGCGCAGAATAAGGAAGGTGAAGTCGAAGCGCAGCCCAAGGCCCGAGCCAACGGCTATTTCGCGGTAAAAGCGATTGAGTTGAAAATCAGCCCCTTCGCGATTGTCTTTGTGCAGAGCCCACACGTTGCCAAAGTCCGTAAACAGCGCCCCGTTGATGAAGCTGTACAGCGGAAAGCGGTATTCGACGCTGCCTTCCAACAGCACCTCGCCGGGCTGCTCGATGTCAAAGTTCTGGACTTCCGGGCTGGTGGGATCTTTCGGGTCGGATAGCTTGGTGGAGGTATACGAGCCGGGACCCAAACGCCTTGGTTTCCAAGCACGTACGCTAGAGCTGCCACCCGCAAAAAAGTACTTATCGTAGGGCACGATATAGGCCGAGGCGCCTTCGGTCGGCAGCCCGTTGCGGTCGGTGGGGGCACTTTTGCTCAGCGCACTGACAATGCCGCCGTTGAGCCGGTACACAACATAGGTCTTGCCCGAGAGCTTGTAATAGCGTCTGTAATCGGCGTTGAACTTGGCGAAGTTGTACACGCTCAAACGGGTTTTGTCCCGCAGGAAATTCTCGTAGAGCCCTTTGGTCAACCCGCCGACCTCGGCAAACATGCGCAGGTAATACGCATCCCGCGTCTCGTTGAAATCGTTGGAATTATACAGCGAAGTGGCGTTAAAGCTGGGCACGAACTGGCGGCTGAAGCTCTGCCGCAACGGTGACCCCAGGGTCGCCAGCGAATCGAGCACATTTTGAAATACCGGATCGATGCGCACGGTATTCACGATGCTCAAATCAAGGGGGGTGAGCACGTATTGATGATACGGGGAACGCTGCCAGATGTAATCGTACGTGCCTTCAAGATTCGTGCGCGTGTACTCGGGCCGAATCACGTAAGTGTACGACGTGTTGATGCGCGTCTGGGGGTTGAAGCGCGTCAGGTAGCGGTTGGCGCGCCACGGCACCAGAAACTGGGGCAGCAGCAAGTTGGCGTTGGCACCTACCTGCGTGGTATACACCGAGTTATCGGTGATGCCTTGCACGGCACCGATGCGGCTATATTGTCCTTCGAAGCCGAGCCGAAGGCCCAATTCAAGGCGCTCAGCCCCGCCAAATACGTTGCGGATTTTCAGGCGCACGTTGCCAAAAGGACCGGGCAGCTGCGCGACGTAGGTGCCACCGAATTCGGTGGTTTCCTGGTATTTCTTTGCTGGTGAGGCATTTACGATTGCGTCGAGTAGGCCGGAGGTAGAATCGAGGGCTGCAGCATCGCGCACTCGGCGGTAATTGACGGTATTGAACCGGAACACATCCAGCTGGCCAAGCTGCCGCTGGGTTTGCAGGGTGTTGGCCAAGCTGTAGGTTTCGCCGGGACGTACGGCCAGCTTCTGGTCGAGAACTTTGGTGCTGAACTTGTGCTTGAAAGCCAGATAATACACCGAGTCGCGCACCACCGAATCGCGGACCTGGCCAAAGCGAACCACGCCTGCATCGGTCAGGAAATTCACCTTGCGGATGGTGTACACGCGGTGCAAGCGGCCCTGACCCGGCGGATTGGCAATCAGGGTGCGCAGGCGCACCGTGGTCGGTGCGAAGCTGGTATCGGCTTCGAGCGTGATGTACTGCTGACGAAAGTCGAAATAGCCCGCGTTTTTGAGCAGCGTTTCGATGCGGGAGCGCTCCTGGTCAATGACTTCTTCGTCGTATTGGTTGCCGACGTGCAGCAGCGAGCTCGGCTGGCTGGCCAACACTCGACGCGCGACGGCCGTGTCGGGGATTTCGTAATCGAGCTGCGAATAATGAAAGGGTACGTTTTCGGCAACGCGGTACGTGACCGTTACGCGCCGGTCTTCTACAGTGTCGGTCGAAGTGACGGCGCTGCGGAAGAAGCCCTTGGATTTCAGGAACGTCGCGATTTCTTCCGTGGTGCGTTGGGTCAGCAGCGAGTCGTAGATGACCGGCGCTTCGCCCAAACGCATAATAGTATTGCCTTTTTCGAGGGCCAGCTGGTGGCGCTGGGTGTGGCGCTCGCGCTTGCTGACCAGCTTGCCTACCTTCACCGAATCGGGGCGGGCCGCCTGGATGCGCTCGTTCCATTTGGTGCGCTCGGCATCCAGCTGCTGCTGGATCTTTTCGGGATGATAAAAGCTGTAGCCCAACTGGTAGATTGCTAGCTTTGGCAGCGGAAACCGCGAGTTGGGTTTTTGCTGGTACAGCGTCAGGATGCGTTCGGCATCGGCCTGCTTCACGCCTTCCAGCTTGATGCGGGTGAGCAGGTTCTGCTTGGGCGCCAGCAGCTTCGTGGGCGAGCAGCCCATTACCAGTGCCAGCCCCAACAGCCAGACCGCCAATATCCTAGTCTTCGAAGTGGCCCGCTTGAAGGGCATAGTTAGCAGCGAATATGGTTTCAAAAGCAGTAGCGAAATACGTGCACGCGCTGCACCTGAAGAAGTTTAGGCTCCGGCACGGCGCTTTCCTGGTGGAAGGCGGCAAAAGCGTGCAAGAGCTGCTAAGTTCTGGACTTCTGACCGAACGGTTGTTCCTGACAGCGGAGTTTGCTGCAAAAATTCCGTCCGTGCCGGCTTCCATTCCCCTTGAGGTCGTGTCAGAAGAAGAACTTACGCGCCTGGGCACGCTTTCGACCAACAATACGGCATTGGCCATCGCAAGGCTGCCCGAAGAGCCTCCTTTGCGGCCCACCACCCACGGCCTGCTGCTGGCTCTTGACCAAGTGCGCGACCCCGGCAACCTCGGCACGCTCATTCGGCTGGCCGATTGGTACGGCCTGCAAGGCGTGGTGTGCTCCGATACCTGCGCCGATCCGTGGGCGCCCAAAACGGTGGCCGCGACCATGGGCTCCTTTACGCGCGTCCCGATCTGGCAGCGCGAATTGCCCGATTGGCTGGCATCGCTTCCAAAAGATGTGGCGGTATACGGTGCTGATTTAGAAGGAGATAACGTGCACAAGTTAAATCTCAGTCCGAACGGAGTGCTCATCATGGGCAGCGAGTCGCACGGCATGCGTCCGGAGGTAGAAGCGCACCTCACGCGCCGCCTGCACATCCCCGGCGTGGGCGGGGCCGAGAGCCTGAACGTGGCCGTGTCGGCAGCCATTTTGCTGGATAATTTCTACCGCCATCTGTAAGTAATTGATACATAATAGGTTATGAAAAAGGCCCGCTGAAGCGATTCAGCGGGCCTTTCTGTGCAACGAAGTACTACTCCGTTCTGTGAGTTGAGACGACTTACAAGAACGTGATGCCAAAGCTAAGCGTCTGAGCCTGAGGGCCGCGGTTGTCTTTGAACAGCTCGTTGAGGTTATACTTCACAAAGAAGTCGAGGCCGCGGACGCCGATCATGCCTTGCAGACCGTACTGAAAGTCTTCGAGGTTGTAGTTGCCCCGAACCTTATCTTTTTTGGTATCGCCGTCCTCCTGGTATTTCAGCTTGGTGTGGCTGCTCAGGCGGTAACCGGCAAAGCCACCAGCAGCAATCCGGAAGGCATCATGGCCTTTCTGATCGCGGAAATAGAGCTGCGCCATCAGAGGCAGGTTGATCGTGGTGGTGGCCAGCTTGCTCTTTTCGAGGTTGCGGTTGGCGGGCGTGGTCACGGTCGTGATCTCGGTGCGAGTATCGGTCAAAACAATCTGGCGGTTGTTGTCGAACATGTAGTTGTTAAAGGCCAGCTCGGGGCCGGAAACCAGGTACAGCGGGCTGCCTTTGGCTCCCAACCGCAACGATTGGCGCCACTGAAAGCTGATGTAGCGCGAGCCCAGAGGGCGCAAGTCGTAGGTTTGTTCCTGGCCCAGAGCATCGAGCTGCGGCTTGCGGTTGACCAAGGCATTGAGGCCCAGATCCATCGTGAAGGTGCTGTGGTAGGCGCGGTTGAAGCGTTCTTCCGACTTCACCTTGCGCAGCGAATCTTTGTTTTCTGTGCTTTCGGTGCGACCGATGTGGATGTTCACGTTGTCATCGTTGTCGTTGTCGTCGATGACCATGCCGAAGCTCGGGCCGAGTCGCACTTCAACGTGGTCGCCCGATTTCTGGCGGTTGCGAACCGTCACGCGGATTTGTTCGGGTACAGCTTTGCCGGGGTTGTCTTTGGCCGGGTAAAATTCCATCGTAACCTGCTCATCCTTGGAGTTTTTGCTGGCGACTTCGGCTTGCGTAATGTACTTGTCGAGCATCACCATCAGCGAGTCGAGCTTGTAAGCGCGCATTTGTCGGAGTTGGGCTTTGTCCTTGACAAACAGCGTCAGGGTCGCCTGGTTGGGCATTTTTACGACGATCGTGTCGAATTTGGCAGGGCGGTTGTTGGCGTGCACGAGGGCAGGAACAGCCAGGGCTGATAGCAGCAGGATGGCCAGCAGCGAGAAGAGACGTTTCATAACGAAGGAAGAAAAAGGAGCGTGCAAGACTAAGGATGGGAGGTGTTGGTCCAGGATTCTACCTGCGCCGTCACGACTTCGGGTAGTTCCACTTTGGGCAGGTTGATCTGCCGGCCGTCGAGGACCGCGTTGCCTACTTTTTTGCCGGCTTTCAGGAGCAGATTCCCCAGGCGGGGCCGGCGGCCCGCATCGTTGGCCGCGTAGGCCGAGGCACCGGGCGTTTTGGCATCACCACGGCGTACTTCCACCACAATCGGGCCGGTTGGCGCGGCCGCAGCAACGAGGGCCGGTGCGGTGGGTTGCGCAGCTTCGGGAGTTGCCGTGGGCTCCACGGCCGGGCGCTCCGGACGCGCTGGCGCGGGGGTGTTCACGGCAACGGCTTGGGCGGGCGCGTTGGTATTCAGTTTCTTAGCAGATGTAGGCCGGGTGGCGCGAGCCAAAGCAACGGAGCGGCGGGCGGCGGGTTGCTGCCCTACAGAGCGGGCCGTGTGTACCGCCGGCGCCAACTCAGAAGGAACAACCGAAGCCGGAGTGGTAGCGGCCAGCGCTTCCGAACCTGCTTCTGATGGGCTAGATGCAGCTTGTGGAGTGGGGGTTGCCTGCGTGTTGGCAGAAGATGTAGAAAGGTTGTCGGGAGTGCTGGTGGGGGCTTGCGCAGCCCGCTTGGTAGTGGCCAAAGTGCCTGTGGATGAGTTGGTTGCAGGGCCACGCAGCAGCAGGCCATAGCTCGCCACGAGCAACAGCGCTATAGCGGCTGCCGCAGCGTAAAGCCATAGTACGGGCCGCTTTTTGGCGGCGGGTTTCAGCTCGGCTTCCAGCTGATCCCAGAGGTAGGCGGGCGGCGTGGGCGCGTGGCCCTGGAGCCGGTCCCGGAACAGCTTATCAATATCTTCCGGTTGCATAATATTCTTTCGGTGAAGAGTTGGAAGCCGACGCGCTTGCGGCGGCCAAACGGCGCTGGAGCATGGCTCGTGCCTTGCTGAGCTGTGATTTGCTGGTCCCTTCCGAGATGCCCAGCAACTCACCGATTTCGGGGTGCGAATAGCCTTCCAGCGCGTACAGGTTGAACACCGTACGGTAGCCAGCGGGCAGTTCGGCCAAGAGCCCCAGCAGGTCCGCTTCGTTTAGCTGCGACTCGGCATCGGCAGCGGTTACGGCTACATCGGCCGAATAGTCGTCGATGGCTAGGTGCAGCGGCTCTTTGCGGCGCAATTGGCCCAGGGCTTCGTTGACCATGATCCGGCGAATCCAGCCTTCGAAGCTGCCTTCGTGCCGGTACTGGTCCAAGGCCCGAAACACCTTCACGAAGCCCATGAGCATGACCTCTTCGGCGTCTTCGCGGTGGCGTAGGTACCGAATGCACACGCCCAGCATCATGCCCGCAAAGCGCTCATAGAGCAGCTTTTGGGCCCGGCTGCTGCCTTGGCGGCAAGCGGCTATGAGATCGGCGTCGGTCACGGTGGCGAAAGTAAAAAGGAACTATAGCAGGCTCTTTGATGGGGTAGATGGGTCTGGTTGCCTGACCGTTGCCTGAAGATCAGAAAAAAGCATAGAGTGGCGCGTGTAATTTTATAAGATATTGATAATCAATAACTTGTGCTTTTACAAATATTTGACTTCTATTCTTCGTAGCCGCCCATTTGCGCTCCGTTAAACGATTGCGATCCGCTGCCGGAAGCGTCAGACTGGGAAAAGGCAATGGCGCCAGGGCACAAAAACGGCTCCTGCACCAGCTACGCATAGCCAGTACAGGAGCCGTAACGGAGCCGAGCAACTTGCTACGACAACGACAATAACACGTCGTTGGCCTGGCCGTAGTGCTGGTAGGCGCCCCACGTCGAGCCGCCGCGGTGTGCGATGCGGTTGCGGCCTTCGGCGATGGCATAGCCCAACGGTCGTGGATTGGCCTCGCCGGTTTCGCCGAGGTGGGAAAGCTCCGTGATTTTGTCGGCGGCCAAGCCCAGCAGGGCCTGGGCGTAGAATTCGGTGGCAAACTCTTCGGCCTGGGCATCGTTGACGGGCCAGCCGGTGCCGAGGTAGTTGCGCACGCCGCGCTCGAAAAAGGCTTCGGCAATGCCGGCCAGGTTGCGGTTCAGTTCTTCGGCCGTCAGGGCCGGGCCTTGGTTGATTTCAGCCGAAAAACAAGCGTTGGCAAACACCAGCCGCGGCACTTGCCGGGCCTGAAAAATTTCGCGCGCCGATAAAAACCGATCTTTCCCAAACACCCAGCCGCCGCACGAGGGGTGGTCGGCGTTGAAAACGCCGTGTCCGGCGAAGTGCACCACGTCGAAGTTGCCGTTGAGAATCAGGGCCAGAATTTCGAGCGGGTCGCACTCGGCGTCGCCGATGCGCTCCACCACGTCGATGTCGAGGCCCGAATACTGCTTGATGCGGCTGAGCATCTGCACCACGGCGCGGCCTTCGCGGCGGGCGCCTGGCAGTTGATATTCGGGCTCGGGAGCAGGGTCGGCAATGATCAGCACGCGCAAATCCTGGTTGCGGGGCGGGGGCAGGCCGGGTCTCGGCGAGAGCATGGTCCGGAACTGGCGCGTGAGCAGCAGCTGCGGTCCGAAGTATTGCGTTCCCGGCCGCCGCTCGTGCGTAAAGCAGGCCATTTCCCAAGGCAAGCCTGCCGTTTCGCGGTCCAGGATAAACGTAAGTGGCTCAGCAAGAAGCTCTTGAAAATCAATGGGAAACAGCGTCGTCGTCAGCAGCTGGCCGTAGGTTTCCTGCTCTTCGCGCGTCACCGAGTCCATGAGCCGCCCCGACAGGCTGTTCGGGAAAAAGGCCTGCACATCCACTTCGCGCACCGGAATTACGGCACCCTTCACCAAGGCCGAAAACCGAAACCGCGAGCCGTCGCGCTCGATGGTAATGCGCGGTCCGGCTTCGTCGGAAGGCAAGTTGATGACGCCTTTGGGCGACGATTTGCCAATGGCATCGGGTGCGGGCGTGGGCGGCGTGGTGAAGTTTTCGGGTTTAAACGTAACATCCAGTCCGTCAATGAGTTTGCTGTGCTCCACGTTTTCCAGAATCACGCTCAGGTCGGCAAATTGCTTTTCATCGCGCGCGATCAGGGTCAGATGCGATACGCGGTTGGCTTCTTTGGCCGGCATTACCTCCGACGGATTCTGCATAGCGTCGCACACCCCTTGCAGCAAGCTCAGCAAGGCCCGCTCTTCGCTCATGGTGCCGGCTTTGGTGCCCAGCACCACGGAGGCAAAGCGCGGGTACCCCAACGACGACACCGCCGTGGCTACGTTGTTCATGAGGTAGCGCAGGTCGTGGTGGGTGAAGCGGCCTTCTTCGCCCATGCTCACCAGCAGCACGGCCTTGGCCTTGAGCTTGCGCTTGTAACGGGCTGGTATAAAGGAGATTTGGCCCAGCTCACCGCCCAGCATGGCGTGGTCGTTGGCTTGGCTGATCCAGTATTCGAGAGCTTCGTCGACTTGGGCGAGGCGGCGCGTGGCCGGCGCCCCCCGGTAGGTGCCCATCACCAGCACCGGCGTGGCTACCTCCGTTACTTTCTGGTAGACCAGCGCCACGGTTAGCGGCCACGGGTTCTGGCTGCGGGTGGTGGGCTGGTCGCGGAGCGAGTCGAGGCGGCGCGTAGGGCACTCTTCGCCGAGGGCAGCCCGCAACAGGGCTTCTTCGGCGGCTTGCTGCTCGGCGATTTCTTCGGGCAGCTTGACGCCCGACTTCACCCGTTTCGCCAGGTTTTCCAGCTTGGTGCCGACCAAGTCTTCGCCGATGGGCCGGTGCCAATAGCCGTCGCGCGCGGTGATGCTGCGCGTAATGACGGGGTGCTGGGGCAAAGCCGAGGTTCGGTTGTGTACCAGCAGCTCGTGTATGGCTTTGATTACCAATCTATTGCTGGGGAGACTGCCGTGGTCTTCGTCGACGTAATACGTCGTAACGTCGGGCAGCAGGCCCAGCGAAAACGGGACGCGGCCGTCGCCTTCGAGGGTTTCGTGGTAGCGAAATTCGCCGGGCGCCACAATGTCGAGCTTATAGAGCGTGCGCCGGTTGCAGCCCGCGATGTACACCATGCGTTCGGGGTCGATGGTGGCGCTGGCGGCGGCTAGTTCGCGGTGAAAATTCTGGGCCTTATCCAGGTGCGAAGCCAGCACCGGAAATTCGCCCCACGTGCCTGACTGGTAAAGCGCTGCCAGTTCGGGCGCGAGCTTTTCGGGGGCCGGCAGCATCTGGTAGGTGGCCTCGAAGGTGTTCAGAATCTTGACCACCTCCGGCAGACTGTTGCGCAGGTCGAGCTTGGCGAGCCACCGCACCAGTTTTTCGGCCCCCGTAAGCACCTGCACCATCGCGTAAGAGCCATAATTAGGGGTGCCCAGCATGATGAGCTTGCCGCCGTCGCCGTCGGGGCCACGCATGGCGTCCCAGAGCTTGGGGTAACGGGCAATAAACAGCCGGGCCACTAGCCCGCCCATCGAATGGGCCACGATGTGCACGGGCCGGTCGGCGAGGCGCCGCTCGATGTAGTGGGCCAGCCGGTCGGCCGCTTCGCCCAAGTCTTTGCGCCAATCGTAGCCAAACGGGTGCATATTCCAGTTGGCTGATAAAGCCAGCAGCGTGCGCGAGTACGTCCGGTGGTCGGGGTCGGTGGCCGCTACCTCGTCGCCCGTTGAGGGAAGCTGCAAACTGCCAATGCCTTCGCCGGCAATGCGCAACAGATTGATCCAGAACGGCTGGGTTTTTCCCCGGTGGGTCAGGCTCAGGCCCGAACCCATGATGCCTGGCAGAAAAATGACGTCGGCCAAGGCCTTGCTGGGGCTGCCTTCGGGGCTGAGGGCCCGGCTGCCGCCGGCCAGCTCGCGCAGGTTGAAAAGCTCCGTTTCGCCGAAATACGCCTGCAAAGCTAGCTCCCTGGGCGAGTAGGGTTCGGCCGGCAGCAGCAGCTCTTTTTGCAGCGCAGCCCAGCTCAGACTGGCAATGCGGGCCACGGCGGCCGGGTCGGCGGTAACGGGCGGGGGCAGGTGCGCCGGCAAGGGCGGCGGCAGGGGCGTTTCCACGGTTACGGCCTGGCTCAGCAGCGCGGGCACGGTAAAGGGCGGATCAGCGGGCGGCGCTCCTACTTCGGCCTTCGCGTCGGGGCGAACGGGTTTGGGCTTGCGTTGCGTGGCCCGCACGCGCCGCCGCGGCAAGGCCGCCTCTTGCGGACCATCGGGGGCTGCGCCATTGCTTTTCGACATAGGAAGACCGGCTTCGTCGGCAGTTACAACGATTTCCAGGCCCGCAACTCATCGCCTTAGCTGGTTGTGGACCTGGAAATCGTCTGGGAATAAATTATAAATAATAATACGAATGAATAATTTATAAAATATTGATTATAAACACGTTATATAAATGGGTAAGAAGTTAGCCGAGCTGCTTTTTGCGCCGTGCGGGTTTCGGAGCTACCACTTTGCTGCTGACGCTGGGCACGGGCTGAAGCAGAGCGTAGCCGGAGGCGTCGTCGGTGCAGTCGAGGGTGGGGTGTTGGCGCGGCTTGGCCCCAAAGGCCCGCGTCACCTGCCGCTGAAACTCCTTGTGCGTGACGCCCGTCGTGGCTTTGCTCAGCAACCGCACGGCCCGGTTGGTAAAGTCGCCGCTGCCGTCGGTTTCATACGCTACTTCAATGGGTTGACAGGCCGTAAATGTAACCACGCGCATATGCGCCCGGCTGCCGTCGGCCGGCGAGGTGAGGCCGTTGTTGGCTAGTGTACGCCGAAAATCTTCGTGCGCCGCTTCCATGTCGCGAGTGGCGCGCATAAACCGAGGCCGCGAGTTGGAGGGAGCCGTGACCACGGGCTCCAGGGTCGCAAACCGGCTGATGGTGCCCGAATGGCAGCAATCCATAAACAACGTCACGTTGACGCCGGTCGGCACGCGACGGAACACTGCCCTCAAGTCGTCGTCGAGCAGGAACGCGCCGGTGGCGTAGTCGTAGGGGCACAGGGCTTCGTCGCGGCCGTCGTCTTCCTCGTCGCCGTCGAGGTCTTTCAGCGTCGTGCCGTGCCCCGAATACTGAATCACGACCACGTCGCCGGGTTTGCTGGTGTTCACCAGTTTGGTGATGCGGTCGAGCATGTTGGCGCGGGTGGCTTCACTGTCCAGCAAGGTGGCCGTCTCGAAGCCAAACTTCTGCAGCGTCTGTACCCAGCTCTGGGCGTCGGCCACGCAGCCGCTGAGCGGCGCCGCCGCATACTCGTCGATGCCGATGCACAGGGCACGCTGGCGGGCATGGCCGTTGCTGCTGGGCAACGGCATGAGCGGCGCCGGTTTAGCAGGCTTTTTCGGCGTGGGCACCTTAGTTTCGGCCTGCACCTGCGCCAGCAGCACCAGCTCTTCGGGCAACTCGACGGGCTCGTGCCACGGATCGACCAGCTCGCGGGTGGTGGGGAAGGGCGCGACGGGTTCTTGGTTGGTAACGCGGCGGAGCACACTTTCCATGGTCGGGGCGTCGTCGTCGAAGCCGCCGTGCGAGGTCGAGGTGCTGGAGCTGCGGTGCGTGGGCTCCAACGTTTTCGACCAGATTACCTCGGCATTGGGGGTGGGAGTGCCGCTGAGGCCGAGCAGCTGCTGGAGTTGGGCGTCGGCGTGCAGCGAGATGTCAAGCCCCAGAATCGGCGTTTCACGGGCCGTTTCGAGGGCGTAGTACAGCAGGTAGAGCAGCGATTTGCGGTAAATCAGCGAGCAGGTATCGGCTAGCTCCAGCGCGTCGCGCATGGTGTACAGCGTCAGGTGTTGGATGCCTTTGCCCACGTGGGCGGCCAGGTGGCGCTTAAATTCATCTACCCGAATGGCCGGCGCCAGCAGGTGCAGCGTGCGGAAAGCGGGCACGCCCAGTTGCAGGGCCACCGGAATAAAATGCGCATGGAAAATAGAGCCGGCGCTGTGTCCGGCCGCGTGCAGCTGCAAGGCGCCCGTCCGGACGTCGTTGCCGTGGGCATCGCAGAAGGCCTTGAGCTTGAGGGCTACGTAGCGGGCGCCACCGTCGGCAGCCGCAGCCCATTCGGCGCTGTCCTTCATGTTTTTCCAGAGCTGGCCCCCGAGCGGCCCCACCGATTTTTCCACGATGCGGTCGGTGAGGTCGGTGATGCCGCGGGCCGCCTCGCGCGAGCCCACGCTCCGGATGATGGCGCCTAAGGTGCCGCACAAGCCGGTTTCCCACACAAAATAGAGCGGGTAGACGTGGTTTTGCAGCCACCATGGAATGTAGCGCAGCGCGCTTTGCAGCCCCGATTTTTCCGATACCAAGCCCCCATGGGCGTACAGCATGATCTGCAGGGGACGGTTGGCGGCTTTGGCTTCCTGCAAGGCCTGCTCCAAGTACCGGTCAAAAATGGCGTCCACGTCCGCGGGGCGCGTGGTGTAGAGGCCGTCGGGCGAGAAGTGGCCCTGGTCGAGGTTGATGACGTGCGGACGCAGGCGGCGCTTCTGTGCTTCCGACAGCGCTTCGCGGAGGGGCGCGTTCCGGCTGGTCGTTGTTTCCGGAGCATCGGTTACGTGGTGCATCTCCTGCCGGCTCATGCCTTCTTCGGCGGGTTCGGCCAGGGCTTCGGCGCCCAGCCGGCGGGTGTGGCTGGCAATGGGCACGCGGCGCAGCAGCTCCAGGGCGCGTTCAATGCGCTCGGAGTCGATCACGGCGCCAAAATTGACGGTGCGGGTGCCCAGCGTCGCCCTGATTTTCTGTACTTCCACCAGCGTATTGGCGTAGCTGATGCTGCTGCCGGGGCAGGTTTTGACCGACATTTGGTTGTGAAAGTGCAGGGCCTCGTTCGGGAGCTTAAACTTGTGCAGCACGTGTGCCACCACGTGCAGGGCCGTGTTGCGCTGGGCCCCGTCGAAGGGGTCGCGGCCTTTGTCGAAGTCGCCGATCATCTCAAACATAAACGGCCCCGCCAGCGAGTTGCCGTTGTGCCCTGAGGAGCTGGCCGGCGCCAGATTCCAGTTGCGGCCCGTCCAGATGGTGCCGTCGGGCGCGATGGTGATGTGCTGGGCAATGTCCGACCAACCGTTGTGCTGGGTGTGGTACTGCCACATCGCCTCAATGCTGGCCAAACCCTGGTACTGCGCCCGGTTGGGGCGCCACGTGTGGTGCATGTGCACGGCGTTGATGTGCCGCGTGAAGGGGAAGCGGTCGAGCACGGCAATGAACTCGGCCAGGGACAGTTGTTTGAAACGGGTAGGCATGGCGGATAACTTATTAAAAATGAGCATTATCCATTCCGGTTCGGGACGGCATTTGGAAGATAAATTGAAAATAGATTAATTAAAATATTGACAAATGAGATCGGCCGTTGGTCGCGCTCAGAACGCTGGAAACGCCGCTGCCCCGGCCGGGCATCACATGATTATGTGATGCCCGGCCGGGGCAGCGGTTCAACAAGTACGGGCAGAAGCTCGGCGCTAGTAGTTGCCTACCGAGAGCATCACCAGCGTGCAGGCTTCTTCGGTGCGAATGCCGCGTTGCTGCGCCAAGCGCTCCAGCTCGTCGTTTTCGGTGCCGGGGTTGAAAATGATGCGCTTGGGGTTCAAATCCAGAATATAGTCGTACCAGGCGGGCTGGTTTTGCGGGCCCACGTACAAGGTCACCGTGTCTACTTCCGATTGTTCGGGTTTGTCGAGGTGAATGTCGAGGCCAGCGACCTGGCCCTTGCGAATGCCCACAGGCACCACGTCGTGGCCGTGGCTTTTGAGCATGTTGACGGCTCTATACGAGTACCGGGCCGGGTTGTCGCTGGCGCCGATCACTACGGTTTTCTTATTTTTTTTCATCGCGAGTGCAAAGTAGAAGGTACTACTCTTTATACGAAACGCGCTCGCGGTGGTCTGGTTCCCTTTGCTTAGCACTATTGCGTGAGGTTAGGAAGGCGCTCCGTTGCTGAGTCGCCCCAACGACCATGCCCCCACGGCCATCACCAAGTCGCGTACGGCTACGTCGTAATGACGGCTGATGAGCAGATTCAGGGCGATGAGCACGAGCCACGCCATCACCACCCAAGCCCCGATGCGGGGCCGAAACAGCACCAGAAGGCCCGCCCCAATCTCGATCACGCCCACCAGCATCATAAACGTGTGGGCCGAAAAAGGGAGGTGCGTGGCTACGCTTGGCGCCAAATACGCCGACCAGTCGGTGAGCAGGTTCGTAAACTTATCGAGGCCGGCCACAATGGGCACCAGGCCATAGGTAATGCGCAGCACCTGCGTAACAGAAGGCGCCGCAACCCGGGAGGAGGAAGCTGGAAGGTGAAGATCGGTTTGCATGGCAGTAAAACGTTGAGTGGTAGTTTGTTGCCATTGGATGCCGAGCCTGCCCGGAGGTTACAGAAAATTCGGGTTTTCAGGTTTTGTAACCAAAGCGCCTACTTGTGCATCCATTGTCTAACTGCTTCGCCAAGAAGTGTTTAACTTCATTCGTCATGCTTCCGCCCATTGCCGCCATGCCCTACGCTCCGCTCCCCGATATTGACGTGATTGGCCGCGTATTAGCCGGCGAAAAGCAACTTTTCGAGCTGCTTATGCGCCGCTACAACCAGCGCCTCTACCGCGCCGGCATTGCAGTGCTAGGCGATGCCGAGGCCGTAGAAGAAGCCATGCAGAATGCCTGGGTGAAGGCCTACGAACACCTGAGCAAGTTTGAAGGCCGCGCCAGTTTTGCCACCTGGCTTACGCGGATTCTACTGAACGAATGCCTGATGGGCCAGCGCCGCCAGCGCCGTTTCGTAGACCTGGATACCGCCCCTGCCCCGGCCGAATTAGCCCAGCCCGACGAGCGTACGCCTCTGCAAGCCGTGCTTAATGACGAGTTGCGCGAGGCGTTGGAAACGGCCGTTTGTGAGCTACCCGCCAAGTACCGGAGCGTGTTTGTGCTGCGCGCCGTGGAAGGCATGAGCGTATCCGAAACGGCTCAGAGCCTGGGGCTTACGGAAATGAACGTGAAAGTGCGCCTGCTGCGGGCCCGCGCCCAGCTACGCGCCCGGCTGGGCAGTTTTGATCCGCACCGTACGTTCGCCTACCTGGGGCACCGCTGCGACCAAATGGTGCACACTGTGTTGGCCCGGCTCAACGAGACGAACGCGTTATCTATTTTGTAAATACTTGATTATTAATTATTTATGAAATAGATAGCGCCGCCATTGCTTCTGCGCAACGCTCCCCGTCCATGGCTGCCGACACAATGCCGCCTGCAAAGCCCGCGCCTTCGCCGCAGGGGAAAAGGCCCGTAATTTCGGGGTGTTGCAGCGTGGCCGGGTCGCGCGGAATGCGCACCGGCGCCGACGTGCGGCTTTCTACCCCCACAATCTGGGCCACGTTGGTGGCATAACCTGGAATTTTGCGGCCGAAATTCTGGAAGCCTTGCCGCAGGCGCTCGGCCAGATTGGCACCCAGCACGTCGTCCATGCGGATGGGGGTGAGGCCGGGTTGGTAGGAGGTTTCCAGCAGCTCGGATGAGAGCTTGTTCTTCAGAAAATCGCCCAACCGCTGAGCTGGAGCCAGCTGCGTATGGCCCGCCAGGGCGCAGGCGCGCTGCTCGATTTCCTGCTGATACCGCAAGCCGGCCAAAGCACCATGCTGCCGTAAGTCCATGTCTTCCAGCTCGATAGCGGCCACAATGCCGGAGTTGGCGTACCGCGAGTCGCGGCGGCTCGGCGACATGCCGTTCACCACGACTTCGCCCTGGGCCGTGGCCGCCGGCACGATGAAGCCGCCAGGGCACATGCAAAACGAAAACACACCGCGCTGCTTGCCTTTCACCTGGGTTTGGTGCACCAGCGCGTAAGAAGCCGCCGGCAGCGGGCCGCGGTCGGTGCGGCGGTACTGGGCTTGGTCGATGAGGGCCTGCGGATGTTCGACGCGCACGCCCAGGGCAAACGGCTTGGCCTCGACGCGCACGCCGCGGCGGTGCAGCAGCTCGTAAATGTCGCGGGCCGAGTGGCCGGTGGCCAGGATAACGGCATCTGCTTCAAGCGCTTCGCCGGTAGCTGTCACGACGCCGCGCAGGCGATTTTTATCCAAGATCAGGTCGGTCACCCGCGTATCAAAATGCACCTCGCCGCCCGCTTGCCGCACCGATTCGCGCAGGGCTGCCACCACGGAGGGCAGCTTGTTGGTGCCGATGTGCGGGTGAGCATCCACCAGAATGTCGGGCGTAGCGCCGTGCTGCACCAGTAGCCGCAGAATGCGCTGAATGTCACCGCGTTTGGTAGAGCGCGTGTACAGCTTGCCATCTGAATACGTACCGGCCCCGCCTTCGCCGAAGCAGTAGTTGGAATCGGGATTGACGAGATGCTCCTTATTTAAAGCAGCCAAATCGCGGCGACGGGTGCGCACATCTTTGCCGCGCTCCACTACTATCGGCTTGATACCCAATTCGATAGCTCGCAACGCTGCAAACAGCCCCGCCGGACCCGCGCCCACAATAAGCACCGTGCGTCGCGCGCCGCTGACATCGGGGTACTGAAACCAGGGGCCGAATAATTCGGCAGGAGGCGGGGTGAGCCACACATCCGCCCGCAGCCGTACGAGCGGTTGCCGGCCGCGGGCATCGATGGAACGGCGGCGCAGGTGCACAAAATCGGCTTCGCCGGGCTGCAAACCCGCAGCATCGAGCAGGGCGCCGTAGCGCGCGTACTCGTCGTAGGCCACTTCCGCCGGAAGCAGCACCTCAATTTCTTTCTTGTCGAGCATAGTGGGTGAAAGGGAGCTAGCCTTCAGACCGAATGGTATTCAGACAACAAAGATAGATGCGGCGTTCCGCATGGTGGCACGCGCTCGTCGGGAAAGAACAAATGAACGTTTTGCTGGGCGCGTCTGAGAACCATACTTAGGGTCAGCAACGGACTAATATGCGCTGCGGGCCTTGTCAACCAAAGCCGGGCGCTTTGCCTACTTTTGCCGCACTCCAATTTCTACCTTAATGAAGCAGTTGCTCATAGCCGCCTTGCTGCTGGCCAGCTTACAAGCCGTAGGCCAGCACGCCCCACTGACGGCCCAGCTAGACCAAGTCGGCTTAACCTTTGCCCTGAACCCCAACGGGCAGCCCACTTATACCTTGCGCTACGGCGCGAAGGTAGTTGTCAAGCCCTCCCGCCTGGGTGTTGCGCTGGCGGATGGCCAAGGCTTTGAGGGCCCGCTGGAAGTGGTAGGCAGCGAAACCAAGGACGTAGACGAAACGTGGCAGCCGGTGTGGGGCGAAGTCAAAACCATTCGCAACCACTATCGGCAGCTCACGGTGCACCTGCGTCAGCCGGCCGCGCCGCGCCGCCTACTCGACGTGGTGTTCCGCGTGTTCGCCGACGGGCTAGGATTTCGCTATGAGTGGCCGCGGCAGGCCAACCTGCAGTACTTCACCGTGACGGCCGAGCATACGGAATTTAACCTGCCCGCCAACCACAAAGCGTTTTGGATTCCGGGCGACTACGATTCCAATGAGTATGCTTATACCACCTCTCGCCTGAGCGAGATCAACACCACGCCCATTGAGGTCATTCAGCTGAAAGCAGCGCCTTACCGCGTGCAAACGCCCCTGATGCTCAAGTCGGATGACGGGCTGTACGTGAACATTCACGAAGCGGCGCTGGTGAATTATCCGGCCATGATGCTCACCGTAGACCCCAAAACCTTTGGCCTAACCAGCGACTTGGTGCCTGCCGTCACGGGGGCCATGGCTTATTTGCAGGCACCCGAGCACACGCCCTGGCGCACCATCGTGGTCAGCGATAAGGCGCCGGAGGTGTTGGCCTCGAAGCTGATCTTGAACCTGAACGAGCCGAGCCAGATTCAGGACCCAAGCTGGATCAAGCCGCAGAAGTTTGTGGGCGTGTGGTGGGAAATGCAGGTGGGACGCGCTTCCTGGAACTACTCGGACTCCAGCAACATCAAGCTGGCCGGCACCGACTGGAGCCGCCTGAAGCCCAACGGCCGCCACGGCGCCACTACGGCCAATGTGAAGCGCTACATCGACTTTGCCGCCCAGCACCACATCCAAGGCGTGTTAGTTGAGGGCTGGAACGTGGGCTGGGAAGATTGGGTAGGCAACTGGAAAGAGGAAGTGTTTGACTTTGTGACGCCCTACCCGGATTTTAACGTGGATGAGTTGCAGCACTACGCGGCCAGCAAAGGCGTGAAAATCATCATGCACCACGAAACCTCCGGCTCCGCGACCAACTACGAGCGGCGCCAGGATGCCGCCTACCGCTTTATGGACGAGCACGGCTACGACGCGGTGAAAACGGGGTACGTGGGCCGCATCATCCCGCGTGGCGAGCACCACGACGGGCAATGGATGGTTAATCATTACGTGCACACGGCGCAAAAAACGGCGGCGAGCCACATCATGGTGGACATGCACGAACCCGTGCGTTCGACTGGCCTGCACCGCACGTATCCTAACTGGCTGGCTTCGGAAGCCGCCCGCGGCAACGAGTTCAACGCCTTCAGCGACGGCAATGCTCCCGAGCACGAAACCATCCTGCCCTTTACGCGCCTGATGGGCGGGCCGATGGACTACACGCCCGGCATTTTCAAGCTCCAAGGCTACGCGGCCAGTGCCCCGAAGCGCCAGGTACATACCACTTTAGCTAAGCAACTGGCCCTGTACGTGACCATGTACAGCCCCTTGCAAATGGCGGCCGACCTACCCGAAAACTACAACCAGCACCTCGACGCTTTCCAATTCATCGAAGACGTGCCCGTGGACTGGGACGACACGCGCATTCTGGCCGCCGAGCCCGGCGATTATATCGTGACCGCCCGCAAGGCCAAGGGCAAGGAGGAGTGGTATTTGGGCGCCATCACCGACGAGCAGGCACGGCAGCAGACGGTGAAGTTAAATTTCCTGACTCCCGGCACCAAGTACGTAGCCACCATCTACGCCGACGCCAAGGACGCCGATTGGCAGAAGAACCCCGCAGCCTATCAAATTCGGCAGCAATCGGTAAACAGCCGCACGGCGCTCAAGCTACAATTGGCCCCCGGCGGCGGTGCAGCCATTAGTTTTAAGCCTGTTGCGAAGTAGCATTATACGGAAAGCAAACCTCACAAGAAAAACATGGGCGCGATGAACCACAACAACCGCCTCGGCTTATTTATAAAAGTAGTTATAAGCGCAGTCTCGGGAAAGTGGTATTTTCAAGCCTCCAGCCCTTTCGCTTCTAAGTGGTAATTTGCCGCCCTTTCCGTCTTTATTCCGGGCTGGCGCCGGCGAAGCCCCGACCACCCGCCCGGTGGACCTTTACTGGCTGCTGGCCGAAACCACGTACGGAGAGTTGCCTAGCTCCCCGGCGGCGTAGGAGCCCCTCCACCACTGTAGCAGCCCTCCCTTCCCATGAAGAAGTCCGTTCTGATCGCCTTGCTTTCCACGGCGCTGTCTCTGCCAGGATTCTCGCAGGCGCGGTATGATACGGCGGCACCGGCCGCCACCAACGTGTATCATAAAGCGTTAACCGAATTTTGCACGTATGTGCAGCAGTACTTTCCGACGGTCAAAGAGATTTGGCTGGAGGAAAACCTACTGCTGCGCCTACCCGCTTCGACGACCATCAATGGCCTGACGCTCGTGTGCGTTTCCCCGGAAGCGCTGCAGCAAAAACTCAAACACCGACCCAAGCGCGTGTATTTAACCAGAGTCGTTCCCTTGCAAGTGGAGGGCAATGAGTTTGTTATCAAGGTTATCCCTTTCGCGGTGCAGAAAACGGGCCGGCAACTTCAGCTAATCAATTCCGGAGCCCTCAGCACGTATTTTCAATACGATTGCGGCGTGCATAAATTCGTGTTTATGGGGTCCAAGGGAGGCTTTTCTACCCTGCAATAATCCTACGCTGATCACCGTCTACGCCAGGGACGGCCCCGTACCCGTGGAGCTGTCTCACAAAACGGACATTTTTGCGCGACACGGAGGTAGGATAGGGACCGATAAGCCCGCCGCTTATCGGTCCCTATGGCGCAGGCGCAGAACCTACAGTTGAAGCAGGAAGCTCCGCGCTAAGACATTCAGCGCGCACACCAAACCAAGTACCAAGGCAGCTGCGACGCCGGGATAAGAGCTTGGAAAGGCAATACCTTGCATCATCCCTCCTGGTACTCTACCGACTCCTTTTGGCCCTTCTATTCCATGCGTACTCAGCCCCCGCAGAACTCCTCTGATTTAGCGCCGCTGGTGTCTTTTTTTGATAGCGACGACATCTTCATCAAGTCCATCCGCTATGAGTCCCCGGCCGGCGTGGAGGGGGGGTGGCTAATTGCGCCGAATGCCCTCGGAACCGTGACCATTGCCTTTGAAGGGTTCGAGGGCATTGCCAACTTGGAACTCACCTTAACGGAAGTGAAGAGCTTGGCTTTCGATTTCGCGTACGAAGTGGATTTCCACGCGAGCCATGACGCCTTCTTGCGAGAGTACACGGTAACCTTGAACGGCCTCGGGCATGGAATACGCTGCAAGGGCCTTTCGTACAGTGTGCAGCCCCGTTAAGCCTTCCCCGCAAAGTACTACCTCTGCCCGTCCGGAGCGGTAGAGGCTAAAATCGGTCCTTTTCCGACATCGGGGATATAACTTCGATTATGTTAAGGAAGGATTCCGCGAAAGAAGCGGCCTCCGAAGGTTTTTATTCTCGCCGTTCTGTCCAATTGCAAAGCAGGGTAACTTGCTTTCAAGTTGAGAGTCTTCAGTATAGTTTCCTGCACACTTTCTGGCCAAAAACTAACCGGGATGCATTCCCATCGCTTTAAGAGATATGAACAAATGGTTAGGCGTACTTGTGGTCCTGATGGGTTTGGTGAGCCGTTTATCCTCAGGCCAGACCCGGGAACTGTCTCAACAACAAGCCATCCACTTAGCAGAAATGTTTATCCAGGAGAACGGCTACACCTCGGCACCAGCCAATCGGGCGAACCTAACATACGAGCTCTTTGATGCTGATGAGAAAGACATCAACACCCTGCTCCAAGCAAGAAGGAACCGTCTTCACCCCAAAGCCTTCTGCATCTCCGACGACCCCGACAACTGGCATGTCGGTTTCTTATCTACCAGCGTGGATCTGTCCAAGCTAACCCCCACCCAACAACAAGCGGACCTATCAGGAAGGGCAGTGATTGTAAACAAACGCAACAAAGAGGTCAAATTGGCGCACAAAGATCCTCGCTTCTCGCTTTACAAGAAGTTGTAATGGCCGGCCATAAAATGGCGCACAAACACCTTGACAGCGAAGACAGCATGTGAGGCGCATTTTCCAGTCCGAGAAGTCCTTTTATGTTTAATAGAGCAACCTATATGCTGGTCGTTGCTGCTACGTCCACAAATACTGACGCACCTTAATTAAGCGGATTAGCATCTGATTATCCTTTTCGTACTGGTTCTTCGTCCAGATCGGGTCTAGCTGCCGTTGCCGTTCTACTTCGCTCCGTTCTTGCCACCATTGATGCAACGCTTCCAGCTCTTGCCTGGCGTGCTGTTTGGCTTCGTTTTCCTCCCATTCAGTCGCCGTAAACAAGTGTTCCTGCTCGATGCAGTTGGTCAACAACTGGAAGCAAGCGTGAAGCATCATCAAGTCGTTATCTACCCAGCGGTCACCAAGGGTGGTGATGGGTAAGAGATTACCAGGCTGCATGAGTTAGTGTGGGTTGCTTTTTTGATAAGGCTTCTAGTTAGACAAAAACTGGAAAGCAGCTAAACTGACAAGGTGACCGGATCCTAGGAAAAGTTGATTAACATAATGCCGCTTCTTGGATCCGCATAGGAAAAGTACCAAGCTATTTCTCTAGGGGCATAATAACGCGAAGTGCTACCTCGCTACTTCTAGTGAACAACCGATGCGCGATTGAGGTACAAGGGCTGATAAAACGCGTTGCTTTTGTGCGCTTCTCCGGTTGCCGTGCTAGCTTACGTTTCCCAACCACTTCTATTTTCCCATGCCGGACCTAACGACCTCAATACGCCCGCCGCAGCGCACGATGGCCTCGCGCATCAAATCCATCTTCAGCGGCTCGGTGGGCAACTTGGTCGAGTGGTACGACTGGTACATTTACTCGGCGTTTGCGCTGTACTTCGCGCCGGCCTTTTTCCCCAAAGGCGACCAAACGGCGCAGCTGCTCAACTCTGCCGCCATCTTTGCAGTGGGATTTCTGATGCGGCCCTTAGGTGGTTGGTTATTAGGGCTTTATGCTGACCGGCACGGCCGTAAGGCAGCCTTGCTGCTATCGGTGCTGCTGATGTGCGCCGGCTCGCTGCTCATTGCGCTCACGCCGGCCTATGCCAGCATTGGCGTGTTTGCGCCGGTGCTGCTGGTCGTGTCGCGGTTGTTGCAGGGGCTAAGCGTAGGCGGCGAATACGGCACCTCCGCTACGTATCTGAGCGAGATGGCCGACCGCAAGAACCGCGGTTTCTTTTCCAGTTTTCAATACGTAACGCTCATTGCGGGGCAACTGCTGGCGCTGGTCGTGCAGCTGGCCTTACAGAAAGTGCTCACCGACGCGCAGCTGCACGAATGGGGCTGGCGCATTCCGTTTGTGATCGGGGCGCTCGCGGCCCTTGTGGCCCTGTACCTGCGGCAGCACATGGAGGAAACGGACGCTTTCGTGAAGCAGGAAGAAACTGAAGTGCCCCAAGGTGAAATTGTTAATAATCAGAAAATCAGCAAGATGCGGGTGCTGCTGCAGTACCCGCGCGAGGTGCTCACGGTGGTGGGCCTGACGCTGGGCGGCACCATCGTTTTCTACACTTTCACGACTTATACCCAAAAATTCCTGGTTAACACGGCCGGTTTCACCAAGGCCGAAGCCACCCTGATTTCCTTCTGGACGCTGGCCGTAGCCATGGTGCTGCAACCGCTCATGGGTGCCATTTCCGACCGCGTGGGCCGGCGGCCGGTGCTGCTGTTTTTTGGAGTAGGGGCCACCCTGGGCACCGTGCCCTTGATGACGCTGCTGGGCCAGACGCACACGAGTTGGGGCGCATTTGGCCTGCTGGTCGTGGCCATGATTATCATGAGCGGCTATACGTCCATCAACGCCGTGGTGAAGGCCGAGCTGTTCCCGACCGAGATCCGGGCGCTGGGCGTGGGCCTGCCGTATGCGCTCACCGTGGCCATCTTTGGCGGAACGGCCGAATACGTAGCGTTACTGGCTAAGGATCAGGGAGTTGAAGCTTGGTTTTATTGGTACGTAACCCTCTGCGCCGTGATTTCCCTGATCGTGTATCTGCGCATGGCCGACACCAAGCACACCTCGCGCATCACCCACGACTGAACAGTAGGCCTCGCCAGCCTTCGCTTTCCTGTTGGGAATCAATATATTGGCGCCTGCCCCGGTCGGCCCGAAGGCGAATGCCTGTACCCCGACCGGCCGGTTCGGCTCGACTCCGCCCTCACCTGAATCCTTCCTACTAAGCCCTAAAACCCATTTATCCAACCTATGAAATTCTCCTTTCTCAATCTGCTGGCAGTGGTGTTGATTAGTCAAAGTGTTCATGGTCAGAGTGTTACCTCGGGGGCGAAACAGCAGTCGTTGTTTGACGGCAAAACCACCAAGGGCTGGCATACCTACCTGAAGCCCAAAGCCGAACCTGCCTGGACGGTTGTGCAGGGCGCGCTGCAACTCAATCCCAAAGCAGAAGGCCAAGGCGATTTGGTAACCTATGGCGAGTACGAAAACTTTGAATTGACCCTGGAGTGGAATATCTCCGCAGGGGGAAACAGCGGGATCATCTTTGGCGTGCACGAAGATCCTGCGTTTCAAGCCACTTACGAAACCGGAGTGGAAATGCAGATTCTGGACGATAAAAGCGCGGAAGACAACAAAAAAGCCACCCACCGGGCCGGCTCGCTGTATGATATGAAGGCCCCA